>CAZAPT010000025.1:0-49445 GCA_964487335.1 uncultured Dehalococcoidia bacterium
GTGCTTTCCCGAACTTCGCCTGTAGTGTCCGTCGTCGTCGGGTCGCGCGGATGCGGGAGCGCGCTTCCTCCTGGACAAACCCAAGAAGCATTTGTATCGGCCGGACTAGGTAAGGAGTCAGCGGAAGGATCCGGGCCGCACGAAGCGCGATGATGAGATCGGCCAAGTCAGCGTCAGCGAGTTTCGTTACAGCACGGAGCTGGCAGGGATCGTAGCGGAGATGGTCAGCGTTAGGCATCCAAATCGGCATGGAAGGCGCAGCGCTCGGGCCGTATTGCCGGATTCGGTCGTCGGCTACGAACAGCCCCGATATGTCGCTGGGATCGAACAGGAGACATTCGACGACGGCACCGTGAGCGTCGTGGTGCGTCTTGGTGAAGACCTCGCTAATGGTCATGTGACGCTCGCCGATGCACTTCGGACTCCTGAGAAGCTCGCGAAGGCGCGGGAAGGAAGTCGATCCGCCGACTTCACGATCTCTGTGGCTTATGGCCAGCTTCCTGGCCCGCTCCGGCAAGCCAAGATTCGACGGCGGCCCGGACGATGAACCATCGTCGCCCCAACTTGATTCCGGGGATCGCTCCCTCGGCCAAGCGCGCCAGAACCGTGTTGATCGACAGTCCCCATTCTTGAGCGAACTCTCGCGGGGTCATCACCGGCCGGGGCGTTGCGGTCACCTGCCTCCTCCTAGCGCTCGTCATCTTCATCAGTGTGGCTTGAAGAGGCTAGTTTTGCTACTGTAGTCGCACTTCAACAGCGTTAGTTCTGCATGGGGATAATTGGTGGAAGGCCATCTCGTTTTCAGAGGTGCCCCAATAAAGTGGTTGCGAGGTCCGGCGCGCTATGAAGAGGGGTGGATCATCCTGGAGCGGGCTGATGCCGAAGTGCATGATCTGGCCAGTCTCGGCATGGCCGCGCTGTTCGACCTTGTGAACGTCTCCGCCCCGGATCAGGCTCTGAGGTACGCGCGAGACTATGGCCTTCTGCGACACGCCGACGAACGTTCTGAGCTGCGTGAACTATTCGAACAGTGGCGCACAGATGTGAGGCAGCTTCAGTGGGCCGTCGGCGGGTATTTGGCGCTGCACCAAGCGGCGGCCGGTGTACCCGGGTGGATGGAGAGAGTGCGCGAAGTTGCGAAGCTCTCCGGCGAGAACGACGTGGATGTCGGCGACGACGAGTTACTCCTTCGTCTCGCGGACACAATCGCGCACCTTACGACCGTCGGCCTAGAGGCGACTCCGGTCAACGTCGGCGTTCTCTCGCACATCAACCGCCAGGAGCTGTCGGTCCGACGACCAAGAAAGCGGACGGTCACGACCGATGTCGGACTGCCTGAGGTATTTCGCGACGCACGCCGCGGACCGACGTTTGCCTACGTCCCCCGCCCGCCCCACTTGCTTGCGTTCGTGTATCACATGTTTTCTCGGCTCATCAACGACTCCGCCCCGTTGGGGCAGTGCGGGCGGTGTGGCCGTTACTTTGAGCGTGTAGATGCACGTCAGCGTTATTGCTCCCGCACCTGCAGCCAAAACCAGCGATGGCGTAATTGGACGGCGACGCATTCGGCGAAGGGGAGAGCTACTCGCGGATGAACAAGGGCGAATATGGCAGCGGCAGCCTGATCGAGCGTACGCCGGGACACTGGCAAGTCACAGTGCCTCTCGGACGCGGTGGCGTCGCCGGTCGCCGTGGACGGCGACGCTTCACGGTGAGAGGTACACGCCGTGACGCTCAACGTGCCCTGCGAGACGCCTTGCATCAGCGCGACTCCGGCTTCGCGGCGGCGCCCGACAAGCTCAGCGTCGGCGACTGGCTCAGGCGGTGGCTTGCCAGCCGCTCCGCGGAAGGTCATGTGGGCGCCCGGACCCAGGAACGTTATCGCGGCGTCATCGAGAAGCATCTGATTCCCGCCCTGGGGCAGATGCGGCTACAAGCCGTCCGACCCGACCACATCAGTGACCTCAAGGCACGGTGGTTGTCCGGGAGTGCGCCCACCGCCCGGACCGCGCTTAGTGGCGGAACCGTCCACAAGCACCTCGTCGTGCTGCGTCGCTCCTTTGCGGACGCGGTGAAGCTTGGCTTGATCGTTCGGAACCCCGTCGACGCCGTGACCGCTCCGTCGGTCAAGGTGCGGCGCGAGCGTCGTGCGCTCACGGCTACTGAGATCACCGAGCTGCTCGCAGCCGCCACGGGCACACGCTTCGACATCCCGATCCGCATCACCCTCTCGACCGGACTTCGCGAAGGTGAACTGCTCGGCCTGAAGTGGGACGACGTAGATCTTGATGCTCGATCGTTTGAGGTCCGACATACCGCTGTCTACGTCAACGGCAAGGTCATCCTTGGGATGCCGAAAACGGAGCGGAGCCGTCGGACCATCGAGCTCTCGGAGGCGACCGTGCAGTTGCTTCGGCGACACCGAGCGGCACAACTCGAGCACCGGCTCGCGATCGGCCCGCTCTGGCGGGAACATGGGATGGTGTTCCCTTCGCTAGTCGGCACGCCGTGGCTCGCGCGCACGTTCCTCCGTGATTTCAAGATGGTCGTCGCGAAGACGGGGATCTCCGACAGCTCGACGTTGAACTGGCACGCGCTCAGACATACGGCGGCGACTCAGTGGATCTGCCATGGCGTCGATATCTTCTCGGTGTCGCGTCGCCTAGGTCACGCGTCGGCGGCCTTCACGATGGACGTCTACGGGCACTTGCTCAAGGGCCAGCAACGACACGCCGCCGAGGCGCTCGACCATTTGATCTCGCAATCGTGACGAAATGGCCACAAGATGGCCACAACTGAGAAGGCTCCCTAGCATCCATTGGTGCGTACAGGAGCCTTTCTCAGATTCAGAATCGTGGTAGCGCATGCGGGATTCGAACCCGCGATCTCCGCCTTGAGAGGGCGGTGTCCTGGGCCGCTAGACGAATGCGCCGGTTGGCTGGGGATGGAGGATTCGAACCCCCACATACGGATCCAGAATCCGCTGTCCTACCATTAGACGAATCCCCAGAATCCAGAGCAGTTTACCACGGCCGCCCGCCCACCTCGCCGCGAGCCAGGCGCTGACACCGACGCGAAAAGATGCGCAAATCTCCGCCCGCGTCAACTCGGGCTAATCGGCACATCCCGCCCGCGTGCGCCCCGCGCTAGAGTTGGATCGACAGCAATTATCGTGAGGGAACTCAGATGAAATATCGACCGCTCGGCGACACCGGCATCAGCGTCTCTGCTGTCGGGTTCGGCATGTGGACGGTCAGCACCGGCTGGTGGGGAATCGATGACGATGACTTCGCCCGCAAGCTCGTGCGTCACGCGTACGACCTTGGCATCACGTTCTTCGACACCGCTGACACCTACGGCAATGGCAAAGGCGAGACGCTCCTCGCCGAAGCCCTCGGCGACGTGCGCGACAACGTCGTCATCGCCACGAAGGGCGGCTACGACTGGTACACCCACGGCGACGAGCGCCGCGGCCAGAAGGAGATCCCTCAGGACTTCTCTCCGGCGTACGTCCGCAAGGCCGTCGAGGGCAGCCTGAGCCGCCTCAGCACGGACCGCATCGATGTCTACCAGCTCCACAACATCAAGATGAACGCGCTCATTCGCGACGACCTCTTCGACGAACTGGAGCGCCTTCGCGACGAAGGAAAGATCCGCTCCTACGGCGCCGCCCTGGGCCCCGCCATCGGCTGGAAGGACGAAGGCCTGTTCGCCATGGAGCATCGCCATACCAAGGTCCTGCACACCATCTACAACATGTTCGAGCAGGATCCCGGCCGCGACTTCTTCCCCGTCGCGCGCGAGCGAGGCGTCGGCGTGCTCGTCCGCGTGCCGCACTCGTCTGGCATGCTCGAAGGCCGCTATACGAAGGACACCGTCTTCGGCGAGAACGACCACCGACGCCATCGCACGAAGGAATGGCTCGAACAGGGCCTCCGTAAGCTCGAGACCCTGAGCTTCCTCACCGAAGGCCGCGGCCGCACAATCGGTCAGGCCGCTCTGCAGTACATCCTCGCCGAGCCGAGCGTCGCGTCCACGTTCCCCAACGTCTACGACGAAGAGCAACTCGTTGAGTTCGCCGCCGCGTCGGACACACCGCAGATGTCCGACGCGGAGATGGCGCGCATCGCCGACCTGTACACGTCCGACTTCGCCGAAGCTGCCCCCATAGCCGGAAGCCGCGCATGAGCGACGCCCCTCCGCGAGGACAGCGTCCTCCGCCGAGCTCGAACGGACAGCCCCCCGCCGGCACACGCCAGTACGTGCAGTTCATTTTCTACAAGGTCGACCCGACGTGGCGTCGCCTTCCGGCCGACGAGCGCGACGGAGCCAAGCGCGAGGCGGTCGAGGCGATCGAGGCCTTCGCTGAACGCATGCAGGTCCGCGCCTACACCCTGGTCGGCATCCGCGGCGACGCCGATTTCATGCTCTGGCACATCAGCGACGATCTGGCGCCGTTCCAGGAGGCCGCCAGGCGGCTGATGAGCACCGATCTCGGCGCATACCTCTCGACGCCATACGCCTACCTGTCGATGACCCGCAAGAGCGTCTACGTGGACAAGACAGAAGCGTCTGCCTCCGCGTCGCGACGCCTCACGCTGTCTCCCGGCACGGCCAGGTACCTCTTCGTGTACCCGTTCGTGAAGACGCGCCAGTGGTACAACCTGCCCCAGGATCAGCGCCAGGCGATGATGGACACTCACATCCGCATCGGCCGGAAGTACCCGACTGTGAAGCTCAACACAACGTACTCCTTTGGCCTGGACGACCAGGACTTCGTCGTCGCGTTCGAGACCGACGCGCCCGGCGACTTCCTCGACCTCGTGATGGAACTGCGCGAGACGGAGTCCAGCCTGTACACCGTCCGCGACACGCCAACGTTCACCTGCGTCGCCACCACCGTGCGTGGCGCCCTCGACGCGCTTGACGGCGCGACGGCCGCCGCCGATCTCGACGCATCAGCCGACGGCGCGGCGGGCGAAGTCGCCGTCGCTACGCTCGAAGAACTGCCTCCGGGCTCGTCGAAGACGGTCTACGCTGGCGGCGAGCAACTCGCCCTTTTCCACGTCGCAGGCCAGATCTACGCCATCGAAGCTCGCTGCCCGCATGCAAGCGCGTCACTCGCGGACGAAGGCTCGATCGCCGGCACGACGCTGACGTGCACACGCCACGGCAGCAGCTTCGATCTCGCCCAGCAGTGCAGCGTCCTCCGCGGCCCGGCATCCCGCGGACCGCGGGCGTGGGTTGTGCGGACCGAAGGATCACAGGTCTACGTCTCACCGCCGACACGGGTCTCCGCCGGCATGGCGAAGGACTAGACTGCTACCTTCGTCTTCTCGAGCAACTCCAGGACTTGCGTCGCCGGATCCTCGCCCTGGTACACGCCCGCGATCGTGCCGTCGGCACCGATAACCGCCACAGCAATCTGTTTGCTAACGTCCTCGACGCCGAGCGGGTTAAGCACGTCGCCGTCCCAGTCCGGCATGATCAGCACGTAGTCCTCCGGGGTCTTCCCTGGTTCGAGGCCGTCAACGGCGTTCTTGTACGACGACTTCATGATCTGCTCGGCGACTTTCCGCAGCAGCTTCGGGAACGGGCGCGCATCAGCGACATTCGCGATGACGGCGTCCGCCGCTGTGGGGTACTTCGCGCGCACCGCCTCTACGACCGGCCGCGCCTGGTCGGCGGTCTCCCGTCCCACGCACAGCAGCACTGCCGGCGCGCCGATCTCATCCATCTTTATCTTCCGTCCGTGCCCGATCGCTTGGAGTGTCACTGACGGCGCGCGTGTAGCAGTCTCTTGCATCGCATCCTGCCTTCCGTTGTGGTGGTCGATAGGGGCACATTCTGTCCGATCGCGCCTCGCTGCGCTAGCATAACGGCTCCATGACCACGACTGATGCGCCATTCACCGTCGCACCCGTCACCCTCGAGGGCAGGCATGTCCGCCTCGAACCGCTGTTGCGCGAGCATCTCGATGGCATCGTCGCCGCGGGATCGTTCGACGAGATCTGGCGCTGGCTCTCGTGGCGCCCGAAGGGCCGCGCCGGCTTCGAGGAGTGGATGGATGCCGCGCTGGCTGCCCGCGATGCAGGCACCGAGTTGCCGTTCACGACGATTGACCGCGCGTCCGGCGAGATCGTCGGCGCCACGCGCTACCTCAACATCGATCGCCCGAGCCGCCGCCTCGAGATCGGGTGGACCTGGATCACGCCGAAGATGCAGCGCACCTACATCAACACTGAGGCGAAGTACCTCCAGCTCCGCCACTGCTTCGATGACCTTGGCTGCCGGCGCGTCGAGCTCAAGACCGACCGCCGTAACGAGAAGTCTCGCAACGCAATGCTGCGCATCGGCGCTCAGTTCGAGGGCGTCGCCCGCAAGCAGATGCTCACGTTCGACGGCGCGAATCGTGACAACGCCTGGTTCGGCATCATCGACGACGACTGGCCCGAAGTAAAAACCCACCTCGAGTCGATGCTCGCCCGCTGACTGCCCGGGCCCGATCCGTACCGCGGGCTTTCAGCCCGCGCATTTGGCGCCATTCTCCGCGCATTGAGTCGCCGATTCGAGCCGCTAATACGCCTCGATCTCCCGCAGTCGGTCGTCGCTGATCCCGAAGTAGTGCGCCACCTCATGCCGGACCACGTGCGCCACACGCTCGCGCAGGTCCTCCTCGTCGCGCGCGATGCCCTGCAGGGGCCCTCGGAAGATCGCGATGCGGTCTGGCAGCGCCATGTTGTAGTGCGCGCCTCGACGTGTCAGCGGCACTCCACGGTAGATGCCGAGGATCGTTGCGCCCGACCCCGTCCCGCTCCGCGCGTAGTCCTCCGGCCGCGCCCATTCCTCGACCACGAACTCCACGTTCGCGATGCGCTCGCCGAACGCCTGCGGAAGCGAATGGACCGCCTCGGCGACGTACTCCTCGAATTGCTCCGGCGTGACCTCGACCACACTACAGCGTGACGGTGTCCCCTCGCCGCCACAAGTACCACGTCCCCGCGCTGCGATACGGTCGCCACGACTCCGCGATGCGGTACATGTCCTCTGGCTTCGGCTGATCCTCCAGACCGTACGCACCCATCATCGAGTTGCGCACGCCCAGATCCCCAACGGGCAGCACGTCCGGGCGTCCCAAACAGAAGATGAGCAGCATGTCTGCCGTCCAGCGCCCGACGCCCTTGATCGCCGTCACCAGCTCGATGACTTCCTCATCGGGCGCACGTCGCAGCTTCCGGTTCGAGATCTCTCCCGATGCGAAGTGCTCCGCCACGCTGCGCATGTATCCAGATTTCTGCCGGGACAACCCTGCCCCGCGCAACGCTTCGTCCGACGCCGCCGTCAGCTCATCTGGCTCCGGTATCCGGTCGCCGAACAGCGCCAGGAACCGCCGCTCGATCGCCGCTGCCGCCGCACCGGCCAGTTGCTGATACAGCACCGAACGCAGCAGCGCCTCGTACGGTTCCCCGCGCGCCTCGAGCGCGAGTTCGCCGACCCGCTTGATGATGCCACGCATTACCGGGTCGGCCTTCATCAGGTGCTTGCGCGCCGTCTCGGCGTCATATGCCAGAGCGTGCCGCCGCATCGTCGGTCGCATATTGAACGTGATCCTACTGGCGAAGAGTGTTGACGGCTATCGCGTTAGTCGCGCGTCCACATTCCGGCCGCCGCCATATCGATGGATGCGAGTGCTTCCGCCAGGCCTTCGTGTGTGTCGGCGTCGCCGTCCGCTTCGATCCGATCGATCAGGCTGCCGAGGTACGCCCGCACCATCTCGAGCCGGTCCACCACCGCTTCCTGCGTCGGCGCGTCGAGCCTCGCGCGCGAGTTGTGCGATGCGCTGAGATCCGCCGCGGATGCGAACGCCAGCGCCGGCTTCGGCTCTGCGTTCACGACGAGCCGGAACACGTCCGGTCGCGCGTAGTGACCGCCGACGTCTCGAGCGTGCTTCTCGCGGATCGCCGCCTCGAGGTCGATCTCGGCGTACAGGATCTCCTCGACGTCGTACGCCGGCCCCACGAGGTACTTCCCGTTAGGACCGATGATCGCCGTGCCGCCGTTGGCGTGCACCGCCCCGCCGCCGAACTCCTCCGGCAATGATCCGCGATGGATCCCGCACGCCGATACCGTGAAGCACGCGCCTTCGTACGCGTACTGCCGCATCCCAAAGTCGATGTGGTCGTTCTGCATGCTGTACGCCGGCCACGTCGCGCAGTGAACCTGTTCGCCCTGGGCGTATAGCGCGTACTTCGCCAGCGTCACCTCGTGCTCCCAGCAGATCAGCCCGCCGAGACGGCCGATCGATGTCTCGAGCACCTGGAGATCACTGCCGTCGCCGAAACCCCAGATCGTGCGCTCCGTGAACGTCGGGATCAGCTTGCGATGCTTGTGCGCGATCCGCCCGTCGGGCGAAAGGTAGAGCATCGCGTTGTAGATCGTGCCGCGGGTCGCGACGTCGCGCTCGTTGATACCGATCGCCACATAAGCGCCCGCACGGCGCGCCGCGTCTGCGAGCTGCTCCGTGGCTGTCGATGGCACTTCCACGGCGTTCCGCCACAACTGCGCGAAATGTTGCCCGGAGAAAACGTGCTCGCTCGTGTGCCACCACGGGTACGTCGGGATCCATGTCTCCGGAAATACGACCAGTCGCGCACCGGATCGCCCGGCTTCGTCGATCAGCTCGCACGCCTTTTCGACGGTTGCTTCGCGGTCCATGAACACTGGTTCGGCTTGAACGGCGGCGGCGACGAACTTCGGCAACGTATCGGGCATCGGCTCCCCACTTTGGAGTGCGCGCGCATCCGACCGCGACGCACGCCCGAATATACCACGCACTTGACCGATGCGAGCATTACGTGAAGCGCCGTATTTTGTGCTGAGAGTTGCCTCTGTTCGGCCTCCGGGGCAGGTGGTAGGATCGATCAGGTCGTGCTAGGCGGGGAGCCAGCGGTGCCCTGTACCCGCAAGCCGCTATAGCGGGGCTGAATTCCCGCTCGAGGTTGGTGTACCTGGGGACTGGCTGTGCCGAGCGGCGTTGAGGGCCTGGTCCTGCGCGGCGAAGCGCTACGAACCCCGTCAGGTCCGGAAGGAAGCAGCGGTAAGTAGTTGGCTTCGGGTGCCGTAGGGTTACCGGGCCGGAGCTAGTTAGCGCAGCTAAGCCGAAGGGCCCGATCGACAGTGGGTGCACGACCTTACTTCATGTCATCTCGCCGCTGAACACGACGCGGCGATCCGGCTTGTCCCCTGGTAGACGGAAGGGAGCAGCGGCGGAGGCTGAGTGCCGATCACGCACGGACGCGGAACGGAAGAGCCGCGTCCGTCTCGTCGCGAACTAATAGGTTGGAGCGTGCTGCTCCAGTCCCGGCAGCGGCATCACCTCGCCGCCCTGGCGGCCGTCCTCCTCGTCAGCGTCTTCGGCTTCGTCCTCCTGCAGCCGCGCAAGGTCCGGGTCCAGGCGGACGGTCGTGAGTTCACCGTCGATACCAACATCGCGAACGATCAGGCGGTCCTCCGCGCGTCCGGCGTACGCGTCGGCGACGGAGATCGCGTCACCGTCCTGGTCGGCGACGACAACGCGGACGTCCTCCGCGTGGAACGAGCCCACACGGTCCGCCTCGACGTGGACGGAGTGACATACCTTCTCCGCACCCACGCGCAGACGATCGACCAACTCCTCGCCGAAGCCGACGTCGCCGTAGGTGATCGCGACAGCGTGTTGCAGAACGGCGTCCTCGTCGCGTCCAACGCGCCGGTCGAGCCACCGCGGTTGTTTGCTACCACTTCGCCCACAGATGCAGTGTCCGACGACGATGAGGTCTCCATCGAAGTGCGCCGTGCCGTGCGCTTCACCGTCGTCGAAGACGCCCGCACGCTCGTTACAACCTCGAGCCGTCCGACCGTCGCCCAGGCTCTGCGCGAAGCCGGTGTCACGATCGGGCCCGGCGATGCCCTCACGCCCGATCCGCAGGCGACGCTAGACGCCGACATGCGCATCGACGTTCGCCACGCGAAGCCTGTGACCGTCTCCCTGCCCGAGGAGCACCGCGTCATCTACACGCTTGCCGCAACTGTCGGAGACGCGCTGTCGGCCGCGTCGATCACCCTGCCCGATGGCGCGTACATCGACCCTTCGCCTGACACTCCCGTCACCTATGGCATGAGCGTGAGCGTCGTGCAACTCTCATCGGCCAATGATCTCGAGCGCGAGTTCATCGCTAGCGGCACGGTGTACAAGCCCGACTCGAGCCTCGACCCCGGCGACACCCGCACCGTCCCGGGCCACGACGGCGCGCGCGTCCGCCGATACTCCGTCAGCTACGTCAACGGCGAAGAGACGACCCGCGAGCTCGTGGACGAATACTTCGACCCCGAACCCGTGGACACTATCGTCTACTACTCGACGCAGAGCGCTCCGGAAGCGCCGCCGCCCGATACCTCGTCAGGAGACTCCGCTCCGCCCTCGCCCGACGCTCCGCCCCCGTCCGACGCTCGGACGATCCGCGTCTACGCCACGTGGTACAGCCCCGCCAGCAGCGGGCGCGCGAAGAGCGATCCGTCATACGGTCGCACCGCCACCGGACGCCTCGTGACGTACGGTATCGTGGCAGTGGACCCCGCCGTCATCCCGCTCGGCACGCGGCTCTACATTCCCGACTACGGCTACGGGATCGCCGCGGACACGGGTGGCGCCGTGAAGGGGTACGTGATCGATCTCGGCTATCCGGACGGAGTGACGGTTGACTGGCGGTCGAAGTGGGTTGACATCCAGATCCTCTCGTAGTGCCGTCCGCCCCAAGAAGCGTTTCGGGCAGCACTTTCTGTCCGACGCCAACATCCTCCGTCGCATCGTCGACGCCGCGGACCTACAGCCGTCGGACAGTGTCGTGGAGATCGGCCCCGGCCTCGGCGCCCTCACCGCCGTCCTTGCCGAGCGCGCAAAGCGTGTGATCGCCGTAGAAGTCGATGGCGATCTGATCGAAGGCCTCCGCCATCGTTTCCGCGACAAGCCCAACGTCGCGATCGTCGCAGCCGACGTACTCGACCACAGTCCCGCGGAGCTCCTCGGCCAAGGCCTCTCGTCGCCACCCTACGCTCTCGTCGCGAACCTTCCGTATAACATCGCCGCCGCCGTCCTGCGCCACTTCCTCGAAGGTGACGTCCCGCCGGAGCGCATCGTTGCCATGGTCCAGCGCGAGGTCGCCGAAGCCATCGTCGCGTCGCCGGGCGAGATGTCGCTGCTCAGCGTGGCGACCCAGGTCTACGGCGAACCGAAGATCGTCATGCGCGTCGCACCGGGAGCATTCAACCCGCCGCCGGCCGTCGACTCCGCCGTCGTTCGCATCGACGTTTCGCAGGCGCCGCGTGTCGATGTGCCGCTGGACGTCTTCTTCCGCATCGTCCGAGCGGGCTTCGGCAACCCCCGCAGGCAGCTCCGGAACAGCCTGTCCTTCGGCCTCCACCTGAAGCAGTCAGTCGTGGACGAAGTGCTGCACGTTGCCGGCGTTGCCGTCACCCTCCGTCCGCAGGTGCTCTCCCTCGACGACTGGGCGACGATCACCCGCGCCTGGATCGACAGGATGCGCGCGTGAAGCACCTCCGCCTCATCGCACCCGCGAAGGTCAACTGGACGCTCGAAGCGATGCGCATCCGGCCCGATGGCTACCACGAGATCCGGAGCGTCCTCCAAACCATCGACCTCCACGATGAAATCACGCTCACCGAGGCGGCGGACATCGAACTCACCGTCTCAGGCGAAACCGAAGCGCTCGCCGACAACCCCCCCGAGACGAACCTCGCCTATCGCGCGGCAGCCGTGTTGCGCGAACGCACGAGAGTCCGCCGCGGGGTGCACATCGGGCTTGTGAAGCACGTGCCTGTCGCCGCCGGCCTGGGCGGCGGGAGCAGCGATGCCGCGGCGGTGCTGCGCGGACTCAACATGCTATGGGCGCTGCGCCAACCGGAGGCGAACCTGATCGAGCTCGCCGGCGAGGTCGGCTCCGACCCGCCGTTCTTCGTTGTCGGCGGTACCGCCGCGATCAGCGGCCGCGGCGAGATCGTCGAGCCCCTGCCGGATGCGGTTGCGCCTCACATCATGCTCGCCACGCCGCCCCCGGGAGAGCGCGGCCAAAAGACCGCCGCGATGTTCAACGCCCTCACGCCAGACCACTTCTCCGAAGGCGATGCGACGATCGGCCTGCGAGAAGCCGTACTCGCGCTTCGCCGGATCACTGATGCAGAAGTCGATAACGTTTTCGAGCGCGTGACGGCGAGAGTCCAACCTCACACCGGGCTCGCGATGGAGGCACTCCGTGCCGATGGCCTCGCGCCGCATCTCGCGGGCGCCGGACCGTCGTTCTTCCTCCTGCTCGACGACATGTCTCGCCGGCGCGACGACCTCGCCGCGCGCATACGCGGCCTCGGCTTCGAACCGCACGTGGTGCGCACGCACAGCCGCTCCCATGCGCTCCGCGCTGAGGCGGACTGATGGCCGAAGTCTTCTCCGGCTTCGTCGTCGGCTACGCCATCGCGCTGCTCGTCGGGCCCGCCGCCGCGATCGCGCTCGTCCGCTCGAATGAGCGCTCGGGCCTCGCGCAGCGCGTCGCGCCGCCCGGTACGAACCTCGTCGCCCTGTCGATGGTGCTCCACTTCGCCGCGATCCTGATGTTCACCGGCATCGGCCTCGTCCTGGGCATGGCCCTCGCCGGCATCGACGGGCGTCGCCCCGACGGGGGTCTCGGCAGCCCGAACCTCGTCTACACCCTGCTCGTCATCGCCCTCACCGCCGTCATCTTCATCCCGACGGTCGCCGTCCCGTCGGTCCGCCGGTACGCCATCGCCGCCGCCGCGGTCTTCGCCGCCAGCTTCGGCTGGGCCGTGCCCTGGCTCGCGCAGCTCGGCAAATGATCGAGATCGCGCGCGCAACCCGACGCTCCGTATACTCGCCGCTGATGCACGGCACCATCATCGACATGCACCTGCACACGACCGCTGGCGCGTCCGACAGCGGCCTCAGTCCCGAAGATCTCGCGGCCGAAGCGCAGCAGCGCGGTCTCACCGGCATCAACATCACGGAGCACGACCGCCTCTGGGACGCCTACAAGCTCGCCGACTATCGCGAGCGACATGCGCCCCTCTTTGTGAACAACGGTATGGAAGTCTCGACCGACCTCGGCCACATGATCGTGGTTGGCCTCACGCAATACGTCGCCGGCATCCGTCGCGCTGAAGAGCTCCGCCGCGTCCTCGACGAACTTGGCGGCTACATGATCGTCGCCCATCCGTTCCGGCACTGGTTCGATCCCGTGTACTTCCGGAAGCAGGGCAAAGAGCCCTTCACGATGACGCCCGAGCAGGCCGCCGAACGCATGCCTGTGTTCCAGCTCGTCGACGCCGTCGAAGCCCTCAACGGCGCGAACACGCCGCGCGAGAACCTCTTCGCCCTGCGCGTTGCGAAAGCGCTCGGCAAGCCCGCCACCGGCGGTAGCGATGCCCACTCGACCTCCGGGATCGGCTTCTACTGCACCGTCTTCGAGCAGCAACTCACCAGTCCGGAAGAAATGCTCCGCGAGCTGCGCGCCGGACGCTTCCACGCGTACCACGGCCTGCTCGACGGGAAGCTCACGTATTTCACCGAAGACAGCCTCGAAGAGGCCGCTCCCGGCCGCGCCACGTAGCGCAAACACATGTTCGCATCGTGCTACAATCGGTTGCGTCCCATCCCGCGATCTCGCACGTCCGCTCTCGTCGAGGAGCGGCTGGATCGATAGCCCCGAATGCCCTACGTCTCGCTCGATCTCGAAACAACCGGCCTCGACCCGGAGGTCGACGAGATCATCGAAGTCGCCGCTATCCGCTTCGACACGGACGGCGTGATCGAAACGTTCCAGTCCTTCGTCAACCCCGACCGCCACCTCGAGTACCAGATCTCGCGGCTCACCGGCATCGATGCAGGCCAGCTCGCCTCCGCCCCGCACTTCAGCACGATCGCGGCGGACGTCGAGCGCTTCGTCGGCCTCGACCCGATCGTTGGGCAGAACCCCATGTTCGACGTCACGTTTCTCGGCCGAAAGGGCGTCTCGCTCTTCGGTCCGACGTACGACACCTTCGAGCTCGCCGGCATCCTCCTCGCCGGGTTGCGCGAGCACTCGCTCGGCGCGATCGCAGATCATCTCGGCATCGAGTTCACGAACCGCCACCGTGCCATTGCCGACGCGGAAGCCGCGATGCGCGTGTTCACCGCGCTGCGCCGCAAGCTCGCGGAATCGCCGTCGCAGCTGCTGGCGGAAGCCGAACGCATCTCCGCATCGAGCGACTGGTCGCTCCGCCACCTCTTCCGCGAAGTCGCCGGAAAGCACCCGCGCCGGCCGGTCGATCACGACGGCGAGACAGTTCACGCGTTCGTCAAACGCCCGACGGCGATCGGCGATCCGGTCGTCCCCTCGTCACGACGCATCACCGTCCCGCCCGACAAAGCCGTGGCGCTTCTGGCGTCCTCGACCGCGCGTGATGCGATCGACTCGTTCGAAGAACGTCCGCAGCAGATCGAAATGGCCCGCGCAGTCGGAGAGGCCCTCTCCGAGGGCTCCGAGCTGATCGTCGAAGCGGGCACGGGCGTTGGCAAGTCGCTCGCGTATCTGGTCCCGGCCGCTCTGCATGCGACCGCGAACAACTCGCGTGCAGTCATCTCCACCAACACCATCAACCTGCAAGAACAACTCGTCGGGCAGGACATTCCCATCGCCCGCCGCATCCTCGCGTCAGCCGGCATCGACGCGGATGCCCTCACCCTCGCACAGCTCAAGGGCCGCCGGAACTACCTCTGCCTCCTGCGATGGGCCGCCGCCCGCCACTCCAGCTCGCTCACGTCCGACGAAGCGCGCGTGCTCGTCCGCATGCTGTTCTGGCTCGGGCGTACCGACACCGGCGACCGCGCCGAGCTCAACGTCCGGCGCGAGGAGGAAACCGCGTGGGCGCGCTTCAGTGCAGCCGAGGGCGGCTGCCTCAACGCGCAGTGCGTCTATGTGCGCGATGGCACGTGCTTCCTGCACCGCGCCCGCAAGCGCGCCGAATCAGCGCACGTACTCGTCGTCAATCACGCGCTGCTGCTCTCGGACCTCGCCACCGGCGGCAACGTCCTGCCCGAGTACCAGCATCTCGTCGTCGACGAGGCTCAGCACCTTGAAGAGCAGGCCACGAACCAGCTCGGCTTCTCCGCGTCGGAGGACGCTGTGCTCGAATGGCTCGATCGCGTCCACACCCGCGTCGGCCGCGACCGCGAAGGCGGGCTCGCCGCCTCCGTGATCGACGCGACGCGCGTATCCGCACAGGCGATCGGGCCTGGCCCGCAGCTCCAGACGCTGGCACGCGCCATTGGTTCGCCCGTCGCTCGCGCTCACAACGGCGTCTCGTCGTTCTTCCGCGCGTTGACGACCTTTGCGCAGCAGCACGCCTCGGCTGCGGGCGACTACGACGAGCGCATCTCCATCAACCGCGGCATGCGCGTCCAGCCCGACTGGGCCGACGTCGAAGCTGCATGGTTCGACACCGACGAGCTGCTCGCTGCCGTCACCGGCGTCCTCGATGAGCTCGTCGCGATGCTCAATCAGGTGAACCCCGCCGACGTGCTCGACCGCGACGCCGTCGCCGCCGAAGCCGGCGAGCTGCTCGACGCCGGCGAAAAGCTGCGCCGCAACATTTCTCGCATTATCGGGCAAGACGATCGCGACACGGTCTGCTGGCTCACCATGAATCGCCGCGACGCCTCGCCGTCCGTCGCGAGCGCGCCGCTTCGCGTCGGCGACGCGTTGCGCAAGCAGCTCTTCGAGCCGAAGGAGAGCGTGGTCCTCACGAGCGCTACCCTCAGCGCCGATGACTCCTTCGACTACATCAAGGGCCGTCTTGGCTTCGAGGATGCGCGAGAAGTTATCCTCGGTTCGCCCTTCGACTATCGCACCTCGACCCTGATCCTTACCCCTTCCGACGTGCCGGAGCCGGCGATGACCGGATACGCCGCCGCCGTGCATTCGGCCATCATTGACAGCGTGCGAGCCAGCGAAGGCCGGGCGCTCGCGCTCTTCACGTCGCACAGCGCGCTCCGCACGGCGTACCAGGGCGTCAAGCGTCAGCTAGAAGAGCAGGAGATCCTTGTGCTCGCCCAGGGCATCGACGGCTCGCCGAAGCAGCTCCTCTCGACCCTCAAGTCCAACCATCGCACGCTGATACTCGGTGCCGCGAGCTTCTGGGAGGGCGTGGACATCACCGGCGAAGCGCTGTCGCTCTTGATCATGGCCCGCCTCCCGTTCTCCGTGCCCACCGACCCGGTCTTTTCCGCGCGCGCCGAACTGTTCGACATGCCGTTCGAGCAGTACGCGATCCCGCAGGCGATCCTGCGTTTCAAGCAGGGATTCGGCCGCCTCATCCGCCGCAAGAGCGACCGCGGCGCCATGATCGTGCTCGACCGCCGGCTCCGCAGCCGTAGGTACGGCGACTCGTTTCTGCGCTCGCTCCCCGCCTGCAACCTCCGCGAAGTCGCCCTTCGGGAGCTCCCGGACGAAGTCGCCGCCTGGCTCGCGCGCCCTGCCCTCGCGACGGCCGAATGACGCCGCGGCGACCTCAACCATCGAAGACAACGTCTCCGCAACCGTCGGCGCACATCGAATCGACCGTAACCTTGCGCGCGCTCATCACCGACGACGTGCAGTGGCTCGACGGCTGGCTCGCCCGCGTCGCGGCGTCCGTCGCCTACAATACGATAGACCTCAAACAACCCGGCGCGTCCCTATTGCAGCGACTCCGCGAAGAACAACATCTTCACCCGCGCGTCATCGAACGCAGCGGTGAGGATGTAGGTCTCCTCGTCTACCGACTCGACGCCGCGAAAGGCGCCGCAGCAATGTTCGAATTCGTCGGGATCCCGCCCGAGGGATCACGCCTCGGTTCCGGCATGATGGCCGCGGCTGCCGCCGAACGCGAGATGCATGATGCCGGCGCGCGAACCATCCACGCTCCCGCGCCCGCGGTCCACGGCATCGACGTCTACTTCTGGATCCGTCTCGGGTATCGTCCACTGCAGCGCAGCGATTGGCCGTGCGAATGCACCGGCGTGCTCTGGATGCGACGCGACCTCGACCAGTAGCGTGCCAGCCGCATGATGGCGCTACTCGGTGCCCAACCGATCTGGCGCGCTCGGCGTCGCCTCCTCTGGATACACCGCCTCTTCGACGAAGTCGTCCGCCGGCACTTCGCCTCGCGCGATCGCCTTCTCGCGCCGCCTGACCCGGCCGGCGACGATGACGTTCACTACGAAGAGGTGCGCCAGCACGTACCCGAACCCGAGCAGCGCCGCGATCCGTAGCACCTGCCCCGCGGTATTCGACGGGGGGCTGATCAGGCTGTCGATGAGCACGCCCGTCACCAGCGCCGTGAACACCGGGAAACTGCGCCAGCGCCAGTCCGGCGTGAGCCGTCGCCGCGCACCCGCCGTTCGCGCACGTCCGACGCTCTCGCTCTGCTCTCTTGGAGCCATCCGCGAGGCCGGAGCGTCACCGCGCACACCGGTCGCGACCCGCGTGCCGGCGCCACCCACCGCACGCCGCTTCTTCGCCGCCGTCATGCGCGCCTCTTGTACCGCCGAGGCCGCCCCGGCTCGACGCCGATCCGCTTAGGCTTGCTCACGTCGGACGGCGGGATCGGCGCGTCGTCCGCTGCCAGGCAGTTATTGCACGCGAACTGCAGCGCCAGGTACTGCTCGTCGATCCACACCTGCCCGCAGTCCTTCCCGTCCACGTCGTTCCGCTGGTTGAGGTGATACCGTCCGTCGCACCAGTTGCACTCCGCGGACATCTTCACATCGGCGCTCTCCGCACAGACGACGCACGTAAACTCTGCGACGACGTCAGCCATCTGAAGGCTCCAACTCGATCGTTGCCGTCATCGCGCCCGAGTCGCGGATGCTCTTTGCGAACCGCGCGACCAGAGCCCGCTCGTCTTCGCGGCTGCTCGCCCAGCCGTCGAGCCTCGCGGCGCGTACCAGCTGCAGCGCCTGTTTGACCTGTGGACCCGCGGGGATGCCCATGTCGAGGATGTCGTCGCCGCTGAGGATCGGCTTTGCGTGCCTCCACTCGGCAAGGTAACGAAGCGCAATTTCGCGGACAATCGCATTGCTCGTCGTCATTGCGAACGCCGCGACCGACGCCGCCGGGTATCGGTCCAGCATCGTCGCCACGCCCGACGGCTTTGCCTCCGGCCGTCGCAGCATTTCTCCCGTACGACGCATACCCGCAATGCCTTCTACGGCCGACGCCTCGGCGCGCGTCAGCCGCAGCCGCTGCACGATGGCCGTTGCCTCGCGCGCCAACGCGCGCGCGGCGAGCAGCCCGAAGCCATACGGCAGCGGCGGCACGCGCAGGTCACCGGCTCTCCTCAGCGCGAGGCTCTTCTCCGCGCTCCAGTGCAGCGACGGGTACACTGCCTGCAGCGCGCCGCACGACTGCGCCGCCTCGAGCGCCGTGCCCGCCGCTTCCGCCTCTCCGAACATCAACTCGATTTCCCGCCGCAGCCGCTCGCCTCCAATCGTTCCGACGCAGCCCAGCCCTTCCCGCAGCAGCTCCGCGGTCCGCGCCTCGATCATGAACCCGAGCCGCGCCGCGTACCGCAACGCCCGAAAGATCCGCGTCGCGTCGTCCACGAACGATCCGCCGTGAAGCACCCGGATCGCCTTCGACTCTAAGTCCGCCGCGCCGCCCAGCGGATCGAGCAGCGACGGAGTTCCGGCCAGCCGCAGCGCCATAGCGTTCACGCTGAAGTCTCGACGCCGCAGATCATCGTCGATCGTCCCACGGGTCGTCGAAGGCAGCGCTCCCGGCCGCGCGTACGTCTCCCGCCGCGCCGTTGCCAGGTCGATGCGCATTTCTTCCGCCGTCGCGCTCGCCGTCCCGAATCGTGAGTGGCAGGTGATTCGAGCGCCTGGAAGCGCGCTGCGCGCCAGCGCTATGGCATCTCCCTCGACCGCCAGATCGAGGTCCACCAGCTCTCGCCCCAGCAGCAGGTCGCGCGCCGTTCCACCGACCGCATAAACCGGCATTTGCTCACCGGCGTGGCACACGATGCGCTCGAGTGCGTCTCGCGTTCCCGGAGGAAGCGCCGCGTTCAGCCGCAAGATCAGGTCTTCCGCTCGACAATGTTCTCCCACGATCCAGTATAGGCAGGCATCCACCCGCGCTCGTGCTGACACAGCACGTCGCCGGACACCGAGACTCGCTTGCCGCATATCTGCCATTGACAAGCTGGCGAGCCTTCGCCGAGCCCCCTGGCTTGCCCGCCGTAACATCCCGCGATAGACTCAGGCCGCAATTACGGAGGTGCTACGCGCCTCCTTTTCTATGTCCGGCGATTTCGCTCGCCGACGATCGGCAGCGGGAGGCGCGCCATGCAACTCGTCTGGATGGTTCCGGTGACCGGCCTCGCGGCCGTTGCCTTCGCGCTCTGGCTCGCGCAGGACGTCCTGCGCCGCGACCAGGGCACCCCCGGCATGCAGGAGATCTCCAGCATGATCTTCGAAGGCGCAATGGCCTTCCTCTCGCGTCAGTACCGCACGATCGCCATCCTCGCCGTCGTCACCGCGGTCGTCGTAGGTCTTGTAGTCGGCTCCATCTCCGAGGGCGTGAAGCCCCTCGTATACAGCAATGGCGAGATCAGCTTCGGACAGCAAGTCGTCGTCGGCCAGTGGGAGGAAGGCCTGCTCACGGGCATCGCCTTCCTCGTCGGCGCAGCCTGCTCTGCGCTCGCTGGCTACATCGGCATGTTTATCGCGGTGCGATCCAACGTTCGCACAGCGGCGGCCGCCCAGAATAGCCTGCGCGACGCCGTGACGGTCTCACTCCGTGGAGGTGCGGTTTCAGGCTTCCTGGTGGTCGCCCTCAGCCTTCTTGGCGTTTCGGGTATCTTCCTCGTTTACAGCCGCATCCTGGATAACCCGCCAGAGATCGCGCCGTTCCTCATCATCGGGTTCGGCTTCGGCGCCAGCTTCGTCGCGCTCTTCGCGCAGCTTGGCGGCGGGATTTACACGAAGGCCGCCGACGTCGGTGCCGATCTCGTCGGCAAGGTCGAAGCGGGGATCCCCGAGGACGACCCGCGAAACGCTGCCGTCGTCGCGGACCTCGTGGGCGACAACGTCGGCGACTGCGCCGGACGTGGCGCCGACCTCTTCGAGTCGATGTCGGCCGAGAACATTGGCGCGATGATCCTCGGCGTCGCGATCTACACGGTGACCGGGAAGATCGAATGGATCATGTTCCCGCTCGTGCTCCGTTCCTTCGGCATCATCGCGACCATCGTCGGCCTCACCTCCGTGCCGTTCTTTACCGACGCAGACCCGGAGACGACCCAAGATCCGATGACGCCGTTGAATTACGGCTACTACGTCGTGTCCGCGCTCTCCGTGGTTGGTCTCTTCATTGCGACGTACGTGATGCTCGGCGATGCCTGGTACTGGTTCTTCTTCTGCGGCCTCATCGGCATCGCGACGGGCATCGCCTTCGTCTACATCACGCAGTACTACACGGCGGGATCGTGGCGTCCGGTGCAGGAGATCGCGAACGCATCGCGCACCGGCCCGGCGACGAACATCATCATCGGTACGGCTGTCGGCTTCGAAACCACCGCGCTCACGGCTATCGCCATCGGACTGGCGCTGGTTAGCGCGTTCGCTCTCGGCACCCAGGCCGACGTTAACCAGGCGGTTCCCGGTTTCACGACGGGTATCTTCGGCACCGCCGTCGCGACCATGGGCATGCTGATGTCCGCCGCCTACATCCTGAGCATGGACACGTTCGGACCCATCACGGACAACGCCGGCGGCATTACCGAGATGTCTGGCGCGTCATCGAGTGCTCGGGAAATCACGGACAAGCTCGACGCAGTCGGCAACACCACCAAAGCGCTGACGAAGGGATACGCAGTTGCGTCCGCCGGTCTGGCCGCGTTCCTGCTCTTCTCGGCCTTCCTCGACAGGATCAAGGAGCAGCTTGAGATACCGCTCACTGCCGAGCTGCCGATCGATCTCTCGAAGGTGGATGTGTTCGTTGGCGGGCTGCTCGGAGTCATGCTGGTGTTCCTGTTCAGTTCGCTCGCCATCCGCGCCGTCGGGAACGCCGGTGGCGCGATCATCGAGGAGGTGCGCCGTCAGTTCCGCTCGGACCCGGGTATCCTTGCCGGGACCTCGCGTCCTGACTACGGCCGCGCGGTCGACATCACCGCGCGAGCGGCGTTACGGCAAATGATCCTTCCCGGCGTACTGGCGGTGGGCACGCCGATCGCTGTTGGCCTGATCTTTCGGTTCGTCCGGAACGACAGCGTGACGGTGAACGGACAGGTCTACGACCACGCGGCGGGGTGGCTCGCCGTATCCGGGCTGCTGATCATCGGCACGATCGGCGGCATCCTTATGGCCACCGTCCTCAACAACGGAGGCGGCGCCTGGGATAACGCCAAGAAGTTCATTGAGTCCGGCGGTCTCAAGGAACTGCCATCCGATGCGACGGCGCGCGCAGCCGCGGCCGGCGTTCCCGCCCCCGTGGCCGGCGGCAGCAATGGCGCCGATCTTCACGTGCTCGGCAAGGGCAGCGAGGCCCACAAGGCTGCCGTCGTCGGCGACACGGTCGGCGATCCCTTCAAGGATACCGCGGGCCCATCGCTGCACGTTCTGATCAAACTGCTCGCGACCATCACGCTCGTGCTCGCGCCGCTGTTCATCACGAAGTAGCGTCGCGGCGTCGAGGCGCAACGAGGACACGCGCATGGGCGAGCGCCGGCTCGGTGGCAACTTCTTCGAGGACCTCGCGCCCGGTCAGTTACTGCGCCATCCGGTCCCTCGCACCGTCACCGACGGCGACATCGCCCTCTACCTTGCGCTGACGGGCGACCGCAACCCGCTGCACTGCTCAGACGAATTCGCCCGAAGCCTCGGCTTCGAGCGCGCGCCGGCACACGACATGCTCGTCTTCCACATCGTCTTCGGGCGCAGTGTCGAAGCGATTTCGCTGAACTCGCCCGGCAACCTCGGCTACGCCGACGTCCGCTTCCTCCGCCCCGTCTTCTCCGGCGACACCCTCCGCGCGCAGACCGAAACGCTCGGCTGGCGCGAGACGTCGAAGGGCGACACCGGCGTCGTCTGGGTCCGCACGTCCGGTTATAACCAGCGCGACGAAACGGTACTCCAGTTCTACCGGTGGGTCATGGTCAATAAGCGCGACCCGTCGAAGCCCACCGGCGCCGACGATGCACCCGAGATGCCTGCCGAAGCTTCCCGCGAGCACGTCTCCTCACTCGCGCTCCCGTCCATCAACCGGTTCGACGCAACGGCGACCGGCGGCGACCGGTTCTGGGAGGACTATTCCACCGGCGAGCGCATCATCCACCCGCAGGGCATGACGATCGAAGAGGCGGAGCATCAGCTCGCGACCCGTCTCTACCAGAACACCGCCCGCGTGCACTTCAACCAGCACCAGCAGCAGTCGTCGCGATACGGCCGTCGCATCATCTACGGCGGCCATATCATCTCCGTCGCCCATGCGCTCTCCCACGACGGCCTGGAGAACGTGCTCGGCATGGCCGCCTGGAACGGCGGCTCTCACACCAACCCGACCTTCGCCGGTGACACGCTCTTCGCCTTCACCGAAGTCCTCGACCGCGTCCAGATCGGCCGCGATGACCTCGGTGCGTTGCGTCTCCGCCTCGTCGCCCTGAAGAACGTAGACCCGTCCTCGGAAGAAATCAGCGTCAAGGTGCGCGACGAAGTAACCCGCCGCGAGCGATATCATCAGAACGTCGTGCTTGATCTCGACTACATCGGCTTGATCCCGAAGCGTGCCGCGGCAGCGAAAATGATCTCGGACGCACGATGACCGCCGAAACCACAACAACAGACACCGTCTCCAAGGCGCGCACACTCGCCGGCGCCGCGCAGCAACTCGCCGACTCTGCCGTCGCACGTGCGAAAGAACTCACGAACGGCGGGGTGGAGATCGACAACAATCAGGTCCTCTCCGAGCGCCTGGCGCAAATGGCCACCGAAGCTCGCGCAGCCGCCGCTCTGGTCGACTACGCCGAACGCCTCGCCGCTGCCAACAAGCTCGATGCCACGACCGAGGTCCAGGCGCTCGCCTACTCCGCGGAGGTCGTGCACAAGATTTCCTCTACCGCGGACGCACATCCCGATCACTTCGCCGATGTACGAGTCGACTCATCCATCCGCGACATAGTGCGCGAAGGCCTCGACGATGCCCGCATCCGAGAGATCGGCCGCCGCGTCATCGAAGCCCGCGGGGTGAACAACGTCGACCTGGATGACGACGACGCCGCCCAGACGCGGACGTTCACGCGCCAGTTCGCGAAGGCTGAAGTGCTCAAAGAAGAGGACGGCATCGCCCTCGCAGACCGCATCCACCGCGACGACCTGCTCATTCCCGATTCCCTGATCAAGCAGTACGCGGACCTCGGCTTCTTCGGCAGCTCCGTTCCCGACACCTACGGCGGCACCGAGATGGGCTACCTGACGATGGTCGTCCTCACCGAAGAGCTGTCCGCAGCATCGCTCATCGCTGGCAGCTTGCTCACCCGATCCGAAATCCTCACCCGAGCCCTCCTCGAAGGCGGCACCGAAGAGCAGAAGAGCAAGTGGCTTCCGCGTCTCGCCTCTGGGGAGCTGATGGTCGGCGTCTCGGTCACCGAGCCCGACGTCGGATCCGACGTCGCCGCAGTGCAGTGCCGCGCCACCCGCAGCAACGTCGGCGGGCGCGATGGCTGGCTCCTCAACGGCGCGAAGGCGTGGTCCACGTTCGCTGGCCGCGCCAACGTCCTCGCACTCCTGGCGCGCACCGATCCGGACATATCGAAGGGCAACTCCGGGCTGTCGTTCTTTATCGTTGAGAAGGACGCGTTCGACGGTCATAAGTTCGAGCAGCGCCAGCCCGAGGGTGGGCTGCTCACAGGCGAAGCGATCCCGACGCCGGGCTACCGCGGCATGCACTCGTATGTCCTCAATTTCGAGGACTTTTTCGTGCCCGCCGAAAACCTCGTCGGTGAAACCGCCGGCGAGGGCCGCGGCTTCTACCTCACACTTGGCGGCTTCGCGATCGGCCGCCTGCAGACCGCCGGCCGCGCCCTCGGCGTGTCGCAGGCCGCCCTCGAGAAGGCATGCGCGTATGTGACGCAGCGCGCACAGTTCGGCAGGCCCATCGGCGAGTACCAGCTCACGCAATACAAGATCGGTCTCATCGCAACCCGCATCGCCGCCGCGCGCCAGCTCGCGTACCAGGTCGCGCGCCAGATCGACCCAACTGCCCGCTCGAGCCGCGCCATCGGATATCCACTCGGCATGGCGAAGCTGTTCGCCTGCGACATCGCCGTCTGGGCGACGCAGGAAGCGCAGCTCCTCCACGGCGGCTGGGGCTACGCCGAGGAGGACCGCATCACCCGCTACGTCGCTGACGCCCAGGTCCTCCCCATCTTCGAAGGCGTGAAGGCGACACTGGAGCTAAAAGTCATCGCCCGCGCCCTCCTCTCGGATCGATGACGAACCCCTGTCGAGTGTCTGTTCTTTGTTCCTGTCGGCACCTTTCTGTACGCTCTGTGAGACGCCGCGAACAGTAAGGATCGCGCCTTCCCATGTACGTCCTCCAGAAAAAAGGCCTGCTCGTCATTCCCCGCACCGAGCTCACCTATCCCGCGCACACCATCAAGATGCACGAGAAGGCCGCCGCAGCCCCCACCGATCACGTCATGCCCGACTTCGAGGACGCCTGCCCCTATGAGTTCAAGGGCGACCGCAGCCGCGAGGTGATGGTCGAAGCCCTCAACACCATCGACTTCGGCAACAAGGTCATCGCCATCCGGCCCAACAACATCCGGTCGAAGTTCTTCCTCGGCGACATCCAGGCGATCATGCGCGGCGCGCCCGATCGTTTCCACGGCATCATCCTACCCAAGACAAACGAGCCCGAGGACATCGTCCACCTCACCCGTCTGCTCGATGCCCTCGAGGAGGAAGCGGGCTGGACCACCCACGTCCAGATCGAAGCCCTGATTGAGATGCCGCTCGGGGTGGTTAACGCCCACCGCATCGCGACGGCATCCCCGCGCATGGCTGGCCTGATCTTCGGCATCGCGGACTTCAGCGCCAGCATGGGCGTGCGAGAGATGATCGACAACCAGAACCGGAACTTCCACTACGCGAAGCAGGCCACCGTCGTCGCCGCCAAGGCCGCCGGCCTGCACGCGATCGACAACGCGTACCTCCGCCTGATCCGCCCCGACACAGCGCCCGATGAAGCGGAACGCATCAAGGAAGGCCTTCGCGAGAAGAACGAAGGCTCGCGCGATCTGGGCATGGACGGCACGTGGGTCATCCATCCCCAGCAGGCCGAGATCGCGAACGAAGTCTTCGCACCCAACCAAGAACAGATCGAGTCGACGAAGCGCTCGCTCGAGGTCTACCACCGCCTCGGTGGCGGATCGATCGCCGATCCCGAGACCGGCGAGTTCTACGACGAAGCCACGACAAAGGCGATGCTCATGGACCTCGCGAAGGCCGTCCAGGCTGGCAAGCTCGAAGCGTCATGGCTCGCCGACATGGCGGCGAAATCGAAGGAAGTCTCCGGCTACGACATCCTCGAAGTGATGGGCCGCGTCGCGTAGGATCCCCATCCAGTGCTTGTGTGACGACTTGTTGTGACGTAGCGCACATCAGCTCTTTACACGTCTGATTTTTCGCCGAAATTCAACGCCGCCACGGTCGCGTATATCTTGCGGCTCAGCAATATTCCTTCATACTTGCTCCGCTGACACAGTCTGCTCGATACGCGTTCGTCCACGTAAGCCGCCGTCGTAACAAATGCGATTCTACGAATACGAAGCAAAAGCGCTGCTCTCGAAAACCGGCGTCCCCGTCTCGAAGGGCGGCACCGCCACGACTGCCGAAGATGCCGCCCGCATCGCCGCGGACGTTCGTGGCGACGTCGTACTGAAGTCGCAGGTGCTCACCGGCGGCCGCATGAAAGCCGGTGGAGTGAAGTTCGCCTCGTCGCCAGACGAAGCGCGATCTGCGGCGGCGCAGATCCTCGCGCTCGAGATCAACGGCCAGGAGCCGCGCTGCGTGCTCGTCGAGGCGAAGGCGCCCGTGAAGAAGGAGTACTACGCCGGCGTCATCTACGACGCTCTCGCGAAGCTTCCTGTCGCCATCTTCAGCGATATGGGCGGCATCGACATCGAAGAAGTCGCCGAGAAGCATCCCGACCACGTGGCTCGCGCGCACTTCTCGACCTTCGCGCCCTTTCCCGAGTTCCGCATGAAGGAGCTCGTCGCCTCGCTCGGAATCACAGGTGGAGAGCTCACTGCCCTCACGCGCATCGTCTCCCAGCTCGCCCGGGCCTTCCTCCGCTACGGCCTCACCCTCGCCGAGATCAACCCCCTCGCCCAGCTCGAGGATGGCCGCTTCGTCGCCCTCGACTCCCACTGCGACATGGAGGAAGAGGCGCGCGACCAGCAGACCGCCGTCCTCGAAGAGCTAGGCATCGGCCGCGAAGAGACGCGCCTGGCCCGGCCGCCGACCGAATTCGAGATTCGTGGCGCCGAAGTCGATGCCTCTGATCACCGCGGCGTCGCAGGCCGCGTCGTCGAGTTCGATGGCTCGCTCGGCTGCGTGATCGGTGCCGGCGGCGGAAGCCTCACCATCTTCGACGCCATCCGAAAGTACGGCGGCGACCCGGCGAATTACTGCGAGATCGGCGGAAATCCCAGCGTCAAGAAAGCTGCCGGCCTCACGAAACTCATCCTCAGTAAGCCCGGCGTGGACAAGATCTGCGTCATCATGAACGTCGTCAGCAACACCCGCGTCGATATCGTGGCACGCGGCGTCATCAAGGGCGTCATCGAATCCGGCTTCGATCCCGCCGAGAAAATCGCGATCTTCCGTATCCCCGGTTCATGGGAAGAGGAAGGCTTCAAGATCCTCGAGAAGTACGGCGTCGAATACGCCGACCGCACCGTTCCCATGTCAGAAGCCGCCCGCCGCGCCGTCGAAAAAACGCGCGGTCAACACTCGAATACCGCGAAAGCAGCCGGCCAATAAATGTCCATCCTGATCGACGAAAACACGACTTTCATCATCCAGGGGATCACCGGCCGAGAGGCGGTGTCGATGACGCGCGAGTGTCTCGACTACGGCTCGAAGCTCGTCGGGGGCGTCACCCCCGGACGCGGCGGCCGCGAAGTCCACGGTGTCCCCGTATACGACACCGTTCGCGAGATCACCGCGAAGCAGCACGTGGATGGCTCCGTCCTAACCGTCCCGCCCGCCTTCGTCCGCGATGCCGCCTTCGAAGCGATCGCGAATGGCATCAAGCTGCTCGTCATCGTCACTGAGCGCATCCCGCGCGGCGAAGTGGCACAGGTGCTCGAGTTCGCCCGTCTGCACGATGCCCGCGTCATCGGCCCCAACTGCCTGGGCATGATCTCGCCCGGCAAGTCGAAGATGGGAGGCATCGGTGGCGCCGCGACCTCGCTGCGAAAGGCCTACAAGCCCGGATCGATCGGCGTCATGTCGCGCTCCGGCGGAATGACCACCGAGATCTCCAATACGCTGACCGCTGCCGGGTTCGGTCAGAGCACCGCCGTCAGCATCGGCGGCGACGCCATCATCGGTTCCACCTACGCAGAGCTCATGCCGCTGTTCGAGGCCGACGAGCAGACCGAAGCCATCGTCATTTACTCCGAGCCCGGCGGCCCGATGGAGGCGCAGCTCGCGCAGTACGTCAAAGATCGTGGCACCCGACTACCGATCGTCGCATTCATGGCCGGCAAGTTCATGGACGCGATGCCGGGCATGCGCTTCGGCCACGCTGGCACCATCGTCGAGGGCCGCGCCGACACCGCCGCCGAAAAGATCGCCCGCCTGCAGGACGCCGGCATCTCCGTAGCCGAGGAGATCGCGGAGATCCCTGCAATTGTCCGCGAGCGCCTGAATGGAGAGGCGAACTAGATGGCTGGATCGAACAATTGGCCATCCGGCATGTTCATCCGCTGCGAGGTCGACGAGCCGGCCGCGTCTGATGCTGACGTCGCCGCGAAGTTGGCTTCCGTTTGCCCCGTGGACATCTACGCCGATGACGGCGGCCAGGTCGCGACCGTCGCCAACAACCTCGATGAGTGCATTCTCTGCGGACTGTGCCTGGACGTCGGCGCGCCCGGCGCCGTCCGCGTGTTGAAGCTGTACGACGGAGACAAGCCGCTGGAACGGTCCGCCTGAAGACGGCGGCCGAAGAGGAGGAGGAAGCATGCCCCGTAGGAAGCGCGTCCCGACCATCGCCGAAAGCCTGCAGGCGATCACGCGTCAGCTCGCGGCGCTCACCGAGCGCGTGCGCGAGGCTGAGGCCGTGAAGAACGCCGTAGACCAGGTGATGCGCTCGGGCAATACGACCGGAGTGACGCTGACCGCGACCGGCAAGCGCCGCGGCCGCCCGCCCGGGTCGAAGAACAAGCCCAAGCCGGCGAACGGGAGGCGTCGCCGCACGACGGCGACATCGACGTCCGCGACCGGCCGCCGTCGCCGCGGGCGTCCGCGCAAGTCCGCCGCTCCTGCGGCCGCGAGCTAGGCGCGACGAACCGGACTGGTGCATGGTTTCGCCCGAGGCGTGACGGTGCGATATGCTCGATCACGCCGCAAAGTGACGTTTCGTGTGTGAAATGAGGTCCTGATGCAATCCCATAATGTCGTTCTCGTCGATGGCGTCCGCTCGGCGTTCGGTCGCGGAGGTCGCGGGATGCTGGTCGCCACCCGCCTCGATGACGCCGCCGCCACCGTCCTGCGCACCCTCATGGAGCGCAACCCGAAGGTGGACCCCTGGCTCGTCGAGGACATCGGCCTCGGCAACGTTATGGGCGCGGGCGAATTGATCCTCATCGGCGCGAACAATATCGCTCACCTCGCGGGACTTCCGGCCGAAGTGTGCTCGTTCGACACCAACCGCCAGTGCGGCTCGAGCATGGAGACCCTGCACCGCGTCGCGCAGTCGATCGCCGTCGGCGCGACCGAATGCGGCATCGCCCTTGGGATCGAGCGCATGGGGCGCTCCCTCGGTGGAGGCGGTGGCGACGGCAAGCCGAAGACGCGCGTGACCGAGTTCAACAAGAAGCTCGTGCAGATGAACGATTCCCAGCGCAACATGGCGCCGGACCACAGCGAGCACTTCTCGGTTCCTTTCCCGGACTTCATCCTTGACGCTTCACCCATCACCTCCATGACCCAGACGGCCCAAAACGTTGCCGAGGTCTACAGCCTCTCGCGCGAGGAGATGGACGAGTTCTCCGTCCAGAGCCACAAGAAGTGCGCCGCCGCTTACGACAAGGGCATCTACAAGGACGAGGTCGTCCCGCTCGAGATCGAGCAGCCCGTCTTCGACGACGAAGGCAAGTGGGTGGCGGACGAGCGCGGCCCGAAGGTGATCTTTGAGCGCGATGAGTGCCTCCGCCCCGGAACCAACATCGAGACTCTCAGCCAGCTCAAGCCCGTCGGTGGCATACAGAGCTTCGGCGGGCAGGAGATCCGCATCACCGCGGGAAACTCCTGTCCGACCAACGACGGCGTCTCTGCCGCACTGCTCATGAGCGAGAAGAAGGCGTCCGAGCTCGGCCTCGAGCCGCTCGCGCGCATCATCGGCATGGGCGTCGCCGGCGTGAAGCCGCAGGTGATGGGTCTCGGCCCGATCCCGGCGACCCAGAAGGCCCTGCGCCACCCGGGAATCGAGGCCGGCCAGATCGACCGGGTCGAGTTCAACGAGGCGTTCGCCGCCCAGGTAATCCCGTCCTGCAAGGACCTCGGCATCCCGCTCGAGAAGGTGAACGTCAACGGCGGCTCGATCGCCATCGGCCACCCGCTCGGCGCGACCGGCGCACGCCTCGTCTCGACCGTCGCACACGAGCTGCGCCGCAGCGGCAAGCGCTACGGCCTCGCGACCCAGTGCATCGGCGTCGGCATGGGTATCTCAACGGTGATCGAAGCGATCTAGTCGACGTCTCTACCGCAGCGAAGACCAACAACCGCGAGCAGGGCACGGTTGTTGCGTTTACGGCGATCCGACGAACGCCACCGTATCCGTAACCGCCGGTCGATGCACCAGGATCTCGAAGTGGCTGAGGAATGGGTTCGTCGGCGCGCTGTACATCGTCGATAGCGCAGCTTCCGGGATCGTCTGCGACTCCGTATCGTCTGACCCACCGCCGATGCACGCCGGCAGCGCGTACAGGCAGTCCATGCTGTTCCCCAGCGTCGCAAGCCGGATCCGAGCGTTCGCCATCGCCGCCGCCTGCGTCGCGCGCGTCGAACCGATAGTCGCATCGCTCTTCGCTTCAACCAGCTCCGCCCCCGCGATGTACGTCTTCGGGCACGGCGACGCCAGATCGATGATCGCCTTCTTGTCACCGCCCACCCCCTTGAGCGGCGCATCGAGCGTCACCACCGTGTCGATCCCAACCTTCGCCCCGCCCGTCCGTCCCGACTCCCGCACGCCCTCGAGAAACACCAGGTAGCCGCCTAGACTGTGCCCTACGAGCGTGAAGCGTACGCTCGAGTGCCGCTTCCGGTAGTCCCTCAGCATCGTCTCCAGCACCGCGAGCGATTCGTCCGATGCGCGGTCCGTGATCTCGCACTGGTACGGCTGTGGCTCCCACCGTCCATCGTCCGTCACCGTCCCGCCGGCATAGCTGTAGTCCAGCAACCGCGCCGCCGGATACCCCTTCTCGAGGAGCGCTTGCTTGATCGTGTCGAAGCTGTGTGGCTCGAGCCCGACCGTCGTCGTCCCGTCCGCGTCGAGGCTCGTGTACAGACCCTGGACGAACACCACCACGCGCGTGTTCGACTCGTGGCACGTCCCGCCAATGCTGAGCCCCAGCGCCGCGAGGAATCCCAGCAGCAGAAGCGATCGTTCGAACCGGGCGCCGTAACATCGGCTCCAGTATCGGCCCCGCCGGCGGAGAAAACTACGGTCGCAGCTCCGTCGGCGTCGCCCAAACGCGCACCGTCGACCCATCGCGATACGCGCTGATCTCGAGCCGCTTGCCGATGCTGTCGCGGATCATCAGCTTCTGAAGGTCGCCAGGGCTCTCGATGGGCGTTCCGTCGATCCCGAGCACGATGTCCTCCCCCCGAAGGCCGGCACGCTCCGCCGCGCTTCCCTCGACCACCTCCACAACCTCCAGCCCGAACTTCCGTCCGATCTGCTCCGCCAGCCGTGGCGGAAGTGGCCTGCGTCCGCCCGCGATACCCAGGTAAGCCCGTCGCACCCGACCCTCTCGCATGAGCGCCGCGACGATCCGCCGCGTCGTCTCGTTTATCGGCACCGCCAGCCCCAGTCCGACGCCGGCGACCGCCGTGTTCACGCCGACCACGCGCCCCCGTCCATCGACCAGCGCCCCGCCCGAGTTCCCAGGGTTCAGCGCGGCGTCCGTCTGGATCACGTTCTCGACGATCCGCGTCGCCGATCCCGATCGCGTCGGCAGGGACCGCCCGAGCGCGCTCACGACGCCGGCCGTCACCGATCCCGCGAAGCCCATAGGGTTCCCCAGCGCCACGACCAACTGGCCGACGCGCAACCGGTCCGCATCGCCCAGCGCCGCCGGCTGCACCGCTCGGTGGCGAGCGCGTATCACCGCCAGGTCCGACAGCGCATCGGCGCCGACCAGCTCTGTCTCCGTCTCGCGCCCGTCCGTAAACGCCGCCTCGGCCCCATCCGCGCCCGAGACGACGTGCGCTGACGTCAGCATGAAGCCGTCATTCGTGATCACCACGGCCGATCCTGCCCCGCCGCCGCGCCATCCGCCCCGCGTCTCCTTCGTCACCCGCAAGCTCGCGACCGATGGCAGCACGTGCTCCGCGACCGTCGTGACGATGCGCGAGTACGCGTCCAGTGCGTCCGCCTCGGCGGTCGCGCCGTTGTCGATGCGTTCCTGTGTCAGTGTCATCTCGTCTTTCCTATCTCGACTTCGGCCCCGCCGCCCGTACCTTCTCCACGTGCTTTAGCGCATCCCGCAGCTCCACCAGCCACTCCACCTCATGCTGGCCGACGAGCTTCACGCACCACGCCAGCGCGTCGCTGCGCGTGCGCGCCACGCCTGAGGCGATCAGTGTGTCGAGCACCGCCCGCTCCGGCATTCGCAGACGCGTCATGACCGGCATCGCGTGCGACGAGAACGTCTCGCGCGCGTCTCCGCACACCGCCCCCCACGCGACCAGCCGCCCGAATCGCCGCTCCGCCTCCGATGCCAGCCGCACCCGCTGCTCCCGCGACTCTTCGCGGAACCGGCCGATCGCCTCGCAGCAAGCCGCCCGCCGTTCGTCCGGCGTCATCGCCTTCGGCGACCGTAGTGTGCCGACCACGAGGATTTCCTCGCCGTCGGCGCTCACCTCCGGCGGCACGTCGAACCAGCCCGCCGGTACTCTCTTTGTGAACCAATCCTGGATGTCTCGAAGCATGTGTTACTCGATTACAGCGTTACACAAGCGGCCGAGGGCTGTCCAGCCCGCTGAGCGACGAGGCTAGGACAGGCAGAAACGGCACGCATGGCGCGTGCCGTTTCTGCGTTCGTTGCCGTGCGAGGAGTTACCGGGTGCGCGTCTCGCTCCGGTACGTCTCGTTGCCGGTCATCGGCTCCGACCGGTACGTCTCACGGCCGCGGAAGCTCGGCTCGACGTCCTTCGGGTCCACCACGTGGTGCTCGCGGCGGAACACGTTCGCGGCGATCGCCAGGATCAACCCGCCGAACATCCACACGATTCCGGCATCGAAGTCGGTCAGCGAGTTCGGATGGTCAAGGTAGCCCATCGCCACCAGGAACCCGATCACGCCGCCGGCAATGCCAAGGCCCGCGAGAAGCGTCGCCAGGCTGTTCGCCAGCCACGTCTCGACGTCCTTGGCCGTCGTACTGGCCTTGTGCCGCACGTCATAGGTTCCAGCTCTGGTCATGGTTCACCTCCACTACCTCTACTTTCAACCTACCTCTCGGCCGCGCACCTCAGGCGGTACCCGCGCCGCCTTTGGGGCGATTGTCACGCGGGCGAAACGCCCATCAGCGGTAGAAGATCGGAGTGTTGATGAACATGAAACCGTCGCGCCGGCCGCTACCCGCGTTCGCGCTTGGAGGCCCCGGCGTTTCGCCGCAGCCGCTTGAGAATTGCGTCACGATACGTCGCGCCGGTCCGGGCGCCGTGCTTCTTCATCCGCTCGCGCTTCGCCTGCAGACGCCGCTCTCGTCGCTCCGCACGCTCGTCACTCGGGCCGTCGTTCATCGGAACAGTGATTCGTCGCCCTGGTACAAGTCCTGCCCATTGTTGACGCGATCGCGCAGCAAATGGCGGCTGTAGAAGTGCTGCCCGCTCAGCGCCTTCCCCTCCTCGCCGCACAGGTAGGTCGCCGCCTGCCCCATCGCCTCCGGCCTCTCGAGGAGCGGGCTCACCGAAGGCATCGATTCGTCAAGTCGGTGGTATAGCGTTCCGGGCGTCGGGACCCAGCCGTACGGAGACAGCGCGAACACGCGGATGTTGTGTTCCCGCTCCTCCGAAGCCAGCCCTTCGCTCAGCTCGCGCAGCGCATGCTTCGTCAGCTTGTACGAGATGTTCCCGGAGCCGTCCTGGTCCGCCGCGATTGACGAAATGTTGAAGATCACCCCGTCTCTCTGTTCGATCATCGTCGGAAGCACCGCCTTCGAGCACGCGATGGCGCCGCGCACGTTCACGCGCCAGATCAGGTCCCAGCGCTTCAGCGGCATGTCGACTAGCTTCGCCGGCAACATGATTCCCGCGTTGTTCACCAGGATGTCGATGCGTCCAAACTCATCGAGCGTACGCTTCACCATGGCGGCCACGCTGTCTTCGTCCGTCACATCGCATCGCACGGCGATCGTCCGCACGCCCATCGCCTCCAGTTCCCGCGCCGTGTCGTGGATCGTCCCCGGCAGCCGCGGGTCCTGCTGCTCCTCCGTACGCGCCGCTGCGACGATATTGCAGCCTTCCTTCGCGAACTCGCGGGCAATGTACTCGCCCACGCCGCGGCTAGCCCCCGTTACGATCGCAACGCGCCCCTCGAGCTTCTTCATGTCACCTTCCTTCGTCACTACGCGTATCGAGCGGACCCGTCAGCGACGCCCGCTGCGAGATCTCGATCCAGTCGCCGTCCGGATCCCGCACGAACGAGATCCGAGCCGTCGTCCCCAGCGTCACCGGGGGCCGCCCCTCTTCCCCGCCGCGCGCGACGATGCCGGCGTGCTCAACGTCCACGTCGCGCACCTGGATCGTGATGTACCGGTACCCCGGCGCCCGGAGCGCCTCCGTCTGCTGTGCGGAAGCGTCCTTCAAGAACGAGATGATCGAGTCGCCACAGCGGTAACGGTCCTCCCCGTCGATCGGTAAGCCGAGGGCCGCCCCGTAGAAGCGGTGGAATGCGCTTGGGTCGCGGACCGCCAGGGACACCGCGACCCCGGCAATCCCGCCGTCGCGCCTCGGCACCAACGTAACGTGGTTGCCGTCCGGGTCGACCAGTTCCCGCGGTTCTGCGATTCCATCGCGCGCGATCAGAAGCTCGCGATAACCGCTCGCCGGATGCGCCGGCAGCGGATCGCGCGAAGCGTTGAGCTTCAGCACCGAACCATTCATTCCGTGTCGGTGCTGCAAAACTCCTCCGCCCAGCGGCAGCGTCTCCTCGAAGGGAAGCCCCACCTCGCGCTGCCAGAACTCCAGCATCGCCTCCGCCTTATCCGTGAACAGCCCCACGTCGATGTGCTGCTTCGCCAGGTCCATCAGTCGATGTTCGCCTTCCATCCCAGCCACACCATCGCCGCAATCGCGACGATGATCAGCAGACCCGGAAACAGCATCGCCTCCCCAAACGTGCTCCACCGCTCCGCCGTCGAGGCCGGATCCTCACTTATGGCGCGCCACGCTCCGTACAGCGCCGCGGCCGCGGCTCCGAGCGTTATGGCGACAATCCCCAGCACAACATTGTCACGCGCCGATGACGATCGCGAAGCCACGCCTAACGGTAGCAGCGCCGTTTGCTAGGCGCAGTTTCGGATTGTTCGGTGTGCGGATACTTCAGCATGTCCGATGCAGCGCCCTCTGTTACCCTTCGATCGTGCCCCCGGATCCGCGCACCCTCGCCCAACTCTCGCTCTCCCTCGAGGAGTACGAGCGCATCGTCGATCTGCTCGACCGCGAGCCGAATGACGTCGAGCTGGGCATGTTCGGCGCGCTCTGGTCCGAGCACTGTGGTTACAAGAACAGCCGTCCGCTCTTGAAGATGTTCCCGACCGATGGCGAGTACGTCCTCACGAAGGCCGGCGAGGAGAACGCGGGCGTAGTTGACATTGGCGATGGCTGGGGCGTCGCCTTCAAGATCGAGTCGCACAACCACCCATCCGCCATCGAACCCTACGAGGGCGCGGCCACCGGCGTCGGTGGCATCGTCCGCGACATCTTCGCCATGGGCGCGCGGCCTGTCGCCATACTCGATTCCCTGCGCTTCGGGCCGCTCCAGCCGCATACGCCCACGCCGATCGCCGGCCTCGATCTTCCGGCGGAGGCGTACGAGCCGGAGACCACAGAAGAGGTCGCCGCCAACAATCGGCGCCTCTTCAAAGGGGTCGTCGCCGGCATCGCCGGATACGGCAACTGCCTCGGCATCCCCACCGTCGGCGGCGAGGTTGGCTTCGCGGCGTCGTACTCCGGCAACCCGCTCGTGAATGCCATGTGCGTCGGTGTCGGCCGCATCGACAAGCTTGTCCGCGCCCGCGCCGACGGCCCCGGCAACCTGCTCATGCTCGTCGGCGCCGACACCGGGCGCGACGGCATCCACGGCGCGACCTTCGCCAGCGTCGAGCTCGACGAGTCGTCCGAAGAGCGACGCCCGGCCGTGCAGGTGGGAAACCCCTTCCTCGAGAAGCTGCTCATGGAAGCGTGCCTCGAGCTCACTGAGGCGCACGGTGACTGGATTGTCGGCCTTCAGGACCTCGGCGCCGCCGGCCTGACCAGCGCCAGCGTCGAGTGCGCCGCGAAGGCCGGCACCGGCATCATCATCGACGTCGCGAAGGTGCCCCGCCGAGAGCGTCAGATGACGCCGTATGAAGTGATGCTCAGTGAGTCGCAGGAGCGCATGCTAGTCATCGCGAAGCGCGAGCACGAAACCGATGTCCGCACGCTCTTCGAGCGATGGGAGTTGCACGTCGAGACCATCGGCGTGGTGACCGACGACGGTCTCGTCCGCATCCGTGATGGCGACATTCCAGTCGCGCGCGTCCCCGCCAAGCTGCTCACCGATGCCCCGACCTACGTCCGCGAGGGGGTGAAGCCGCGCTCGCTCGATGAGCTGCAGAGCGTCGATTTGAGATCGCTGCCTGACGTCGGCGATGGCGCATACAACGGTACGGAGCGCGGCCACATCACGAGTGACGCGCTCCTCGAGCTGCTGGCGTCTCCGGAGATCGCGTCGAAGCGCATCGTCTGGCGACAGTACGACCACCAGGTCGGCACCAACACCGTCATCGGTCCCGGCAGCGACGCCGCGGTCATCCGCATCAAGGGCACCCCGAAGGCCATCGCCATCGCCACCGATGGCAACGCCGCCTACACCCACCTCGACCCCTACACCGGCGGCGCGATCGCTGTGTGCGAGGCCGCGCGCAACGTCGCCTGCACGGGCGCAAAGCCGATGGCTCTGACGAACTGCCTCAACTTTGGCAACCCCGAGAAGCCGGAGGTCTACTTCGAACTCAAGGAAGCCATCCGCGGCATGTCAGACGCCGCCCGCGCCCTGGGCCTCCCCGTCATCAGCGGCAACGTCAGTCTCTACAACGAGAGCAGCGGCGAAGCCATCTGGCCCACCCCTGTCGTTGGTTGCGTGGGCCTCCTCGAAGACGCCGAGCGTGCCGTGCCCATGGGCTTTCAGGGAGACGGCGACGTCGTGCTCGTCATCAGCACAGCTTCGCCCGCCGGTCCCGCGTCCTCAACGAACGGCTCCGGTGTCAGGGCAGCCTCCGCACGCGATGCGGCAACTGCCGCACCGGACGGTCTCGCCGCGTCGCAATACGTTCGCACAACATCAGGCATCGTTGCCGGCCCGCCAACACTCGACCTTGATGCCGCGGCCCAACTCACCCGCTTTCTCGTCGAAGCGACGGCAGCGGGTCTCATCGCCTCCGCTCACGACGTCGCGTCGGGCGGGCTCGGCGTCGCTCTCGCGGAGTGCAGCATCGAAGGCAATCGCGGCATCGTGGGCGAATGGCCAACCGGCGCCGTCGGCTCCGCTGAATTCTTCGGCGAACGACAGGCGTCGGCCATCGTCTCGTGCCCGAGTGTACGCGAACCGCAGGTGCGCGAAGCGGCGGACCGCTATGGCCTCCGGATCGCGCGACTCGGCAGTGTGGGCGCTGACCGTGCAAGTTTCCTCGGCATCGACGTGAGCGTCGACGAATTGCGCGACGCCTACGAATCCGGCCTCCCGCGCGCGCTCGAAGCCACGCCTGTCCTCGGCTAGCTGGACGCTCTACCGCTCCTTGTACAACGCTCCGATCTCCGCCTGGTCGAACGGCGGCGATGTTGCCGATACATAGTTCATCATCTCGCCCGAGTCGTTCCGGATGGCATGCGCCGATCCCGGCGGCACGAACACGAGATCGCCCTCGCCCACCGCCTGCTCCTCATCGCCGATGATCATTACCCCGCGCCCCCGTACGACCACGTACACCTGCTCCTGCGTGTCGTGCTGGTGCAGCCCCTGCATGCTTCCCGCTGGACAGTCCACCCATGTAATCGCGAGATTGCGCGTCCCGAACTGCCCCGCGGCGAGAAGCAGGTAGGACGACTGCCCACCGCGCGCATGGATCGGCGCGTCCTGCTTTCGTTGAATGTGCATGGAAGTCTCCCGACATGAAGTGACGTCCTGCTGGGACATCAGTTCGGCTCGATGACGACCATCGCTCCTTCGACCGCGGCGCTTGCATCCGACACGAGGTACACCATCCCCGCTGCGACAGCGAGCGGTTCCGGCGGATGATGCTCCTTCAGCACCGGTCCGCCAGCCTCCGCGAATGCCCGCGATGCCACGAGCGCATTCGCCCGCAGGCCCTTCCCGGCGAGCTCGCGCGTCCACGCCAGCAACTCGCGCGCATCATCGACCCGCATGTCGTCCGATACCAGCACGACGATCGCCGGGTCCGAGCGCAGCCCGTCGAAGATCGTCTTGGGCAGCGGCGCGGGCGCGTGGTACACAACGATCCGCAGCGGCCCCAGTTCCGCCGTCGCGTCCGCGATCGCCTCCCGCACGGCCGTCTCTCCGCCATACGACGTCAGCGCGATGCCCTTCCGGTCCAGCGCCCACAGCTCGTTCGCCACGCTGTTCGCCGCGAACTCCGACTCTGTCGCTTCCGACAGCGTCACCACGGCGACGTCCGCCCCGGCCTCCGCGAGCGCCACCGCCGCCTCGCGCCCAAGCGGCCGCTCCACGCCGATGACGATCGCGTTCCGTCCGGCCAGCGCCTCCGACGTCATCGCCGTTCCGCGACCATCCAGATGTGATGGCAGAACCATCGGTTCAGCGGCGGGTACAGGCTGAACGGCCGCAGGAACCGCACGAAGTCCAGCAGCTTCAGTTCGGCATTCAGCCGAGGCGTGTCGAAATACTCCCCGGCCATCGGCGGCTCCCAGAACTCAACCCGCTTCACCCGGAGCCTGTGCCGCTCGATTTCGCGCCGCAGCTCCGGCGCGTGCTGCTCGTTCACGTGCATCTCGCGCTCGTGAGCGTCCGATGGGAACTCACTCTTCGTTGGGAGCATCAGCTTGTTGAACAGCAGGTCGCGATATCCGATCGACTCGCACAACTTCAGCGCCGCCTCGTTCACTCGCCGCACCCACAACGGATAGACCCACTCGCGCACGAACCGGTTCGGCGACGTGTGCACGATCAGTCTTCCGCCCGGACGCAGCACACGCGATAGCTCGTCGAACGCGCGCGACAGCTCTTCCGGATACAGATGCTCGACGACGTCCATCATGAACACGACGTCGAACATCCCGTCTTCAAACCCCAGCGACTTCACGTCCATCTGCTCGACGTGCATCCGTGCCCGCAACGCCGGTTCCGCCGTTACGAGCGCCTGCCGCGCGATGCTCACCGCCGCTGCCGCATAGTCGATGCCCCACGCGTCCGCGCCCCGGAGCGCCGGCTGCAGCACCAGCTCCCCGCGTCCGCATCCCACGTCGAGTGTGCGCCTCCTCTGAAGCTCGCCCGCCAGCGAGAGCGCCTTCGCGAACCGCGGACCGATCCGGTGACCGTTGCTCGCGGCGAACTCTTCGTGCCCGTGGCAGTGCTTCAGGTAATACGCGTCTGTGTAGACCGCCGGCTCAACCCGGCGGTCGGCAGCGTACTCAAGGGTCAAGGCGTAGCGCCTCCCGTACGCGGGCGATGGTGCGCGCACCCACGCGCGGGTCGGCGAAGAGGTTGTCCATGTAGGCGCGGTCGTATCCGCTCGTCAAGAAGTAGTCTGCAATGGCGTCCACGCGATCGTCTCGGCCCAGCATTGCGTTCGCGATGATCTGCCACTCCAGGGGCACCACCGGGATGTGGAGATCGTCGATCTGACACACGCGCACGGTGTCACTCCACCGCGCCCAGTGGTCCGTCATGTCGATCACCCCATCCACGCACCGGATGATGAGGTCGCCCATCACTTCAACCTTCACTCCCTGCACCTCGAAGATGCCGAAGTAGCTCGAGTATGGCGGTCGCACGCTGTAGCGGATGTGCCGCACGACGGACCCAGAGTTCCCGAGGCACCGCGACATCACGAAGGCGCCCTCCATCGTCGTCGCAAGGTCGATGTCGGGCGGCTGATAGTTCGGGAACCCCTGAAGCACCGATGCAGTGCTTCCGACGAGCGCCCACGGCTGCTGCGCCTTGAACATCGATGGGATGATGCAGCGCATGATCGCCACGAGAGCATTGTGCGTTCGCTCGTTCAGGCCTGATTCGTGAACCGTCGTCCCGGAAGTCATCGGGCAATTCTAGCGGACGCCGTGTCGCCGTCCGAGCGTCGCGTGGCGCGCATCGTGTCCATACACGTTCCCGTGCACACGCCCGGCGTCAAATACCGACGTTAACTTCTCGATCTTCGCGGCCGCCCACGCCGCTGTGGCGCTTCCTCCGCGCGCGGCTCCCCCAGCACGATCGAGCTGCACACCGCATGGTCCACCAGCCGCGACGCCAGCCGCGCTCCCAGCTGGTCCAGCGACAGCGTAGTCGTGATGACGGTGGGCAGTCTCGCCGTGTGCCGGTAATTCAGCAGCTGGAACAGCCGGTCGCGCACCCAGGCGATGCCCGTCTGCGCATCGAGATCGTCGAGCATCAACAGCGGCGACGTCTTCATCTCGTCGAAGGCGTCGAACGAGCCCTGCGAGTCGTCGCCGGCGAAGCCACGCCGCAGATAGTCCAGCAGGTCCGGCACCACGACGAATAGCGCTACGTCGCCTCGCTGGCGCCGGTAGTTCGCGATCGCTGCCGCCAGGTGCGTTTTCCCCGCCCCGTGCGGACCCATGAACAACAGCCAGCCGTCGGGCGTCTCGGCGAACCCCAGCGCCTGCCGGTATGCGTTCTCGACCCGCCGCCGATCGTCCCCCGGCAGGTGCACTCCGCGCACGTCGAAGCGCTCGAACGTCATATCCCGGATCAGCGGATGGTCCAGCACATCGAGCGCGCGCACGTCCGAAGGCCGCCGGGACTCCAGGGCGTACACCCGCGCCAGGCCGACGTCCGTCAGCCGGGTCCGCAGCCGCTCGTCGAGCTGGTCCGGCGGGATGTTCGTGGTGACGACGGTCGGGAGCCGGGCGTTGAAGCGATAGTTCACGAGCTGGAACAGCTTCTCTTGCGCCCACGGCGTCGGCGCCTGCGTTCCGAGGTCGTCCAGCACCAATACCGGCGCGTTGCGCACCCGCTCGAACATTTCGTCGTACGGCACTTCGGCGGCGGGCCGATACGCAGCGCGAAGGTGGTCCAGCAGATCGGGCACGACCACGAACATCGCGGCTTCGCCGCGATCGAGCAGCGCGTTGACGATTGCAGCCGCGATGTGCGTCTTCCCGCACCCGCTCGCGCCCGAGAGCACTAGCCAGCCGTCCGGACGCTCCGCGAACGCCTGCCCGTCCTCGACGCACCGCCGGTATTGCTCCTGCTCCCGGCTTCCCGCGCTACGCCCACGCGCGACCAGCGTCCGGAATGTCAGCCGCGACAGCGCCCCGATGTTCGAATACCGCAGCAGCCGCGACGCCCGCGTGTCCGCCGTCTCGCGCTTCGCGCACGGGCACGCCACCGCCTGCCCGAAGTCGGGATGCCCGACCGGCACGTTGAGCCGCACGAATCGCGCTCCGCCGCAGATCTTGCACGAATCCGCGCCCGAGAGATCATCCGCCGAGCCGCTGCTTGAGGATGCGTCCGTATTTGCCCTCAAAGTAGCGGGTATCACCGGCATCACTTCGCTCAGTCTTCTCATCGTCCGGTCCTTCGATCGCCCAACGCTCCAGGATCCGCGACACGTACCGCCAGCTGCGTGCGTTCTGCGCCGCTGCCTCGCGGAACGCCGACTCCAGCCACTCGATTGGATAAAGCTGCTCCGCGTCCGCCAGCTCGTCACCGATCAGCGGCGACATCGGTCCGATCAGCGACTCGTACAGTGCGAACACCGTCGCCGGACGGTTCGGTGACGTCGGTGCCGCGATGATCCTTCCCATCGGCACTGCCCCTCCCCGCACCGCCTCCAGCCCGCGTCGATCCGCCGGCGCGTTCAGGAAGTACAGATCCCGCTGCTCGCCCGCCGCATCCACCGTGAGCCGCAGCATCATCTCGACAGCGATGAGTTGCTCCAGTGCTGCGTCGATCGCCCACCGTCGATCGGCAATCGGGCCGTTCTCCACGAACGCGCGCAGCCCCGCGTCTCTGTCGAATTCTTCTCGTGTCAGGTACCGCGGGAAACCCCGCTTCTTCGCAAGCAGATGGAACGCGCACACGGCCACCGCGAGCGCGACGCCGTCGGTGAGCTGTGGCATCACGTCGGTGAAGAACACCTGCGGGATCGCCGCCGACTGCGGCCGCGATGGAAATCCCCCGAACGCCGCCACCGTCACGCGATGTCCTCCTCGATCAACTGTAGGTCCTCGAACCGCGACAGATGGCTCCGGAAATGCAGGCTGATGGTCCCCGTCGGACCGTTCCGGTGCTTGGCCACGATCAGCTTCGTGATGCCCTCCGGATACGGGCTCTCGTCTTCCGGGTGGTCCATCTCCCACGCGTCGCGGTTCACGTACATGTCTTCGCGGTACAGGAACATCACCACGTCCGCGTCCTGCTCGATGCTGCCCGACTCGCGCAGGTCACTCAGCAGCGGCACGTGCGTCTGGCGCATCTCCGAAGCGCGCGACAGCTGCGCCGCGGCGATGATCGGCGCGTCGATCTCCCGCGCCAGCATCTTCAGCCCGCGCGAGATCTCGCTCACCTCCTGCACCCGGTTGTCTCGGAAGCGTCCGCTCCCGTGCATGAGCTGCAGGTAGTCGATGATCACTAGGTCCACGCCGCCGAGCTGCTGCTTCAGCCGCCGCAGCTTCGCGTGCATCTGCGCGATCGTCACCACCGACGAGTCGTCGATGTAGATGTCGAGCCCGTGCAGCTCGCCCGTCGCCGCCATAAGGCGGCGCTCCTCCGTCTCCGACTGCTGACCCAGTCGCACCCGTCGGACGTCGATGCCCGACTCCGCCGCCAGCAGCCGGTGCACGAGCTGGTCGTCGGCCATCTCGATAGTGAAGATCGCCACACGCGCGTTCTGCGCCACGGCCGCGTTCCGTGCGAAGTTCAGCAGGATCGCTGACTTCCCGACGCCCGGCCTCGCCGCGCACACGATCAAGTCCGAGCGCTGGAACCCGCCCAGCAGCGAATCGAGGTCCATGAACCCCGACCGGATCGCCCCGATCGACGTGGCGTTGATCTCGTCGATCCGCGGCTTCTCCCAGAATTCGTCGAGCAGCACCCGCAGCGGCACCAGGTCGCCCATGCGCTGCGACTGGCGCATGCTCATCACCATGTTCTCGGCACGCGAGATCGTCGCGTCGAGATCCGGTCCGCCCTGGTACGCCATCTGCACGATCTGCTGGCCGACGCCGATCATCGCTCGGTACATCGCGTCGCGCCGCACGATCCCCGCGTAGTGCTCCACGCCGATCGGAGTCGCCAGCTCAAGTGTGATCCGCGAGAGGTAAGCCAGCCCTCCCGCCTCGTCGAGCTTGTCGCGCCGCGCCAGCTCATGCGCGAGCGTCACCTGGTTGATGGTTTCGCTGCGCTGCCACAACGCGAGCGCCGCATCGTACGCCCAGCGGTTCTGGTCGCGATAGAAGTCCTCGGACGCAACCAACGGCTCGACGCGAGAGATCGCGTCAGGATCGACGAGTAGCGAGGCGATCACCGCCTCTTCCGCTTCGACGTCGAACGGCGGAAGCTTCTCCGTCGCCGCAACCATGCTAATCCGCGTCCCGGTCGCGCCGCGCGACCAGCTCCGCCGCAGTTCGCCCGAGCAGCAGCCGCCCCAGCGTCCGGTGCCCCAGCGCGCCGAGGTGCTTGCGCCATACGTTGCGCACCTCGTCCGCAGTCCGCGCCTCGCGCAGTGCCTTCTCCGCTTCCCGCATCGTCAGGTCGTAGTCGACGGCGATCGGCATATTCCCGCCTCCTTGCGCTGTCACGTCGTTTCCAGGGCACGGCAACGCAAGGGAGACGAAGCGCCGAACTCCCGAGCGCCGCCTTGTGCTGTTGTCGTTGCTTGCTCAGTGGCCCATCTGGACCACGGTACCTACGCCTTGCCCGTCGTCATGCGCGCATCGCGCTCGACGCCACGCTACTCCTCGTCCGCCTTCTCGCCCGCTTCCTCGGCCGCGTACTCGTCGGAGCCCGCGCTCTCGTCCGTCTCCTCGCTGGCCTCGGCTTCCAGCTTCTTCGCCCTACCGCCGCCTTCCGCACGCGTTTTGATGTCCGCTGCGGTCGTCCCGTCCTCGCCGATAACACTCACGTTCACCGTCGCCGACACGTTCTTCGTCAGCTTCACCACGACCGCATGGTCACCCAGCTCCTTGAGCGGCTCGTGCAGCACCACGTTGTGCCGGTCGAACTCCGTGTTGAGGATCCCGCCGACCTTCTCCGCGATGTCCGCCGTCCCCACCGATCCGAAGAGCTTGCCAGTGCTGCCTGCACGCGCCGAGATCGTGATCGCCTGCCCGTCGAGCCGGTTCGCGACCGCCTGCGCGTCCCGGTCGCGCGCGTCTTGCAGCCGCGCTTCACGTACCGCCCGCGCCTCGGCCGACTTCACGATCGAGGCAGTCGCCGGCATCGCCAGCCGCCGAGGCAGCAGGTAGTTGCGCGCAAAGCCGGGCTTCACGTCCTTGATGTCGCCGATCTTCGCTGTCCCGGCGACGTCCTCGAGGAATACGACCTTCACGATGATCTCCTGACAAAATGACGCCGCCCGCGCTTGCCCGTCATGGTGGCTGAGGAGACCGGGCAGACGCGGACGCCGTCAATGCTGCATAGTACGCGTGGCCGAAGGCCAGACAAGTTATAACAGGTCAACGCGGCCCTCGATATCTTCCCACCCAACCCGGTTTCTCGCTTCGAAAAGTGGGCAGCCAGCCGCGATACTAGAACAAACGTGCTCCGGCTGTCAAGCGTCTGGCAGGGCGGCGAAGCGCGCCGCAATCTCCGGCTTGTCGGGCGCGCGCGGCGATCCTTCGCACTCGTTTCGCTACGCTGGATCGATGGCCCCTGACTCCATCGGCCTCTACGTCCACATTCCCTTCTGCACCGCGAAGTGCGGCTACTGCGACTTCAACTCCTACGCCGGCCACGAGCACATGATCCCGTCCTACGGCGACACGCTCCTGAAGGACGCCGGCCTGTGGACAGGCGCCATCCGCGGCCGCCAGGTCGAGACGCTCTTCTTCGGGGGCGGCACTCCGAGCCTTACACCCGCCTCCGACATGGCGCACATTCTCGACGGCCTTCGTGCCACGTTCGACTTCGGGCCCGATGCTGAGATCTCGCTCGAGGCCAACCCTGGCAACCTCTCCACCCAGTACCTCCGCGACCTCCGAAGCATTGGCTTCAACCGCCTCTCTATCGGCGTCCAGTCGTTCGACGATGCCGAGCTCCGCGCCCTCGACCGTATCCACACCGGTGATGACGCGGTTGCCGCATGCCGTTCGGCGTACGACGCCGGCTTCGACAACGTGAACCTCGACCTGATCTACGGGCTCCCCGAACAGCCAATCGCGGCCTGGCAGCGCACACTCGAACACGCGCTCAATCTCGGCCCCGAGCACCTCTCCCTTTACGCCCTCACGGTCGAGGACGGCACCCCGCTCGCCCGCGACGTCGAGCGCGGCCGCACGCCCGCGCCGTCGCCAGACACGCAGGCCGACCAGTACGAATGGACGCAGGACCGCATGGCCGGCGCCGGATACGAGCATTACGAGATCTCGAACTGGGCGCGCCCCGGCCGCCAGTGCCGCCACAACCTGCTGTACTGGCAGAACCGCGAGTACCTCGGCCTCGGCGCCGGCGCCCACTCGTACCTCGCCGGCGTGCGCTTCTCCACGGTCCTCCTGCCAAACCGGTACGTCGAGCTCGTCGATGAGTCCCTCGCCGGAATCGAGGATGGCCGCGGCCCGATGCGCCACGTCGTCGGCGCCGAGAAGATCACGCCCGATCTCGCCATGGCCGACACGATGATTCTCGGCCTCCGCCTCGTCGATGGCGTCGCCTTCGAAGACTTCGCTCGCCGCCACGCCCGTCCGATGCGCGACGCATACGGCGACGTCATCGATGAGTTCGTCGGCTACGGCCTGCTCGAACAGACCCCGACGCACCTGCGCCTCACCCGCCGCGGCCGCCTACTGAGCAACGAAGTCTTCCAGCGATTCCTGCCGACGTAAACGTTCTCGGGGCATTTCGCTCTTCCCACAGCAACGCGGGTGAAACGTCCACTGATGGGACATCCTGCGTCATCCGGAAGAGCGGTGTAGTCGATTCGAGCATGCGGACGCGTTGTAAGCCACGTTCGAATCGCAACAGGCGCATCGCGCGACGCCAGATGTAACGGATTCGTCAGATGTCGTCCGGTCGGTTCAGCGCGGCATAGACGCTGCGCCAGACACGATGACTATGTACGCAAGCTGAAGAGCGCAGGGAGGTACACCGTGGATACGTGGGTATGGATCGTGATTGCCGTGGCCGTCGCCGCGATCGTGCTCGCCATCATCGCGGGATTTGCGATGTCGATGCGTCAGAAGCGGCGCGACGAGGAGTTGCGTTCGGACTTCGGCCCGGAGTACGACCGCACGGTCAAGGAGACCGGCAGCCGAAAGAAGGCACAGGAGGCGCTGCAGGGACGCCGCGACCGCGTCGCCAAGTTCCACCTCAAGCCCGTATCGCAGGCCGACCGCGAGCGCTTCCTGTCCGAGTGGCAGGGCGTGCAGGCCAGGTTCGTGGACGCTCCGGGTGACGCGATTAGCGACGCGGATGAGCTCGTCGGTGACGCGATGCGCGCCCGTGGCTTCCCGACGGGCGACTACGACCAGCGCTTCAAGGACATCTCTGTTGAGCACCCGTACGTCGTGCAGCACTACCGCGAGGCGCACCTCATCGCGAAGAAGAACCAGGCCGGTCAGGCCGACACCGAGGCGCTGCGTCAGGCGATGATGCACTACCGCGAGCTGTTCAAGGAGCTCCTGAACGCCCCCGCCCGCGATGGCGAAGAACAGCTCATGCCGTCGCGTGAGGAGCGGGAGCAACCGCAGCCGTCGCAGCGCAAGACGGCATAACCAAGAGAACTGAATCACAAGGTCGGCGCCGCTGCGTTTCCGCAGCGGCGCTAGTCTGCCTGCGTCTCCACCACCGTCAGAAACGGCGGCAGCGCATCCTCATCCGCATCCAGCATCCGCGGCGGCTGCAGCGCCCGTGGTGTTCGATCGATCACCGCCACCTCCGGCAGATCCGCCACCGATGTCGCGCCCAGCTCCTTGAACCGCCGTGCCGCCACCAGCACCCGCCCCTCCATCGATCCCACCGTCTTGTTGTACGCCTCGACGGTACGGTCCAAACTCCGGCGCATCTCTTCGAAGTGTCCCGCCATCACCTGCAGCCGGTCATAGAGCTCGCGCCCCAGCCTGCTGATGTGCTGCGCGTTCTCCGCGATCTGCTCCTGCCGCCACCCGTGCGCCACCGACTGCAGCAGCGCGATCAGCGTCGTCGGGCTCGCGACGATCACCCGCTGCTCCACGCCGTACTCGATCAGCGACGGGTCGTGCTGCAGCGCCGCGCTGAAGAACGTTTCGCCCGGAAGAAACATGATCACGAACTCCGGCGTCTGTTCGAACTGGCCCCAGTACGCCTTGCTGCTCAGGCGTGCGACGTGGTCTCGTACCTGCTTCGCATGCCCGCGATACAGCGCCTCCCGCGACGCGTCGTCCTCCGCCTCCAGTGCTTCGAGATACGCCATCAGTGGCGCCTTCGCGTCCACCACGACCGACTTCCCGCCGGGCAGCCGCACCACCACGTCGGGCCGGATCCGCCCTTCCTCCGTCTCCGTCGTCCGCTGCTCGAAGAAGTCGCAATGCTCCAGCATCCCCGCCATCTCGACGACGCGACGCAGCTGGATCTCCCCCCAGCGTCCACGCACCGCCGGCGCCCGCAACGCCTTCACCAGGTTCGACGTCTCCGACTGCAGCACCTGCTGCGTCACGCCCAACGACTTCACCTGCTCGCCCAGGGATGCGTACGCCTCGACGCGCGCCTTCTCCACGTCCTGCAGCTTCGTGTCCACCTTGTCGAGCGACTCGCGGATCGGCCGCACGATCTCAGCGATCGCCTGCTGCCGCTTCTCGAGGTCTCCCGCCGCGGACTGCTGGAACTCGCCGAGCGACGACTTCGCGAGCTGCAGGAACGACTGGTTGTTCTTTCGCAGCGCCTCCGCCGACATTGCGTCGAAGGCCTCCCGCAACCGAGCCTCCGCCTGCTGCAGCAGCTCCAGCTTCTCGCCGGCTGACCGCCGCTCCCCGTCCAGCTCGACGGCCATCCGCGCCCGCTCCTCCCGCAGCCCGGACGCCTCCGCCTCGGCGCTCCCGAGCAGCGTCGTCTTGTCCCGCAGTTCCTGCTCGAGCCCCGCGATCCGCTTCGACCACTCGTCCAGCCGTGCGCTCGTCGCCGCGATGTCCGCGCCGGACTTCGCCGCGATCTCTGCGACCTCCCGTCGGCACCGGTCGCGCGCGGCGGCCCAGGCGCCAAGCGCCCCCGCCCCAACTCCCAGCGCTCCGGCGATGAGTGCGGCTATAAGCATCCGTGCTGCTCCTTCTGCTCTGGTGCATAAGCAGATTCTCTTATTCGAAGCGCATACTAGCAGATTCGGGCGCCGTTTGAGTCAGCAGGACATAACGCCTCCCACGAGCCGCCCCCGAGGCAGGAAATGGGATTCGCGGAGCGAAGTGGCGGGTAGTGTAATTCGGCCCTCTGCTCCTTATGCTGGAAGCAGCGATGGAAGAAGCCGCGCGCACCGGAGATCGAGCACAACGATGACACGAGGCCGCCCGCCCTACCCCGACGTCCTCACCCCGCGCCAGTTCGAAGTCCTTCGCCTCGTCCGCGAAGGCCTCTTGAACGAAGAGATTGCCCGCCGTCTCGGCATCAGCCTCGACGGCGCCAAGTTCCACGTCTCCGAGATCATCGGCAAGCTTGGCGTGACGAGCCGCAGCGAGGCAGCTGAATGGCATGTCGACCGCGAGCGCGAAGCCTCCCGCCCGAGCGCACGACTGCGCTTCGGTGGCCCAAGGCTACGTCGACGCGTTGGGTGCTCCGGGCGCGACCGCTGCAGTGTCGCCAGGAGACCGCGCGTTACGATGTCAGTGCAGATACTTCACCTCGGCTAAACAAGAAAGAGATCTGGATGATCATCCCCTCCGTTATCGAAACCAGCGCCCGCGGCGAGCGCTCCTTCGACATCTACTCGCTCCTCCTCCGCGAGCGCATCATCTTCCTCGGCACGCCGATCGACGACCAGATCGCGAACCTCGTCATCGCCCAGATCCTCTACCTCGACCGAGAGGATCCTGACCGAGACATCAACCTCTACATCCACTCGCCCGGCGGCGGCATCGAGGCCGGCCTCGCAATCTACGACACCATGCAGCTCGCCCACGCCGACGTCGCCACGTACGCCGTCGGGATGACGGCGAGCATGGGCACGCTCCTGCTCACCGCCGGCGCGAAGGGCAAGCGCTTCTGCATGCCCAACGCGACGATCCACATGCACCAGGCGCTGATCGCCGGCGGCGG
>CAZAPT010000026.1:0-47095 GCA_964487335.1 uncultured Dehalococcoidia bacterium
CTAGCACAGCGCGCGTTCCAGGAAGTCACGATCCGGGCGATCCTCGCCGTCGAGCGGGTGAAGACGGGCGCGACGTTCTATCCTGTCGGCGATCGCTTCTACGACGACCCTTACCCGACTTACAGGCGCCTCCGCGAGCGTGACCCTATCCACTTCAGCCGCCTCTTCAACGGCCACGTTCTCACGCGCCACGCGGACGTCACGGCCGTGCTGCGCGACGCCCGTTACTCCGCGGACGAACGCAAGCAATCGGACTGGGAGAAGTTCCACCAGCAGGCGATCAAGCAGGGGCTCATCGAACCGGACGAGTCGATGACGTTCTCGATGCTGCGCAGCGACCCGCCGGATCACACGCGGCTGCGCGGGCTGGTGAGCCGCGCGTTCACCCCGCGGACCGTCGAGGGGCTGCGCGGGCGCGTCGAGGCGATCGTGGAGGAGCACCTCGACGCGGTTGCCGACCAGGGCGGGACGGACGTGATCAACGCGCTGGCCTACCCGCTTCCGGTGATCATCATCGGCGAGATGCTGGGCGTGCCGCGCGAGGACCAGGCGCGGTTCAAGCACTGGTCGGATGAGATGGTGCGCGGCATGGGCATGTCGAGCGTAGATGACCAGCGGGCTTCGCGAAGGGGACAGCGGGAGCTGCGCGCATATCTCGAGGGTGTGGCTTCGGCGCGGAGGCGCGAGCCACGCGAAGACCTGTTGAGCGCGCTGCTGGCGGCCGAGGACAACGGCCAGCGCCTGAGCGACGACGATCTCTACGAAACCTGCTCGCTGCTGCTCGTCGCCGGTCATGAGACGACGACGAACCTGATCGGCAACGGGATGCTGGCGCTGCTGCGGAACCCCGAACAATTCGACGTACTGCGCCGCGAACCGGAGCGCATCGAGCACGCCGTGGAGGAACTGCTGCGGTACGACAGCCCGGTCCAGGCGTCGACGCGCATCGCGCCGGAGGACATCGAGTACGACGGTCACACGTTCAAGAAGGGACAGCAGGTGGCGCTGATGTTCGGCGCGGCGAACCGCGATCCAGCGCAGTTTTCCGAGCCCGAGCGGCTCGACGTCACGCGAGAGGACGTGAAGCACGTGGCGTTCGGGCACGGGATCCACTTCTGCCTGGGCGCGCCGCTCGCACGGCTCGAGGCGCCGGCCGCGTTCCGGGCGATGATCGAACGGTTTCCGAACATGCGGCTCGACGACAGCGTGCAGCCGCGGTGGAAGCAGAACCTGATCCTACGCGGGCTCCAGCAGCTGCCGGTGCGCTTCTAACGCGCGATACCTGCGACCAGGCGCATCGCCGCGCTAGGGGGCCGGCTCCGGCGGCGCCCGAAGCTGCATCGTCGTGTCTTCCGGGCCTGTGTCGATCGCGAACGGCGGATAGCCGTCGACGAGCGACGCAAGGTACGCGTAGAGCCGCGCTTCCCATCGGAGCAGTCCCCGCAGGAAGTTGAAGATGCCCGCCGGGTACGACTCCTGCACGAGGATCATGATCGCCGCAACGATGATGAGCACGAAACCCACGATGCCGAGCACAGCCAGCACGATGTAGTGCGGAATGGCCAGAAAGATCCGGAGCAGGGCCTGGCCGGCGGACGGCGTGCCCGTCGGCTGGACGTCGAAGCGCAGGATGGTGTTCGGATCCTCGTTCGCGAGCTTGTCGGTCAGCAGGCCGAGGTAGGCGTGGATTGCGATCAGGATCCGCAGCCACTTCACCACGCTTTCGCCTGATTCGGCGAGGTATCGCTCGGCGCCCTTCTGCGAGATCAGGATCGCGGCGGCGACGGGGATGATGATGTACATCGCCCCGAAGATCCACCCGAGCGCCCCGCCGAGAATCGCGAGCACGATGAGGATGCCGATCCGTATCGCGATCTGCACGCGGTCGAACTTTTCCGGCTGCGTGATGTCGAATGTGACTGGATACGCGGCCATGTGGCCCTCCTTTCAGTCTCCTTTCGGAGAATCCAATTGTAATCCCGCCGTCAAGGGCCTGTCAGCATGCCGTTCGGCAATATTTCGGCGTCAAGGTTTCGATGTAAACCGCGTGGTGCCGTGAGCCGCTGTATCTCCCTCGCGAATGCATGAGCGCACTGCGCGTCGTAGGATGATCGAGACCACCCGGGACAACGCGAACGGCAACGAAAGGACGCGCCATGCCAGCGGAAGCAGCCAAGCCAGCGCTCGAGCAGATCAGCTACGGGCTGTACGTCGTGGGTTCGAAGAACGGCGACGAAGTGAACGGCATGACGGCGAACTGGCTGACGCAGTGCTCGTTCGAGCCGCGGATGGTGGCGCTGGCAGTCGAGGCGCAGTCGCACACGATGGAGAACATCCGCGCGTCGAAGGTGTTCAGCGTGAACCTCGTCGCGGAGGACGACACGAAGCTGATCGAGCAGTTCGTCGAGCCGCAGCAGCGGGCCGGCAACAAGCTGGGCGGGGTGGCGTTCCGGACGGAGCAGACGGGCTGCCCCATCCTGGAGCAGGCGCTGTGGTGGCTGGAGTGCGAGGTGGCGCAGACCGTGATGACCGGCGACCACGAAGTGGTGATCGCGACGGTGGTGAACGGCGGGCAGAACCGCGACGGCGAGCCGCTGACGCTGCGGGCGATGGGCTGGTCGTACGGGGAGTGATCTCGGGCTGAGGATGGCTAGCGGTCGAGCTTCTTTAGCCAGCCGCGCTTGAGGGCTACCGGCCGGAAGCCCATCGCCGCGTACATGTGCTTCGGTGTGTCCGTGGGATCGGAGACGATGACAACGTCTCCGGCGCCGTGCGCGCGCGCATCCGTGACGCAGTGTGCGATGAGCGCGGTGGCGACACCGCGGTGGCGGTACGCCGGATCGACGAACAGGCTCTCGACCTGGCCGACGCCGTCGGTACCCTCCCATGAGTTGAAGTAGCCAGCGCGAACGCCCTCGACGTACGCGACGAACAACCGGACCGGCGGGCACTTCAGCCGCTGCGTTGCGGCGAGCGCTTCGCCCACGGACGGCGGCGCGTCCGGGTTGATGCGTGCGGCGTGCTCCTCCCAGTCCATCGCGTGGAGCGCTTCGTAGGCGTGCCATCCGGCGTCGGTATCGACCGGGCGGATGTCATGCGGCTTCACGCCGGCGCGCAGGTCTCCTTCGAGGAGCATCACCAGCGCGTCGTTCGGGGTGTAGCCCTCGAGCGCGAGGCGCGCTTCGAACTGCGGCGGCGTCGTGAAGTCGGTGTGGAACTTGCGGTGGTGGGATTGCGCGAATTCGCGGTCCGCGCGCTCAAGCAGGCTGTCGATCTCGTCGGGCGTCGATGCCGTGATGTGGGTGACGTGGTTTGCGTCGTAGATATCGGGAAAGCGCCTGGCGCGAACGAACGTGGCCCCGGCGGCTCCGAAGACGTCGTGGCCGAGCGCGAGGTTGGCGTCGTTCACCCGCAGCGCCTGGACTGCGGCGTCGCGGTCGCTCGCTGCCCGTCGCAGGTCGAGGGTCGTGTCGCGTGTCATCGCGCGCGCATGATAGCGGGCTGCGCGGGGGCGGCGCGCGAGGGGTCGGCCGCGCCGATGATCGCGCGGACTTCGCCACTGATGAGATCTTCAAACTGCCGCTGCGAGACAGGCGCGGCAGAGAGGGCATGGCGGCGGCGGAACGTCCGCAGCGCCACCGGCCCGGCGACGAAGAATGCTTCGGCGAGATCGCGGTCACGGGCGATCCCGGGCTGCATGTAGCGCTCGCGCTGGCTCGCGGCGATGCCGAGCTCGACGAGCACGCGGCGGCTCGTGCCGGACAGGAAGCTGTGCAGGGACGGCGCCAGCGCCGGATCGACGGCGACATCGAAGGTCTCGAGCGGCGAGCCGCGAGTGACGCGGCCTGGGAAGTGCTGGCCTTCGCCGGAAGCGGCCCAGAGCAGTCGGAGGAATCCACAGTACCCGTCACTGCAGTCGATGCCCGGGCGGGAGCCGACGCCAGCGCCGAGGTGCGGGAAGCATCCGTACGCCCGCACGCCGTCGCGCGCAGTGATCTCCTTCGAGATGGCGAAGCGGAGCCTGTCACCGGTGCGATGCGCCGGGCCGACGTGGATGTACGCCCACTTGCCGTGGCCGGCGATCGATGCGTTGTACGGCGGCTGGAGCGCGACGATCAGGTCGGCCTCGCGGGCAGCAGCGGTGTCTTCGTCCGGCAGCTCTTCCCAACGGACGTGCGCCGTGCGTCGGTAGAGCGGGTAGCGCGGGGCGTTGGCGTGCTGCTGCAGGCGACGCCGAAGGTCTTTCGCCATGCCCACGTAGAGCAGTTCGTGGCGGCGGCCCAGCAGGAAGTAGACACCCGCCGCGTGCGGTGCGCGGGCTGCGGCGAGCGCGATGGGCGTGAGGTCGGCGGACGGCATCGCGGGCAATGATAGCGCCGTCGCGTTAGAGCTGGCGCTATGCCGAAGGCACACTCATCACTACGCGGAAGCCGTAGTCGTTGTATCGCAGCTCCGGCGGGATGCTGCTGCGGGCAGCGCATCGGCTGACCTTGATCTGGTGGCGCCAGGCGCCGCCTCGAGACGCGCGGCGCTTGCCGGATGGCGGGCCCTCCGGATCGGCGGACGGCGAGTGCGCGTAGTATTCAGCGTCGTACCAGTCGGAGCACCACTCGTGGACGTTCCAGCCCATGTCGAAGAGTCCGTAGCCGTTCGGCTCACGCTGGCCGACAGGGCACGGCGCGTCCTGCTCGAGGCGGCCACCGTCGGCACCGGGATCGTCGCCCCACGGGTATAGCGAAGTGACGCCGCCGCGCGCGGCCTTCTCGCGCTCAGCTTCGGTCGGTAGGCGGTACGTGCCGCCAATTGCGGCGCTCAGCCACTCGCAATATGCGCCCGCGTCGAACCACGAGACGCCAACGACGGGCTGGTCGGGTGCATAGAACTTCGGGTCATGCCAGAACCGGGGCTCTTCGTGCTTCGCTGCGGCGACGAAGATCGCGTAGTCAGCGTTGGTGACGGGCAGCAGCGCCATGCCGAAGGCACTGACATGGACGCGGTGTACCGGCTGCTCGTCGGGGCGGCCGGACGCGTCACCCATGTCGAAGGCGCCGGCGGGGATGAGGACGGTAACAGGGCCCCGGACCAGCGCGATCTCGTTTACCGCAGGTTCCGCGGGGTCATACCTCATACTGGCGCGATACTGGCGCGCATCTCCGTGCCGTCATCATCACGATCCTACCTTGCCGCGGACGATACGCCTGAGACGCCACGCCGGCGCGCATAAAGGCGCAGGATGTCAAGCACTTTCGCGTGATCTACTTCACAATTGGCGTCTGACGTGAGACGATGGGCGGAGCATCGAGGGCCATAGCGTCGCATGGCGGCGCAGGTAGAAGGAACAGGGGCATGGATCAGCCTCGTCTCGCGTCCGCGTTTGGACGGATCATTTCGGTCGCCCGTGGTCGCGGGTTCTGGACCGCGGCAGCCGTGGCGACCGTCTGCGCATTGCTCGCAGGTGCGAGCGCGACCGCTGTAGTGGCGCAACCGCAGCTCGATGCTTCGGACTACACGTATTCATGCTCGTCCCCGGGAGTCGTCGGGACGTTCTCGTTCTCGCCGTCGCCCTCCACGACGTCGTTCAACGTGTTCCTGACGTATCACATCCCTGGGAGCCCCGACTTCGTTCCGGTTCCGGGCGCGAGCCAGACCTTCCCTGCCGGGAGCACCAGCCCTGTGTCGTTCAGCCTGAGCACGGCGAACGTGCCACCTACCGCGAACACGATCCGGGTCGAAAACTCGATGAACACCTCCAAGAGCATCAGCTTCCTGTGTGGAGAGCAGGGCGGCTCGACCGCCACGCCGCCGGCGTCGACACCCACCAGTCCCGCTTCAACCGCTACGAGCCCGGCAGCGACATCTACGGCCGCGCCGACGAACACGTCGGTCCCGACGGCGACCTCGACGACGGGCGGCGGGACGGGATCGAACACGGCGACGCCAACACCCGGCGGCGGGACGACGTCCAGCGCTCCTTCGGCCACCGCGACGCGGCCGGCGGCGGTCAACACCGTGCTGGCGCAGACGATCCAGCGGCCGCCCGCAGGCGTGATCGCGCTGCCGAGCACTGGCAGCGGACGGACCCACGACGCAAGCGCGTGGATCATCGCTTGCGTCGCGATCCTGGCTCTCGGCGGGGTGTCCCTAGCTGGTGGCAGCACGCTGAGGCGGCGCGACACTCGCGCCGGGTAGCCTGGGGCGGCCGAAGCTCCAGAACCGACCAGCGTTTCGCTGATACGATCGCGGATCGAAGGAGATCCGCATGGCGAAGGCCGCACCGCCCACCGCGAGCATCGGATTTCGCGCACACACCGGGTGGACTGCTGCTGTCGCGGTGGCCACCGATGCCGGATCGATGCGCGTGATCGAGCGCCGCCGCGTTGAGCTGCGGGACGAAGCTCTGCCGCTCGAGATGTATCACGTCGCGTCGTCGAAGCCGCCGGCTGAAGCCGTGCAGCTAATCCGCGATTGCACGAAGGCATCGCGCATCGTGGGCAGGCGCGAGATCAAAGCGCTGAAGACCGACCTCGAGCGCGAGGGCTATCGCATTGACGCTGCGGGCGTCGTGCTTGGGAGCGGGCGGCTCATGCTGCCACTCGACGCGGCGTTGCGTTCGCACGCTGGATGCCACGCCGCGGAGGGCGAGCTTTACCGGCAGGCCGTCCTGCATGCCTGCGAGGCGCTCGGATTGCCGGTGACGGCTGTCGCGGAGCCGGAGTTGTACGACTTCGCATCAGCGGCGCTGGACTTGACGGCAGCTAGAGTGCGGGATGCCGTCGGGCGAATGGGCAACGGACTGGGCCCGCCGTGGCGGCAGGACCAGAAGAACGCCGCGCTCGTCGCATGGCTCGCGATGCGGGCGAAGCGCCCGCGATTGCCGACCGCCAGGCGGTAATTGGAGTCGTCGCTGATGCTCACCGAAGCGGGCGGAAGAAGTCGCGGACGTCCTCGAGCAGCAGCTCCGGCTGCTCCATCGCCGCGAAGTGGCCGCCGCGCGGCATATCGGTCCAGTGGACGACGTTCATGCGCGCTTCCGCCCACTGCCGCGGCACGACGGCTAGTTCTTTCGGGAACATTGCGACGCCCACGGGCGCCTCGATCTTCGGCCAGCCGGGTGCGCGTCCCTCGCGGCGCGCCTCGCCGTAGATGTTCGCGGCGCTCGCGATGCTGTTGGGCGCCCAGTAGAACATGATGTTGGTGAGGAGCTGGTCCTTCGTGTACACGCTCTCTATGTCGCCGCCGCAGTCGCTCCAGGTGCGGAACTTTTCGGTGATCCACGCTGCGATGCCAGCGGGCGAGTCAGACTGCGCGATGCCGAGCGATACCGGCTTCGTCGCGTGGACGGCCTGGTAGGCGGTCTCGTCCCGCGTGAACGCGCCCATGCGCTCTGCGAACGCCTTGCCTCCTGCGGTCTGCGCCTCTTCAGCGGTCGGGAGCAGGAACAGCACGTTGAAGTGCGCGCCGATGATGGCGTCCGCGTTCTCGGCCGCGAGAATTGCGGTGATGATCGCGCCCCAGTCGCCACCCTGCGCGCCGTAGCGCGGGTGGCCTAGCTCTTCAGTCATCAGCCGGTGGAATGCGCGGGCGGTACGCGCCGGGCCCCAACCGGCCTCGCGCGGCTTGCTGCTGAAGCCGAAGCCAGGAAGCGCAGGGACGACTACGTCGAACGCATCGGCGGCGTTCCCCCCGTGCGCAGCCGGATCGGTCAGCGGACCGATGAGGTGGTGAAACTCGTAGATCGAGCCGGGCCATCCGTGCACGAGCAGCAGCGGGGTCGGCGACGGGCCCTTCCCGCGCACGTGCCAGTAGTGAAAGTCCACGCCATCGACGGTGCTGACGAACTGCGGATACTCGTTGAGCGCCGCTTCGTGCTTGCGCCAGTCGTAGCGGTCCCGCCAGTACTCGCACAGCTCTCGCACGTAGGCGACGTCCGCGCCGCGCTCCCAGGGTTCGCCGGGCAGCGGCTCCGCCCAACGGGTCCGCGCGAGACGCTCGCGCAGGTCGGCGAGCACGCTGTCTTCGACCTGGATGCGGAAGTCCTTTGGCGGCATTGACGCAGCCTACACGCTCGCGCGGGCTGGCGCCTTCAATAGCAGATCCTTGTGCGCGCTGCCGCCCTGCATGATCAGCGAGAGCTTCGAGCGATCCTGCAGGATCCGGATGTCCGCGAGCGGATCGCCGTCGACGATGAGCAGGTCGGCGAGCTTGCCCGGCTCGAGCGTGCCGACGTCGCCCTGCATGTGCACGCATTCGCTCGCCGTCTTCGTTGTTGCGACGATCGCCTGCATCGGGGTCATGCCGCACTCGACCATGCGCTCCAGCTCCTCGGCGTTGGAGCCGTGCGGACCGACCCCGCTGTCCGTGCCCATCGCGACGCGCGCGCCGGCCGCGATCGCGCGAGCGATGCTGGCCTTGTGGTCGGCCATCACTTCCTTGGTCTTGCGGACAGACTGCGGCAGCACGCTGCCGGGATCGCTCTCGGAGCGGCGCAGAACCCAGAGCGGCGCAACGAGCGTCGGCACCAGGAACGTGTTGCGTCGCTTCATCTCTTCGATCAGCCTTTCGTCGAGCCAGATGCCATGCTCGATCGACTCGACTCCGGCCTCGATGGCGTTGCGGATGCCCTGGGTGCCCTGTGCGTGCGCCATCGCGGTCTTCCCGGCGGCCGCCGCCTCTTCGACCATCACGCGGATCTCGTCGGCACTGAACTGCGTGTGCGACGGCTCATCGGACGGCGAGAGCACGCCGCCGGTTGACGCAAGCTTGATGAAGTCGGCGCCGGCGCGCAGCAATTCGCGCACGGCGCGGCGGATCTCGTCGGCGCCGTTGACCACATTCTCCGGCCACTCGGGCCCGTTCGCGAACGGTCCGCCGCGCGCCCGCACGCCCGAAGGCAACGTCGCGTCGCCGTGGCCGCCGGTCTGCGACAGCATTGTGATCGCGATGCGAATCCGCGGTCCCGGAATGAGGCCGCGGTCGATCGCCATTTTGAACCCCTGCGGGGCGCCGCCGGCGTCCCGGACCGTCGTGAACCCGGCGTCGAGCGTCTCCTTCGCGTTTCGGGCGCCGTAGAACGCGCGGAGCGTCGGGGGGGTGAGCAGGTTCTCCTGCATCGATGCCGGCTGCATGAAGAGATGGACGTGCGAATCGATCATGCCGGGGATGACGGTGCGGCCTTCGGCGTCGATAACGTCTGCATCGCGCGGTGGATCGATGCCGGCGCCGGCGGCCGTGATGCGATCGCCTTCGGTGAGGATGGTCGCGTTGCGGACTGGGTCGGCGCCGGTGCCGTCGATGAGCGTGGCGCCGACGATCGCCGTGGTCATCGGGCCGAAGCTTCAGAGCGGCTGATTACGAGCGGTGACCACTCGCCAACGAGACCCTGGCCGTGACACGAAATGCTCTTGCCGTCGACGATATCCTTCTCGGTCATCAATCCGAGCGCGACAATAAACGAATCGACCTTCGGCACGTTGACCTCGCGATTGACGAGCGCCTCCCCCACATAGAACGACAGCTCGGCCGCCCCTTGGTCGTAAGTGATGCGATACCGGTGCTCCTGCTGCTCGCCCTTCGGGAGCGGCTGTTCCTTGAACAGCGCGAAGTACTTTTGGCCGTTGTCTTCCGGCGCCGGAGATCCCGGAAACGGGAGACGCGCGTAGACCGTCGCCGCGCATTCATTCGAGACGAAGAAGTCGATCGCGACGCCAGTCGTGAAGTCGAGCAGGTTCAGCGAGACGAAGCCGTCGTAGAAGTCATTCGGCACCCCGTTGATCTTCTGCGCGCGGATCGTCGTCTCGACTGAGATCACGCCGCCGGGCGGAACGACGAAGCGCTCCTTCGAGAAGTACATGTGCTTGGCGTTGTCGAGGATCTGCACCGCCGGGTTGCCGCGCGTCAGCGGCACGGCGGCGACCCGCAGCCTGCCGTTCTGGACGACGACGACCGCATCGGGCTCGCGGAACTCCCATCCGGGGAAGCCGCCGATCATCCATTTACTGTCCGGCTTGAGGATGTCGGCGAAGTCGCCGTAAACGATGGTCTCGGTGGCGGCGGCGCGTTCGGTGTCAGCAGTCATCGGCATCCAGTCTTCGTCAGGTGCTCCAGATCACGTTAGCCAAGCAACGCGCGACGAGCCATCGGCGGTATGCATGAAGCGCATGGCGTTGCCGGTCAAAGTGAACGCACAGCGCTGACCGCTGACAAGCGGGTGTCAGTCGTGCTCGTGATCGTCTTCTTCCATCTCCGTCGCTGCGGCGCGAGTCGGTACGACGGCGAGGGGGCGCTCGGAGTCGCGGCGGCGCGTCCGGGGCGGGAGCGCATCGATGAGCTTGCGCAGCTTCTCGACGGCGTCGGCCCCTTCAACGGCGACGGCCGCGACGTTGGTGTCGCGCAGCGCCTGCAGCTCCGTGGCTGAGATCCGATCCGGCACCGTTGCCATCAGGGGCTTGCGGGTCAGCGCGAAGAAGCGCTGCAGGTCGATCTGGCGGCGGACTGTGAGATTGCCGCTGATCGCGCCGACGTGCAGCGCATCGAGCGAGAAACCCTCGAGGGCGCGCACCTCGGCGTCAGTGAGCTCGGGCGGCACCGCGATCACGTAGCCGACGTCCTCGTCGAGCAGGGCTGTCGCCGAAGCGCGGTTCGGATCGACGACCACGAAGTCGTAGCCGGCTTCGCGGTACTTCTTCGACTCGCCTTCGCCCGAGCCCTGAATCCACGCCCCCATGATGGCATCGATGCCGTTCGTGCCATCCGAGGGAGCGGGCCGGTCCGCCGAGCCGATGAGGACGACGTCCGCGCCGCGCTTCGCAGCGTCCATCGCGGCCTTGGCATCGCGAGCCAATCCAACGAGCACGAGCGTGGATGCCGCCGCGTTCGCGCGTGCAGGCGCGAAGCCGAGCGACTGCGGGCGCGATGCGCGACGGATCCGCTCCGCGAACTTGCTCAAACTACACTCCTCTGCGGCATGGATGGACGACTTGATCTTATGACGGACGCTTCCACCCGACAAGCAGAGCGGATGAAGCTGAGCCATCCCCGGTCAGCGAGCGTCGAGTCGCCGGAGGATGTAGAGCGTGCCGGAGAACTGCCCGAATGCAGGCACCTTTTCAACGACCTCGAATCGGCCTTGCAGCTCCGGGAAGAGCTTGAACGGCCAGTCGCGGCTGTGCACGACGCTCGTGTCCTCGTCGCGACTGAGCGCGACGAGGCTAAGGTCGTAGTCATCGAGCGCGATGACGCGCGTGCGCGGGTCGAGCATCATCTGGTCGAGCAGCGGCAGATTCACGACGCCGTTGCGCTTCGCATCCGCGGTGGACATGCGCGGCCAGAAGGAGAACTGGCCCATGTAGAGCTCGGGCGCGAGCCGGCGGTCAGCCGCGACGGCGAGAGTGGGGTTGAACGCGACCATCTGCTCATCCGGCGACATGATCGATGCGATGTAGCGGCCGGTCTCGTTCGTGTCGCGGATGTCGCCCGCGTCGAAGGCTTCGCGGAGCGCCGGAACCTGGAACAGCACGTGCGCGACGAACAGCACCGCAAGCACGGGCGCCACGAGGCGCATCCGTTCGCCGAAGAGCATGCTTCGGGAGCGGACGAAGAGATCCGCACCGAGGAGCGCGAGAAGCGCGAGCGACGGGACAAAGTACCGGGGCTCCTGGTGGTCGAAGCCGGCGAACGGAAGCCAGAGCGCCACGGCGAACCCGATGATCAGAATGTAGTTCGAGAGGACGTCCTCTCCGAAGCCAGTTCGGGACGGCCGCCAGCCCGAGCTGAACGCATCGACAACGAAGACGGCGACGAAGATCACCGCGACTACCACCACGAAGAACGTCTGCCACGGAAGATCCACGAAGAAGATCCGGTTCGCGACGTCGTGCATGAATGAGTTGGCGCCCGGCGCGAACTGGGTGTTGCGCATCGACTGCGCGGACCAGACGTCGAAGAAGAAGCGATGCGGCTCGGCGATCACGAACGGCGCGCACATCGCGACGGCAATCGCCAGCAGTATCGATACGGCGATCGCTGTCTCACGCCTCGTCGGGCACGCACGGAGGTAGCAGTACGGCAGGGCGAGGGCCAACGCCGGCAGGTAGGTGAGCCGCGCGCCAGTAGCGATCAGGAGCAACGCCGGAGCGATGACGAAACCGGCGAAACCCTTTGGGTAGCGCAGGGCGGATGCGAGCGCCGCGAGCGTTAGCGGTATCACGATCGCCTCGGACCGAGCGGTGACGGACGCCAGCATGAAGTCCGGCGTGACGAGGAGGACGACCGCGGCGATCAGACCGACAGCGCGGCCGCCGAGCCGATCGCCGATGTACAGCACGAGCGCGATCGATGCGAAGCCGAAGAGCATGCTGGTGATGCGGCCGGCGATGATGGTGTGGCCAAACAGCAGTTGCGTTCCGCCGAAGAGGTACGGGAGCAGCGGCGTCTGGAAGTACGGGAAGTCTCGGTATGGCATCTGGCCGTGCCACGCGAGATCGCCGGAGACGAGGTACCAGCCCTCGTCGCGGTTCAGGTAGCCGTAGAACGCGAAGGCGAGCGCTTCGCCGGCGAACGCGACCAGCACCGCGGCCAGCGCGATCTGATCGACGCGGATGCGTCCGATGGCGCGGGGATGGCGGCGGGTGATGCGTTCGGCTGAAGCGACCCGCAGGTCGGCGACGGCCAAACAGCTCCTCCTCTGTGTTCCGTTACGTCGCGGAACAAAGACAGGTTGCCGCAGCGGGAGGCTTCGCGACATACCCCCGCTGTTACCATCGGGAGAAGTAATGAATGTTTCCGGAGCGAAAGGCCTACCTAAAGCTAAGTACGTCCGCTCTGTGAGCCGCTATCTGCCCGAGCTTGCGGCTGTAGCGGGCTCAGCGGCTGAGAGCGCGGACTCGACGCTTGGCGCTGGCTCACGCACCGTGAGCCACACGAGCGCCGACACTGCGATCAGCATCGCGCCGACAATCGGGAACCCTGCGTGGATGCCGAGGACGCTTGCCGTGACGCCGCCCAGTAGCGGCGCGACCGCGAAGCTCAGCGCCTGCGCGCTCCCGACGATGCCGAACGCCGACCCGTGCTTTCCCGCCGGTGCGTTCGCGCCGATCAGCGCGTTGACCATCGGGATCATGGCGCCGCTGAAGACGCCGACGAGCGCCATCAGCACCATCAGTGTGACGAGATCGCCGGCAACCGCGACCGGGATGTAGGCGATGCCAGCGCCGAACGTCGCCACCACGAGCGCGTTGCGATAGCCGGCGCGCGTCGCGAGACGGCCGGACACCACGGCGGCGATCGCGCTGGTGAGGGCGACTGCGGCGAAGACGAGGCCGGCCTTCGTCTCAACGCCCGAGTTCGTAAATTCCTCGACGACCAGCGGCACGACGGGGCGCACGAACACGGCGGCAGAGCTGACCATGAACATCACGCTGACGAGCAGAAGCATCGCGGGGACGCTAAGGACGGAGCGCATGTCCGTGAAAAAGCGCGATCGCTCGCCGGGCGCGGGGCGCTGGAAGTCCTCCTTCACGAAGACGAAGCAGAGGACGAACGAAACGATGTAGAACAGGCCACCGAGCGCGAACGTGAGGCGGAAGCCGAAGGCTTCGGACAGAACGCCGCCGACAACGGGCCCGACGGTCTGCGACGTGAAGACAGCCATCTGCACGAGGCCGAGAGCGTAGGCCATCCGCCGCTGCGGCGTGCCCGCGGCGACGAGCGCCGTGGCGGCGGGTAATGGTGCCGACGAACATGCCCTGCAGTCCGCGCAGGATGAACAGCTGCCACACGTTCTGCACCGCCGCCTGGAGCGTGATCGTGACCGTCGCGCCGGCATACGCGCGCAGCAGCATGTTCTTGCGCCCGAAGCGGTCCGCGAGCGATCCCCAGAACGGCGACGACACGAAGAGCATCGCGCCGGTGGCGGTCGCCAGGACGCCCGACCAGAGCGCCGCCTCTGAGTCCGTCTTCACACCGAGGTCCTTCACGAAGAACGGGATGAATGGGAAGACCAGGTTCGCGCCCATGAGCGCGAGGAACTGCGACGCCCAGACGGCGTACAGGTTCTTCTCCCAGGTTTCGAGCTTCACGCGCCGCCCTGCGCCGGTACATCGGCAGACTCAAAGATGCGGGATGCGTGAGTATATCGGCGGGGGCGGCGCTGGGGATCGCAGCCGTTTGTTTCAACGAGCGACTGGACGGCGCACGCGCGCGCGTCGTCAGTGCACGCGGCGCTCGACGCCGGCCCAGTAGCGCTCGCGGATGACGAATTTCTGCAGCTTGCCGGTGGCGGTTCGCGGCAGCGACTCGACGAACTCGACCGACGTCGGGCATTTGAAGTGCGCGAGGTGCTCGCGGCTGAAGGCGATGATCTCATCTTCGGTGATCATCTGGCCGTCGCGCAGGACGATGAGCGCCTTTGGCGTCTCGCCCCACTTTTCGCTCGGCACGCCGACCACGGCGCATTCGAGCACGGCGGGGTGCTTGTACAGCGCATCCTCGATCTCGGGCGAGCTGATGTTCTCACCGCCGGAGATGATGACGTCCTTCTTGCGGTCGACGATGTTGATGCTCGACGTCTCGTCCCACACGCCGAGGTCGCCGGTGTGGAAGTAGCCGTCATAGATCGCGGCGTCCGTCTCTTCCGGCTGGAGCCAGTAGCCCTTCAGCACCACGTTCGAGCGCGCGCACACTTCGCCGACGGTCGTGCCGTCCTTCGGCACCGGGTTTCCCGCGTCATCGAGGATCTGGATGTCCACGCCGATCGCCTCGATGCCGGCTCGGGCGCGTCGCCGGAAGTCGCCGTCGCGCCAGTTGTGGTCAGGATGCGAAACCGTGAGGATCGGCGCGGTCTCTGTCAGACCGTAGATCTGGATGAACTCCCAGCCCAGCTCCTTCTCCATCCGCTCGATGAACGCTGCGGGTGGCGGAGCGCCGGCGACCACGAAGCGCGGCCGCGTCGTGATGTTGTGCCTCGCGGCATCGGTGTAGTTGAGGATCGTGCTGAGCACCGCCGGCGCCATGCAAGCAAACGTCACGCGTTCCTGCTCGATCAGGCGGAAGATCTCGGAGTCCTTCACCGCCCGCAGCACGACGTGCGTCGCGCCCATCGCCGTGATGGCGAACGGTCCGCCCCAGCCGTTCGCGTGGAACATCGGCAGCGTCCACAGCTCGACGTCGTCGTGCCTAATGCGCAGGTGGGCGATGAAGTTGTAGGCGTTGATGTAGACGTTGCGGTGGGTGAGCATCACCCCCTTCGGGCGCGCGGTGGTGCCGGACGTGTAGTTGATCGACGTGACGTCGTTTTCGTCCTGCTCGACGACCGGCGTGTCGGTGCCCGGACGGTCCGCGATGAGCGCTTCCCAGTCCGTCCAGCCATCGGGCGCCGCACCCGAGTCATGCGCCACGATCCAGTACGTCACGTTCGGGAGTTCGGCCCGGATCTGCTCGATCACCGGCACGTACTCGTGGTCCACGAGCATCACCGTGACCCCGGCGTGGTTGATGATGTACTGGTGGTCGGCGGCGGTGAGGCGAAAGTTGAGCGGGACGAGGATCGCGCCGATCTGCGTCACGCCGTAGTAGCTCTCGAGGAAGAAGTGGGAGTTTGGGCTGAGGATGCAGACGCGGTCGCCCTGCCGCACGCCGAGCGATAGCAGCGCGTGGCCGAGCTGGTTCACGCGGCGGCCGAAGTCGGCGTAGCTGTAGCGGCGGTCCGCGTCCACGATCGCCGTCTTCGACGGGTAGAGACGGACCGCGCGCCGGAGGAAATCGTTGATCAGCAGCGGGACTTCCATGGGCAAACCTCGCTCCGGCGACACGCGGTTGTAGAGCGCAATTAGACACCCGTTCTCGCACACTCGCAAGCAACGTCGGACGGCTGCTCTCAGGCGCCCGAAAAGCAGTGTTTGGGGCCGCGATCACGACTGGCAGAAGATGGTGATCGTGCGGCCCGCTCAAGCCGGCGCGAAGACCCTCTCACGCGAGCGGCTTTTGAATCTGGGAACAGGCCGTTTTCGAAGCCATAGCGGGGTCGCAGCCTCACGGAGATCGGGGCAAATTGTGGTACAATTGTGAAGGTGATCGAGCCAAGATTTCGGCCCCGATCTAGGCCCGCTCCGGGCGGGTCTTTTGCTTTAGATCGAGCCCTCCAACAGCGAACGGATTTACCCCCAGAATGGTGAGACAGCGCATCGAAGAGGCGCCCCCGCACCGGCGCGGGAAGCAGCCCGACGACTCCTATACGGCACGTGATATCCAGGTCCTCGAGGGCCTGGAGGCGGTCCGCCGGCGCCCCGGTATGTACATCGGGACGACGGATCAGCGCGGCCTGCACCACCTGGTTTACGAGCTCGTCGACAACTCCGTCGACGAAGCGATGGCGGGCCACTGCGACCGGATCGAGATCGCGATCGAGGCGAACAACTGGGTGACCGTGCGCGACAACGGCCGTGGCATCCCGGTGGACAAGCACAAGACCACGGGTAAGTCCGCGCTCGAGACGATCATGACGGTACTGCACGCCGGCGGTAAGTTCGGCGGCGGCGCGTACAAAGTGTCCGGCGGCCTGCACGGCGTCGGCGCTTCGGTCGTCAACGCTCTCGCATCGAAGATGTGGGTCGAGGTGCGCCGCGAAGGCAAGGTGCATCGGCAGGAGTACGAGCGCGGCATCGCGAAGACGGCGGTGCGCGTCGCGCCGGAGAAGGCGCAGAAGCAGACCGGCACCACCACGTCGTACCTGGCGGACGACACGATCTTCGATTCGCTCGACTACGACTACGAGATCCTGCTCCAGCGCTTCCGCGAGATGGCGTACCTCACGAAGGGGATCTGGATCCGCTTCGAGGACAAGCGTGCCGGCCGCGAACGCGACATGAACTTCTGCTTTGAAGGCGGCGTCGCGAGCTTCGTGCGGCACGTCAACAAGGGGCGGAACACGCTGAGCGCGCGCCCGATCTACATCGAGAAGACCGTCGAGTCGACACAGGTCGAAGCGGCGCTCCAGTACAACGATGGTTTCTCGACGGCTGAGTTCAGCTTCGCGAACACCATCAACACGATCGACGGCGGCGCGCACCTGACAGGTTTCCGCGGCGCGGTGACGAGCGCGCTGAACAGCTACGCACGCAAGCAGAAGTTCCTGAAGGACGACGACGCGAACCTCAGCGGCGACGACGTGCGCGAGGGCCTCGTGTCGGTCGTCAGCGTGAAGCTGCCGGAGCCGCAATTCGAGGGCCAGACAAAGACGCGCCTCGGAAATGCGCCGGTCGAGCAGCACGTGCGTTCAGCCGTATCTGAGGCGCTGCTGCAGTACCTCGAGGAGCACCCGTCCGACGGTCGCCGGATCATCGAGAAGGGGATCATGGCGTCGCGGGCGCGCGAGGCGGCGCGGAAGGCGCGCGACCTCGTCGTCCGAAAGGGCCTGCTCGACGGCACGATGCTGCCCGGAAAGCTCGCCGACTGCTCGGAGCGCGATCCGGAGCAGTGTGAGCTGTACTTGGTCGAGGGCATCTCGGCCGGCGGCACCGCGAAGACCGGACGCGACCGGCGCTTCCAGGCAATCCTCCCGCTGCGCGGCAAGATCCTCAACGTCGAGAAGGCGCGGATGGAGAAAATGCTTGCGCACGAGGAGATCCGCGCGCTGATCACGGCGCTCGGCACCGGCTTCGGCGAGACGATGGATATGGCGAAGCTGCGCTATCGCCGCATCATCATCATGGCCGACGCCGACGTCGACGGATCGCACATCCGAACGCTGCTGCTCACGTTCTTCTTCCGGTACATGCGCGAGCTGATCGACGATGGCTGCCTGTACATCGCGCAGCCGCCGCTGTACCGCATCCAGGTGGGCCGGCAGCACACGTGGATCTACTCGGACCAGGAGCGCGATTCGCATCTGGCCAAGGTGAAGGATGGGCAGCGCGCCCACATCCAGCGCTACAAGGGTCTTGGCGAGATGAACCCGGATCAGCTCTGGGAGACGACGATGGACCCGGAGAAGCGCACGATGCTCCGGGTCAGCATCGAGGACGCGATGCGCGCCGAGGAGATCTTCTCGACCCTGATGGGCGACGAAGTGGCGCCGCGCAAGAAGTGGATCCAGGGTCACGCCACGCAGGTGAAGAACCTGGACGTGTAGCGGGACAATCGGTCAGTCTTTCAGCCTCCTCAGTCTCTCAGTTCACTCCCCGCGTCCCGTTCAGCGCCGATACAAGCCGCGCGACAACTTCGGTGGCCGAGCCGCGGCGTGACAGACTCAGCGTCCGGCAGACCGACCCACGGCACAAACGAAGACCGCCCCTACGTTGGAGGACGTAGAGGCGGCCGTACGGGGGAGATCCGCTGAGCTATTGCTGCGGTGTCGTCGGAGTGGCGCTGCTCTTCGGCATGTGGCCGAAGTTGCCCGAGTCCTCCTGCGCTTCGCGCGTCGGGTCTTCGCCGGCCTCGTGCGTCGGGTCTTCGTTCGGTCCGCCGCCGTGCATGCGGCCGCCCTTGTCGCCGTGGCGCCCGGAGAACTGGCCTGAGTCTTCCTGCGCCTCGCGCGTGGGGTCTTCCTTCGCCTCGTGCGTGGGGTCTTCGTTCGACTTCGGAGTGCCGCTGTTCGCGGAGGGCGTGCCGGATGCGTTTGGCGATGGCGTCGGGCTCTGCGCCATCACGACGCCGGCGCCGATGACGGCGACCAGCGCAACGCCGCCCGCGCCGGCCAGCCACCAGCTGCGTAGCTTGTTCATGTTTCGTCCCTTCCCTTCCTCCGTTCGCGAGGGGTACCGCTGACATCGTAGGCTCGGCATCGGACGGAACTTGTTGCGGAGTGATTATCGAATTGTTGCGCCCCCGAGTCGCCTACCTCGGCTGGCGCTCCTCGGTGAGCGCGCGCGCCCAGTCCGGTATCCCGGCATCGGGCACGGCGTCGTAGTTCGGGAAGTACGGCTTGATGTCGAGCACCGGGGTCCCGTCGATGGCGTCGAGCGCTTCGACGCGGAGCACGTTGCGCCGGCGCTTGAGGAGCCGCACGACGGAGACGCCGAGCGGACTGGGACGGAGCTGGCTGCGCGTCGCGAGCACGCCCTGCTCCGGCACGCGCCCATCGAGGCCGGGGCGAACGCGCGGCCGCAGCTCCGACTCGGGCACCTTGTCAAACGCGAAGACCACGATGATGTGCGAGTAGCCCTCGATGCCGTCGAGCGAGCGGCTAAGGTCATCGCGCATGAGGATATCGGACCGCACGTGCGCCCAGCCGTCTGGTCGCAGCGTCTTCACGCCGTTTCGGACGACGCCGATCGGCCGCACGCTCACCGGCTCGCGCGGGATCGCGCGCTGTCCGATGCGGAACCTGCGCGCGAGCCAGTCGAGGAATCTCAGCCAGAGCGACATCGGACGCAGCGTATCAGCAGAACTTCATCCCCGGTTGCGGGTCGAGGTCCCAGCCGCCACGAAGATCGTCGAAACGATAGTAAGCGCAGGTAGCGATCATCGCGCCGTTGTCGGTGCAGAGGACCGGCGGCGGTGCGAACACCGGCACCGGCGACCGCTCTACGAGAACGCGTCGGAGCTCGCCGTTGGCCGCGACCCCTCCGGAGAGGAGGATGCATCGCGCATGTTCGCGCTGGGCGGCGTCCACCGCCTTCTTCGTCAGAACATCGACCACGGACGACTGGAATGCGTGCGCCAGCTCGGACGTGGGCGGCGGCGCGCCGGCTTCGCCGCGGACGGCATGCAGCACGGCCGTCTTCAAGCCGCTGAAGCTGAAGTCATCGCTGCCACGAAGCCAGGCGCGAGGCATGCGCAGTTTCGTGCGCGATGCTTCCCGCGCGGTGCGCTCGACCGCGGGGCCGCCGGGAAAGCCCAGACCGAGGAGGCGCCCCACCTTGTCGAAGGCCTCGCCGGCCGCGTCATCGCGGGTGCGGCCCAGGCGGGTGTACTCGCCGTGGCCGCGCATCAACACGAGATCGGTGTGGCCGCCAGACACGATTAGTCCCACCGCCGGCAGCTCGGGCTCGGCATAGGCGCGGCCTTCGATCTCGATCCAGTTGGCGTAGAGGTGCGCCTCGAGGTGGTTCACCCCGAGCAGTGGGAGGCCGTGCGCCCAGGCGAGCGTCTTCGCAGTGTTCACGCCGACGAGCAGCGCGCCGGCGAGGCCGGGGCCGGCGGTTACCGCGACAGCGTCGATATCGCTCCACGTGGACGATGCTTCGGTGACGGCGGCATCGATCACGGGGAGGATGATTTCAAGGTGGTGTCGCGCGGCGACCTCGGGCACGACTCCGCCGTACTCCGCGTGCAGATGGAACTGCGACGCGACAACGTTGGAGCGCAGGTAACGGCCATCCTCGACGACGGACGCCGCCGTTTCATCGCAGGACGTTTCGATGCCGAGAATCTTCATCCGTGAGGGGATGCTTCGCTCATGTTTGCCGTAACAATGGTAACGGTGCGCGCGTCGCCGAGGCGAAGAGCGGCGTCGACGCACCCATCTCCTATACTGGCCGCGTGCCCCGGCCTGTCCGTTTTGTCGCGCTCCTTATCTTTTCGACGCTTGCCCTGTCCGCGCTCACCGGCTGCGGCGTGGTCGGCGGAGCTTCGGCGACGAAGACGCCAACGGAGACGGAGACACCTACGGTGACGGTGACTCCGACGCCCTCGGCCACGCCGACCGCGAGCGCGACGCCGACGCCAGAGCCCACGTCGACGCCGACTTCTTCCGTCGCAAACGTGCCGTACACGACGGCCACCATCCAGGTCGCACAAGCGCGGACGACCGTCGTGCGGGCATCGCTCGGGTCGGCAAGCGGGGCGATCCTGACGTTCCGCGGGCAGCAGTATCCGATGCTCCGCGAGGGCGGCGACGTGTGGCTGCCGATCGGCGCTTCGGCCGACACGGCGGTCGGAAACTATCCGCTCTCCGTGACTTTCACGGATGCGAACGGCAGCGCCCTCGACACGAAGAACGCCACAGTCCAGGTCACCCCGACGGATTTCCCTGTTGAGCGCGTCGACGTTCCGCCATCACAGGACGAACTGCTTTCGCCGGAGGAGGTCCAGAAGGAGTTGAACATCCGCGCCGCCCTCTTCGCGAAGATCACGCCGGAGAAGCTCTGGAACGGACCCTTCATCATTCCCGTAACTGGCGCGATCAGCAGCCCGTTTGGGATTGGCCGCAGCTACAACGGCGCGCCGGTCACGAGCCATCACAGCGGCACGGATCTCGCGGTGCCAGAGGGGACGCCCATCATGGCTTCGGCGCACGGGCGCGTCGTGTTCGCGGGAGCGCTGACGACGCGCGGCAACTCGGTCGTCATCGACCACGGGCTCGGTGTGTTCACCGACTACAGCCACATGTCGCGGATAGATGTCTCGGTCGGCCAGGAGATCGCGCAGGGCCAGATCATCGGCGCCGTCGGCATGACCGGCCTCGCCACCGGACCGCACCTCCATTGGGAGCTGATCGTCAGCGGCGCGAACGTCGACCCGACGTACTGGACCTATGCCGGCGTCGCACCCTGATCGCGGTCGCGTCCAACAGATCTTCGCTTTGCTCGACGAGATGTACCGCGGCGAGACATGGCACTGGTCGCCGGAGTACGTGCGCGACCCAATCGATGTTCTGGTCGGCGCGATCCTCGTGCAGCACACGACGTGGTCCAGCGCCGTACGCGCGCTCGAAGCGATGCGCAGCGCCCGAGTGCTCGAAGCCGGTGCGATCGCGGGAATGCCCGCTGAGGAGCTGATCGCGCTGATCCGCGTGTGCGGGACGCCGGCCATCAAAGCCAAGCGCCTCCGCGCGCTCGCCGAGACGGTGCTGCGGCATGGCGGGCTCGCACCGTTCCTCGAGCTGCCGACACCGCTCCTCCGAACCGAATTGCTGGCGACGCACGGCATCGGGCCCGAGACGGCGGACGCGATTCTTCTTTACGCAGCCGGACGGCGGGTCTTCGAGATCGACGCCTACACGAAGCGTATGTTCCGACGCATCGGGTTCGGGCCGGAGGCCGATTCATACGATGCGTGGCAGGCGTACTTCGAGGATGCGCTCGCGCCTAACGCGGACATCGGAGCGTTCCAGCGCTATCACGCGCACATCGTGCTGCACGGGAAGCGCCTGTGCCGTGCAGTACCGCGATGCGGCGACTGCCCGCTTTCGCAGCTCTGCGTGGAAGGTACCAGCCGCACAATAGGCGCAGTCGACGAGGTCCCGGCCTGATGCGACGGCGCCCGCCGCTTGCTCTCTGGTTAGCATTCGCGTCGATCGCGCTGCCGGCGGCCGGGTGCGACGCCGTCCGCAGCAGCAACGATCCGTCGAGAACGCCGACGCTCACTCGCACAGCAACCGTCCCGCCACCTCCAACCGCGACGCCGACACCGGCGCTCCCGCCCAACCCGCGCGGGCTGCACCGCTGGACTTCGCTGCCGATCCACTACTGCATCGACGGGTCGCAGCCGGGTTCCGTGACAATTGCCGACTTCACGTCGCTGGTCGAGCGCGCGTTCGCAACGTGGGGCGTGCCGACGGTCGACGACGGCGCCTGCCTGAGGCCGAACGCCGCGGGCGACAAGGTCAACGAGATCGGCTTCGGGACGCCGGAGAAGCAGCCGCCGCCCGGATCGCGGGTGACGGAAGCGGGAGAGACGATGACGACGTACTCAGAGTGTACGTCAGGCTGCGAGGGGGAGGAGCCGGTACGGCTGGTGGAGGCGGACATCGTGATCGAAGGGACGCCGCCACCCGAGTTCCGGACGCGCGGGTGCCTGTACAGCACGCTGCTGCACGAGACGGGACACTTCCTGGGGTTGGAGCACCTGCCTGGGAATGCAGTGATGGCTGCGGAGACGAGCGACTGCCCAACAGCGCTCACGCCGGCTGATCGGGTGGCGCTCGTTGCGCGATACGGGGATCGCGCGTCGCCCACGTGATGAGACGACCGGCCGGGTTACTTCGACTTGGTCTGGCTGCGAAGGCAGCGGGTGCAGATCTTCACGCGGACGGAGTCGCCGCCCACGTAGACGATCTGCTTGTGTAGATTTGGGCGGAACGTCCGGTTCGTGCGCGGCGCCTTCCGCACCCAGCGCCCGGAGTGCTGGTGGCGGATGTTTCGGCCGAACGTGGTGCCCTTGCCGCAGACGGCGCAAATCGCAGGCATGCGCTGATAACCTCGTAGTCGCAACGACCCGTGATAGAATCGGGACACGAAACTCTATCACGCCGCTCGAAGCCGAAGCAATCCGCGGGATGCGGGGGAGTCCGGTCCGCGCGACCCGTGACGCCCCGTTGCGACATCGCGGCCATCGACGCTGACGGGCTCGCGCGCGCGTTCCGCGCCGGCGCGCAAGCACTGGAAGCGAACGCGGCAGCGATCGACGCCATCAACGTCTTCCCGGTGCCAGACGGTGACACAGGCACGAACATGTCGTCGACCATGCGCTCGGCGGTCGATGCGGCCGTGCGCGCGGATCGCAATACCGCCCAGGCGGTCGCAGAGGCTGCGGCGCGCGGCGCGCTGATGGGCGCCAAGGGCAACTCGGGCGTCATCCTCTCACAGATCCTGTACGGCTTCGCGGCGATGCCTCCCGGCGAGCGCGAGCTCGATGCGCGTGGGGTCGCCGATGCGCTCGACCGCGGCCGAATCGCGGCGTACCGCGTCGTGTCGGAACCGAAGGAAGGGACGATCCTCACCGCAATCGCGGCTGCCGCGGACGCCGCACGCGTGACGGATTCGGGGGCTGCCGACGCTGCTCTCGGTGCGGCGGTCGCGGCTGCACACGACGCTGTGGCGAGAAGTCCTGAAATGCTGCCGGTGCTAAAGGAAGCGGGAGTCGTCGACTCCGGCGCGCAGGGTCTCTACGTGATGCTCGACGGAATGCTGCGAGGGCTGCGCGGGGAGTCGCCGGCAGCGGTCGACGACCTCGGCCATATCGACGCCGCGTTTCTCGCGGGGAAGCAACGGCTGCACGATGGCGGTGACACCGGATATTGCACTGAGTTCATGGTCGAAGGGCGCGCCATCGAAGCGTCGAAGGTGCGCGAACGGCTGTCGGCGATGGGGAGCAGCGTGCTCGTAGTGGAAGCGCCCGGCATGGTGCGGGTGCATCTGCACACGGCGACGCCGGACGAGGCCATCGAGTACGGCCACACTCTGGGCGACGTCTCGCGTGTGAAGGTGGAGGACCTTCAGGGCCAGATCGACGCGCTCGCGAATCGCCTCGAGGGCGCCGCAGCGCCGGCGATTGCGGTCGTCGCGGTCGCTCCGGGGGATGGCATCGCGCGACTCTTCCGCTCGATCGGCGCGAGCGAGATCGTGCACGGCGGGCAGACGATGAACCCGAGCGCGGGCGAGATGCGCGAAGTCATCGATCGGACACGGGCACAGCACGTGATCGTGCTCCCGAACAACGGCAACGTAATCATGGCAGCGCAGCAGGCGGCGTCGATGGGGACGACGCCGGAAGTGCGTGTCGTCGCCTCGGTCAGCGTGCCGCAGGGAGTGGCGGCGCTCGTCGCGGTCAACCCAGATGCGCCGTTCGACGTTAACGTCGCCGCGATGGAATCCGCACTGGGGCCGGTGCGCACTGCGGAAGTGACGCTCGCGGCACGGGCAACTCGCATCGACGGTCGCGACGTGCCGGAGGGTGCGGCCATCGCCATCATCGATGGTGAACTAACGCTGGTAGCGACGTCGGTCGAGGACGCTGCAGTGCAGGCGGTTGGGCGGATGATCGACGGCCGCGAAGCGCCGCTGGTGACGTTGTACTTCGGCGAAGGCCTCGAAGCCGGGGCTGCCGCGGCCGTGGCCCAGCGCATCGGTACCGAGTTCGGTTGCGACGTCGAGACGGTGGAGGGCGGCCAGCCCCACTATCCGTACCTCATCGGCGTCGAGTAGCGTGAACGTCCGCGTCGTCACCGACAGCACCGCCGACCTTTCGCGCGATGTCACCGCCGATCTGAAGATCGACGTGATCCCGCTCACCATCTCGTTCGGCGAGGAGTCGTTCCGTGACGGCGTGGATATCGACGCCGATACGTTCTACGAACGCTTGCAGCGGGAACCGGAACTGCCCAAGACGTCGCAGCCGCCGCCGGCCCTGTTCCAGCACGCGTACGAGCACCTGATCTCACAGGGTGAGGTCGTCTCCGTGCACCTGTCGCACAAGTTCAGCGGCACGGTGACGACGGCGCAGAGCATTGCGCAGCAGGTCGCGCCGGACAAGATCAGCGTGGTGGACTCCGGGTCCGTGTCGCTCGGACTGGGGCTGTGCGTGATCGCAGCGGCGCGAGCGGCGGAGCGAGGCGCCACGCGCGACGAGTGCGTGGCCTCTGCCGAGCGCGTCGCACGGGGCCTGCACGTGGCCGTGGCGTTCGAGACGCTGGAGTACTTGCGAAGAGGCGGACGCATCGGGCGGGCGCGGGCGTTCCTTGGAAGCCTGCTGCGCCTGAAGCCGATCCTCACCGTGCAGGACGGCGAAGCGGCGCCACTCACGCGCGCACGCTCCCGCGCGAAGGCGATGGACGAACTGATCGCGCTTTGCTCGCGGTACGCCCCGGTCAGCGACATCGCGGTCGCGAGCACGACGACGCCGGACGACGCGGCTCTATTGGCAGAACGAGCGCAAGCGGAGGCGCCGGCCGCGCGCGTGATGCTCGGGCGCTTCGGGCCCGTGCTCGGCGTGCACGGCGGGCCGGGCATGCTCGGGATCGCCGTCGTCGCGTCAGCCGAGGCGGACTAGGGCCTTCTTCACGATTTCGTCAGCCCGGCGAAACGAGACCGCTATGCCGAAGCCTTGACGCGCAAGAACAGCGAGCACACCGCTCTCCTATACTCGAAGCGTATGGAAATGAGCGATGTCTCTGGCTAGGCGGCAGCTCCTCCTATCACGCGAGGACATGCCGCGTATCGCCATCTTGCCGCGCGGGAACACCTTTCACCTTCTGATCAACGGCAGTTCAATCCGAACGTGCTCCGACGAGCGCGACGCCCACCACTGGGGCAAGCACGCGTTCGAGGCGGTAAACGACGGGCTGAAGACGCCCGGCGACGTGGCTGAAGGCATGAAGGAGCTGTGCAGGCAGGCAACGCGCTTCAACCTGCACACGTAACCGATGCTTCGCGAACGAACCGAAGCGCCCGACTTCACGCTCACCGGCCTCGACGGCCTGAGGTACTCGCTGCACGAGGCAGCCGGCAAGGGTCCAGTCGTGCTGGCGTTCTGGCAGAAGAGCTGCGGGGCGTGCAAGATCGCCGCGCCCTATCTGAACCGCCTGTACGACGGGTACGAGAACCTGACCTGGTCGTTCTGGGCCATCGCGCAGGATGAGGCATCACAGGCGGCGCAGTTCGTGCGCGAGTAAAGCTTCCGGCCGACCGTGCTCATCGACGCACCTTCGTTCGCAGCATCGCGGCTCTATGATCCCGACGCCACGCCGACTCTGTATGTGATCGAGCCCGAGCTCACGGTCTCGATGGTGTCGGCCGGCTTCGATAAGGACGGGCTGAATGGCATCTCGAAGCGGATCGCCGGATACGCGGGCGCGCCGTACGTGGAAGTGGCGCAAGCTGACGACGGGAACCCGGCGTTCAAGCCGGGGTGACACCCGAAGCACCGGTAGGCGGTCGCCTGCCTCAGCTTGACGCGGGGGGGACGGAAGCGAGTTGACGGCTGGCACTGAATTGAAGAAAATCGCCCCACACCCTCGTTATGATCAATGGATGCCTCCCCGCCGGAAAGCTGAACCATGCGGACGTTAAAGCTGGGCCTCGCGCTCGGCGCCGGGGGCACGAAGGGCGCGGCGCACGTCGGGGTAATGCAGGTCCTCGAGGAGGCCGGCATCCAGGTCGATGCGGTCGCCGGCACCAGCATCGGCGCGTTGTACGGGGGGGCGCTCGCGGTGGGCCGGAGGCCCCAGGAGATGGCGGACGGCATCCGCGCCTGCCCTAGCCGCGACGTCATCGCCTTCTTCCGCCACCGCCTGAAGATCCGAGACAACAACCGGCTCGCGCGCAAGTTCTACGAAGCGCTCGCCGGCTACCAGATCGAGCACCTGCCCACGCCATTTGCCGTGACGGCGTCAGACATCGTGGACCGGTGCGTGGTGATCATCGACCGTGGGCCGCTCATCGACGCCATCGAGGCCAGCATCGCCATCCCATTCATCGCGCGGCCCGTGGCGCACCAGGGGCGCTACCTGCTCGATGGCGGCTTCTGGGATGCAGCGCCGGTGGACGCTGCGGTGCATCTCGGAGCGGACGTCGTGGTCGCGGTGGAGCTCGGCGTGCCGTACACGCTGCCGCCGGCGCTCCATAAAGCGGCGGGATGGATAGGCGAGCGGTTCGAGAAGGCACGCCTGCACCGGACCATCGCGGGCATGCCGTTCACGATGCACGCGATCACGCAACCGCTCGCCCGCGGGCGCACCGCGGCGCTCGTCATCCGGCCGCCAGTGGCGCGGCTCAGCGGAAACTCACCGTTCCATATGACAGCGTGCCTCGATGCGGGCATCGCGGCGGCGAACGACGCGCTTCCGGCGATCCGCGCGCTGCTCGCCGGCGAGCCGCTGCCGGCGGTGATCGAGGAGCACGCGCCCGCTCAGCGGCGTCTGCTCGACGCCGGCGCCTAGCGTAACCGTCAACCTGATTATCCCGCCACGCGCAAACGTCCCGCCGTCGCCGGGTTGTCACGCGCGAATCGAAACCTGTTTGAAACCTATCTCGGCGATCTGATCCAGCTTTCGCATCTTTCGGTCGCGACACTGAATGTGCGCGCAGACCTCTGCGCGTGTCGAAAGGAGGACGAAATGCCGAGGGGATCGAGCCCGAAGCGCGAGCGCGAGTACAACGAGCTCGTGGGGGAATTCAAGAAGGAAGGGCGCTACCGCGGACGCCAGAAGGAAGTCGCTGCACGCATCGTGAACAAGCAGCGATCACGGGCGGGAGAGACGAAGTCCGCGCGGGCCGGGACGCGACGCTCCGGCGGCAGCAAGAGCACGACGCGCCGACCGCGCACGCGGTCATCGAGCAGCGCACGGCGAAGCACGCGCACGTCGACGATGCGGCGCAGCACGTCGCGCGCTGGCGGTACGCGCTCATCGCGCACCACCGGGGGCACACGGCGCAAGACGTCGCGTTCGACTGAGTCGAGGCGGCGGAGCACGGCGTCGAAGCGTGGCTCTTCGGGCATGCGGTCCACGAGCCGCAAGAATCCATCGCGATCGACGAGCGGCTCCCGGCGTACAACGACGTCCTCTCGCCGTTCGACGTCGAGCCGCGCGGGTTCGAGGAGCGGCGCGATGGCGCGCGGCCGCACCACCACCGCGTCTCGCGTCGGGAGCGGCGCGAGCACGCGTAGCCGCTCGAGCAGCGGCCCGACCACGCGTTCACGATCGGGTGCCCGAACCTCGATGCGGCACGACTAGCTCACGCGGAGCGCTTCATGACGTCGTCGATGATGCGCTGCTTCACCGAGTTCGAATTGTCGATGGTCGTGTGATCGACCTTCGTGAGCGGCCCGCCCTCGTCGCCGTTCTTTGGACCGAGTTGGTCGCTCGCGTCCCAGTTCTCGGTGTTCGGCGAGTCGTGCGGCGCGCCCTTCAGCTTGTCGTCGTTCGTCTCGTAGATGTTGAAGACGTGCGCCTGGTGCGGCCATGACGTCGTGTCTCCGTCGTAGAGCACATCCACGCGGTCCACGTCGACCACTTCGATGATGCGCGGCGCATACTGCGCCTCGAGCCGGGACGAGACGACGTCAACGTTCACGCCGCCGTGGCTATGTCCGACGAATACGACGCGCAGGCACGGGAAGCGGTCGAGATACGTGCGTACCGCGTGCGTGTTCCACTGCTCCATGTCGCTCTGCGGCGTGACTCCTGCAATCACCGACTCGCCGGAGATGACCGCGATCGTCTGCACGCCCGCCCTCGAGTAGGACTTTTGCAGTCCGTCGACGATGCTGCGCACGCCCGCCGCGTCGTTCGCCTTGAGGTTCGAGACGCCTCCGCCTACGCCGAAGAGCAGAACGGGCGCCGGCGTCGCCGGGCATGTGACGGTCGCGGGCTTCGAGCCGTGCGCGACGAAGTACTCCGGACCCCAGTCCTTGTTCTTGTGGCCGCACGCCTCCGCCTGGGTATCCGGCTTCAGCGCGATGTCCACCCCGGTGATGAACGCGGCGTCCTGCGCATCGTGCTTGCCGTCGTTGTCGAAGTCCGGCAGCTTCGACGGCGTCGCGGCGTCCTGCGCGTTCACGCGATGGTCCGCGTTCATGTCGAGGCACTCGATCTGCGCGTAGGTTGCATTCGGCAACTTCGACAGGCCGGTCTCGCTGTCGCACGTGACTAGCCACATCGTTGATGCGAAGACCAACACAGCCGCCATCAGATGCAACGCCCGCTTCGTGCTCATACGTTGTTTATCGGCGATGCGTGCTGCGGCGACGTATCGATTTGCGCTCTGCGCATTGCGCAGACGCAGCATCGAGCCGCAAATGGTGCATTCGCACTACGAGGGAGCACGCGGGTCGTAGGGTTATCCCGACGTTCTTATGTCGTGCGCTCGGGGCGGCGCCGGACCCAGGCGTCGCGGTCGGAAGCGTCCCTATCGTAGATGAGCCGGCGCAGCAGGACGCCATGCGCATCTTCGCGATCCGGCGGCCCGTTCGCGAGCACGCGCTTCGTCAGCACGATCAGCGCCAGCGCGGTACAACCCGCGACCACTGCGGCGCCTTGATACGTGAGTGCGGCCACCACGGGGGACACGGCGAGTCCGAGCGCCGTGCCCTGGGGCGTCGCGTGCCAGACCACTCCGGCGAGCGCGATGCCGATGAACACCACGAGGGCCGCCGGTGACACGACGAGCAGGAAGCCGATCGCCGGACCGATGCCGCGGCCGCCGGTGAAGCGCAGCCACGGGGACCAGTCGTGCGCAACGACGGCCGCGAGTCCGGCTGCAACGCGCACGGCATCGCCCTCTCCGGCCGCGCGGGCGAGCAGCGGTCCGGCGCACCCCTGCGCCACCTGCGCCAGGCCGACGGGGATTACCAGCGGCTTCGAGACGCTCTGCCAGACGTTGGACGCGCCGACGTTCCCGCTGCCGTGCTCGCGGATATCGATGCCGCCGAACGCGCGGCCGGCGAGATATGCCACCGGGATCGAACCGATGAGGTACGCCGCGACGATGACGAGCGCGGCCGTCATCTCAGGCTGTCTCGCCGGACGCCTGGCGTGTCCGCGCGAGCCAGAGCGACCGCGCGTGCTCGAGCCCGTGCTCGATCATGTGCTCGATTCCGCGCCGCGTCGCCTCTTCGATCTGCTGGTCGTGCTCGGCGACGTGCACGAGCACTTCCGCTGGCGACCACCCTCCGTCGATCGCCGCCGTCAGCCGCGCCTCGTCGACATCCCCGAGCGCCGACTCGAACGCCTCGTACACGGCGCGAAAGCCGCGCCGGTGCGCTTCATCGGCGCGGAAGTGATCGATCAGGCGCTGCTGCGCGCCGCGCACGTCGTCGAGGAGACGCTGGGACTCAGGGCTCAGATACATGTGGCGCTCCTCGGACGGCGCTGTCGCAAGTTATCCCGGGCGCGGCGTGCGGTCGCGGATCGCCAGCGCGATGAGCTTCACTGCAAGGTCCACGCGCAGACGGTCGGCGTTCACGATCAGGTCGTACAGACCCGGCGCGTCCGGGTTCGTCTTGAAGTAGCGCTGGTAGAAAGCGGCGCGGTTGCCGTCGCTCTCCTTCACGCGCCGCTCGGCATCGTGCTCGCTTATCGCCTGCTGCTCCGCTACGAACGCGATGCGGGTGCGCTTCGGCGAATAGACGAAGACATGCAGCGCGTCCTCCTCGTGCTGGAGGATCGCCTGGCTCCCGCGGCCAAGCAGCACGACGTTCCCGCGCGCGGCGACGCCCTTGATGACGGACGTGAGGGTGCTGATGTAGCGCTCGTCGTCCAGCTGGCCCGTCTGCTGCGGTTCAGACGGCAATTCCGCAGCTTCGCCGTAGGTCCGCGCGAGCACGACGTCGAGACCTCCGCCCGCGGCCGGGTCGCCCGCGCCGGCGGCTGCAGAACGCTCCATTAACGTGCGCATCATCGATCCGAGGCGCTCAGCGAGGCTGCTGGCGCGCTCGTCGTGGCGCTCGACGGTTGCGACGCTCACCCCAAGCTCTCGCGCTGCTTCGACGAGGATCTCCTGGTCCACGTAGTCGAGGCGCAGCTCGTGCGCGGTGGCCTGGGCGATCTCTCTCGCACCGCTCCCGAGGCTGCCCGCGATCGTGATGACGGGGATGGCGCACCTCCCGCGAAGGGCCGCCCGAAGTTCCGGCTACGCAGATTGTATGATCGCGCGAACCGTCGATGTAAAATCGCACTATGAGGGGCGCCAACACGAGCAGTTCGGGCGCCTCTGCAGACGCCCCACCGACTCCCAGTTGCCAGGGGAGCACTTAGACAGGCGCAGGAACTTCCGCGTACGGCGGCGACGGGTCGTATTCCATGAAGCGCTGGACCTGACGCGCAGCTTCCGGCGACTTGAGCTGTCCAACGAGATACAGCGCCATGTCGATGCCGGCCGAGACGCCAGCGGCGGTGATCACGTTGCCTTCGTGGACCCAGCGCTGGTCTTCGACCACGGTAACGTTGCCCATGTCCGCCAGCTCTTTGCGGGCGCCCCAGTGCGTCGCGGCGCGCTTGCCGGCGAGGAAGCCCGCGGCGTGGAGGAGCATCGCCCCGGTGCAGACGGACGTCACGAACTGCGCCGAGGCGCCGGCGCGACGAATGTAGCCGACGAGCGCCTCGTTCTTCACGCCGGGCCGCGTGCCGAAGCCGCCGGGCACGACGATGATGTCGGGGGGCGGCGCGTCCGCGAACGTGTGGTCCACGTTGATCTTTGCACCGAGGAAGCCGATCACCACCGGCTCCTCGCCGACGGTGAACACGCTCCAGCTCTGGTCGACGTATTTCGACGCCATCCCAAAGACCTCGTACGGGCCGACGAAGTCCAGCTCTTCAAACTGGGGGAACAGCACGAACGCAATGCGCAGCGTCATCGGGAACCTCCGTGAACGGATCCACGATAGCGCGAGCGGTCAGCTAGAGCAGCAGCGGCGACGGAAGCGGAAGGGAGTTAGCGGCGTCCGGCCGGCGCCGCAGCCGGTTCGTCCAGCTGGGCGAGCCAGCCGTTGTACTTCGCGATGCGCTCCTCGAGGTGCGCCTTCATCTCCTGGAGTGACTGCAGCTTCTGGTCGATGACGGCGACCTGGCGCTCCGTGACTTCGAGCGCCTTCGCGATCTTCGCGCGGCGATCCGAGACGTCGGCCTCGCGCCGATACTCGGCCCGAAGCTGCGTCTTGACTTCCTCGGCCTCGACCATCTCTTTGATGTCCGCCAGCGTGAAGCCGAGGAGGGTCTGCAGGCGCTTGATCTGCTCGACGCGCTGGACGTCTTCCTCGGAGTAGAGGCGGAACCCGCCTTCGAGGCGGGAAGGCGGCTTGAGGAGGCCCTTCTCTTCGTAGAAGCGGAGGGTGCGCTGGGTGACGCCCGTACGCTCGGCGACCTCGCCGATCTGCAGATACGGCGCGCCGTTGAGGTCTGATTCCGGGCCTTGCGTGCGGCGATGGGTCATCCAGATCGATCCTAGCGACGGTCTAACGTGCGCGTCAAGGTAAGGTTTTGCTACTTACCAGACGTTTCGATGCCCGCGGGCAGCGGCTGGCGGACGTCTCGGGCGGTTCCAGGCGAAGAGGTTCACCAGTGCCGCGCCGGCAATGAACCCGCCAATGTGGGCGAAGTAAGCGACGCCACCACCGGCGCCCACTGCATTCGGCCCCACCGACCCGGCGCCGTAGAAGATCTGGAGCACAAACCAGAACCCGATAAGGACGAAGGCCGGAACTGGGAACGGGATGAAGAAGAAGAAGGGAATGAGCGCGACCACCGTCGCGCGAGGAAAGAGCACGATGTAGGCGCCGAGGACGCCGGCGATCGAGCCGCTCGCACCAATCGCGGGCGTCAGCAGTTCCGATGACGCGTAGTACTCCGCGACCAGCGCGTGTGAGAACGCGGCAATCGTCCCGACGATGAGATAGAAGATCGCGTAGAGCGCGTGCCCCATCGCGTCTTCGACGTTGTCACCGAAGATCCACAGGAACAGCATGTTGCCGCCGATGTGCAGCCAGCTCCCATGCATGAACATCGCGGTCAGGATCGTCCACAGTGGACTCGGCTGCGCGCGGCAGATCGCCGCCCCGGTGCGGGTCAGGTGCTCGTTGCGCCCGGCCGCGTCGAGCATGCAGGCGGGGATATTCCCCCAGTGGTTGACAAAGATATCGAGCTGGGACTTCGAGCCCAGCGCGGCGACGCTCCGGGTCACGCCCTGTTGGCTGAGCGAGACCTCGTAGATGAAGACGACGATGTTGATGATGATGATCGCGACGTTGACGTACGGGAACGAGCGCGAGCGCTCACTGTCGTAGATCGGGATCATCAGTCCGGGACCGATCGAATCGTTCGAGCGGGACGGCGCCGAGCGCGCTGACATCGAGCACCAGCCCGGCTACGAGATAGTAGACGTGATCCGCACGCGCGGCAATGAGGCGGTTGGCAGCGCCTAGCGCATCGCGGAAGACGCGTCCGAGCGGATACGGTGGGACGACGCCAAGTCCCACTTCGTTCGAGACAATGGCGATCTCGCCATCGAACGAGTTCGCAGAATCGACCAACGCCGCCGTAGCACGAACGACCTCCGTCGCGGCAGACGCCGGTGCGGAGTCATCATCAATGCGGTCAACCGGGCCGACCGCCTCGAGCAGGAGGTTGCTGACTAACAGCGTGAGACAGTCGATGAGCACGAAGTCGCCGTCGCGCGCCTCGCGCTTCAACGCGGCGACGACATCACGCGGCTCTTCGACGGTGCGCCAGGTCTCGGGCCGCTGCGCGCGGTGTGCTTCGATGCGCGCGCGCATTTCTTCGTCGCCCGGCTCCATTGTCGCCACGAAGAGCACGTGGCGTCCGCTGGCGGCGGCGAGGCGGAGCGCTAAGTCGCTCTTGCCGCTGCGCGCCCCCCCGAGGATGAGCGTCAGCATCGGTCAGCCGAACGCGAGCGCATCAATCCAGCCTCGCTGCGCGAATGCTGCGATGAAGAGCAGCGTCAGCGCCTCCGTAATCTCGACGGTTGCGCCGTAGAGGTCGCCCGTCATGCCGCCCGCGAGCCGCGTGGCCAGGGCCGCGAGGCCACCTGCGACGGCGAGCGCGAAGATCATCGCGTAGAGTCCGCCGGCGCCGAGCAGCACGACGGCCACCACTAGCGCGCTCGTCAATCCCAGCGGCACGCGCCACGGCATTGCGTCCCGCTTCATCTCCGTGCCCATGCCGGCATCACGAGCCGCGGGAAACGCGACGACCGTGGCCAGCATCGCTGCGCGCGCCAGGCAAGGGAAGAGCAGGAGCGTTTCGAAGCGCACGCTGCGCGGCAGAGCGGCGAGGCCCGCCCACTTCAGGGCGAGCACGGACACGACGGCGACGATGGCATACGTGCCAGCGTGGACGTCGCGCATGATCTCGAGGCGATCCGCCGGAGTACGTCCGCCAAACAGCCCGTCGGCAGCGTCGGCCACGCCGTCGAGGTGGAGGCCGCCGGTGAGGACCGCGAGCGCGACGACGAGCAGCGCGTCGACTGATGCGGGCGGAAGAGCGCGCGACGCGACGCGATCCATGGCGAGCAGCAGCGCGCCGAGCACCAGTCCGATGGCCGGGAACCACGCCATCGCTCGAGCGACGTCGGGCATGCGAGCCGCGCGTCGGGGGCGCAGGCGGAGCACCGTGAGGAACTCGAGCGCATCGAAGAACGCGGTCACGCTTCGGCGATGGTTTCGCCGGTCGAGCGTGAGACGCCGGCCGAGTCGAACGTCGCCATCTCGCGCGGTAATCGCAGGGCGGCGCGGAGCAGCGAGATCGCGAGCGCGGCGCCCGTCCCTTCGCCGAGGCGCATCCGCAGGTCGAGCAGCGGCTCGAGACCCAGGTGGTCGAGCGCGAAGTGATGCCCCGGCTCAGCAGAGACGTGCGATGCGAGCATGTAGCCGCGTGACGCCGGTGCGATCGCGTCCGCGACCAGGGCCGCGGCGGTCGTGGGGTAGCCGTCGAGAACGACTGGAACGGACCGTGACGCCGCGCCCACCGCGACGCCAGCGAGGAACGCGATCTCGCAGCCGCCAACCTTCCCGACCACATCGATGCCATCACTTCGGTCGGGCCGATTGACTTCGATTGCGCGTTCGACGGCAGCGAGCTTGCGCTGAAACGCCACGTGATCGACGCCCGTACCGCGCCCGACGGTCGCCGAGGCCGGCAGCCCGGCGACGACGCTGGTGATCGCAGCCGCGGGGGTCGTGTTCCCGATCCCCATGTCACCGAGCCCGATCACATCGACACCGCCGTCGCACAGCTCGCGCGCGACGTCGATACCCGAGGCCACCAGCGTTTCCGCGTCGTCTCGCGACATGGCCGTGCCGTTCGTGATGCTGCTGGTGCCGGCGCGCACCTTCACCCGGCGGAGCCGCGGATGAACGACATCGACGAGCACGCCCGCATCGACGACGTGCACCTCCGCGCCGGCATGGTCGGCCAGCACGCAGACCGCCGCGCCTCCGGCGAGCATATTGGCGACCATCTGCGGCGTGACGTCTTGCGGGTACGCGCTCACTCGTTCGACAGCGACGCCATGGTCCGCAGCGGCCACGACGATCGCCGGGCGATCGACCGTCGGTCGCGGATCACGCCGTAGGCCAGCCGCCCATACGTGCAGATCTTCGAGCCGGCCGAGCGCGCCCGCCGGCTTGGTGAGCCGCGACTGAACGCCGCGAGCGCCGTCGCGCGCGGCCTCATCCGGCGGGCGGATGTCCGCCACGGCTGCATCGATGACGTCGCGCGCGCTCAAAACTCGATCCCCGGCTGTGCCTTGATGCCCTGCTGGAACGGATGCTTGATCTCGCGCATCTCCGTCACAAGGTCGGCATAGTCGATCAGGTCCTGCGGGGCGTCGCGTCCCGTGATGATCACGTGCGTGCGCTCCGGCCGCGACTTCAGGAAGTCGATCACCTCGTCGACCGGAAGCCAGCCGTATGCAAGCGGATACGTGAACTCGTCGAGCGCGACGACGTCGTACTCGCCGGACGAGATCTTCGCCTTGCACTGGTCCCATAGCTCGCGCGCCAGCGCCTTGTCCTTCTCGATGTCCTTCGACAGCCACGTGAACCCGCCGCCGAGGGACACGACCTCGATGCCCATTTTCTTCAGCGCCTTCGTCTCGCCGTAGTTCGATGTGGTGCTCTTGATGAACTGCAGCATGCACATATCGAGCCCGCGGCCCCACGCCCGCAGCAGCACGCCAAGCGCGGCGGTCGTCTTGCCCTTCCCGTTGCCGGTGTTGACGACGACGAGCGACTTGCGAGGAGGCTTCCGCTCTTGCGCGCTCACGTCGCTGCTCCTACGTGCCGCTGTTCGAGCTGCACGCCCGCATCTCCGCTATCCGGTACCACGATCGGTGTGCCCGTCGTGGGATGCGGGACGACGCTGAGAGCGACTCCGTAGACCGACTCGAGTAGCGGCGGTCGCAGCACGTCCTGCGCCACGCCGCAGGCGACGATCTCACCGGCGCTCATCACGGCGACTCGATCGGCGAACATCGAAGCGAGCGTGAGGTCGTGGACGACTGCGACGACGGCGAGTCCTTCGCTGCGGCAAAGCTCAATCATGAGCCGGAACGTATTCACCTGGTGCTGCACGTCGAGGTGCGACGTGGGCTCGTCGAGCAGGAGCAGGCGCGGTTCCTGCCCAAGCGCGCGAGCGATGATCACGCGCTGGCGCTCGCCGCCGGACAGCACCTCGACGAAGCGGTCGCGGACGTCCCAGCAGTCCGCTCGCAGCATCGCGTTGCGCGCGATCTCGGCGTCGCGACGGCTCTCCGACTGGAGCAGGCGCAGGTGCGGCGTGCGTCCCATCAGGACCAGCTGAAATGCGGTGAACCGCTCGGGCAGCGCCGCAGACTGCGCCACGACGGCCACGCGGCGGGCGAGCGCCGCGGACGACATCGTGCGCGCGTCGTCGCCATCGATGGCGAGCCTGTCCGCCTCGTACGACAGCACGCCGCTGATCGCGCGAAGGAGCGTCGTCTTGCCGCAGCCGTTCGGCCCGATGAGGGCCAGGAGCTCTCCGGACGCGACGGACAGGTCGATACCGCGCACGATCGTGCGACCGCTATATCCCGCCGAGAGGTTTCGGATCTCCAGCATCACGGCTCAGGGTACGCCTGCTGCTGCCGGCGGAGCAGGTAGAGAAAGAACGGCGCCCCGACCAGCGCGGTCACGACGCCGATCGGTATCTCGCGTCCACCGTCGGCGCTGCGGGCGACGGCGTCGGCAACGATCAGGAACGACGCGCCGAAGAACGCGGACAGCGGCAACACCCGCCGGTAGTCCGGCCCGCACACGAGGCGAACAGCATGCGGGACGACAAGCCCGACGAATCCGATAAGACCGCTGACGGCGACCGCGGCGGCCGTCGCCAGCGACGCGCAGGCCAGCACGACGAGCTTCAGCCGCTCGACGTTGACGCCGAGCCGCCGGGCTTCGTCCTCGTCGAGCTGCAGTACGTTGAGCAGCCGCGCCTGCGGCAGGATGACCAGGGCACTGATGACGATGTACGGCAACGCCATCCCGGTCTTCGTCCAGCTAGCCGTGTTGAAGCCGCCGAGGATCCACGCCAGGATCGCGATTGTGCGCTCGGTGTACGTGAGCATCAGGTACGTCACCAACGACGTCCCGATCGACGAGACCGCAACACCACTCAGTATGAGCGACACCGTTGGGACACTGCGCCCCGCGCGCGCCCCGGCGTAGGAAAGGGCCACGGCGATGAGCGCGCCGGCAAACGCCGCGGGCGGGAGCGGGCTCAGGATGCCTGCCGTCACCATTAATGGCGAAACCAGGATCAGCGTCGCGCCGACGCTGGCGCCCGCGGCAACGCCGATAAGGTACGGCTCAGCCAGCGGGTTACGGAACACCGCCTGGTACGCCGCGCCCGACAGCGCTAGCGTCGCGCCGACGATCCCGGCCAGCACGACACGGGGCACCCGCACGTCCCAGACGATCGCGTCGTCCGTAGCGCTGTACGCCGTATGCGACGAGATCAGGTGAAGGTGATGCAGCAGGATCGAGGCTGTCGTCTGCGGCGGGATGCGCACCGTGCCCCAGCCGATCGCCAGCAGCGCGATCGCAAGCGTCACGGCGGCGGCGACGGCGTACGTCGGCGCGAGCGAGCGCCACGTGACGAGGGCGGGCTCGTCACCGGCAACGGGCGCCTCGACGGACCTCAGCCGCTCGTGAGTGAGCTGCATCTAGCTGAACTTCTCCGGGTAGAAGTCTTTCGCGAGCTGTTCGAGCGCATCGATGATGCGCGGACCCGGCCGGCTAATGATGTCCGGGTCGATCCCGAAGATCTTCCCGTTCTTCACGGCGTCGATGGTCTGCCACCCCGGCCGCGCCTTCACGGAGTCCACCGTCGTACCGAACGCCTCGTCGGCGAGCACGATTGTCGTTGGGTTCGCGGCGATGATGGCCTCCTGCGTGAGCTGCGGGTACGCAACGCCGCCGCCGTCGCCGGCGATATTCGTCGCGCGAAGCTGGTGGTACACGTCGCCGATGAACGACCCCGACGACGCGGTGAAGTAGGTGTCGTCGAGCTCGTGGTACACGCTCGGCGGCTGGGCAATGTCCTGTACCGCGTTGACCACGGCCGTCATCCGTGGCCGGAGCTGGCCGATGAGCGTGTCGGCATTCGCGCTCTTGCCGGTGGCCGTGCCCAGCAGTTTGATCTGGCGGAAGACGTCGTTGACGGTCTTCACGTCTACGTTGATATCGCTGAACAGGACGGGCACGTTCAGGCGGTCGAGCGCCGCGACGATGCCGTTCGAGTCGGTCGCGATGAACACCAGATCGGGCTTCAGCGCGACGATCTGCTCCAGGTTCGGCTCAAACGCATCGACCTTCGTCGCGAAGTTCTTCGCGCCGTCCGGGTAATCCGCCTGCTTGTCCACCGCTGCAAGCTGCCCTTCGGCGCCGATCGCGTAGATGATCTCCGTCGCGCCGGGCGACATCGACACGATGCGAGCGGGCGCGGACTGGAGGGTCAGCTTCTTGCCGTCGCTCCGCGGGAGCTGGACCGGGAACGCGTCGTTCGTCGAAACGAGAGGCGTTGCATCGGCCGGGGCTCCCGCCGTCGGCGTCGCGGTCTTGCTGCTCGAGCCATCGCCCCCGCAAGCGACGGCGATCGCCGCGATCACGGCCAGGAGCAGTGCCAGTAGTGATCGGGTACACGTCTTCGTCACGTTTCCTCCTGCGGCATACGCGCGGTCCGGTATGGCCAGATCGCAGCCGCAAAAACGAAATCCCCTGCCGAGGGACAGGGGACGGACGAGACGTGCTCGTTGCCCGCGCCTTTTCCTCGAAGGCTTGCGACATGTGAGGAGCGGTCGGCCTGGCTCCCCTCTTTCGAGGGATACAGTTGCGGGACAGCGCCGGCTTCGCACCGGCTTCGCCGCGTCCTCACGCGATCTTCGGTTGTGGCGCAAGCGTACGCCGCCCGGATCGCCGCGTCAAGGATTGTTACGCGCAGGGGACCCGCTTCCGCGACTGTCTATGAGCCGATACCTTCCGTCGCATGGCACGAGATTCGAAGCGCGTGTGCGTCACCGGCATCGGCACGGTGTCCCCGTTCGGGCGCGATGCGCAGGGTTTCTGGCGCGGCCTGACGTCGGGGACGAGCGCCGTCGCGCCGATCTCGTCGTTCGACGCGTCGGCGCTGGCTTGCCGGATCGCCGGCGAGGTGCACGATTACGAACCGCGCGAGGACATGGACCCGGAGGCGGCCGCCACCATGTCGCGGCGATCGCTGTTCGCCGCGGACGCCGCCATACAGGCCCTGATCCAGAGTGAGCTTCCGATCAATGCCGAGACGGTTCCGGCCATCGGCGTGGCCGTCGGAAGCGAGTTGCCAGCGGGAACGGTGACCACGGCAGCGGACGTGGCGCGGACGATCAGCGCGGGCGGGCCGGTCAGTCACCTCACGAACGGCGCGGCGAGCGGTCTGATGGCCATCGGCGAAGCCGCTGAGTGGATCCTCCGCGAGGATTGCGGCGCGGTGGTTGCCGGCGGCGCGGACACGCCCGTTTCACCGGAGTGGATCGCGCACTACGACGTGGCCGGCATGCTCACCCATTTGAACGAAGATCCGCAGCGCGCCATCAAGCCGTACGACGCGAGGCGCGACGGCTTCGCGCTCGCCGAGGGCGCGGCGATGCTCGTGCTGGAGGACGAAGACCTCGCGGTGCGCCGCGGCGCGACGATCCTCGCGTACGTGGAGGGCTACGGCACGACGTTCAACCGCGCGGCGGTCGCGCACGCCGCCGCGAATCCCATCGACGCTGGGCGAGCGATGCAGTCCGCGCTGATGAAATGGGACGTGACCCTCCAGGGCGAGATCGACGTGATCTTCGGCTCGGCGGGCGGTGGCATCATCGACGCCGTCGAGGGGCAGGCGATCGCGCGCGTGTGGGGGCCGAACAAGGACCGGCTCTGGGTCACCGCTATCCGCGCCGCGCTCGGCCACACGCTCGGCGCATCGAGCGCACTCTCCGCGGTCGCGGCGATCTTCTGCCTGCAGTCGGGACTGATCCCGCCGACGCTCAACCTCACAGCCCAGGACCCTGCATGCGGCGGGCTCGAAGTCGTAACCGGTGAAGTGCGCCGCCTGCACGGCACGAAGGCGCTGGTGAACGGGTTCGGCATCGGCCACAACGCGGGCGTCGTGATCGCGAGGCCGTAGCGCTCGCGCGATCGGAGTGCTGTCTCCGGCTCACAATCTTCGGTCACGACGCACGGCATGCGACGACCGCGTGACGTTGACGTCGTACCAAGATTCGTCGGTCGCAATACGACATTTTGGAATTGTTGCGGCAGTCGCCGCACTCGATGATCGCTGGTAGCTGCAACCGGTGATCACGCGCCGCAGACGTCGTCACCGCAAGAAGCTTTTCGGCGTCTGCCGCGCCGGTTGCAGCGTCAATTTCCCGTTTTGCATCGGACCGCGGAGCCTCCTCGGGCGGATAGAAGGGACAGGCGACGTGGCGCACGGAATTAGGCGGACTGAGCGTCGCATGGTCTGGGACGCTGGCGCCGTCAGGCGTTTCGTCACGCACGCGATGATCCTCATCGTCGTCCTGGCCGTCGCTGCGTGCGGCGTCGAGAGCGGCAGCCCGCAAGTCGACGAAGAGGCCAAAGCGACGGTCTGCCAGGACGTGAGTGCGGTCGTCTTGTCGGTCGGCCGGCTCTCCGCGATGGACCCGCAGAATACGCCCGCGCAGGACATCCAGCGCGCGATCGATCCGCTCAACGGCGAACTGCAAGCGCTATCGAATGCGATCCTCAGCGTCAGCGGCGCACACCGCGACGTGTTGGAGGTATCGGCAGGTGGCCTGGACAGGGCGCTGGCGACCCTCGATGGACCTCAGCCGATCTCCCTGGCACTCGCAGCAATCGAGGCGGATTTGGACGCCGCAGCTGGGGCCTTCCGGTCATACCTCGATACGGCGCCGTGCGGCGGTATTCAAGTCACCAGGTAGGCGGTCCAAGCGAGCGAGATGCCGCGCCGACGGTCAGCCTCCGTCACCCTTGCGGCGGCCGCGGGAACCGTCGGGTCCGCTCGCTCGATCCTGATTCATTCACTCCACCGGCGTGTTGCCGGCTCGAGGAGCGGACCCGAGCGGTCCAGGGAGTGACCGGCCGGACACCGCCGTAGGCGGCTCGCGGCGCCGGAGTCTAATCGTAGCTTTCCTGCGTGAACCGAACCAGCCGGAGGAGCCCGCACAGATCTGCCGCTCTGCCGCGTGGGTTGCGAGCACGGACGATTCACGCATCGCGCACTCGCGCGAACCTCGCGACGAGCCGCGATTGATGTTGCGACAGCGCCGCGGCCGGTGCCAGACCGGAAACTGATGCACAACGTTACTGATCGTAATTGCATCGCGCTGGTGAACCTGGCTGCCTCAGGTCGCGCGCGGTTGTCCCGGCACTGTTGTCACGGTTCTAAAGTGGCACGATCGCGAACGAAACAATTGTGATCACGTCTCCTATCTCGCCACGGATCTAGCAAGAAATAGGGTGGTGATGGTGATTTCCTGCGTTGACGATTGTTATGGGTCGTACCCAGCGGTACGCTCATCCATGCCACCGCTTGAGGGTGGCTGGCTCGCGAACGACGGGCCTGCAGACCGTTCTTCCGAGCACTGGAGGCACACCGCCACCCCTACAGGCAGGTGCCAGCACTCACTCCGCGGGATCGTAACGATATGCTTGCGCTAGCATATCGCTACTAATCATTCGCGGACGTTGGCGGCTGGAGGCGAATGGTCGGCGACCTCGGCAACCCAGACTCCGACGAACGGATACGCCCCAGGCGTCGTTCCAGCGAACGGTCCCTGCGCCACATCGTTGATGCGACGTCTTCCGTCGTCGGGGACCGATTCATGAATCTGCTTGTCGCGACGTGCGCGACGACGCTCGGCGCCGGGTACGCGTTTATCACTGAGACGACCGCTGATCCGGACGTCAGCCGCGTCGTGGCATTCTGGGATGACGGGACGGTGCGGACGGACATCGCGTACCCCATCGCCGGAACGCCGGCGGGCGCCATCCAAAGCAGCGGCGAGGTCGTGATGTACCGGCGCGATGTCGCTTCGCGGTTCCCGGCCCTCGCCTGGCTCGCGGAAAGCGGCATCGAGTCCTTCGCCGGAGTCCCTCTGCATGCGTCCGACGGCCAATTGATCGGCCAGTTCGGCATCCTCGCACGCCGGTCCGAACTGAACATCCACGAGACGGAAGAAGTGCTCCGCGAACTGGCCGGCCGGGTCGAAGCGGAACTCGAGCGCAGCCGGCTCATACGCGAGCTGCGGGAGCGAGAGCGTGTGCTGCACCTGGTGGTCGAGCACGCGAACGATGTCCTGTACCGGCTCGAGGCGCGCCGGGTGCCGCGGCTCACGTACATCAGTCCCGCAGTCGAGCAGTTGAGCGGCTACCCGGCCGAGGCGTTCATGCGCGATCGCTTCCTGTTCTTCAGGATGGTCGATCATGCCGAGCGGAACGCCTTCACCCGAATGCTCATGCAGGAACACCGCACCATGATCACCGTGCCATGGTCGCGACCGGACGGCTCGATCCTCTCCGTGGAGTACTCGAATGCCGTGACGCTCGATGACGATGGGCGAGTGGTTGCCATCGACGGAGTGATACGCGACGTCACGCAGCGGGTCGCCCTCGAGAACGACCTGAGAGCGGCGAAACAACGAGAACGGGACGTCATCTCCGCCATCCCTGACCTCGTATTCAGGATCGGCGCCGATGGCACGTACCTCGAATACTTTGGCCCGGAAGGCGCTCCGCTACTGGTGCCGCCAGAGCAGGTCCCTGGACAGCAGATCGCGCATCTCCTTCCGGAGGAACTCGCGATTCCCGTCCTGCGCGCGATACATACTGCGCTCGCTACGGGTACTGCGCAGCGCCTGGAGTATCCCATCGAGATCGCCGGGATTCAGCGGTACCACGAAGCGCGCATTGTTCCGGCTGGCCCGGATGAGGTGCTCGCGTTCGTGCGGGACTTCACGGCTGAACGACACATGGCCCGCGAAGAGGAGCACCGCGTCGCTCGCGACGAACTGGAGACGCGCGTCGAGTCTCAAATGGAGAACGGTAGCCGGTACGGGCTGACCTTCCGCGAGCTGACCGTCCTGCATCACGTCAGCCGGGGTTTGGCGGATAAGGAGATCGCCGAGGCGCTCGGGATCAGCGCGTACACCGTGAACAAGCACGTCGCATCGATCCTCTCGAAGATGCACGTGTCCTCGCGCACCGCCGCAGGCGTGCAGGCCGTGCGGGAGGGATTGCTGACGTGACGGTCAACTCCACGAGCGCCGTGCTGCGCTCGAAGGGCTCGACGCCTCGTGACCGCGTTAGACACTTTAGACACTAGAGTGACGCTCCAAGCGAGGGCGCCGAGATCTACTCCTCGCTGGCGTCCGCGAGCAGGGAGCGTCGCTCGGCGGCGTCTTCTGGTGCCGCCTGCGCAGACCAGCCGCAGGCTCTTGCCATCGAAAATGCGGTCTCCGCGGACAGCCGGCCAGATAGAACGTTTGCACCATACCAAGAAGTAGGTAATCCTCGTCCCCCTAAACATCGGCATGACAGAATGTTGGTAACGTCGTAAAGTCACGACGAGCCCAAAGCCGTCCATTGAGGGCTTTACCCTGCGCTGCGGCCATTCCGACAGCCGGATCGCAACGCCTTCATCCATGTCGGAACCTGACGTGTCGTAGCGCATGGCGCGGACACGGCCTCCGAGGCGGGCGCGCCGGCGTTCGGAGAACGCTCACCGGAGGCGCAGCGCTACGAAACGTCCGCAGGGCGGCTCGGCCGCTAGCCCTGCGGCTACATTGCCGGTGCGTTTGTCTGATGGAGGGACCGCGCTCCACCCCCTACCCGGACACCATCGGCACACCCCGCCGACGAACCGGACGAGCCCGCGACATCGGAGTTATAGGCGGTGTGTTCATGTCGATTGCCGTCACGAGGCGAGATTGGGACCGCAGGTTCGCAACCCTCAAGCCTGCGCCCGTCTCTCGCTACGCCCGCCGTGCTCCCTCTCCACGGACTGTAGCCAACCACCGATCCGGCACGTTCCGGAGGCCGAACGCGTCGCATGGGGCGACAAGCGTCCGTCCGCCAACTCAGTTCGACGTCACAGCCTTCAGCGGGGAGCGGAAGGGCATTCTCACGACCGATACGCACCATCTAACGCTCTCGGCCAACGGTAGGAGAGATCGCCTGCAGCGACGCGCGCTCGGCCCGTGCGCTGCGGTAGACCAGATCGCGAGGTCAGGATGACCACTCAGGGCAGCCTTTACCGGATCGTTTCGGGCACAGCGTCGCTCATCGGACACGAGTACTTCGAGGCGCTCGTCGGGCTCGTCGCTGACACGTTCGGCGTCAGCGGCGCGTTCCTGGCGGAGTACACGACGGAGGAACGCGACCGGCTGCGAGTGGTCGCGTCGACGTTCACGGCGACCGCTGGTCCCACCGAATTCGACGCCCTCCGCACACCTCACGACACAATCCCGCGACGCGATGCGCGGTGCTATCCCCAGAACGTCGCCGAGCTGTTTCCGCACGAGGGCTGGCTCCGCGACGTACGCGCGCAGGGCTACCTCGCGATCCGGCTGACGGACACGACGGGCGAGCTATTGGGTGAGCTGGGGGTCGTCGACGACAAGCCGCTTCGGGACCACGCGTCCATGGAGGCGGTCATGCGGCTGATCAGCGCCAGGGCATCGGCGGAGCTCCATCGCCGCCGCCTCGAAGCCACTCTCGGCCAACGCGACCGGCGGCTGCGCGACTTCGCACGGAACGCTTCGGACATCTTCATCCGGTGGTCATGGAGCCCGGGGCCGGTCATCGAGTACGTGAACCCCGCCTGGGAGACGATCACGGGCTATCAGCGGGGGGAGCTATACGCGAACCCCGATCTGCTGGTCTCGATCGTCGCAGACGAATGCCGGGACGCGGTTGCTGAAGGCGAGGCGATGGGACTCCCGTTCGCGGAGACCGTGCGGATCATCCGCAAAGACGGGCGCGAGGTCTACCTGGAGGGCAACCCGGGCCCGATCGTCGACCGCGAGGGCACCGTCACTGGCGTCCAACTGGTGCTGCGCGACGTGACGAAGCGCGAGCTGGAGGCGCGCGTCGCAGCCGCGGAGGCGGAGCAATTCCGTAACGCGGCAGCAGCGTTGCCGGAAGCGGTCGTCATGGTTGAGGACGGCAGGTTGCTCTACGCCAACCCCCGCGCGGAGGCGCTGCTCCGGCCTTACGGAAGCGATCTCCTCGCGGTGCGCATCGAACATCCGACCGAAGAGAACACCTGGATCCCGTTCCGCGATTGGATCGCTTCCGCGGCCGACGGGTCAGGTTCTGCGAGAGCGACAGTACGGCTGCGACCGGCGCGCGGAAGCACCCGCTGGCTTCATCTCGCGGCCGTCCCGCTCGACGTGGACCATCACAGCGGAACGCTCGTGGTCGCATCCGACGTTACCGCAGCGGTCGACCGAGAACGCGAACTGGCGAAGGCGGCGGCGGTGACCCACGGCGTACTGTCAGCGGTCCCGCTCCCTATCGCCGTGCTCGACCGCGACGGGGTGATCACCAGCACGAACGCTGCCTGGTCCCAGCTGCTCGGCCTTGACGCGGCGATCCAGGCTCCGGGCATCGGCGAGAGTTACATCGATGCGTGCCGAAGCGCGGCAGCCGAGGGCGTCGAGGACGCGAACAGCCTCGGCCTCGGCATCGTCGCGGTTTCGAACGGCAGCATAGACACCTTCAGCGGCGAGTACAGGGGCCTGTGGTCGACCGACGATTGCTGGCTCTCGGTCACGGCCAGCCCGTTCGGCGATGGCCTCGGGACCGTCGTGATCCATTCGGACATCAGCCAGCTCAAGCTCGCTACGGAAACACTGTCGGAAACCGCATCCCGGCAGCGCTGGTTGCTTCAGCACCTGCCCGATCAGGTGCTGAAGATCTCCCCCGACGGCACCCTGCTCGATACGGTACGTCCCACAATGGGCGCCACCCCGCTGCGCGGCGAGTACCCCGCCGGTACGCACCTGCGTGATGTGCTGCCCGAGGCTGCGGCTGCGGCCCTGGTGGAGGCTGCCTCGGCGGCTGCGGTCTCGAACAAGACCAGCACCTGCCGGATGCGGCTTCCGTACGACGACAGCGAGCGCATCTTCGAAACGCGGCTGGTGCCGGTCTCCGACGGGGAGCTCATCGCCATCGCGAGGGACCTCAGCTCGGAGATGTCGATCCGGGTCGATGCCAGCACGGACGCGGTAACCCGCGCGCGCGCGGCCGCCGGCAACCGGTACGGGCTCACGTTCCGCGAGCTCGCTGTGCTCGAGGCGATGACGCGGGGCTCGGCCGACAAGGAGATCGCGAGTGAGCTCTCGTTGAGCGTCTTCACCGTCAACAAGCACGTCTCGAACATCCT
>CAZAPT010000027.1:0-46530 GCA_964487335.1 uncultured Dehalococcoidia bacterium
ACGCGCTGGCCGCTTTCATGATCGGCAAGCTGCGCACCTTCAACCAGGGCGCGGGGGAGTTCAAGAACAATCGGAATCTGTTCCCGGCGCTGAGCAAGGCGGACGACATCGGGTTCATCAGCGACATCCTCGCGCGGATGGACGCGCAGTTCTGCATCGACGACGCGCGCGTGTACTCGAGCGGCATCTCGAGCGGCGCGGCGATGTCGATCCGGCTAGCCTGTGCGATGCAGGACCGGATCGCCGCGATCGGGCCGGTGTCCGCGATGTTCTATCCGCCCGGCTGCCCGACCGGGCGGGCGGTGCCGGTAATGGAGTTCCACGGCACCGACGATCCGGTCGTGAAGTTCATGGGCGGCGCGGCGCCCGGCGGCCTGGCTTCGCCGGACGTGCAGTTCGCGACGTCGCAGTGGGCGGATGCTGAAGGGTGCAACAAGGAGCCCGAGCGCTCGCAGCTCAGCGAGCACGTGCGAAGGGTGACGTACACCGGGTGCACGGACGGGTCGTCGGTGGTGCTGAACATCGTCGACGGCGGCGGGCATACGTGGCCTGGCGCGCCGGTCGATGTCGGACGCCTGGGTGCGACCACGCATGAGGTGAGCGCCACGGACGAGATCTGGCAGTTCTTCGCCGCGCACCCCCTGCATTAAGTCGCGCATCCGTTCGTTTACGCCGCCGATCGCTTCGGGTTTACACCGATGCTGGGCCCCTCCCGCGCTCCTGTACAATACGCGCGGTTGGAGTGTGAAGTGGCTGGTGCGACCCCGGCATGAGGTTCATGCCCGGCCCTGAGACCAGGGCCGCTGTCATCCATAATCCCGTCTTCCTCGCCGGTCTTGCTGTCGTGGCGCTGCTCGGCATCACCGCGGGCGCGCTCGTGGTGGTCGATAGCGCCACGGGCGGGACGGCCGCGCCGAAGGTCGTGATCGAGCCCTCGACGGTGACGCCGGGGCCCGTAATCAAGACGGCCGAAGCGACCGGCGTACATGGCACGGCGAAGCGCACGGCGACAGTGCGATCTACGCCCGGCACAACGGGACCGCCGCTGGGCACGATCCCGATCAAGACGGACGTCGCGATCGACGGGCGAACGACGGACTCGAAGTGGTACCGGATCGTCTTCCCGCCGCAGTCTGAGCTGCACGGGTGGATCGAAGCGGACGAGCTCGACGTTACCGGCGATCCTTCATCGCTCGTCGTGGCGACGGCCGAGCCGCCGGTGGTCGTCGCGGTCCCGACGGAGCCGCCGCGCCCGACGCCGCACGTCGTCGAAGAGTCTCCGACTCCGACAGAGACGCCCCTGCCGCCACCCGGACCGCCGGACCTCGTTGTTGGGACGACGCCCGTGATCGAGGGCGGGAAGCTCTTCGTCACGATCGTGAACCAGGGTACAGGTCCCGCCGTGGGCGATCTCGTCGTCGCGGTGTTCAGCCCCGACCGTTCGAGGCTCATCGGCGGCGTGACGCTGCCCGCGACCACGATCGAGGCGGGCCGTAGCCTGGACGTCGGCACGGGCATCGCGGTGGTCGGCGCACAGACGCTGCTCGTGATCGTCGATCCAAACGGCACGATCGCCGAGACGGACGACACGAACAACCAGGCGCTGATCGGCGTATCGGCGCCGGAAGAGCCAACGGCGGCAGCCCAAGACGCCGTGCCGCCCGCACCACCTCCTGCTCCGCCGAACTAGCGCCGGAATCAGCGTCACGCGCGCGTTGCAGGGCCTCGCTTAGCCCGCGCTACAATAGGCGGATTCTGACCCCGCTCGCATTGTCATGAGGACGCATGAGCGCAGCCGAGTTGCGCGAGGAACTCGAGCGAAGCCGCGGCGCATTGCTGGCCCCGCTTCGAGACTTGACGGAGGAGCAGTTTCGGCACGTGCCGCAGGACGGCGGGTGGCCGGTCGCCGCGCATCTCGCGCACGTGCTGCGAGTCGAGCGGTTGTTCGTTGAGCGGATGCGTCTCGCATTGGCCGAGGACGAGTCCTTCGTAGCGAGCACCGGCGTCACGAACGAGGACGATCCAGGACTCGCGCAGCACTATGCCGTGCCGCAGATCGTCCATGGTCTGCAGGCATCACGCCGCGACCTGCTGCACGTCCTCGATCCGTGCGACGACGTTCGGATGTCGCGCGCGATCCGGCACGAGCGCTTCGGCCGGATGACGGTGCAGCAGATGGCGGAGAAGATGCGCCACCACGATGCGGAGCACGCCGACATGATCGAGAACGTTGCGCAGGAAGCGCGGACGGCGCGGCGGATGGTGATCCCGCTCGTGCAGCAGCAGGGGACGGCGGGATGAGCGTCATCGATGACGTCAAGCAACGGACGGACATCGTCGACCTGGTCTCGCAGTACGTCACGCTCAAGCGCTCCGGCAAGTCGTACATGGCGAACTGCCCGTTTCACATGGAACGTACGCCGTCGTTCCATGTAGATCCGGCGCGCCAGACGTGGCACTGCTTCGGGGCCTGCGGAACGGGCGGCGACGTCTTCCGCTTCATCATGAAGAAGGAAGGCTGCGAGTTCCGCGAGGCTCTCACGATCCTCGCCGCCCGGGCCGGCGTCTCGCTCCAGGAGCAGCGGGACACCGGCGAGGACGCCCGGCGGGCGCGGCTCTTCGACATCAATGAGGCGGCGGCAGCGTTTTTCCAGCACGCGCTGGAGACGCCGGGCGGAGCGGCGGCGCGGTCGTATCTCGAGGAGCGGCGAGTCGCCGCGCGCTCGATCGATGCGTTCCAGCTCGGATACGCGGCACAGGCGTGGGACACGCTGGTGCGGCACCTCGACGAGCGAGGTTTCGCGGAGCGGGACGTCGTGGCATCCGGGGTAGCCATCGCGGGCGAACGCGGAGCATACGACCGCTTCCGGCACCGGCTGATGTTCCCGATTCGGGACGAGCGCGGCCGTATCGCCGGATTCGGGGGGCGGAGCCTTCCGGGCGATGAGTCGGGCGCTACCGGCGCAAAGTACGTGAATTCGGCCCAGTCGCCGATCTTCGATAAGGGGTCACTGCTCTACGCCCTGGACCGCGCGAAGGACGCTGTGCGCAGCGACGGCGCGGTCATCGTCGAGGGATATATGGACGCGATCGCCGCGCACGAGCACGGGTTCGCGAACGTCGTCGCGTCGATGGGCACCGCGCTCACGGAGCGGCAGGTGCAACTGCTGAAGCGGTACACGCGCAGCCTCACGCTGGCGCTTGACGCGGACGCGGCGGGAAGCGAGGCGACGCTGCGCGGCGTCGAAGTGGTGGCCGACGCAGTGGACCGCGAGGACACGGTGTCGGTGAACTGGCGCGGCGTGATCCGTCACCAGAACACGCTGGCAGCCGACATCCGCGTGTTGACGATGCCCGAGGGGCGTGATCCGGACGACGTCATTCGCGCCGACGCTGAACAGTGGAAGACGCTCGTCGCGAGCGCGAAGCCCGTGCTGGACCACCTCTTCGATACGGCGGCGAGCACGCGCGACCTTTCGTCGCCGCGCGAACGCAGCGCGATTGTCGCGCAGCTCGCGCCAATGGTCGCGGGCATCGCGGACCGCGTCGTGCAGTCGCACTACGTGCAGCGGCTGGCACGGCTCGCGCAGGTGGACGAGGCGACGCTGCGGCTGGAGCTCCGGCAGCCAGTTTCGCAGCCGACGTCAAGGTCGCCGCGCGCCGGCACTGTACAAAGTGCGCCGCCGGATTCGAATGCGCAGCGCAAGCTCGTGCGTGACAAGCGCGAAGAGTTTTGTCTGGCTTTACTTATCCGTTATCCTGAGCTTCGCTCGGAGGCTACGGCGTTGTCGCCGGAGCTCTTCAGCCAGAGCGAGAATCGTGCGCTGTTCGATGCATTGGTCGAATGGACGTACGAGGGGGAGTCAAGGGACCGTCCGCCGGCGGACACGTCATTTGAGGCGTCGCTCAGCGCTGACCTTCTTCCGCAGTACGAGCGCGTCATCAACCTCGAACTTCCCCTGTACGACGACGATGCATTAGCGCAGGCCCTGCGTTCTACGGTGTGGGGCATCGAACAGCAGCGACTGCGCCTGGCGAAGCGCGCCTCCGTCGCAGCGCTCTCCGATGCCACCTCGGAGGACGCAGCCTCGATCGCCGAGCGAGCGCGTTCGGCATGGGAGCGAGGCGAGACCGAACCGTTCCCCGCCGAAGAAGAGGCTGATCCCGCCACAGCCTTCGTTGACGACATGGAAACGGGGCTGAAGATCCATCAGCGGTTACTGGAACAGCAGCGCGATACCGGGCGTTTCGCCCGGTGAGGTTCGATGCGGAACGGTAGACCGGCAGACGACGCACTCGTTGCCACCGAAGCGGACGACGCCGCGCCACGTCCGGACGTCCTTAACGAAGCGACGGATGACCGCATCGCGGACGTGTTCTCGCGGCTCGCCGATACGGTTGCGGTGCTCGACCGCAGCAGCAACGGCGTCGTGATCGCGGATCCGTGGGCCGAAGAGAAGGACGAGATCGAGGAGGAAGACCTCGAAAAGGACGCCGCCGCGCTCGAGGAGCAGGGCGTCGACGATCCGGTCCGGATGTATCTGCGCGAGATCGGGAAGGTCTATCTGCTGTCTGGCGCCGACGAGAAGCGGCTCGCGCGATCGATGGAAGAAGCGAAGCACATTGAGGCCATCGAGACGCGCTGGGAGGCGTCGCATGGACGGCTCCCGACGGGGCAGGAGATCCTGCTGAACCTGGCGGACGAGGTGCACCAGGCGCAGAAGCCGCTGCGGCTCATCTGCCGGGAGATCGGCATCAAGACCTGCGCGCTGTCCGAACTGATCGCGAATGAGACGTGGCGCAGGACCGTCGATGCGGAGATGGACTTCGACCTGGCCGCGACACTGGCGTCGCAGCTCCAGCTCGAGCAGGCGGACGCCGAGCAGGCGATCGTGCAGCTCTCCATCATCACGCACATCCTTCAGCCGGAGCACGTTCATGGCGTCGCAGAGCAATACGGCGGCGAGCGAGAGCTGCTGCCGGTGCCGTGGGACCGGATCGCGAGCGAGTGCCCGCAAGAGGACGCGCTGCGCGACTACTTCAGCGACCTGAAGCGCGAGGGCTTCCGGGCGGAGAAGCGGCTCACGGAGGCGAACCTTCGGCTCGTGGTGAGCGTGGCGAAGAAGTACATCGGCCGCGGCATGTCACTGCTCGACCTCATCCAGGAGGGCAACATCGGTCTGATCCGCGCGGTCGAGAAGTTCGACTATCGGAAAGGCTACAAGTTCAGCACGTACGCGACGTGGTGGATCCGGCAGGCGATTACGCGCGCGATCGCCGACCAGGCGCGCACGATCCGCATTCCCGTGCACATGGTGGAGACGATCAACAAGCTGGTGCGCGTATCCCGCAAGCTCGTGCAGGAGTACGGCCGTGAACCGACGAGCGAAGAGATCGCGCGCGGCATGACCGACCCGCGTCAGGGACCGCCGTACACGCCGGAGCGGGTGCGCGAAATCATCAAGGTGTCGCAGGACCCCGTCTCACTCGAAACGCCAATCGGCGAGGAAGACGAGAGCCATCTCGGCGACTTTCTGGAGGACCAGGCCGCGCTCGCGCCGGCGGACGCCGCATCGCACCAGCTGCTCAAAGAGCAGGTGATGGACGTGCTCAATAGCCTCACGATGCGCGAGCGGAAGGTGCTGGAGTTGCGCTTCGGGCTGGACGACGGCCGCAGCCGGACGCTGGAGGAAGTGGGGCGCGAGTTCATGGTGACGCGCGAGCGCATCCGCCAGATCGAGGCGAAGGCGTTGCGGAAGCTGCGGCATCCATCGCGCAGCAAGAAGCTGCGCGATTACCTGGAGTAGGCGGACGGTCGTAGGTCGTCAGCGTTGGTTGTGCCGGCGCATACGGGGGGCCACATGGGTCCGCCCCGAGATGTGCGGCTCGCATCTCCAGTTACTGCGGTAACGACGGCTTGTCCAGCTTCTCGTAGAGCTGGCGGTAGCGGGCGTAGTTCTCCATTACGCGCTTGACGTAGGTCTTGGTCTCGTCGAACTCCAGATCTTCCACGAAGAGGTCTTCGTCGTTGCCGGCGGTCTTCGCGGCGTTAGAGACGGCGCCGGGCCCGCCGTTGTAGGCCGCGAGCGCGCGGTACGGGTCGCCGCCGAGATCACGGAGCTGTTCGCCAAGGTAGTTGGCACCGAACTCGATGCTGACGTGTGGCCTGAACAGGTCATCGGCGGTGAAGTTCTCGACGCCGAGGGTCTTCGCGATTGACGTGCCGGTGGTCGGGACGACTTGCGTGAGACCGAGCGCGCCCGCGCTCGACCCGGCGTCGGGATCGTAGTAGCTCTCCTGACGCATGAGCGAGAGCAGCAGCAGCGGCGAGACGTCCTCCTTCTTCGAAGAGTCCTTCACCAGGTTGTCCCACACCACGGGATAGGCGACACGCAGCAGATCATCAGGCGGGGCCGCGGTGGTGGCAGACACCGACAGCGCCGAGAGGAGACGCGTCGCCGCTCGCGCGGCGTTGCTGGCGTTGCCGGACTCCTGCAGGCGCTTCGTGACCTGCATCATCGCGACCGGATCGGTGGCGTACTGGTTCATCATGGACTGGACGATCGCGTCGGATTGGTCAGTGAGGCCGACCGCGCGCAACTCGTCGATCTGCGACCAACGCGGGTCTTGCGCGAGCACGTCGCCCGCGGCTGACGGATCGTTCCCCGTCGCATCGTTGATGTACGACGAGATCTTGTTCCAGTCAGGATTGTCGGACTTGACGCTCGGCGATCGCTGCTTCGAGTCGTTCTGCTTAAGCAGCACTTCGCCGCGGAGCGCGTAGAAGTTGCCGGGATCGTCGGTGCTGAGCTGCTGCAGAACCTGCTGGCCGGACGCATCGCCTGCTTCGGTGAGCGCGCGCCCCTGCCAGTAGCGCGCGCGGTCGCGGTCATCGCCGCTGCTGCGCAATGCGACCGCGCCGAACATCTGCGCCGCGCCGGGGACGTTACCTTTGCGATAGACGATGAGCGCGCTCCGGAAGTCAGCGTCGCCGCGCCACGACGACGTCGGGTAGTTCGCGGCGAGCGCCGCGTACGTCGCGGAGGCTTCGTCGAGGCGGCCTGCCTGCTCGAGCAACCGCGCGCGCCACCAGTACGCGTCGTCGGCCACGGGCGAGTGCGGGTCGATGTCGTCGGAGCGCTGGTATCCGGCGATCGCGGCCGGATAGTTGGCGGCGCGCTCGTCGAGCGCGGCGACGTAGTAGGTGGCTTCGGCGGCATGCGCGCCCTGGTCGATTGCACGGGAGAGCGCGGCGCGGGCGGCATCGTTGCGGAACGAGCGGTAGTCCACCATGCCGCGCACGAAGTCGGCCACCGGCGCGCTCGCGGCGTCGAGCTGGTCGAGGAGATCGGGCGCAACGCCAGCGGCCGGATAGTTGGTGATGGCTTCGAGGTAATCCTGAACCCACGTCGCATCGCCGAGGCGCTTCTTGATCGCGCCCGTCCGCGCGAGCGCGGAGGCGACGTCGCCGCCCGGCGTGATCTTCACTCGGTTGTACCACGCCAGGGCGTTGGCGTCGGCCGGCGCCTGCTCGAACGCCTTCGCGATGCTGAAAGTGAATGAGGCCTTGTACTGTTGCGGCAGGCCGCTCGCGAGCACGCCTTCGGCAGCGGCGTCGGCATCGAGCGTGCGGCCGAGACGCGCGAGCATCTTGGCGCGCTCGACGCGCGCAAAGTCGGACGCCGGACCGTTCGCGGCGATGTATGCGTCGTAGTTCGAGAGCGCGCCGAGCGGATCGTTCAGATCATCGAGCGTCGATGCGAGCAGGTACTGCGCGGTGCTGCCCGCGGCGGCAGACGGTCCCGCATTCGCGATCCACTGCTGCAGCGCGTCGCGCGCCTCGGCGAAGCGCTTGGTGCGGCTCAGGAGCTGCGCCTGCGCGAGCAGCGCGTCCTGCCGCTTCTGTCCATCGTTCTTGTTCGCGACCGATGCGTACACGTCGATCGCCTTTTCGAACTCGCCGTCGTGTCGCAGCGTGTCGCCGAGCCGCGGATCGGCGGGGGCGACGGTCGGCGATGGCGGGGGTTTCGGCGTGGCGGTCGCCGCGGGCAAGTCACTGGTGGTTGGCTGCGACGGCGGCCGCGACGATCCGTTGCTGCATGCTGCGGCGGCAACCGCAAGAAGTCCGGTGAGAGCGAGGGCGAGCGCATTTCGCGCAGGGTCGCGAAGAAGGGGCAACATTTGACGGCGACGATGCGTTTTCTTTTGACAGCGAATCAAGGCGAATGGTACTGTGCTTGTGACAGGCATCGCAATCCGAGCCGGCCAATGAACCTGATGAGATTGACACTGATTGACCCCGCTGGTGGGGTCAGTTTTGTTATGCACGGCGAAGCGCTGCCCGCGCTGCTGAGGGCGTGCGCGACGAATCCGGCGACGATCGACGAGCTGCTCGACCGCGTCGAACCGTGGTACCACGGCCTGCGCGAGCGCATCGAAAACGGGCTGGCGATGTTCGACGAGCGCAATACCGAAGGCAACAACGAAGCGATCCACAGCGCGCTGGAGCGCGCGCGTCCCGAGGAGTCGCCACTGTTCCGCATCGTCGACGATGAGACGCGCGAGGCGAGCCTTCGTCCGGTGAAGGCTGGCGCACTGATCATCAACCTCATCGACCGTCGCATCGTGCAGCTGCAAAACGGGTACCAGGAGATCACGCGCTCCGGACGGGGTCGTGTATGGGACGGGGAGCGGCTGACGAACAGCATCTTCACGTACCGGCTGCCGAACGCCTGGGCGCTCGTCCCCTGACCTGATCCTCGGTCGCACTGCCCCTTCCGCTGTCATTCAGTCGCAGCTCCCGCAGGCCGATATGTCTGGGGTACTTCTTATGCGCCTCAGACTGTGCCAAATCGCGCTCGCTGCTGCGCTCACCGCCGCAGCGGCCCCTGCGTGTGGCGGAGGCAGTGGCCCGTCGAGCAGCACGAAGCCGGACGCGCTGGCGGAGCTGCCGGCGTCGGACGCGCTGCTGGCGTCGGCCATGCATCTGGCCGGCGATGGGCGGCCGGTCCACGCCGAGTTCAGCTGGGCGGTGGACCGCGAAAGCTTCGAGATCAAGGGAAACGGAACGTACCTCGAAGGCCCTGGCGGCGAAGTGAAGCTCCAGGCGCACTATGGCGGCGTTGGCAGCGTTCCATCGTCGTTCGTGGAAGAGAACGACTCCACCGTGATCGCGATCGGCGGCGACGCGTATGTACTGACGCTAGCGGCCGATCTGGAGTGGATCCACTTCACGCACGACGACCTGCCGGCGGACTGGGATGCGCTCACGCGAATGGTCGGCAGCCGATCGCCGGTGTCATACGCGGCGATCGTCCGAGCGCTAGGGAGCGATGTCGCGAGGCAGGGCCGCGAAGGCATCCGCGGGCAGACGTACCAGCGCTACTCGGGGACCGCGGATGCGAACGCGATCATGCAGGCTGTCGCCGACGCGTACGGGAGCCAGGGCCAGATGATGCTGGTGAACCGATTCTCGGGCCCGGTCCAGACCGACATCTGGGTCGACGCGGTGACGTCGTTGCCGCGCAGGATCCGCGCCGACGGCTACTTCCAGTACCTGACACGACGGACGCACCTGACGCTGACGGTGGACTACACCGACTTCACGTCGGCAGTGGACGTGACGGCGCCCGCAACTTCCACGTCGTTCAAGGACATCGCCCGCTCCAGCTGACGTCTGCGTGGCGTGCAGGCGGTTATCCTGACCGCATGAACGCTCCCCGTTGGAGTGGCCGCCCGGTATGGGCTGAGATCGACCTCGACGCGATCGCGCACAACGTACGGCTACTGCGGGAGCGCGCGGCGCCGGCGGAGCTGTACGCGATGGTCAAGGCGAATGCGTACGGGCATGGCGCGGTTGCCATCGGCGCGGCGGCGATCGAGGCGAGCGCAGCGGGGCTCGGCGTGGTATGCGTCGACGAGGGCGAGGAGCTGCGGCTTGCCGGCATCGATGCGCCGATCCTGATCGTCGGCGCGACGCAGACGTCGGAGGCGGAGCGCATTGTCGAACTGCGGCTCACGCCGACGGTCGGGCGGATGCAGACGGCGCTGGCGCTGTCGCAGTTCGCGTCGAAACGCGGCATCACGCAGAAGATCCACATCGAACTGGAGAGCGGGCTGAACCGGCACGGGCTGCCGATCGAAGAATTGTGCGCCTTCGCGGAGAGCGTGCGGGCGTTGCCGGCAATCGAGATCGAAGGGCTGTACACGCACTTCGCCGCCGCGGAGGAGGGCGACACGACGTTCACACGGGGGCAGTACGAGGCGCTGCTCGAGGCATCGGCGCGGCTTTCCTGGATCCCGAAGCGCCATTGCTCGGCAACGGCCAGCTTGCTGCTAACGCCGGACATGAAGCTCGATGTCGTACGCGCAGGTCTGGGCATCTACGGCTATCATCCCGCCCCGGAGGCCGGTGACGACGGCGGGCTGCGGCGCGCCCTGACGCTGAAGAGCTGCATCGCGCGGCTGATCGATGTCGAGCCGGGAGGGACCGTCGGATACGGGCGGACGTGGGTCGCCGAGCGCCGTTCGAAGATCGCGCTGATCATGTGCGGCTACGCCGACGGGCTGCGACGGTCACTCTCGAGCCGGGCGCAAGTGCTGGTACGGGGATGCCGCGCGCCGATCGTGGGTCGCATCGCCATGGACATGTGCATGGCGGACGTGACGGACGTGCCCGGCGTGGCCGCCGACGATGAGGTGGTTATCATTGGCGAGCAGGGCGGCGAGCGCATCGATGCCGACGAGCTGGCGTCGCTGGCGGACACGATCTCGTGGGAGATCCTCGCGGGGATCAGCGCGCGCGTACCGCGCGTCTACCTGCACAGCGGCGAGGTCGTCGGCGAGACGACGCTGACGCATCGCGTCCTGCCGTTTGTGCGCGGGCGCGGACTGCCCTCGCACGAAGCCGAGGCCGAGACGGTGCTGGAGAATCGATGACCAACCCGAACGTCTTCACCTATCCGCGGAACGAGCCGGGAACGACGGGGCATCTCGACCTGGTCGAGCCGCTGCGGCTGTTACCGGGCGCGCTCGAGAACGAGCTGCGGGGAATCAGCGACCAGGCACTCACGCACCGGTCGTCGCTGGACGAGTGGTGCATCAAGGAGATCGTGGGGCATTTGCGCGACTCCGCGGAGATCTATCACAAGCGGCTGTACATGATGTCGACGCAGACGGACCCGGTGCTCCAGCCTCAAGACCAGGACGCGTTGGCGCGCGAGCACAACTACATGGACCGGGACGTGAACGAGATGCTGCGCGAGCTGGCGCAGCAACGCGGCCGAACCGTGCAACTGCTGACGACGCTCGTGAACTGGAACTGGGCGCGCACTGGCCAGCACCTCGAGCGGGGCCGCACCAGCATCCGCCAGATGGTGGAGTACATGGTGCAGCACGACGCGGGTCATCTGCGGGAGATCGCGCGGCTACGGCGCGCGGCGGAGAAGTAGTTCCCGAGAGGCGCTGGACGAGCTGAGGGCCTTGGGGCGCCACAGGGCTCAACTGAGGTTACCCCTTAAATGAACAATCGTTGACGCTGACGTCCAGCCGAAGCGCGTACTTTGTCCAAAATCCTCCCGCAGATCGGGTTCGCTGATCGGCCGAGAGCTACTTCGCGGCGTTAGCAGCCTCTTTGTCCCTCGAAAGTGCGATGTACAGGACGCACACGTCGTTCTTGGGGCTCGTGGCGGAAAGGAGATCGCCAGGTCCTCGCCGCACGGTCCAATGGCGCGTGGCGAAGCGTTGCTCGAGCTCGTCTCCAATAGATGAGAACGAATCGTTGGCGCCGAACACGATCGTGCGGCAGGGCGGAAGGTCGTCTGCATTACCGCCGCACCCCGAGTAGTGGTCGACGAGGTCTCCTTCAGGGTATGCCCAGCTCGGCAGCCCCGGCGCGAAGCGGAAGCTGTCGAAGAAACCCGCGGGATCAGCGAAGAAGAAAGCGGCAAGGACGATGCCACCGACAGCAAGGAGCCCGGCGACTGGCGCGAAAGGGAGCAGCAAGCAACCAAGCAGGAGGCGTCCGTTTGGGGGCGAATGGTTGCTAGGCGATGGCTGGTACCTTCCCACGCGCACGATCGTAACTCTCATCGCGCTCGGTGGCGGGGCGTATCGCCTGGACAAGGGACACTGACATCGGGCTACGCCCGCAGCGTGAACATCTCGATCGGCTGGATCAGGCCGGTGCGGTCCTTCGGCGCTTTGCCCTGCTGGGTGAGGCGCAGGTCGAGGCGATTCAGGCAGTCCTCGGCGTTCTGGTTCTGTACGCCGCAGACGTTGCACGGCTCCTTGTGGCAGTCGGCGCTGGTCTCGCCGCGTAACGTCTTCATCCATTCGTTGCGCAGGTAGGATTCGGTCACGCCGATGTTGATGTGCGACCACGGGAACACTTCGCGCAAACCGCGCTCGCGATACGCATAGAACGCGGGGTCGAGGCCAGACTCGTGCATCACGGTCTCCCATCGCGGCCAGTCGTAGTGCTCGTGCCATGCGTCGAAGCGCGCACCAGCCTTCCATGCGCGATGGATCGCCGCGCCGAGGCGCCGATCGCCGCGCGACAGCACCGCCTCGAGCAGGCTGTGCTCCGGGTCCTCCCAGGAGAACTGCACGCCGGCCTTCTTCAGCGCGTCGCGAAGGTACAGGTGTCGTGGGCGCAGCACTTCCGGACCCGCTTGCGATGCCCACTGGAACGGCGTATGCGCCTTCGGGATGAAGTTCGACGTCGAGACGCGCACGCGCGCGCGCCCGCCGTGGTACCCGCGCCCGATCTCCTTCACGCGCTTCGCGAGCGTGACGATGCCTTCGACGTCCTCGTGCGTCTCGGTCGGCTGGCCGACCATGAAGTACATCTTCACGCTCGTCCAACCCTGCTTGAAGGCGTTGTCCGCTGCGGCGTAGAGGTCATCGTCCGTCACGACCTTGTTGATGGTCATGCGCAGTCGCTCGGTGCCGGCCTCCGGCGCGAAGGTGATGCCGTGCTTGCCGCGCGACGCGACGGCTTCGGCGACACGGACGGAAAAGCTGTCCACCCGCATCGAGGGCAGCGAGATCGTCAGATTGTCGCCGAATTCGGCGCGCAGACCATCGACCATCGGCACGATCTGCGAATGGTCGGTGGTGCTAAGGGATACCAGCGACAACTCGTCGTAGCCGGTGTTCTCGACCAGCTCGCGCGTCGCCTGCACGACTTCGTCCGGCGAGCGCTCGAGCCGCGGGCGATAGATCATGCCGGCCTGGCAGAAGCGGCAGCCCTGCGTACAGCCGCGCTGGATCTCGATCGCCGCCCGGTCGTGCACGGTCTGGAGGTACGGCACGATTGGTCGGGTCAGCGGCGGCGGCAACTCCTGCACGAAGCGCTTCACGACCTTCGACGGCACGCCTTCGACCGCCGGCTCGATCGCACGGATCGTACCGTCGTCGTTGTACTTCGGTGCGTAGAAGCGCGGGACGTACACGCCCCAGATGCGGGACAGCCGCGCGAGCATCTCTTCCCGAGTGCCGCGGCCCTGGCGCTTCCACTCGCGGACGAAGTCCACGATCTCGACGATCGTCTCTTCGCCGTCACCGAGCACGAAGACGTCGATGAAGTCAGCGAGCGCGTCTGGATTCAGGGCGCCGGAGCCACCGCAGATGACGAGCGGGTGCGCGTCGGTGCGCTCTTCCGCGCGGACGGGCAAGACGCCGAGGTCGAGCATGTTCAGGATGTTCGTGTAGGTGCCCTCGTAGCTGAGCGAGAAGCCTATGACGTCGAATTCGGACAGCGGGTGGCGCGTCTCGAGGCTCCAGAGCGAGATGCCTTCGGCCCGCATGACGTCTTCCATGTCGGGCCAGGGCGCGAAGACACGCTCGGCGAGCATGCCGTCGCGGCGATTGATGATGTCGTAGAGGATGCCCAGCCCCATGTTCGACATGCCGATGTCGTAGAGGTCTGGGTAGGCGAGGACGACGCGTACGTCGCAGGCGTCCCAGTCCTTGACGACGGAGTTCCACTCGCCGCCGGTGTACCGGGCAGGTTTCTGGACACGCGCGAAAATAGGATCAAGGTTCCTGAGGGCGGGCACGGTATGTCACCTCCCAGTGCGGGATCATGGTAGCGGATCGGGTATCTATGCCTCCCCAACGTTGCCCGGACCGCGATATAGCCGCTACACTTCCTGCGCCAGAGACAGCAGGCGCTCCTTCGGGACATAATCACAGCCTGCCGAGGCGCAATACGTGAGTTCGCAGCGTGGTCTTCGCGCTGCCGCGCGTGCGCCCCTGTCGATGGCAGGGGCTTTTCGTTTGCCCCGCACACAAGGAGCTGGATAGCGTGCCCACCGTCCGCAAACAGGAGACGGTCGCCGAGCTGAAGGACCTGGTCGAGCGTTCGGCGATCATGATCGGCGCGGAGTACCGCGGCCTCAGCGTGAAGGAGATGACGGCGCTTCGACGCGCGCTCCGCACTGCCGGCGTGGAAGTCCGGGTCGTGAAGAACCGGTTGTTCCAGATCGCGGCGGAGCAGGCGGGGCAGGCGGAGGCGGGGAAGGTCGTCGAAGGGCCGACGATCATCGTCTTTGGGTACGGGGACGTGGTGGCGCCGGCGAAAGCGATCGCGGATTACGTCCGCACCGCGCGCAACGCCTTCGCGCCGAAGCGGGCCTACCTCGACGGCACGATCCTCGAGGGCGCGGCGATCGGTGAGCTGGCGAACCTGCCGTCGCGCGAGCAGCTCATAGCCACGCTGGCGGGCCAGCTCGCGTCGCCGATGCAGAACTTCGTGAACCTGCTCGACCGCGCACTCGGCAACCCGGCGGGCATTTTGCTGAACGACAGCCTGCGCAACCTGCAGGGGCTGCTCGATGCCCGGGCGTCGCAGCTCGAAGAGGCGGCCTAGGCCAGGACACTATTCGAAACAGGCAACGGCAAGGCACAGGAGGAGAGACGACATGGCGGCGAAGGTAGAAGAGGCGTTCGACATCATCAAGGGGATGACAATCCTCGAGTTGCGCGACCTCAACAAGAAGATCGAGGACGAGTTCGGCATCACGGCGGCAGCCCCCGCGGCGATGATGATGGCTCCGGCGGCGGGCGCACCGGCAGCGGGCGGTGGTGCAGCGCCGGCAGCGGCCGAAGAGGAGAAGACGGAGTTCAACGTCGTCCTCAAGGACGCGGGCGCGAACAAGATCAACGTCATCAAGGCGGTCCGCGAGGTCACCACGCTTGGCCTGAAGGAAGCGAAGGACCTCGTCGAGAGCGCGCCGGTGAACGTAAAGGAAGGCGTGGCGAAGGCGGAGGCCGACGGCGTCGTCGCGAAGCTGAAGGAAGCCGGCGCCACCGCGGAGCTGCAGTAGCGACGCGGTTGGCGAGGTCAGGGCGCCCGGTCTGCCGCGGCGAGGCGTGCTGGTATAGTTTCCGCCGGTGAACTGCTACGCCTGCGAACACGCGGCGATCAACGCCTGCCGGCGCTGCGCGAAGCCTTACTGCGATGATCACGGCAACGCACAGTACTGCGCCGACTGCCTGAAGCCCGCCAGCGCGCTTCCGTCGTTCAACCTGTATCGCGGCGCGCTCCTCGCGCTGCTCGTCGGCACCGGTGTGGCGATCGTGCTGCTCGTGCGGCCACCGGGCGAGACGAAGGGCGCGTCGCCGGTGGTCGTCGGGAAGACGGCACCGTCGCCCACGGCATCAGGGCGCACGCCGGAAGCGACGATCGCGGCAGAGACTCCCGAGACCACGCCCAGCCCTGAGGCTGCGACGGCAACGCCGGGCGCGACGGCGACGCCAACGGAGGCGCCGTTCGACGTGTACTTCGTGCAGTCCGGTGACAACCTCTTCAGCATCGCAGAGAAGTTCTTGCCGCCCGGCGACGACTTGAAGGCTTACACCAACGCGATCATCGCACTGAATGGGCTCTCCAGCGACGGCGTACTGAGCATCGGGCAGAAGATCCTGCTCCCGAAGCATCACTAGAGGTGGCGGACCCGGAATCATCCGCCCGCTCCTCGCTGCGGCGCAGCACGCTGATCTACACGTTGCTGCTGATCGCGGACCTCGTCGTGATCGCGTACATCGTCGCCGGCGCATCGAGCGGCGGAGCGATCGTGACGCTGTCCGTCGTCGGCGTAGTCGGGTTGCTGCTGGCATACCAGGTGCTGCAGCATCTCCGCGACCTGAACGCGTCGCTGGTCGAGAGCGCCGGCGTGGTGCAGCGGAAGTGGACGCGCGCGGACCTCATCATCGCGATGCAGAGCTACTACCTGACGGTGGATGGGACGGTGTTCCGGGTGAAGCCGGAGGACCACCTCATGGTGGACATGGGAATGTACGTGAAGGTCGTCCACTTCCCCCACACCCTGAACGTGGTGTCCGTCCACGAGATGGCGCGGCCGCGCGACGAAGAGGCGTAAGCGACGCGCGGTTCGGGGCTGAGCGTTCGCCGGGGCGCGCGCGTCATTGGTCGCTGCTAAGCACGGGCTGTGCTAGCATCCGCCCACCACGATTCGGGACCTGAGAGGCTGACGCGGAGGGTCATGCGCTTACGTCTTCTTGCCGCTATGGCGGCGGTCACGCTGATACTGGTGGCGTCAGCTCCGGCGGTGGCGCTGGCAGCGCATACTGGAGGAGACCACGACAGCAGCCGGGTGCCGGTGCAGCTGGTCGTGCTCGGGGCCGCGCTCTTGCTGGTGGTCGTCGTGGGGAGCAGCGCGTACTACGCGCGGAAGAAGCTCGGACTGGACAAACCGCCCTCACCCGAAGACGGTATTTCGCACCATTGATATACACGCGTTATGCACGCTCCAGCTTCGAGACAACCGTGCGGGGCGCTGGATCGTATGTTGACAGAGCGAGGACGCATCACCACAATGAACATCATTCAGTCGGAGCCCGCGCGGGACGCGCAATGAAACAGCGAGGTGGCTGACGGTGGGAGACAACGATCTAGGGCTTCGGTACTGGCAGAACCAACGACTCTCGCGCCGCCGATTGCTCGGCGGCGTTGCCGTAGGCGGCGCGACCGTCGCGGCGATCGGACTGGTGGGCTGCTCCTCGAGCAGCAAGAACAACAACGGTTCGAGCGCCGTCCCCACGCGACCGACGAGCCAGGTGACGGATGGCACGCAGGACGGGACGGCAAAGCCGGGCGGGATCCTGAACATCCGGCAGGCGACCGCGCTGCCAAGCATGAACCCGTTCGGACCGAGCATCCTCGCCCTCGCGCAGGGACTCTACCTGGGGTTCACGACGTTCGACCACATGTGGTATGTGCCGACGGACACCGGGACGGTCGACCTGTTCCTGGCGACGAAGGTGGAACAGCCCGATCCGCTCACGGTCATCGCGACCCTAGGCGATGCGACATTCCACGACAAGCCTCCGGTCAACGGACGCAAAGTACTCGCCAGCGATGTCGCCGCGAGTTTCAAGCGCTTCCGGGAGGAGATCGGCATCGGCTACGACTGGATCCACAACGTCATGGACGACATCGTGGCGCCAGACGACCACACGGTGAAGATCACGCAAAAGCAGACGTGGGCGTGGGTATACACGTCCTCGAACGCCGGCTCTCCGTGGATGAGCGCGATCCTGCCGGAGGAGATCCTGCACAACAGCGATCTGCTGTCGAAGGACGCAATCGGCTCAGGGCAGTGGGTCCTCAAGAGCCATGACAACGGCGCGAACATCCAGCTCACGAAGTTCCAGAACTTCCGACAGTTCGCTGGCACGAAGTCCATTGCCGGTCAGCCGTACCTCGACGGAATCAACAACAAGTCGATCACCGACGACGTTGCCGGGTTGGCCGCATTCAAGGCCGGCGACATCGATGCCTTCGGCTTCAGCAACAAGAACGACGCCGACGCCACGAAGAGTGCGCTAGGTGACCAGATCACCGTCAGCAGCGACCTCGCGCGCGACTACTACACGCTCATGCTGCAATCCGCGGCACCGCTGGGCACGCCATTCCAGGACCAGCGCGTCCGACAGGCTATCAATCTGCTGATCGACCGGGATGAAGCGATACAGCTCCTCGCGCTGGGCAGCGGGCTCAAGGCCGGGCCGATCCCGCCCGCGCACGTAAAATACGTGCTTCCGGACGACGACCCGGACCTCAAGGAGTACTTCCGGCACAGCATCGACGATGCGAAGAAGCTGCTCGACGCCGCCGGCTATGACTACAACCAGGAGCTTGAGCTCAAGCACTCGTCACGCGCCGGCGACCAGCAGATCTCGCAGATCCTGCAGGCACAGCTCGGCCGCGGAGGCGTGAAGGTGAAGCTCGTACCGGAAGACCTGGTCAAGTGGTTCACCCAGTCGCTGGGGACAAGCAACTTCCAGATGACCGCGTTCCTGCACCTGCCCTACGAAGATCCGGACCTGCCTCTGCGCTTCTACCTGAGCGGCTCAGGAGACCGAAAGAACTTCATGCAGTACGGCGACCCGGAGGTCGATGCGGCGGTACTGGCCGCGGCACAGGAGCTCGACGAGAACGCGCGCATCGACAAGGTGAAGGCAGCCCAGAAGGTCATCATGAAGAAGTACGCCCCGATGCTGAACCTCTTCTCAGAGATCGGATTCGGCGCGCGCTACAACTACGTGAAGGGGACCATCAGCGGCCGCGGTTCGTACGGGCTGTTCAACCGCACAACCTGGCTCGATAAGGCGTAGGAGCGTGGGCGCCCGCACCGCACCCGCGGCGACAAGAGGGATCAGCGGCTGATGTGGCGCTATGCTCTGCGCAGGTTATCGTTCCTGCCGATCATTCTCTTCAGCGTCTCGATATTGACGTTCGTGCTGCTGCGCGTGCTTCCGACCGAAGACATTGCCGACGTCATCGGGGGCGAGAATGCCACTGCGGAGCAGAAAGAGCAGATCCGCGACAAGCTGCATCTCCACGACCCGATCTTCCCGGTGACGGTCCCGGGCGAGTGCGAGCGGCTCGTCAGCCTCGTCCCGAAATGCGTACCGGAGCCGCCTTTCATCGAGTTCCATTCACACAGCCAGTACGGCGTGTGGTTAGTGAACGCCCTCCACGGAGATTTCGGCACGGCGTTCTATAACGGCAAGAGCGTGCGATCGGAGTTCGAGCGCCGGTTCTGGCCGAGCTTCGAGATCGTGTTCCTCAGCCTCATGGTCAGTGTCGTCGTGGGCGTGAGCTTCGGCATCTTCTCGGCGATGTATCGCAATAGCCTCGTCGACTACGGGGTGCGCGTCTTCGCCGTGCTGGGGACATCGATCCCTGAGTTCTTTCTGCTGACGTTGTTGATCATCATCCCCTCGTACCTCTGGAACTATTCGATGCCAACGGGCGGCTACGTCTCGCCGTTCGAAGATCCGTGGACGAATTTCCGACTCTTCGCGCCCGCCGCCCTGGTCATCGGAATCGGTGGCGCCTCGGGGCTGATGCGCTTGACTCGGACGACGATGCTGGAAGTGCTGCGTGGAGACTATGTGCGCACCGCGAGGTCTAAGGGGCTGCAGGAGCGCACCGTCATCCTGACGCACGCGCTCCGAAACGCCGGAACGCCGATCCTGACCGCTGTGGGGACTGCATTCGTCGCGGTATTCAGTGGATCGGTGATCGCCGAGCAGATCCTCAGCATCGAAGGCAACGGAAAGTGGTTCTTCATGTCGACCGTGATCCGTGACCTGCCGGTGATCCAGTTCCTCGCCGTGTACACCGCCGCAGTCGTCGTGCTGATGAACCTTGCCGTCGACCTCTCGTATCCGGTGGTTGACCCGCGCGTGAAGTACCGCTGATGGCCACGATCGCTGAAACCACCGGCACTCTCTATCCCGACGAGTATTCGGCGCTGCCGAAGAGCAAGCCGGTCTATGCGAAGCTTGGGCGGCTCGCTCTGGACAATCCGATCGGAACGCTGTCGCTGGTCGTCGTAGTCCTCTTCGTTTTCCTCGGGATCTTCGGTCCGTACCTGGCGCCGTACGACCCGTCGGCGCTCAGCGTCACCGAGCAGTTCCAGTCGCCAAGCTCGATGCACTGGTTCGGAACCACGCAATTTGGATTCGACGTGTTCAGCCGCGTGCTCGCCGGCGCGCGCATCGACCTGAAATTCGGCGTCATCGTGTTGGTCCTGGGGTTCGTACCAGGGACGGTGCTCGGGATCATCTCCGGATACTTCGGCCGCTGGGTTGACTACCTGATTCAGCGGTCATCCGAAGCGTGGACGGCATTTCCGGTCCTGTTCCTGCTCCTCACATTTATCGCCGCATTCGGACCGGGGCTCCGCACCGTCGAGATCGTGGTCGCAATCTCCGCGTTGTTCAGCGGCTCGCGCATTCTGCGCGCGGTGGCGATCGTCGAGAAGCACAAAGAGTACATCTCCGCCTCGCGAGCGACGGGGGCCAGCGAGTTCCGCATCCTATGGCGGCACGTCGTACCGAACATCATGCCGTTCATCCTCGTCGGCGTCAGCAGCTTCTTCGCTATCGCTGTGCTCGCCGAGTCTACGCTCGCGTTCCTCGGACTGGGCGTGACGCCGGGGACGCCGAGTTGGGGCGGCGACCTGAGCCGCGGGCTGCGCTTGGAGCAGGGCGACAAACACCCGTGGCTGATCATCTTCCCGGGCCTCGCGATCAGCCTCGTTGTGCTTGCGTTCAACCTGCTGGGCGACACGCTGCGCGACATCCTCGACCCGCGGCTGCGCGGCAGCGTCGGCGGGCGGAAGTAGCGCTTCATCCCGTCTCTTCAGTTCAACGTTCTGTCGCCTTTGACATCGCTCGCATCGGCGCGTAGTATGCGGCGCCGCGTCGATAGACGGCTCTCACAACACGCGAGAGGTGGTGGTCATGGCGACCCAGGCAATGCCGGCCGGCCCGACGTGCCCCCGGTGTGGTACGGCAAACGATCCGCGTGTGTTCTGCCTGAACTGTGGGCTGTTCCTCCGCGACGAGTCGGGCATGGTCGAGCGGGTGACGTACAATCGCCGCTTCTTCGGCTCATACCTCCTCGAAGGAGTGTTGGCGGTACTCACGCTCTTCATCGGCTGGCTGATTTGGTTCGCGTTCCAGGCGCCGAAAGCGCAGACTCCGGCGAAGAGCCTCACGAACCTCTACGTCGTCAGCCTCGAGACGGGGCGAGCGGCGACTACCGGGGAGATGTGGCTGCGCGAGGTCATTATCAAGATCATAGTGGTCTCACTTGTACCGTTTGGCTGGCTCATCGACGGCATCTGGGTCTTCTTCGACGGGAACCGGCAGGCGCTGCACGACAAGATTCTGAACCAGGTCGTGGTCTACGCGCCGCAGGGCCTGCCGGCAGCCATGCTCTCGCTTCAGAGTGCCGGGGCGGCGCCATCGCTGCCGCCGCCCACTTCTGCCGGTAGCGCGCCTGACATTGCCTCGCAGCTGCGCGAGCTGTCGCGGCTGCATGACGAGCACATCCTCACCGACGACGAGTACGAGCAGAAGCGCAGCGAGCTGGCGGGAAAGCTGTAGGGATCTGACTCAAACTTCGATGCCTGACCAGCACTTGCCAGCTCGCGTTCGAGGTCGAACTGACGCGCGCGACTGGGACTTCGAATGCGACGTCATCGAGCGGAGCGCCAAGTCGGTAGTCTTGTCGACGCGCTCTGAACCACCGCATCGAATCGAGTTGTGGCCTCGACACGTCGGTGTCGAGATGGGCAAACCAAGCGCCGATGGGCACAACGGGACCATTTGTGGGCTCAAGTTGGACGGCGAGTACGTCTCGCTAGCGACGTACCACGAGTACTCTAGAGGCGTTCTCGTCGTCCCACACGACTATTCACCTTCGTGGGTGTACGTTACTCCGGAAGAAGAACAACAGCGTCTTGCCGACGAAATCATGGAGATCGCGCGGAACTTAGGGGCTAGTTAGCCTCAGCGCTCGCCGCGCGGCGGCGGATCGATGCGCGCGACGCCGCCCATGTACGGCAGCAGCGCATCCGGCACCTCTACGGAGCCGTCGGGCTGCTGGTAGTTCTCGAGGATCGCGATCATCGTCCGCGGGAGCGCGAGGCCGGAGCCGTTCAGGGTGTGCACGAACTCCGGACGCGCGCCTGGCTCGCGGCGGAAGCGAATGTTCGCGCGCCGCGCCTGGAAGTCCGTGCAGTTGCTGACGGAGCTGATCTCGAGCCACTCGCCCGCGCCGGGCGCCCACGTCTCCACGTCATAGGTCTTCGCCGCGTTGAAGCCGAGGTCGGCGGTGCACAGCTCGACGATGCGGTACGACAGTCGCAGGGCGCGGCAGACGTCAAGCGCGTCTTCGAGCATGCGGTCGAGCTGGGCGCCTGACTCCTCGGGCGCGCAGAACTTGTACATCTCCACCTTGTCGAACTGGTGCACGCGCTTGATGCCACGCACGTCGCGGCCGGCGCTCATCTTCTCGCGCCGGAAGCACGGCGTGTAGGCGACGTAGTCGAGGGGCACGACGCCCGCATCGAGGATCTCGTCGCCGTGGAGGTTCGTCAGCGGCACTTCGGCGGTGGGGACGAACCAGTAGTCCTCCTCGGCGTCGTGATAGAGGTGCTCGCGGAACTTCGGCAGCTGACCGGAGTGCCACATCGTCTCTTCCTTCACCATGGCCGGAAGATACGCCTCGGTGTAGCCGTGCTTTTCGGTGTGCAGGTCGAGCATGAAGGCGATGAGCGCGCGCTGGAGCCGGGCGCCGGCGCCCTTCAGGACGAAGAAGCGGCTGCCGGAGAGCTTGATCCCGCGGTCGAAGTCGATGATCCCAAGCGCCTCGCCGAGGTCCCAATGCGGCTTGCGCCACGCGTCGTGCGTCTCCTCGCCGGACTGCGAGCGCACGACGTTGTCGTGCTCACTCTCGCCGTGGGGCGCGGAGGGGTCGGGGATGTTCGGGACTTCGAGGAGCAACTGCTCGAGTCGCTCCTCGACTTCTCGTAGTGACGGCACCAGCTCGTCGATGCCCGCGGACACGCCCTTCATGTCGTCGATCATGCGCTGCCGCTCGGCCGGATCCTTCGCCGCGCCGATCCTCTTGCCGGCGGCGTTCTGCTCGGCGCGCAGGCGCTCTGTCTCGGCGAGCAGCTCGCGGCGCTTCTCGTCGAGCGCGATGATCTCGTCAAGCGGCGCGTCGGTGTGGCGGTCGGCGAGCGCCTTGCGTACGACGTCCGGGTGCTCGCGGATGAACTGAATGCTGAGCATGTGGCTAGGGTACCTTGCGTCGTTTGTGCGGACGAGAGTGGCAGCGGCGGAGATGGTGCTGACCGTTACGCCGGTGGCACCTCGTACGCAGCGAAGTCGACAAGCCCATCGTGCGCGGCGATGCGCTCGACGCCACCAGGGTATGTGCGCTCGATCTGCGGGAGCAGCGGCAGGTAGTCGCCGAGCAGCACGAACACAGATGGCCGCGAACGGTCGATATCGTCGATGGAGCCGCCGGCGTCGCTGAACTCCGCCGAGCGGTCTTCGCCCTGCACGTCGGGGGCGAGCCACTGACGGTTCTCGAGCGAGAGCGGATGGCGCTCGCTGTAGAAGTAGACATAGGCGTCGGGCGGCAGCGTCTTCATGTACGTGCTCGCCGACGTCATTTCCTGGTGGTAGACGTAGCGGGTGAGAGGGTCGTGGCGCCACGTCCAGAAATAGTCGTGGATCGTGAGCCAGCCGATGACGGCGACCGGGATGACGACGGTCGCCGCCGCGACGAAGCGCACGCCGGGTGTCAGGCGCTCGAACGGGCGCGGAGCAGTCGCGACGCTGCTGCCGCTGCGATTGCCGACCGTAACGCCGTCACCGCCGGCTAGCGCGAGAGCTGGCGCTTCCTGGGGCACTTCAGCTCGTGCCTCGCTGCGCGCTGCGGTGGCCGTGCTCACTGGCGAATCTGTGCCAACGGCGCGCCTCCACACCCACGCGAGCGGCAGGGCCGCGAAGAACATGGCGAACGGCGCGGCGCCGAGGGGCTCGCGCATCATCGACCCGCGCTGGAGCAGCGCAGGAAGCGGCAGGATTAGCACGAAGCAGAACGAAGCGATCATCATCGGCTCGCGACGCAGCGCGACGGCGATGGCGACGCCGGCGACGAAGAGCACCAGCGTCACCGGATCGAACATCGGCCGCAGGCCGTTCGCATCGATGATGTCCGGCTGGCCCTTCCAGGCGTACGCCGCGAAGAAGTCGCGCAGTTGGTCAGCGATGAGCTTCACCTTCCCGCCGGCGCTCGCGTCGCGATAGTCCTGCGACCGCAGCACCCCCGTGTTGCGGTAGTCGTCGATATGCGTCCAGTAGTAGGCGTCCGGGTGGCTGATGTAGACGATGAACGGGAGCGCGACGATGAGCGCCGTGCCAAAGCAGATCCCCGCCGACTCCCCCCACCATCGCAGCTCCGCGCGATCGCGGCGGTATCGCACAAGCGCCATGGCGGCGAAAAACGCCACGACTGCGACGATTGCAATGGCATCGACGTTGTAGGCGTACACGCCCAGGCCGAGCAGCACGCCGGCAGCCGCGAACCAGGGCCACCGTTTCGTGTTCATGCCGAGCATCAGGCACAGCACGGAGCCCAGCAGGATCGTCGGGTACGAGATCGACGAATGGGCGACGCGGCTGTAGAAGATGTGCCAGTAGGAGATGGCGAGCAGCAGCGATGCGAAGAACGCCTCGAGCCGCGTGTAGGCGACGCGGACGACGAGATACATCAGCGGCACGGCGGCGAGTCCGACGAGCGCGAGCGGCAGGCGCAGTGAGAAGGCCGTGTGGCCGAGCAGCCACACGCCGGGGACCGTCAAATATGCGTTCAGCGTCGGGACGCCAAGCGCCGCGTGCGAATACACGCCGATCCACCCGTGGTCGAGCACCCGCACGGCGTCCGTGCCGATCTGCGCCTCGTCCGGATGCACGCCGTACGGGATGTCGCCAAGGCGGATGAGCCGCAGCAGCCCGCCGACAAAGGTGACGAACGCCAGAAGGCTCGCGTCGAGCGCGAGCGGATGTGTGTCGTACCAGGAACGGAGGCGGGCCGTTGCGTCGTCCGCGCGGGGGATCACAGATCGTAGGTCATCCGCACGCGATCGCCGCGCTCCGCCGCCCATTCGGCCATGCTCTGCAGGTCGCCGAGGCGCACGCGCAGGTCCGGCGTCTCCGCCGTCATCTCGATGAAGCGCTTGTCGCCGGAGTCGAGCGCTTCGTTGATCTCGCGCAGCGTCTTCGCGAGCGGCACAGCGTCCTGCCACGCGCGCTCCAGCTCCTTCTCGTCGGCGACGTCCTCGGCGTTACGGTCGTAGAACTTCGCGAGCGGCGCCAGGTCGATCTTCTGCTCCGCGCGCAGAAGCAGTGAGAGCTTCGAGAGGTCGTGCTGCGAGCCATACCGCGTCGAGAACACGAGCGAGAGGAAGTACACCAGCACACCGGACGGGCCGCCGAAGGCTATCGGGCACGGCTCATGGCCGTCGACCTCGAAGTACAGCTCCGGCACGGCGTCATGCTATCGCACGAACAGATCGCGGACTCGTTCGGGCACAATGCACAGCGCCGCAACGGCGATCCCCAGCGCGATGAGAAAGACGCCGACGATCACTTCTAATACGCCGTTCGTGCCGCCCGATGACGCGCCGTTCCACAACGTGATCCCACCGAGGAACTCCGTCACAAGCGCGATCGCGAACCCGGTCAACCGCGCGGTCGTGGAAGGCATGCGGACAACGTCCTCGCGCGAGCGCTGCGGCGTGCCGGTAGACGCCCGCGTATTGCGCACGGCGGCCGGGTCGCGGTATCGCGCGCGCTGGCGTCGCTTCTTTGGCATGGCCTACTCCGTCGGCCCGAGGGCGAGACCGATGAGCCGGTACGTCAGCTTCGCCGCGAGCTGCGCGCAGGAACGCGGACCGAGCGACGGCGACAGCTCCGTGACGTCGAAGCCGACGACGCGCTTCGAGCGGCACACCGCCGCGAGCAGCTGGGACACCTCGTCCCAGTGCAGGCCTCCCGGCTCCGGCGTGCCCACCGCGGACATCTCCGAAGGGTCGAAGGCGTCGAGGTCGATCGTGATGTACACATCGTCGCTGATCAGGCGCTCGACGACGGTCTCGATCCCTCGCGCGCGGAACTCGGACGGCGAATAGAACGCGAGCGCTTCGTCGCGGATCAGCGCGGCGTCCTCCGCCGGGGCGCTGCGCAGGCCGACGAGCGTCACGGGAGCGACGTCGAGCGCGCGGCGCAGCGTGCAGGCGTGGTTGTACTTCGAATCGAGGTATTCGTCGCGAAGGTCGGCGTGCGCGTCGAACGCCAGCACCGAGAGCTCGGGTGTGCGCTGCGCGTGCGCGCGGATCGCGCCGACCGCAACGGTGTGCTCGCCGCCCAACGTGACGACGAACTTCCGCGCGTCGATCAGCTCGCCGGCCACCTCCTCGATGCGGTCGATCATCGCTTCGGGCGATCCGGTGTGGGGCGCCAGCTCCGGCAGCGTGTGGATGCCGTGGCGGTACGCTTCGATGCCGAGCCCGACGTCGTACAGCTCCATATCAGCAGACGCTTCGATGATCGCGTGCGGCCCGTCACGGGCGCCGGCACGCGCCGTCACCGTCGAGTCGTAGGGAACCGGTAGGATCACCGCACGCGAGCGCTCGAACGACGACTCGGCCTCGTCGAGCGACGCGAAGTTCATCGGCGGGTAGAAGCGGTCGTCGGGCACACGATCAGGTTATCGGGTTGTGGGCGATGCGGCAGATGGCGATTACTGCACCGAGATGAACTGCACAGCTCGCGGCTCCTGCGGCGCATCGCCCGCTGCCGCGATCGACGCCATGGCATTGGCGACCGGCGGCACGGCGCGGCGTAGCGATCGGGTCGCCGAGCGCATCTCGAACGCGAGGCGCACGAGTGACGGCCACGACCTGGGCGACCGAAGGAGTCGGCTGAGGATCTCCCGTTCGTCTTCTTCCGCCCGCCACTCGAGAAGCGCGGACGGGAGAACCTCCCGTGCCGGATCGACCACGGCCCGCAACGCCAGCCAGCGCGCGCCACGCGCCTCCAGCGCCTCTGCGATGCCGTACGTCTCCATATCTACGCCCGCCGCGCCGAATTTGTTCCACGCCGCCGTGCGTTCTTCCGTCGATTGGATCGGCCGGTCGATCGTGAGCAGTGTGGACGACACGAAGGGCACATCGGCGGCCCGAAGCGCTCGCCTTGCGGCATCGAGCAACTCCGGATGCGGCGTGAGATCCGTACCGTCGTCGGCGACAAGCTTCCGCCCCAGGATCACTCCGCCCGGCGCCAGCGACGGGTCGAGCCCGCCGCACACGCCGGCGATGATCACGCACTCCGCGCCAGCGCGATCGGCTTCGCGGAACGCTCGCTCAGGGGCATTCGGTCCGCTGCCGCACACGAAGGCGTCGCGCGGGATCGCGCGCGCCTCTCGTGTCATCGGCGCGACGATCAGCGTCTTCACGATGCTCCTCGTCCCAGCAGCGCGCCGGCGCCGGCGCGGATGCCCTCGAGCGGGCTCTGCATCGTCGCCTTCACCGCCGTCGCCTCGTAACCGCAGTGCGCCATGCAGTTCGTGCAGCGCGCGTCGCGTCCGTAACCGTAACGATCCCACTCCGTCTCTTCGATGAGCTGCTTGAACGTCGGCACGTTGCCTTCCGCCATCAAGTAGCACGGGCGCTGCCACCCGAAGACGTTGCGCGTGGGATTGCCCCAGGCCGTGCACTGCATCGCGCGCTTGCCCTGCAGGAATTCCAGGAAGAGCGGCGTGTGGAAGAAGCGCCATCGCCGGGCGTCAGGCAGCAAAAGGATCTTCTTGAAGGTCTCGATCATCTGCGGCCGCTTGAGGAAGACGCTCTGGTTCGGCGCCTTCGGGTAATCGTACCCCGGCGAGACCATCATCCCGTCCACCTTCAGCTCGTCCGAGAGGAAGGTGAACAGCTCGCCGATCTGCTCGGGCGCGCTGTCGGCGAACACCGTCGTGTTGGTGCTCACGCGGAAGCCGCGGCGCTTCGCCTCGCGGATGGCTGCGACCGCCTTGTCGAAGACCCCCTGCCGGTCGACCATCGCGTCGTGCAGTTCGCGCATGCCGTCCATATGCACGCTGATCGTCAGGTACGTCGAGGGCCGGAGCTTCGGCAGCCAGCGGTCGAGCAGGATGGCGTTCGTGCACAGGTAGACGAACTTCTTGCGGTTCACGAGACCCGCGACAATCTCGTCGATCTGCGGGTGCACCAGCGGCTCGCCGCCGGCGATCGACACGACGGGCGCGCCGCACTCCTCGGCGGCGTCCCAGCACTGCTGTGGCGACAGGTAGGTGTTGAGCACGTCCTCCGGATGCTGGATCTTGCCGCAGCCCGCGCATGCCAGGTTGCAGCGATACAGCGGCTCGAGCATGAGCACGAGCGGGTAGCGCTTGTTCCCCTTCAGCTTCTGCTTCATCAGGTACGCGCTGACGGCCATCGCTTGCCGGACCGGGATGCTCATCTTCGTCCTCCTCTACGCGACCACGGCTTCGCGCCGCGGCGTGATCGACGATGCGTTGCGCTGAACTGCGTGCGCCGCCTCGATGCCGCTGCGGACTGCCGACTCCATCGTCGCAGGCCAGCCGGTGTCCGTGTAGGCGCCAGCGAGCAACATGTTCCGCAACGGCGTTTCGACGCCCGGCCGTCGCAGGCCCGGCGATGGCACGAACGTGGCGTCGGGCTCCTTGATCAGCGCCGAGCGGAGAAGCTTCCGCCGGTTGGTCGCCGGCAGCGCTCGCTGTAGCTGTGGGAGCAGCAGGTCGAGCAGCTCCCGCTTGTCCATCGGCATGAGGCGATCGGCGGCGCTCAGCGACAGGACGACGTGGTCGTCGCTGCTCGCCTGCGCAGAGGGACGGAACGCCCACTGCAGGTCGCAGCCGGTGAAGGCCGCAAACTCGAAGTCGGCGATTGGCGCGTCGAACCATAGGTGCAGGTTCACGATCGGCGACATGCGGATCGTGCGTAATGCGGCGAACGGCGCGCAGTCCGCGAGTTCGGCCGGGAGCGCGTCGAGGAGTTGGCGGGGCGGGAGGGCGGAGACGTACGCATCGAAGCTCGCGGACTCGCCGTCTGCTAGCGTGATGTTTTCGACCGCGTTGTCTCGGACATCGAACCGCACGACGCCTCGGCCCATCCGGAATTCGCCACCGCGCGCTTCGATGTACCGCATCGCCGGCTCGACGTGCAGCGCCGACAGGCCAACCGTGGGGACGCCGATCGCCGCCGACTCCGCCGATTTGAGGAAGCCCTCGCGGAACACGAACATCGCCTGCGATGCGCTAACGTCGTCGCAGCGGCAGTTCAGCGCCGGCACGACGATCAGGTCCCAGAACCCGGCGATCGCGCTCTCGCTCTGGCCCCGTGCCTGCAGCCACTCGGCGAAGCCGAGATCAGCGTCCTCGGCGTGCTCGCGGGAACGCTGAATCGCGAGGATCCCTCGCGCTACCCGCATCTTGTCGCCCACCGACAGATGCCGGTACAGCGCGAACGACGGCCCGAGATGCAGCCCAAGCGGCACCGGATCGGCGCGGAGCACCGACCGACGACCGGACGCGTCGATCACCGGCACCCGCAGCCGCTTCTGCCATCTCACAAGGTGCGACCCGCCGAGCTTCTCCAGGAACGCGACGTATGCCGTCGTGCAGCGCATGGCGATGTGCTGGCCGTTGTCGACGGCCTCGCCGGTCTCGCGGTCCACGAACGAGTACGTCTTCCCGCCCGCCCACGGCCGCTTCTCGAACAGCGTGACCTCGTGACCGCCATCGGCCAGCTCGCAGCCCGCGGCGAGTCCCGCTAGCCCTGCCCCGACCACCGCGACTCTCACGCCGGCCTCACCATCGCCGCCTGCGCCCACAGCTTTCCGATCGCCGTCAGCTTCTCGCGGCTCGAGAGGCTCACCCGCTGCGTCATCACGTCGTAGTTCGCCGCCTCGATGCGCTTCAGGATCTCCATGTACACCCCCTGCAGCACGTTCACGCACATGCGCGAGCGCAGGTCGAGCAGCGGCAGCAGGCGCTTCCCGCTGCGGAAATACTGGTGTGCCCGCTCGCCCTGCTGGCGCATAAGCGCCGCGAACTGGGCGTCGTAGCGCTTCGCCAGAATGTCGGCGGCGCTGAGTCCATGGGCAGCCAACTCGTCCGCCGGGAAGTAGACCCGTCCGCGGCCGGCATCCTCGGCGACGTCGCGCATGATGTTCACGATCTGCAGCGCGATCCCCATATCGACGGCGAAGTCGCGCGCCTTCGGATGCGGCTTCGTGCCGAACACCGACGTGCAGATCAGGCCGACCATCGAGGCGACGCGATAGCAGTATTTGTAGAGGTCGTCCCACGTCGCATAGCGGTTGATGGTGAAGTCCATCTCGACGCCGTTCACCAACTCCTCGAAGAACTCCTGCGCTATCGAGAACTGCTGCACTGCGCCGGCAAGCGCGGTGAACATCGGGCCGTCGGCGCTTCCGGAGTAGCAAGCACGCAGCCGCTCTCGCGCCTCGGCGAGCTGCCGCTCCTGCTCCACACGGTCGGTCAGCTCGTCGGCGATGTCATCGACGTAGCCGCTGAACGCGTACGCGGCATAGATGGCGTTCCGCTTGGGCTCCGGTAGGATCGCGAACGCGTAGTAGAAGTTCTTCGCGCGCTCCTTGGTGTACTCCTTGCACCACGCGTACGCGTCCTCGAGCGACGGAGGCGCCGATGTCTCGACCGGAGTTGCGATCGCAGTCATACCTACACCCCAACTTTCATACGCAGCCCGTTCGACAGCGCCATCCACAGTTTCCTCGCTTTAGACACGCGGGGCCTGCGCGACAAGACGTCGTAGCCCGCCAGCTCGATGGCATCGAGAACCGCCTCGCCGCCGAGACGGAACAACCGCACGTCCGTGCGAGCGCGGCGATCGACCAGCGACTCCAGTTCGCGTCCCTGCGCGAAGAGTTGGCGCGCGCGGTTCACCTCGAAGCGCATGAGCGCTCGAAACGCGTCGTCCGCGACGCCCTCGCGAAGCTGCTCCTCGGTGTAGCCGAACGTGCGCAGATCTTCGAGCGGGATGTAGATGCGGCCCTTCGCCAGATCGACGGAGACGTCCTGCCAGAAGTTCGCAAGCTGGAGCCCGATGCACGTGGCGTCCGACAGCGCCTGTCGCCGCTCGTCGCGATATCCCAACACGTAGAGCACCATCCGCCCGACGGGCGTCGCGGAGTGCTCGCAGTAGTGCATCAGGTCGCCGTACGTCTCGAAGCGCGTGACGCGCTGGTCCATGCGATTGGCTTCGATCAGGCGCAGGAAAGGGTCGATCGGGATGTCGAACTGCTCGACCGTACAGCCGAGCGCCACGAACAGCGGTTGCTCGCGCCGGCCGTCGAAGCAGTCGCGCAGGTCGCGCTCCCACGCGTCGAGCAGCGCGAGACGGTCTCCCTCGGCCTCGTCGCCGAGATCATCCGTCCAGCGGCAGAACGCGTAGAGCGAGAAGAAGTGCGGGCGCAACGGCTTCGGCAGGAACCACGAAACGACGGTGAAGTTCTCGTCGTGCCGGCGAGCGTACTGCCGGCACCACTCGAACGCATCGCGCTCGCTAATGCGAGGCCCGGCACTGTCCGTAATCGTCGCTGTCGCCGTCATGCGTGCGGGTCCGATCCCGGCGTGTGCACCGGTGCGTCGCGCGTGATGCGGCGGTACCGGCCGAGCGCCCAGAGCGGCCAGTAGTTGCGGTAGAGGTGGTATTTCAGCATGAAGTCTCGCGGGAAGCCGGTGCCGGTGAACTGCGGCTCGTCCCACTGACCGTCCGGCTGCTGCGTCTCGACGAGGTACGCGACGCCGCGCCGGACGCTGTCGCTCTCGGCTTCGTCCCCGGCCAGAAGCGCTAGCAGCGCCCACGCCGTCTGGGATGCGGTGCTCGCGCCGGTGCCGCGCAGCGACGGGTCGTCGTACGACGCGCAGGTCTCGCCCCACCCGCCGTCGACGTTCTGATGCTCGACGAGCCATCGTACCGCGCGACGGATCCTCGGCTCCTGCCGCTCGGCGCCCACGGCGACCAGCGCCGGTAGCGCCGCGCCGAGGCCGTAGACATAGTTCACGCCCCAGCGCCCGAACCACGTGCCGTCGCGCTCCTGCGTGTGCCACAGGTAGTCGCTGGCACGGCGCATCATCTCGTCCGAAGCCGGCACGCCGGCGAGCGCGAACCACTCGAGGATGTGCGCGGTCACGTCTTCGCTCGGCGGATCGAGCGTCGCGCCGAAGTCCGCGAAGGGGATCTGGGTTACGAACTGCTTGGTGTTGTCCCGGTCGAAGGCGCCCCAGCCGCCGTTCGCGGACTGCATCGCGCGGAGCCAGGCGCTCGCGCGCCGCGTCGAATCCGCGCGCTCGCCGTCGAGCGCCAGCAGCCGCAGCGCGATCAGCACCTCCGCCGTGTCGTCCGTGTCCGGATACTTGTCGTTCGCGAACTCGAACGGCCATCCGCCGGGCTCGACGCCCTTCACCTTCACGCACCAGTCGCCGGGCACGCGGATCTCGCGGTCGAGCATCCATCGCCCGGCGCGCAGCAGGCGCGGATCGTCGGCCGCGACGCCCGCTTCGCGCATCCCGGTGATCGCCAGCGCGGTGTCCCACACCGGCGACAGGCACGGCTGCATCGTGTAGGTGTCGTCCGTCTCGAGCGCGAAGCTCTCCATCAGCCCGCGGATGCCCGCCGCCATGACCGGATGCTCGTTGCCGTACCCCTGGCACTTCAGCGCGATCAGCGAGTACACCCACGGCGGCTGGATGCCGCCCCACGAACCGTCCGCCTCCTGGTGCTCGACGATCCATCGCTCGCACGCGCGCAGCGCCCGCTTCCGCAGCGGCTTCCATGGCAGCCGCTCGTGCGCGCGCAGCACCAAGTCGATCGCGAGAAACCCGTTGCGCCAGCTCAGCGCGCGCTGGTCGCGCGGGAACTTGATCCTCACGCGGTCCTCCGGCCGCAGATACAGCTCGTCCACCGCCAGCGACGGATCGATCGCCACAACGGGCCTGTGCGCCCACACGACGAGGATCGCGACGATCGTCGCGCGAGCCCACGACGCGAACTCATAGATATTGAAGGCGAACCGGTCCGGCAGCATGATCGCCTCCGGCGGCATCGCCGGCAGCGCGTCCCAGTCGAACTGCCCGAAGAGCGCCAACCACAACTTCGTGAAGATGCGCACCGAAGGGCGCCCGTCGGCGCGCGTGCCGCCGATGCCGCTGTTCGCGCGGATGAACTCGCGCGCGGCGATCATCTGGGGCCGTTGCGGATCGATGCCCGCCAGCTTCAGCGCAAAGTACGCCTCGACCGTCACGCTCGGATCGCCGGGGCCGCCGTAGTAGATCGCCCACGATCCGTCCGAGAGCTGATGGTCGAGGATGTATCGCGCGATCTTCTGCGTGCGGCGCGTGTCTTCGATGCCGAGGAACCGCTCGAGCATCAGACGCTCGGCAGCCATGGTTACGTTCGCTTCCAGCTCCGCCCACCAGTAGCCGTCCGGATGCTGGATCGAAAACATGTGCGCGACCGCGCTGTCGATGCACGCGTCGAGATCCCGCTCGTCGAGCGGGTGATCCGCGATGGCGGGACGTCGGGCGCTGGTCTCAGTCGTCATCGGCGATCAATGTCCGATGATCTGCACGATCACTTCGCGGGTGCGCGGGCAGTCCAGCTCCACCAGGAATACGCGCTGCCATACGCCCAGCAGCAACTCGCCATCCGCGAAGGGGATCGCCTCGCTCGCCCCCATCAGCAGGTGCTGGCAGTGCGAGTGGCCGTTCAGGTCTTCGTCCTCGGTGAGGTTCACGGTGCGGATGCTCAGGTCGTTGTGCCGGTAATAGACGTCGGCCGGCGCGATGCGCGTGAGCATCTCTTCGATGTCCTGCAGCAGCAGCGGCTCGGCTTCGTTGATGCGGATCGCGGCGGTCGTGTGGCGCGAGAAGACAACTGCGAAGCCGTGCGCCAGGCCGGAGCGAAGCAAGATCTCCCGGACGTCATCCGTTATGTCGATAAACTCCGGCGAGCGCGCCGTGTTGTAGACGAGCCGCTCGAGCGCGTGCCCGCGCGCCGGCGAGGCGTGCGCCCCGTTTCCGTTCGACGGGATAGCTTCCGTGCTGTGCCCGTTCCGGGCGGGCGCCACTGCCTGCTCAACGCACACGCGCCTGCTCCTTCCTCTTCGTCCGCGACGGATCGATCTCCTTGATCCGCTTTACGACTGCAGCGACCGACTCGTCCGGCGTGGAAGCCCCCGCCGTCACGCCGACGACGCTCCTGCCCTGCAGCCAGTCCGCCACGATCTCGTCCTCGCGCTCGATCTGATACGTCTCGATCCCGGCGGTGCGGCATGTGCCGGCGAGCTTCGCGGTGTTCGCGCTGTTCCGGCCGCCGATCACGATCATCATCTCCACCTCGCGCGCCAGCTCGCGCGCCGCCTCGTAGCGGTCCTCTGTCTCCGGGCAGGTGGTCTTGATGATGCGGACCTCGTTGATGCGGTCGATGTGCTTCGCCAGGAACTTCGCGACGAAGTCCGTGAACGACTGCTGGCTCTTCGTGGTCTGCGAAAGCAGCGCGACCTTTCGCCGCGGGATCTCGACGTCGTCGTCCGCCGACGCAAGCACGACGCCCCGTCCTCGCGTCCACGCGAGCACGCCGCGCACTTCGGGGTGGTTCTCGTCGCCGTAGATGATCACCTTGAAGCCACTGTTTACGAGTTTGCGCGCCGCGCGCTGCGCCCTCGCGACGATCGGGCACGTCGTGTCCACCATCTCGAGGCCGACGCTGCTCGCCTTCCGGTAGACCTCCGGGCCCGCACCATGCGCGGTAATCGCAACAGCCTTCGATTCGACACCGTCGAATCCCTTCACGATGCTCACACCGCGCGAGTCGAGACGCTCAGCGACGACGGGGTTGTGCACGATCGAGCCAAGGCTGTCGATGTGTCCCTTCTCGACCGCCGCGTCCTCGACCATCTCAATGGCGCGGCGCACGCCGAAGCAGAATCCCAGCGCCGTTGCCGTTTTTACCTTGATCGCCATCGCTAGCTCTCCCGCGCGAGGATGAATGTGACGATGGTTCCGAGCTGGTGGCGCGCTTCCGCGCCGATGTTCGTCGAACGCAGGGCAGTCATCGCACTGCGGGCGTAGTCGTCCGCGAGCTCGAGCGTCACGTCGCGCACATCGGAATCGCGGAGGCCGACGCACCGGCCGGCGGCGCGCTCCGTTTCGATGATCACTGGCAGCGACTTCTTCCCGCGGCCCTCGTCGTTCCCGACGGATTTCCCGGTGCGCGCCGGGTCGCCCCAAACGGACAGCGCGTCGTCGACCGCCTGGAACGCGATGCCGAGATCTACTCCGCACTGCCGGAGCGCCTCGACGTCGTCGAGCGGTGCGCCTGCGAACAGCGCGCCCAGCGCGAGCGACGCGCCGATGAGCGCGCCCGTCTTCCCTGCGGTCATCTCCAGGTATTCCGCACGCGTGACCGAAGGTCGCGCTTCGAACTCGATGTCCTGGTGCTGACCTTCGATCATCGCGAGGCAGGCGTCGTTGAAGATGCGCAGCGCCACCATTGCGCGGTCCGGGGCGAGTCCTTCGGTCGCTTCGATGAGTGCGCGCTGGGCGAGCGCGAAGAGGCTGTCGCCGGCGTTGATCGCCAGTGGCACGCCGCGCAGCGTCCACAGCGTCGGCCGATGGTGCCGCCGCTCGTCGCCGTCTTCGATGTCGTCATGGACGAGCGAGAACGCGTGCAGCAGCTCGAGGCTCGCCGCCGCGCCGAGCGCATCGTCCGCGCCCCCGAAGCCGCTCGCGACGGTGAGGCAGAGGAGCGGCCGGAGCATCTTGCCGGGCGAAGCGTCGGGAAGTGGTAGGCCGTGCTCGTCGCGCCAGCCGAGGTGATAGGCGACGAGGTCGTACACGCCGCCCTCGCGTGGGGCGAGCGCATCTCGCATGCGGACGGCTGTGTGTTCGCGGAGCGTACCGGCGCCTGCGAAGAGCGCAGAGGCGGAGCGGGGCGCCGCAGCGGTACTTTGCACTGCATAGCTCCTTGCAGTACCGCATGATGCTACTTCGATCGCGCCGAAGTCAATGGCCCGCTTGCCAACCGATACTCCGTGGCCGAAACTGCCCGTAGCGAACGGAGATCGACCATGGGCGCCTACCTCACCCAGTTGCTGAAGGGGAACACGGACGTCCTTATTCTCTCGCTGCTCGAACGCGAGCCGATGTACGGACACCAGATCATGGAGGAGCTCGAACAGAGTTCCTCAGGCTTCTTCCGCGTGAGCGAAGGCACGCTCTACCCGGCGCTGTATCGGCTCGCGCGCGAAGGCCTCGTTCGCGGGCGCTGGTCGAAGCTGAGCGGCGGTCAGGAGCGCAAGTTCTACACGCTCACCAAGAAGGGCGAGCAGCGGCTGGAGGAATGCCGCTCGACGTGGAGCGGGTTCGCCGCCGCGATGGACCTGGTCACGACGCAAGGAAGCTGACTCCGCGGAGGGTACGGATGTCCTCTGACGCGTCCCGTTACTTTGCCCAACTGCGCGCCCACCTGCACCTCGATGCGGGCGTCGAGTCCGACGTCATGCGCGAGCTCACGACGCACGTAGAGGACCGCGTCAGCGCGCTCGTGCGCTGCGGGATGCCGGAAGAGCGCGCGCGGCGAAAAGCCATCGAAGGCTTCGGGCGGCCGAAGACGTTCGCGCACCTGCTTCGGCAGTCGCAGCTCATCACGTCGTACAGCGAAGCGGCGATCGGCGGTGCGGCGTTCGCGCTGGTCGCGCTGGTCGTCGGGCTGCAGCTCTGGACGTGGCCGGTGGTCGCGGCGGCCTTCGCGTTCACGGTCGTCGGCGTGACGCTGTACGGCCTGTGGCTCGGACGGCCAGCCTGGTTTTATCCATGGGCGGGCGTGGCGCTGACGTTCCCGATCGTCGCCGGATATATCGCGTTCGCGGTGCTCGTGCGCTCCGCGCCCGACCTCTCGATATCCATGCGCGGCGCGCTGCCCATCGCGGGCGTGGCCGGGGCATCGATCTATTTCCCGCTCGGGCTCATCGTGCTCGTCGCGGCGATGCTCATAGCAGCGCGCCGGGATTGGCTCGATGCGTCGGTGCTGCTGTCGCCGATGCCGGCTGTGCTCGTGTGGGTCATCGCCGTACATCGCGCCGGCGGACTGCTGGGTACGGGCGCGCAGATCGACGCGCCGTCGGCGACGCTCGGCGCGGTATTCCTCTGCATGGCGCTGATGATGGTGGTTTATCTTCGGGCGACGACGCGGAGCGCGCGCTTCAGCATCCTCATCGGAAGTGCGGTCGTGCTGCTGTCCGCGACGTCGCTGCTCATCGATCCGAACGGCGGGGCAGTGATGCTGCTTACTCGTGTCGTGCTGCTCGTGGGGTTCCTGCTGAGTCCCGCGCTCGTCGCACGCCACGCGTGATTCCGCCAAGTCAGAGCATATTGCTCGCCGCATTCAACGCCGCCAACCAGCGGCGATCCCGCACACGAGGACTCGACTCCGCGATGAACCAGCCGATGGTTGGTGCATTGTGAGTAGGGCTGTTCGCGACGCCCGACCGAGCGCCCGTCTTCAGGCGGTGATGAACCCCATCCTGCGGGGCATCCTTCGCACTCCGTTTGCGCGCTTCGTGAAACCGTTCGGCTTGCTCGAGTTCTCCGGACGCCGAAGCGGCCGCCGATACCGTATTCCGGTCGGGTTCTACGATGCCGGTGACCTCATCGTCGTGAACACTCCGGCGGCGTGGAAGGAGAATTTCGCGGTGGGCCTTCCCGCCACGATCCACCGGTCGGGGCGCGTCGAGCAGAGGAAGGGGATGCTCGTCCGCGATCCAGCCCGGGTCGCGCGCACGTTCAATGTGTTGCTCGACGGCGGCGTTTCACCGCGCCTCCTTAGCCTCGACATTCCCGCCGGGCACAAGATCAGCGAAGACGACGTCAAGGCCCTAGGTCGAGCGGTGATTGAGTTTCGCCGGCCATGACCCGGGCAGAGTTCGGCCCCGGATTCGCGCGACGCTCGTAGGACGACCGGGAAACCATCATGGTCGTCTCCTCACTCGTCTTCCTCCGCCTGGCGCTTGAGACGCTCCAGGCTCTGCTCCCACAGCGGCGCGAACTTGCTCAGCCACTGCACGTAGAGCTTGCCGAGCGCGTCCGCGTCAAGCGAGTAGTTCCACTCGCGGCCCTCGGCTCGCGCGCTCACCAGGCCGCTCTCGCGCAGCACGCGCAGGTGCTTCGACACCGCCGGGCGCGAGATCGACCGGAAGCGAGCGCCGATCTCGCCGGCCGTGCACGACTCGCGCGTCCGCAGCAGGTCGAGGATCGCGCGCCGCGTCGGATCGCCGAGGGCTGCGAACGGATCTCTACGCTTCGACAATCTGGCGCAACGCCTCGAGCTGACGCAGGGTCCAGCCTCCTTCGAAGCCGCGCTGAAGCTCGGCAGGATCGCCGCCGAGCCGCTCGAAGCCGTGGTGGAACAATTCGACCAGCGTGCCGTCTTCGTGTGACGTGAGGCGGATGGTGACGAGAGCGGGAGCGCCCCAACCCTTCCCCAGCCAGTCCTGCTCGAATGTCAGCTCGCGCGGCGGATCGTACACGGTCACCTTCCCGGCGAACCGCAACTCCTCCGTGCCGTTGTGGTCGCCGGCCGCGTCCGTCTCGACGTAGCCGCCTACCCTCGGCTCGTACGCGACGAGCGAGTGGCCGGTGCCGAACCACTTCTGCATGCGCTCGAGGCTTTCGAACTCCTGCCAGACGCGCTCAGGCGTCGCGTGGATCAGGATGGCTCGCCGGACCGACAGCGGACTGATCTGAGTGGGCATCGTCTTCTCCTCCACGCTCTCTTTGCGTAACCGTATGGTTACATATCTTGCCGGCAACGGTCAAGCCCTGAGAGCGGAATGGCTCCGTTAGCCCTGACTTCGAAGCTTTCCTATACTCCGCAGCGTCACCGCCGCATCAGGGGAATCGAGCCGTGAACGAGAAGTTCGACCTCATCGTCGTCGGCGCCGGATCGGGTGGGAGCGTGGTTGCCGCGCGCGTCAGCGAGGACCCGCGCATCAACGTCCTGCTCATCGAGTCCGGGCCGGACTACCCGAACCTGGAAGCGCTCCCTGAGGACCTTCAGAACGTCAACCACGGGTCATTCTTCGACCACGACTGGCAGCTCGGCTACCAGCCCAGCTCGACGAGCCGCAGCGGCATCCCCTTCGCGCGCGGGCGCGTGACCGGAGGGTCTTCGGCGGTGAACACGGCGATCGCTCTGCGCGGCGTGCCTTCGGACTACGACGAGTGGGCCAGCCTGGGCAACCCGGCGTGGGCGTGGGACAAGTGCCTGCCGGCGTTCTGCAAGCTGGAGACGGACCTCGATTTCGACGGGGCGTACCACGGCAAGACCGGCCCGATCCCGATCCGTCGACACCCGCGCGATGAGCTGGTGGCATATCAAGCGGCGTACCTCGATGCGTGCCGCGACCTGGGATATCCGGACTGCCCCGACCACAACGATCCGGAATCGACCGGCGCAGGAGCGCACCCGATGAACAAGCGCGGTCGCCTGCGCATCAGCACGGCGATCGCGTACTTGGGGCCGGCGCGCGACCGGCCGAACCTGCGCATCCTTCCCGACACGGACGTCGTGCGCGTCGTGTTCAAGGACCGCGAAGCGACCGGCGTCGAAGTGCGCACTGACGGCAACACGGAGACGATCGATGCGAAGCACGTCGTGCTGGCCGCGGGCGCGATCCACACGCCGCCGATCTTGATCCGATCAGGGGTCGGCCCGCGCGATGTGCTCGACCGGCTGGAGATCACGGTAATGAAGGAGTTGTCGGGCGTCGGCGATCACCTGCAGGACCATCCGGCGATCGGCCCGACGATGATCCCGAAGGAAGGCATCGCCGACTGGGACCAGCCGGTGATCCAGACGACCCTGCGCTACACGGCAACAGGCAGCAGCGATTTCAACGACATGCAGCTCGAGCCGCTGTCATTCATGCACATTCCCGGTGCCGGCCGGCTGCTGCTCGGACTGGCAGCGTGCGTCTTCAAGTCCTACTCCTACGGCCGGTTGGTGTTCGAGACCGCCGACGTCGACGCGCGTCCGCGCATTGAGATGTGCTACCTCGCGGACGATCGCGACTATGAGAAGATCCGTGATGGCCTTTTCCGCGCGATGGATCTCATCGAGACGAAGGCCGTGCGCGCGGTGCACGACGGCGTGCGGCGTCCGACGCGCGAAGAGATGGCGAAGCCCGACGATCTGGAGCGATGGATCCGCGCTCACTGCGCGACGGGCGCGCATCCCTCGTGCACGGCGCGGATGGGCCCCGCGGACGATCCGACGGCCGTGGTGGACGAGCGCGGCCTCGTGCACGGCGTCCGCGGCCTGCGTATCGCCGATGCCTCGATCATGCCCCGGGTGCCGAGTGCGAACACCAACATCCCGACGATTATGATCGGCGAGCGGATGGGGGAGTGGGTACGGGAGGAGCTGGCACCGTGACCCGAAGCAGTTTCGGGGATGTTAAGTCAACTCCACGATTTTGCCCCGCGGAGGGGGTTTACTGTAAGCTACAAATGCTCTTACAGTAGAGGGCGGGGGCAGGCAACCCCGCCGATCCGCAAGATTCTCCCCTCTCTTGCGCACGCCGCACTGACCGATATTAAAGTCAAGCGATCCGCCTCGCGCGAGGTCGCTCCACATGAGGTGCAATGTCACGATCACGTCGAGGTAAGCGGCGCCAGCCGGCCAAGGACGGTGTACGCCCGGCCACACCGGGACAGCAGCCGGACCGCTACCAGAAGTACCTGCCTGAGTGGATGAAGGGCAACGCAGCCAAGCCGCTCCAGTTCCGGGCGGCCCGCCCGCGCCGCGCGAAGCAGCCACGCTCGGTCGGCGGCTACACGCCGGGCAAGTTCGCCGTCGGCGAGTAGCCGCACTCGTTCACACGCTCCGCGTTCCGAAGGCGCCGCGGCCGACGCCCGGGTCTGTTCCACCTCTCTGATAGACATTGCCTGATCATCGTTCTACGCTGATCCTATGGAGATCGACCGCCTTTCCGACCTCGAAGCGCCGACGCTGATCGCGGCGTTCCAGGGCTGGAACGACGCCGGCCAGGGCGCGACGACGGCGGTGCGATATCTCATCGACACCTGGCACGCGAAGGCGTTCGCGCGGATGAACGCGGACGACTACTTCGTCTTCACCGAGACGCGGCCGACCATCCGCATCGTCGATGGCACCAGCCGCGAGCTGACCTGGCCCTCGACTCAGTTCCACTGGCGCAAGAATCAATCGCCGGTGCCGGACGTCGTGCTGCTGGCGGGCATCGAGCCGAACCTGCGCTGGCACAGCTTCACCACGGAAATCATCGACCTCGCGAAAACGCTCGGCGCGCGGCGCATCGTCACGGCCGGCGCGCTACTCACGGACGCGGTGCACACGCGGCCGGTGCCACTCACCGGCTTCTCAACGGATCCCGACGTGCAGGCGAAGTTCGCCTCGCGAAGCATCACGCGCTCGACCTACGAGGGCCCGACGGGCATCGTCGGCGTGCTGCACGACATGTCCCGGCGCGAAAACATGCCGGCAGCCAGCGTGTGGGCGGGGACGCCATACTACCTGGGTGGCACGCCGAACCCGAAGACGGCGCTCGGCCTGCTCGAGGCGCTGGACGACGCACTCGGGCTGCAGCTCAACCTCACGGAGATGCGCTCCGTCGTCGATGAGTTCGTGAAGCAGGTGTCCGCGGCGGTGCCGGAGAACCCTGAGCTGCAGGAGCGCATCGAGATGCTCGAGAAGCGCTACGACGAGCAGCCGCAGGAGTTCCCGCCCGCGGGCACGATCATCGCTGACCTGGAGAACTTCCTGCGCAGCCAGCGCGAGGACAGCTAACATGCGTGAAACAGGGTGCGAGGCGTACTGATGCCGTTGTACGAGTACTACTGCGCGAAGTGCAGCTCGAAGTACGAGCTGCTCCGTCCGATGAGCCGCAGCGATGAGCCCGGCGTCTGCCCGCAGGGACATCGCGGCGGAACGCGGACGATCTCGGTGTTCGCGCCCGTCGCGAAGGGCGGCGCGATCTTCGGCGAGCCGATGCCGATGTCCGGCGGCGGGTGTGGATGCGGCGGCGGGGGCTGCGGCTGCGCGAACTAGCGACCACCATCAGCCGAACGCGAACACGCACTTGACGGCGCCGCTCCGGCGCTTGTCGTGCATCGCCAGGAACGCGGACCGGTACTCCTCGAGCGCGAAGCGATGCGTGATGAGCGGCGAGAGGTCGAGGCCGCGTCGTACGAGCTCGAAGTAGATCTGCATCGCGTGCATGCGACGCCCCTCGAACTCTTCGAGGGCAAACGCGTTTGAGCCGGCGATCGACAGCTCCTTGAAGTAGTACGGCGTCCATTCGAAGCGCCGCGGCGCCTCGACGCCGCTCACGACCACGGTCGCGCGCGGATCGGCCACGCGCATGCTCACCTCGACTGATGACGGCGATCCGACGGTGTCGTAGATCACGCCGGGTCCCCGCTTGAGCCACGGCGGCCCCTTCCACGGTTGCAGCGAGTTGGTGCCGACAAGACCGGCGACGGTCTCGATGAGGGCGTTTGGCTCCGACGGCAGTATCTCGTGCGCGCCGAGATCACGCGAGAGCTGCGCCTGGTGCGAATGTCGCGCCACCGCCCACACGGTCGTCTCGGGATGCAGCTGTCGCAGCAGCGCGACAGTCATCAGCCCCAGCGTGCCGCAACCGTACACCAGTGCGGGCGAATCGTCCCGGGGCGGATGGCGCAGAACAGCGTGGAGCTGTACCGAGCACGGATCGGCGAGCACCGCCTGGTCCTCGGTGATTTCGGCCGGCACGGGGATGAGCTGCGACTCGTGCGCGGCGAAGTACGGCGCGAAGACGCCGTTCGCCGCGGCACAGTTGCCGATGTGGATCGCAGGCGGCAGCGCGCCCTCGGTGAAGCGCTCGCAGAGCTGGTGATCGCCGGCGGCGCAGCGGGCGCACGGCTCCGAGAAGCCGCGCGGACCGCACGACAACCACGGATTGAGCACCACGCGCTGGCCGGGCGCGACGTTCGATGCGCCGGACCCGACGCGATCGACCACGCCGACTGCTTCATGGCCGAGGACGTGCGGAAACGACACCAGCGCGGTCAGTGGATTGTCGCGGTTGCCTCGCAGGAACGCCTGCTTCGCGTCACTGCCGCAGATCCCGGCGAACGTCGTGCGGACGATCGCCCAATCGTCGGCGATCGGCGCCGGTTTGGGGACGTCCTCCAGGCGAAACGACGACCACGGCCCGAAGTAGCCGCGTGGCGAGATCGCGCCCGCGACACGCGTCGCGGCGAGGCGGGGGAGGCTGTACCGGAAAAGAAGCGCACGCACGGCCTACGCCGAGGCGAGACGCCGCGCGGCGCGGAGAGCCATCAGCAGCGCGTGTAGCCGCAATTCGGACAGACCAGGCAGCCTTCGGTGTAGACGAGGATCGACCCGCACTCCGGACATCCGATTCCAGTGCTGGTGGCGTTCGCGAGATCCTTCGATGCCGTCGTCCCAGCGGGAACGCGCGTCGCCGTTCTCGTCGGTCTCGTCGCCTTCGAGCGTGCTATCGGACGCGCGGCGGAGGTCCTCGGTTTCTTCGCGCCGCTCCTCTTCACTGCGGATTTCCGCGTCGGTGTCTTCGCTGTGCTCGCGCGTGAAGGACTGGTCCTCCGCGACGGCCGCTTGGAGTCAGACGCCTCCGTGCTCACGCGTCCCGCCAAGAAACGGAGCTCGAACCAGCGGAAGATGTAGTCCACGATCGAGGTCGCGACGGGAATAGCGGCGTTCGACGTCATGCCGGCCGGTTCGAAGTGCACACCGCGGAACTTCTCGACGAGGTTGCGCAGCGGGACGCCGTACTGAAGGGCGACTGACGTCAGCACCGCGACGGAGTCCATCAGCCCCCGGATCGTCGAGCCCTCCTTCGAGATGTTCACGAAGATCTCGCCCGGCTGGCCCTCCTCGTACAGGCCGACCGTCACGTAGCCCTCCTGCTCGCCGACGCGGAACTTGTGCGTGACCGATTGCCGCTCGTCGGGCAGGTGGCGGCGGTAAGGCGCACCTTCCGGCCGCGGGGCGGTCGAGCCCTGCGCCTCGGGATGAGCGGAGGCCATGACTTCCGCGAAACCGAGCGCAAGCTCCGCTGCCGCCGCTTCGGCCTGCTCCGGGCCCTTGGCCGTCGCGTGAGACAGGACCTGCTGCTCGCGCGATCCGTCGCGGTAGACCGTTATGCCCTTGCAGCCCTCGCGATACGCCAGCATGTACGCCCGTTCGACGTCCTCGGCGGTCGCCTCGTGTGGGAAGTTGATGGTCTTGCTGACCGCATTGTCGGTGTGGCGCTGGAAGGCGGCCTGCATCTTCACGTGGCACTCCGGCGAGATGTCGTGGGACGTCACGAACATGCGCTTCGCCCAATCCGGCACGTCGTGGCGATCGCGCAGCGAACCGCCGCTCGCGAGATGCTCGGCGAGGCCCTTGCTGTAGAAGCCTTCGCGCTGTGCCATCGCGCGGAAGGTGCTGTTCACCTCCGGGAGCTGCGTGGCCTTCGATGGGTTCGCACGGTCGAGGTAGTGCTGCCGCATGAACGCGAGCGCAAACGCGGGCTCGATGCCTCCCGAGCAGTCGGCGATGATGCTAAGCGTCCCGGTCGGCGCGACCGTGGTGCGCGTCGAGTTGCGATAGCGCGGGCCCGAGCGTCGGCCGTTCGAGGCGTCGTACTTCGAGCCGTGCCACGCGGGGAACACGCCGCGCTCTTCGGCAAGCGCCACCGATGCGCCATCGGCGTGCTCCTGCACAAAGGACATCACCCGTTCGCCGAGCGCGGTCGCGTCATCCGAGTCATAGGGGATTCGCAGACGAAATAGGAGGTCCGCCCATCCCATCACGCCGAGCCCGATTTTTCGCGTGCGCTTAGTCATCTCGTCGATCTGCGGGATCGGATACTGGTTGCGCTCGATCACGTCGTCGAGGAAGCGCACCGCTGCGTCGATCGCATGCCCGAGCGCGTCCCAGTCGATCGATGCGCCGACACGGTGAGCGGCGCCACGTCCGTTGGTTCGACCGTTCGTCCTCGTTGGCGCCGCATGTTCGATCACGAAGCGCGCGAGGTTCAGCGAGCCAAGGTTGCAGGATTCGTACGGCAGCAGCGGCTGCTCGCCGCAAGGGTTCGTGGCTTCGATGCTGCCGAGCTGCGGGGTGGGATTGTCGCGGTTGATGCGGTCGAGGAAGACGAGCCCCGGGTCGCCGTTCTGCCACGCGTTCTCGACGATCTGATGGAATACCGTTCGCGCATTGAGCTTACCGGCGGCTTTGCCGGTGCGTGGATTCACCAACTCGTATTGCTCGTTGCGCTGGACGGCGCGCATGAAGCGCTCGGTCACGGCGACGCTGATGTTGAAATTCTGCAGAGTCGTCATGTCCGACTTGACGCTGATGAACGCCTCGATGTCCGGATGCTCGACATTGAGGACCGCCATGTTGGCGCCGCGCCGCGTGCCACCCTGCTTGATCGACTCGGTCGCCGCGTCGTACACGCGCATGAACGAGACCGGACCGCTCGCGGTGCCGCCTGTAGTCGATACGCGGTCTCCCGCAGGACGCAGCCTGCTGAACGCGAAGCCGGTGCCGCCGCCGCTCTGATGGATCAGCGCGGTGTCCTTCAGTGTTTCGAAAATGCCGGCGATCGAATCCTCGACCGGGAGCACGAAGCACGCCGAGAGTTGCTGCAGCGGCCGGCCGGCATTGCCGAGCGTCGGTGAGTTGGGCAGGAAGCGCAACGACGAGATGAGGTCGTAGAACCGCGCTTCGGCAGCAGCAACCGCGCGGTCCGCCGCCTCCGGCGCAACGAACGATGCTTCGCCCAGCGCGATATCGTGTGCGACGCGCCGGAAGAGCTGCTCGGGCGTCTCGACCACGCGGCCACGCCCATCGCGCGCGAGATAGCGACGCTCGAGCACGACGCGCGCGTTCTCGGAGAGCGCGAGCGACCGACGATGCTTCGAGGGTGTTGCGCCGGGTCTAGTCGTCGGGCGCGCGCCCCTGGTCATGGCTCCCTGCGGTCTGTTTCGCTTCGTAGTCTGAGTGCCGGAGCCGCTCGCCCCGGCCTGGGTGGATGACCTGCGGGCGCGCCCGGCCTTCGTCGAACCGGCGGTGCTGAGCCAGGCCGGCGGCTTGACACGCTCTCTTGGTCCCTTCGCCATAGGTCTCCATTCTATCAGAACGTCTGTGCGAAAGAATGCCGAAGGCAGGCACTGGGACTTGCGACGAAAGTCCCAAGAGACCGGTCGTCGTGCGCGGGGGTCGGCCGACAGGCCATCGCGCTGCGATGAAGGACGAGGGGCACGTCAAGTGTGCGGAGAGCACACCGCGTAACAACCCGCGTCGCCTTCCGTTGTCGGTCATGAAGGACTGGGCGCTCGGCGCACCAGCCTGTTTTGCATACGGATGGGGCGAACCATGGTGGACACACGAAGAGGCAATGCAAGCAACGCCCGGCTACGACGCGAACGTGGCCGAGCCCGGATGACGCTGGCGCTCAGCGTGACGATCGCCGCAGGGCTCGCGATCGTCGCGA
>CAZAPT010000028.1:0-44738 GCA_964487335.1 uncultured Dehalococcoidia bacterium
CCTCGACCAGCACGCGCACGTCAACCAACACCCCGCTGCCCACATCCACCAACACCCCGCTGCCCACATCCACCAACACGCCGCTGCCGACGTCCACCAACACCCCGGTCCCGACCTCGACCAGCACGCGCACGTCCACCAACACGCCGCTCCCGACGTCCACCAACACGCCGGTGCCAACATCGACCAACACTTCGCTGCCAACGGCAACGAATACGCCGCCGCCCGCATCGACCAATACGCCACAACCGACAGCGACGAACACTGCGGTCCCGGCCACCAACACGCCTCAGCCGACGGCGACGAACACCGCCGTCCCGACGTCCACGAACACACGCACCGCGACCAACACGCCGCAGCCGACATCCACCAATACGCCGCCGCCGGCGAACACCAGCACGCCTCAGCCCACCGCGACCAACACCGCCGTCCCGACGTCCACGAACACGCCGACGTCCACCAACACGCCGATTCCGACCTCGACGAACACGCCGCCGCCGGCGGCCACGAATACGCCTCAGCCCACGGCGACTAACACCGCCGTCCCGACGTCAACGAATACGCGCACCGCGACCAACACACCGCAGCCCACATCGACCAACACGCCGCCGCCGGCGAACACCAACACCCCTCAGCCGACGGCCACTAACACCGCCGTCCCGACGTCGACGAATACGCCGGTCGCGACGAACACAGCACAACCGACGGCCACCAAGACGCCGGTTCCGTCTTCCACGAACACGCCGCCGCCGACGTCCACCAATACTCCTGTAGCGACGTCGACGAACACAACTGTGCCGACGTCGACATCGACAGCAGCTGCGAGCGCCACGCCAACGGCGACCGGGACGCCCACGAGCTTCAAGTGCGCCGACTTCAACCACGATGGCAAGGTCACCATCAAGGACCTGCTGCTGCTGATACGCCACATCGGACAGCACAACCCTGAGTTCGACTTGAACGGAGACGGCGTGGTCAGCGCGAAGGATGTCTTGATCGGAATCATGCAGATCGGCACGTCGTGCTGACCGCGAGAGGCGCTTCACAACGCACGATGCATTGAAGGCCCGGTTCCCCCTCTCCGACAGGACGGAGAGGGGTTCCGGCATACGCTAGCCGGTTACTCCCGCCCCAACAGTCCCCGCACCGCCCGCAGCGCACCTGACCCCGCTGCCGCCTCTGCGCGCGGCGCCGGCAACTCCTCCGCGAACTCCCCGCGGTGATATCGCTCCAAAGTGTGCGCGACCTCCGCGCCGATGAGCAGGATGTTCGACCCGATGTATGTGTACAGCAGGAACAGCAGCGCGCCGCCCAGCGATCCGTAGATGACGTCGAAGTTGTTGAAGTTGGCCACGTAGAACGCAAAGGAGTTCTTCAGCGCCTCGAACAGGATCGTCGCCAGCAGCGCGCCCGGCAGGATGTCCCGCAGCCGCGGCCGCACCGAAGGCACGATGCGGTACAGCATCAGGAACGTCAGGAACGACAACAGCGCCGGCAACACCACAGGCGGGATCTCCCATAGCGGGTTGCTGTTCCCGAAAGGACCCACCCAGTCCGCGCTGATCTGGCGCGCCGTTCGCAACACCCCGGTAGCCGCGAGCGACGCCAGCAGCATCACCGCCAGGAGCCCCACCTGCGTGAAATCGATGAGCTTCTGCCGCACGAACGGTCTGTGCTCCTGCAGCCCCCATACCACGTTCAGCGCCTTCCGGATCGACCCGAACACTGTCGATGCCGTCCACAGCGTTCCAAGCAACGCCAGCGCCGCGATGGGTCCGCTCACCGCCTTCGCGTTGTCCACGGCGTTCTCGACCGCCGTGCGCCCGTCCGTCGGGCTCAGCGGCACCACCTCCAGGATGTGGTCGATCAGCTCGCTGCGAAGCTCCGAGTTGTTCAGCGCGAACCCGAACACCGACACCGTGAAGATGGCGAGCGGGATGATCGAGAACAGGACGTAATACGAGATGGCCGCCGCAAGCTGCGTGCACTGGTCGCGCATGTACGAGGAGTGGGCATGCTTTGCGATGATCCAGGCGCGCTTCACCATTGCTGCATTGTAGGCCCCTGTCCTCCGCAGCCGCTAAATACGCAACATCCATTGCTATAATCGGCGAAATCTGCGACAGGAGCCCTCATGTCGCCGCATCGCCGCGACGGCGCCAGTCCTTCGTACCGCCGCATCGTCGCGAAGTTCGGCACCAACCTCCTCACTGCCGGTAGCGACCGCCTCGACATGCCCGTTATGTCGTCGCTCGTCACCCAGGCCGCCCGCCTGATCGACGAAGGCCGCGAAGTCCTCATCGTCACCTCCGGCGCCATCGCCGCCGGCCGCGAGCGCCTGCATCCAGCGAAGGAGCGTCGCGGCATACCCTTCCGCCAGGTGCTCGCCTCCGTCGGCCAGACCCGCCTCATGCAGGCCTATGACCAGCTCTTCAGCGCCCAGGACCGCGTCGCCGCGCAGACCCTGCTCAGCAAGCGCGACCTCTCCGACCGGATCGGCTACCTGAACGCCCGGAACACGCTCCTCGGCCTCCTCGAGTGCGGCGTCGTGCCCGTCATCAACGAGAACGACGCCGTCGCCATCGATGAGATCGCCGATGCCAAGATTGGCGACAACGACAATCTCTCCGCCCTCGTCGCAAACCTCATCGACGCCGATGTCCTCGCCATCCTCACCGACGCCGGCGGCCTGTACGATGCCGACCCGCGCACCCACAAGCATGCGCAGCTCATCCCGCGCGTTGATCGCATCACGAAGGACATCGAATCCATCGCCGGCGGCGCCGACAACGGCCGCGGCACCGGCGGAATGATTACGAAGCTCCAGGCCGCAAAGCTCGCCACCGGCGGCGGCTCCGACGTCTTCATCGCCGGCGGCCACGAGCGCGACGTCCTCTACCGCATCGCCTCAGGCGAGCACGTCGGCACGATGTTGCCTGCGCGCAGCAGCCGCATGGAGAGCCGGAAGCGATGGATGCTCGCCGGACTCGGCACCCGCGGCTGCATCGTCGTCGACCCCGGCGCCGAGCGTGCGCTCCTCGAGCAGCGCAAGAGCCTGCTCCCCGCCGGCGTCCGCGAGGTGCAGGGCCCGTTCAAGCGCGGCGACACCGTCAACATCTGCACCGCAGACGGCCTCCCCTTCGCCTGCGGCATCACCAACTACGACGACCGCGACCTGACGGAGATCCGCGGCATCCGCTCCGACCGCATCGCCGCCGTCCTCGGCCACGAATACGGCGCCGAAGCCGTCCACCGCAACAACCTCGTCCTGCTCTGAGCGGGCGCCGCGACTCAACGCATAGGGGCGGCCCCATGTGGCCGCCCGCCTCCAGCATCACCATTCAAGTAAAGACCATGTGGCACAGGTGCTTCGGCTGTCTCAACGCCGCGCGCCGTACCCCGGTTCGTGCCGCAGCGAACGCTAAGGCGTCCCGATGTCCGGATGCTCCACCCCGAGCAACGCCAGGTAATGAAACAAATCCGCCCGATGATGGATGTCGTGCTCCAGCAGATGGAACGCGATCCAGTGCCCGCTCAACACTTCATGCACCCCGTCAGGATGATCAAACTCGTACTCGCGGTCGAGCCGCGATCGATCACCGCCGAACCGCCCGATCCGCTCCCACGTCCGCGCGTACGCCGCCTTGATCTCGTCCTTCGACCGCACCGTCGTCCACACGTTCGGCGCTTCCACGCCGTCGCCCGTGCCGTCCAGCCACCCGTCTCGCGACGCCGCGAGGTGCAGCATGATCCCGCGGAAGTTCCACAGCTCCGGCCGTGGGGACCAGTTCAGCTTGTCGTCCGGCACGTAGTCCACCAGCCGGATCAACCCATCGTTGAACCGCCCCCAGATCGGCGCCACGTCCATCCCGCCGCCGTATTGTTCCGCCATAGCGCGCCCATCCTACCGCGCAGTTGCCGCGCGGGCTGGCTCGCCCTCCGCGCCCTGTGCCACGCTGCCTCACTACAACTCGCGCTGATAGCCTTAATCCGTGACTGATTCGCCGAAGCTCCTCTTCGAAAAAGACGCCACTCACGTCGCCTGGCTCACCCTCAATCGCCCCGACGTCCTCAACGCCGTCGACCTCGCCATGCGCGATGAGCTCTGGTCCGCCCTCCTCGCCGTCCGCGACGACCCCGACATCTACGTCGGCGTCATCCGAGGCGCCGGCGACCGCGCCTTCTCCGCCGGCGCTGACATCTCGGAGTTCGGCACCGCACCCTCGTACGTCGAAGCCCGCCGCGCCCGCCACGATCGCGACGTCTGGGGATTGATGCTTTCGATGACCAAGCCTCTCGTCGCCTCGATCCACGGCTACGCCTACGGCGCCGGATGCGAGATGAGCCTCTGCTGCGACATCCGCATCGCCGCCGACGACGCGAAGTTCGCCCTGCCCGAGCTCTCTCTCGGCTACATCCCGTCGGCCGGCGGCACCCAGCTCCTCCCCCGCACTGTCCCGCCAGGCGTGGCCCGAGAGATGATCCTCTCCGGCCACCCGATCGACGTCGAGCGCGCACTCGCCATCGGCCTCGTCACCCACGTCGTCCCGCGCGCGAAGCTCGCCGAAGAAACCGACCGCATCGCGCGAGAGCTCGCGTCGAAGCCGCAGGCCGCTCTCCGTGCCGCGAAGGAAGCGATGATCCTCGGCGCCGATCTGCCCCTCGATCAGGCGCTACGCATCGAGTCGCTGCTCGCCGCCCGCCTCGAGTCCGAGCCACCGGCCGGCGAATGAACGAATCCACGGAAGAGGCGCCGCCCGCCGCCGAAGACCGTCCCAGGCGTCGCGGCTGCGCGCCCGGTTGTCTGCTCCCGCTGCTCGCCGTGGCTGCGATCGCCGTGGCGCTCTTCTTCATCATCGGCTTCATCTTCAATGAGGGCGACAACGCCGATCAGCCGGTCCACGGCTTCGACGCCGGCCCCGCCGATGCCTTCCCGCCCGCGACAATCAACCAGTACGACCCGGAGCATCTCTTCATCACCCGCCTCCAGGACGGCACGTTCATCGCGCTGTACGACAGGTCGCCGCGCCAGCAGGAGCTCCAGGGCGACTGCCGCGTCCACTACGATGACCTCGCGCAGCTCGGCTCGCTCGAGCAGCTCGATGGCTTCAGCGGCGGTCTCGTCGAAAACTGTTCCGACATCACGGCGTCCGTCTGGCGCGCCGATGGCGAGTTCGCCTTCGGTGCCGGCTACGGCCACCTCGACACCTACAACACCCACGTCAACTCCGCCGGCCACCTCATCGTCGACACCGACACCCGCAGCTGCACCCGCAGCCGCGGCGCCTCCGGCGTCCCCCCGTTCGACGTCCTCATCTGCGGCCGCGGCGACTAGCGTCCCGCCCAACCGTCACTCCTGACCACCAAACGCGACAGCCGCGACCTACTTGATTCGCCCGTCGATGCAGACGGTGTGGACGGCACGGGTAGGGGCGGCACCAATTCGCCGCCCCCACGTAGACTTATCCGGCCGACGGGCTACGCGATCACGTCTCGTGGCTCAGCCGCCCCGCCGCGACCGGCACGCGCTCCGAAGGCTCTTCCGCGCCCGCGTCGACGTGCACCACCGGCAGCAGCCGCCCCAGCCACTGCGGCATCCACCAGTTCGCCTCGCCAAGGAGTTCCATCGTCGCCGGCACCAGGACCAGTCGCACGACCGTCGCGTCCAGGAAGATCGCCGTCGCCAGCCCCAGCCCGAAGAGCTTGATCCCTCGCTGATCCCCGAGCGCGAAGCTCAGGAACACCGACACCATGATCGCGGCCGCCGCCGTGATCACGCGCGCGGTCTTCGCCAGTCCGTCCGCCACCGCCAGCGCGTTGTCGCCGCCGTTGCGGTCGTACTCCTCCCGCACGCGCGACAGCAGGAACACCTCATAGTCCATCGACAGCCCGAAGATGATCGCGAACAGCATGATCGGCACCCACGCGTCGATGGGTCCCGCCTTCGCCAGCCCGATCACGTCCTTCGCCCAGCCCCACTGGAACACCGCCACCAGCACGCCGTACGCCGCGCCGATCGACAGCAGGTTCATCACCACCGCCTTCAGCGGCACGATGACGCTGCGGAAGACCACCGTCAGCAGTGCGAACGACAGCAGGAGCACCACGCCCATCACCAGCGGCAAGTGACTCCGCGTGTACGACGCGAAGTCCTGCGACGACGCCGTCCCGCCGCCGACACGCACGATCGCCGTCGTGCCCTGCGTCGCATTCGGCACGACGTCGTCACGCAGATGCGAGACGAGGTCGGACGTCGCCTTGTCCTGCGGCGCCGTCGTCGGCACCACCTGGATGATCGCCGCATCGCCCGCGGCGTTCGGGATGACCGGCGAAACGAACGCCACGCCCGGTGTTTGCTTCAGCGTGTCGGAGAGCCGGTTGAGCGCCGCCATGTCGTGCTGGCCGCCGGGCGTCTCCGCCGCAACGAGCAGCGGACCGTTGAACCCCGGCCCGAACCCGGTCGAAAGCAGGTCGTACGCCCGCCGCGTTGTGTCCGATGTCGGGTTGTTCCCCGAATCGCCGAAGCCGAGGCGCAACGAAAGCGCCGGCGCCGCCAGCACTCCGAGCAGCACCACGGCCCCGATCAGCGCCTGCCACGGATGCCGCTGCACCACTCGGCTCCATCGGTGCCAGACGGAGGCCGACGTTTGTACATCGCTCTTGCGTCCGGGGATCGACAGCTTGTCGATGTTCCGACCGGCGAAACCCAGCACCGCCGGAAGCAGCGTCAGCGATGCTAGCATCGTCATCAGCACGCCGATCACCGCCGCGATCGCGACCGCGTTCATCAGCGACAGGGTCATCGCGAACAGACCGAAGAGCGAGATCACAACCGTCATTCCGGCGAACAGCACCGCTCGGCCCGAAGTGTCGAGCGCCCGCGCCACCGCCGCCTCCGGATCCCGCCCGTCCTGTAGCCCCTCGCGGTACCGCGTCACGATGAACAGCGCGTAGTCGATCCCCACGCCGATACTGATCATCGCCGCCATCTGGCTCGTGAACGCCGGCATGTCGATGAACCGCGCGCCGAGTTGCACGAGCGCGTAGCCCGTCGCGATGCCGAACAGCGCGGTCACAATCGGTAGCCCGGCTGCGAGCAGCGATCCAAACGCGATCAGCAGGATGATGATCGCCGCAACGAAGCCGATCGCTTCGGTTGGCGACTGCGCATTGCTCGCGAAGATGTCGCCGCCTAGCTCGACCTGCAGACCTTGCACCTGCACGTCGTTGCGGAAGCCCTTGATGCGGTCCGCCACCGGCTGGTAGTCCTCGAACGACCGGTCGACGAAGTTCATCTCGGCGTATGCCGTCTGCCCGCCCGGCGCGATCTGCCGCGCGCCCTCGGGCGTGTACGGGCTGACGATGCTCACGCCGTCGACGTTCTGCTGGACCCTCGCGAAGAGCCCCTCCATCGCCTGGCGCACCTGCGGGTCGTTGACGCCGCGGTCCGAATGGAAGACGATCTGCGCCGGAGCGCCCGTGCGCGTGCTGAATCCCTTGGCCTGCAGGATGTCGAACGCCTTCTGGCTCTCTGATCCCGGAAGCTTGAACTGCGTCCTGAACGCCCCACCCAATGTGAAGCTCGCTGCCAGCAAGACGACTGCCAGGAGTACCCAACTCCCGAGGACCAGCCGCCGGCGTCGATACGAGAATCGTGCGAGCGTCTGAAACATCGCTATCCCTCCGTGGCTTGTTCCGTTACTTAGACGGGCTGCGGCTATCGACTGTGACCGTCTAGCTCGGGGCCGTTTGGCCTGGGCGATGCTGGCGGACTTCTTCGGATTCGGCTACTATATAAGCATATCAGCATCTAAGGTTCTTGGCCACTAAGATATTTAGATGTTAAGCGGATGCTCTGACCGTGTCAACCCCTAGCACTACCCCACCCGGCGCAGGGCCCCTCGCGCAATTACCCGTTCGTTGGCGCGTCTTCGCCAATCAGACCGTCCTCTACGTCCAGGCCGTCGCCGAGGAGATCGGCCTGAACCTCACCGACCTCTCTTGCACCGGCATCCTCAGCGTCGAGGGCCCGATCACCGCAGGACGCCTCGCGGAGCTCACGGGCCTCACCACCGGCGCCATCACCGGCGCCATCGACCGCCTCGAGCGCGCGGGGTACGTCCGCCGCGAACGCGACCCCGACGATCGTCGCCGCGTGGTCGTCGTCCCCGTGACCGACAAGCTCGCCGCGACTGTCGCCCCGGCATTCGTGCCCATGCTCTCCGCCACGATGCAGAGAATGTCCACGTACTCCGAAGACGAGATCCATCTCTTCATCGAACTCATCACCGACATCACCGGCATCCTCCGCGACGAAACCCGGCGCGTCCGTGCGCTGTGTGCCGCTGACGCCGGCCATCAGAGCACCGACGCGGAGTAGCGTGGTGCCTAAGCACCATCGCGATCACCCACCCCCTGCGGCCCGCTCGAGATCGTCCGTATGCACCGGCCAGTGCAAGAACGTATCCCCGCCGATGAATTCCCACAGTGGCCGCCCGCGCGCCCACGGCACCGCATCGGTCGCCGCCATCTCGTCGTCGCTGCGCGTCCGCGTGCGCTCGATGATCGCATCGACGAGGCGCTCGAACGTCGCGCGCACCTCCTCGGCCGAGATCGGCGCGTAGTACGCGACCGCCAGCGCGTTCGACTCCTCGCCCGTCGGCATGCGGTCGCTCTCTCCCGCGAGCCGCCGCCGCTCACGCTCCCGCTGCATGTACACCGGCGGCGGAACCGTGGCGCCGAGCCCCCACGCGACCTGCGTGGCCCAGTGGATCAGGTGCGCTAGCACGTCCTTCGCCGTCCACCCCTCCGCCGTCACCGTCACCGTCGATGCGCCTTGCCCAAATGCATCCACGCCCGCGAGCAATCTCGCCCGCTCCCGTTCGATCGATTCGATGACCTCGTCGGTGTTCAATCGGATCCCTCGACTCGCCGGCTGGGCGGCTCTTCGACCATACGCGGAGACGCTATGCGCCTCAACGGTTTCGCGGTCGCACTCCTGACACGTACATGTCGGTTGACCGCGATCGTCTATTGACATGATCTCGGTCCGACCGTATGCTGCCGACACTAAGCGAGGAGCGGCGGCGCGACTATGACATCCACCCTGTACGGCATCGGCGGCTTCGGCCCGGGCGGCGCGCGCCCGCGAGCCGGCGCGCCTGTGGGCCGGATGAGTGCGCCCAGCACGGGAGCTGAGATTTGAGTTAAGTCTCCTCGAGCGGCACGAAGTCCACCCACTCACGCCGAACCGGAGCGTAGTGGGTTTTTTGTCGCCCTCACGTTCGAAGCGACCGAACTCGAACCGACGGATGGAAGGACACAGAGCGATGACTGTAGCGACACGATACGAACAGCCCGAACCGATGATCGCCCGCCCGCCGGCGATCAACCTTGTCGCGGATGGTGCGCTGCCGCTGCAGGCGAGCGGCGTGCAGAAGTCGTTCGGCGGCGGGTTCGACTTTGGCCGCGTGCTGCCCTGGCTGAAGAACGGCCACGAGCCCGCACGTAAAGTCGTGGACAGCGTGAGCTTCGAGATCCGCCGCGGCGAGATCTTTGGCGTCATCGGCGCGAACGGCTCCGGCAAGTCCACGCTGATCCGGATCATCAGCACGCTGCTGCTCCCGGACGAGGGCAATGTGCGCATCTTCGGCCTCGACGTCGTCCGCGACTCGATGCGCGTGCGCCAGCTCATCAACCGCGTGTCCGCGGACCCGTCGTTCTTCCGCAACATGACGGCTGTCGAGAATCTGCTGTTCTTCGGCAAGGTCTACGGCCTCACGAAGGACGAAGTCCGCACGCGCACGCCGCAGATCCTCGACCGCCTCGGGTTCGAATGGGACCGCGCGCTGGAGCCGATGAGCCACCTGTCGCGCGGACAGCAGCAGAAGGTCGCCGTCGCGCGGTCGCTGCTCACGTCACCGGTGCTGATGCTGCTCGACGAGCCGACCACCGGCCTCGACCCGCGGAGCAAGCGCGACGTCCAGGGGTTCGTCGAGGAGGTCCGCCGCGAACACGACGCGACGATCCTCCTCACCACGCATGACATGGAGGAGGCGGAGCTGCTCTGCGACCGCATCGCCTTCCTGTCGGGCGGGAAGATCGTCGCCGAAGGCACGCCGCTCGCTCTGCGCGAGTCCGTCGCCGCCGGCCGCCCGCTCGACGAGATCACCATGGAGACGGTGTTCATGGAACTGACCGGCCGCAGCGTCGAGGAAGACGAAGAGCCGGAGGAGGCCAAACGTGGTTAGCATCGCACAACACATTGAACCCGCGCCGCAGCGATCCACCGGCAGCACCAAGCTCGCCTGGGCGTTCGTCGAGCGGCAGACCAATCTCTGGAAGCGTTACTGGGCCTGGGAGCTCGTGTGGCTCGTCTACGGCGTCGTCAACACGCTGGCGATCACCTTCATCGCGAAGCAGATCGGCAACGAGGGCAACACGCCCGCCGCCGACGTCTCGAAGCTCATCCTGTTCCTGCTCATCGGCACGCTCGTATGGGCGTACTTATCAGCCGTGCTCGACGACATATCGCTCGTCGTCACATGGGAGCGGTGGGAAGGCACGATCGAGCACACGCTGATGGCGCCTGTCCCGCGCGTGCTGCACCTGCTCGGCATGTCGTTGTTCGGCGTGCTGCACGCCATCGTCAGGACGCTGCTGATCTTCGCGATCGCCGTGCCGTTCTTCAGCGTGGACTTCGGACAGGCGAACTGGCTCACTGCCGCGACGGTGCTGCTGCTCGGCAGCTTCAGCGTCGCCGGGCTGGCGATCCTCGCCGGCGTCCTGCCGCTGCTGTACCCGGAGCGAGGCACCCAGATGTCGTTCATGGTGCAGGCGCTCGTCCTGCTCGTCTCCGGCGTCTACTACAAGGTCGAGGTGCTGCCGGCGTGGCTGCAGGTGTTCTCGTACATCTCGCCCGCAACGTACATGCTCGAGGGCATCCGCGGCGGCATCATCGATGGCAAGAACCTCGCGGACATCTGGAGCACGCTCGTATGGCTCGTCGTCTTCGGCATCGTGCTGATCCCTCTCGGCCTCGCCACCTTCGCCGTTGCCGAACGTTGGGCGAAGAAGACCGGCAAGCTCAAGCGCCAGGGCTGATCTCGAGATGACGGCGGAGAAGACGAACTCGCCTACATCGATTCGTGATGCCGCGGCGAGGCTGACGGACGCGTGGCGTCCGGTGGACCTCGCCACAGCCAACGAATCCGTCGTGCGCCTCGCGCGCCTCGACGGCGAATTCCCCTGGCACCACCACGCCGAAGATGAACTCTTCCTCTGCTGGCAGGGCACCTTCCGCATCGAGCTCCGCGACGCGCCGGCCGTCACCCTCTCCGCCGGCGACCTTTTCGTAGTCCCGCGCGGCACCGAGCACCGCCCCGTCGCTCCATCGCCCGCCTACGCGCTAGTCATCGAGCGCGAGGAAACGAAGCAGTACGGCGACTGAGGTCCCGGCCGAAGCTCCCCTTCCCTTTAGGGAAGGGCCCGGGGGTTAGGTCCGCTGCTACCGATACCCCTCGACCACCGGTCGCCGAGGCAACGAAAACCAGGCCTCGTTGCATGCAGCCCGCAGCCCCTCGTCGAGCTCGAGGTCGACGGCCGCGAGCGAGTCATCGAGCTGCTCCGGCCGGCTCGCGCCCACGATCGCCGACGTCACGCCGGGCTGAGCCATCACCCAGGCAACAGCCACGGACGCCAGCGTCGCACTCCGCGCCTCCGCGAGGGGTCGTAGCACCTCGACCGCGTCGAAGAGTGCGTCCTGCCAGTACCGGTGCTGATAGGTGCGCGCTGCATTGCCCAGCGTGAAGCGCGAACCCTCGAGGGGATCGTCCCCCTTGCGGTACTTGCCCGAGAGAAATCCGCCAGCCATCGGGTTGTAGACGATGACGCCTACGCCCTGGGTACGGCACAGCGGGAGCACCTCCGTCTCGATCTCCCGGAAGAGCAGGTTGTATCGGGGTTGCAGACAGTCGTAGCGCGAGATGCCAAGGCGCTCGCTCGTCGCCAGCGCCTCGGCAAGGCGCCACGCCGGATAGTTCGAGCATCCGACGTATCGCACCTTGCCCCACCGCACGAGGTCATCCAGTGCCCGCATCGTCTCCTCGATCGGCGTGCGAGGGTCGAACGAATGCACCTGGTACAGGTCGATGACATCGGCCTTCAGGCGTCGCAGACTTTCGTCGACGGACTTCAAAATGTGGTAACGCGAGATGCCGTTGTCGTTAGTTCCCGGTCCCATGTTTCCGGCGCACTTGGTCGCAAGTACGATCCGGCCGCGAGTCCCGCGCTCGCTCATCCACTTCCCGATGATCTCCTCGGTGCGCCCGACAGTGCCGAGGTCGCCGCCGAGCGGATACACATCCGCCGTATCGATGAAGTCGATCCCGCCCTCGAACGCTCGGTCCAGGATCGCGAATGACGTCGCCTCGTCGCACTGCAACCCGAAGGTCATCGTCCCGAGGCACAACGGCGTGACTCGCAGTCCCGTTCGTCCCAATTGCCGTGACTGCATGGAAAGGCTCTCCTTCGCTTCCGTCGTTTGCGCGTTTACCCGGCGGTCAGATCAGCGCCGCCCCCGCCCGTACACCGCGCGTCCCGGCAACTCGCCCGTGTGTTCGCCATCACGCAGCGCCAGCCGCCCGTTCACGATCACGTCCCGCACGCCCGTCGCGTACTGGTGCGGCTCCGTAAACGTGGCGTGGTCGATGATCGTCTCCGGATCGAACACCACGATGTCCGCGAAGTAACCTTCTTCGAGGCGCCCGCGGTCCTTCAGCTCTAGGTTGTCCGCCGGCAATCGCGTCAGTCGCCGGATCGCTTCGGGCAGCGTGACCACGTTCTCCTTGCGCACGTAGTGCCCCAGCAGCCGCGCGAAGTTCCCGTACGCCCGAGGGTGCGTCGACCGCTCGAGGAACTTCCCTTCCAGCGCGATCGAGGCCGCGTCCGATCCGAACGACACCCACGGAAGCTGCAGCTGCTTCCGCACGTTCTCCTCGGACATCATGAAATACGCAGTATCGATGCGTGATCGGTCGCGGCGCACCAGCTCCATCATCGCGTCGATCTCGTCCACCCCGAGCATCGACGCCACCTCGGTCAGCGTCTTCCCCTGGAACCCGCGGTTCTCGTCCTTCCGCACACCCAGGATCAGGATGTTCTCACCACCGCCAGCGCCGCGATACAGATTCTCCCATCCGCCCGCGCCACCCTCTATCTCGCGCCGGATCTGCGCCCGCACCGACGCATCGTCGAGCCGCTCCAGCAGCTTCTTCGGCCCGCCGTCGTGGAACCGCGGATGGAACGCCGCCGAGAGCCCTGTGCCTCCCGCTCGATACGTGTACATGTCCGCACTGAACCGCTCGCCTTTCGCCCGCGCCGTCTCGATCATCTCGATCACGCGGTCGAGCTTGTGCCAGTTCGCGCGCCCTGACGCCTTCAGGTGCCACATCTCCGCCGGCACCCCCGCCTCCCGCCCGATGCGCATCAGCTCCTCGACTGCTTCGACCAGCCGGTCTCCCTCGTCGCGCATGTGCGAGATGTACTTCCCGCCGTACGGCGCCGCCGCCTTGCACAGCTCGATCAGCTCCTCCGTCGGCGCATAGAACGCCGGCGGATAGATCAGCGACGATCCGATGCCGAGCGCGCCGCCCGACATCTCGTCGCGCACCAGCCTTCGCATCACGTCCATTTCGGCGTCCGTCGCCGGCCGGTCGTCCAGTCCCACCGCGTACGCCCGCAGCGTCGTCGCCCCGATGTACGACGCCACGTTCTGCGAGATCCCGTGCTTCTCCGCGTGCGCCAGGTATCCGCAGAGCGTCTCCCACGACATATCCACCGGCCCGAACGGCGAAGCATCGTCCGGCAGCCGCTCGCGCATCCGCGGCGTCACCGGCCCCATCGACTCGCCCTCGCCGAAGATCTGCAGCGTGACGCCCTGCTTCAGCTCGCCCATCGACCGCCGGTCCGCCAGCATGCTGATGTACGAGTGCGACAGCATATTGATGAAGCCCGGTGCCACTGCCATCCCCGCCGCATCGATCTCGATCCCCGCGCGCGCCGAATCCACCCCGCCGATCTTCACGACGCGATCGTCCGCCACCGCCACGTCGGCGACGTACGGCTCGCCGCCACTACCGTCGTACACCCGCCCGCCGCGAACGATCAGGTCAAACGTCTGTTCCGGCTCGCTCGAACTCATGCGCCGATCCTACGACGATCGAACTTAGCCCGCGACCCGCACGCACACCGTCCTATCCCGAACGCGTGGGACTGCGCATGGCCCTCGCCAGGCACAACTGCGAGCTGAAGAAGAATGAAGGAAGGGGGACGGATCTCTCCGCCCCCCTTCTCGTGCTACCAATGCTTTGCTTAGCCGCGTGACCTCGTCTGCATCCTCATACCGCCGAAGACCAGCGATGCCCCGGCGACCGCCGCCAGCGCCAGCGCCGTCAGCCAGCCGGCCCAGCCGCCGCTCGCCTCCGGCCCAGTCCCCGTGTTCGGGCCGGAGATCCCCGACGGCGTCCCGGCGGTGGGGGTTGCGGCAGCTCCGGCCGCCGCCCCCGTCACCGTAATCGTTCCCATCATGTTCTGATCAGCATGAATCAGACACACGTACGTGAACGTTCCCGGCGTCATGAATTTGATGTCGGTCGTCGTCGCGCCGAAGCCTTCTCCGATCACGCCGCTGTTCAACTGACCCGTGCCGCTATATGTCGTCCCACCCGCCGGCGCGAAGACCGCCGGGTTTAGCGCGAGCAGCGGCGGGCCGCTCGGCTGCGGGAGCGGTGTGGCCAGGGGTGGAATGTTCGTCCCGAAGCCAAACGAAACGGTGTGCGGAATGTCGGTCGTGTTCAACCACTCCACCGTGTCGCCGGCGCGGACGGTGATGCTGTTGCGGAAGAACCGCATTACATCGGCGTCGATCCCCGGCGTCGTGCTCTCCGTCCCCGCGACGGCATGGTACTTTGATGTTCCGTCCGGCAGAGACTCTGTACCCGCCGGCACTACGGCCGATGCGGCGGCCTCTCCAGCGGCGAGGTTCGCCTGCAATTCAGACGCCGCTCGGGAGTCGAGCGCAGCCTGCGAGTCGGCAGTCGCGCCCGCCGCGACCACACTGACCGACAGCTCCATCCCTCCGTGGAACAGGCAGATGAACTTGAAGGTCCCGTTGCTCGGGAACGTCACGCTGAAGGTCGAGTCCTTGGACAGGATCCCGCTGTTGAAGTACTTCGTCGCGTCAAATGTCGCCGTAGTCCCCGTGAATGTCGGGTTCGACGCGAGCGGGTTGAACGTCATCTGCGGGGGCCCGCTCGGCCCCGGGATGATCAGCGGCGGCTCCGCCATCCCGGAAGTGAGGAAGGTCGTCGTGTGCGGCTCGTTGTACGGGTTCGTGAACTTCACCGTATCGCCCGCGTGGATCGTGATCGACTTCGGAAAGAACCCGTTCGCGGCGATGCTGTTCGCACCGCCACCGACAGTCTCATTGAACGTCGTCGCAGCTCCCACAACGGGCACTCGGAGCAGCAACGCACCCATGAGCGCCACGCACGCAAGCGCAAGGATTTTCGACTTCATGGTTCCCTCCAGAATCTTCCTCGGCGCCACGGGCCAATGGCCGTCGCCATCGAACTCAGCCCGAGCGCGACCGCGGACAGATGTAACAGACGTAAAGCTGGATTGGTAGGTGTAGGCGCTTAACGTTTTCTCACGTTCGCGTCACCGAGAGCGCTCGACCGTGAGTCGTCCTACGCGATGTCAGCGCCGGTCGCCCGCTCGATGATCCGCAACCCAAGCTCAATCCCCAGCGGAATGCACGCCTCGTCGAAGTCGAACTTCGGACTGTGGTGCGGATACACATCTACGTCACCGGGAGGCCGCGCCCCCAGCAGGAAGTACGCCCCCGGCGCCCGTTCGAGGAAGTACGCCATGTCGTCCGCGCCGCTGATCCGCTGCTCCCCGACACCCTCCGCACCGAACATCGAAGCCGCCGCGTCCGCCACCACCTCCGCGCACGGTGCGTCGTTCACCACCGCCGGCAGCAACGAGTTATCGAACTGGTAGGTCGCCCCGAACGCCGACGTCACGCCCGCGATCAACTCCTCCATCCGCGACACGATCCGGTCCATCACCGTCTGGTCGAACGTCCGCACCGTCCCGGACATCATCACCTGCGACGGGATGATGTTCCCCCGCACGCCGCCCTCGAACCGCCCCACCGTCAGCACCGCTGTCTCCGCCGGGTCGATGTTCCGGCTCACGATCGTCTGGAGCGCCACCACGACATGCGACGCCACGACGATCGGATCGATCGTGCCGTGCGGCGCCGAAGCATGCCCTCCCCGCCCGTGCACGATGATCCGGAAGTGCGTCGCCGCCGCGAAGATCGGCCCCGCCTGCACCATCACTCGCCCGACCGGCGTCTCAGACCAGATGTGCAGTCCATAGACCTGCTCGACCTTCGGCGACTCCAGAAGGCCCGCGCGGATCATCCGCTGCGCCCCGCCGACCCGCTCCTCCGCCGGCTGAAACGCGAACCGCACCGTCCCGCGCAGCGCGTCGCGCGACTGCTGCAGGGCCGAAGCCATCCCCAGCGCGATCGCCACATGGCCGTCGTGCGCGCACGCGTGCATCGCGCCCGCCATTTCCGATGCGAACGGCAGCCCTGTGTCCTCGTCCAGCGGCAGCCCGTCGATGTCCGCGCGCCACAGCAGATGCGGACCGTCGTGCGCCCCGCGCACCAGCGCCGTCACCCCGGTGTCCGCGATCGGCCGCACATCCTCCGCGCCAATCGCCGCGAGCCGCTCGATGATCACCGCCTGCGTCCGGTGCTCTTCGGTGGACAGCTCCGGGTGCCGGTGCAAATCCCGCCGCACCGCGATCGCGTCATCGGCGATCGCCTGCACGGACGCCCGCACCACGCCGACCCCGCGCTCGGATGAAATCGCCATCGCGCCAGCCTACCACTACGAGTGACATGCCCGGTGCAGCCGATGAAGTCGGTTAGGTCAAGCCCGCAAACGCGGGCGCTGCAGCAGTCTCGAGGTCGCGCTTGATCACCGTGGCGAAGCGCCGTTCAGCACGATCGCGTGCCTCGCGATACTCCACGATCGCGTCCTTGATAGTGGACGGACGACGTTCGGCGCCGAGCGGCGCGAGCATATGAGCGAACAATTTGTCCAGCTCACTGGCAACGAGGTCCGTCTTGTTACTCGCGGCTTTGCTTCTGAGCCACAACATCCAGTCCCAGAAGTGGGCATCGATCTCCGCGAGGTTGTCGCGAGCGGGTCGCCAGGGCGGCTCATCCGCGTGCAGGTACTCCGGAAAGACGAGATCGACCTTGGCGGGCCCGTCGAGGATCAGCATCCAACACCACTGGGGGCTCAGTCGGTCCCACTGCTGTGCGAGCGGGTCGAGCGGCGCCATGAGATCTGGCATTGCCTTGGAGAGCGCTGTGAAGTCGTTCGTCTCTACGCAGAAGTCCCAATCCGAAAACTCGTTCGCCGATCCGTCCGCGCGAGAACCGACCAGCCGAACGCTCCGAACCGCCGGGTGCGTATCGAGGCAGCCGATGACCGAATCACGTAACTCCACATCCGCTCCATCGGCCCGGCGAAGAGTTGGACGACTCCTTGTTATAGCGATGCATTCGGTCATAGCGCTGCAGCTCGCTGAGGTCGGCGATTCTCGGAACAGGCGTCACCCGACGGCACGCATTACGCATCGTACAAGCGCGACTACTCGTCATGTCGCCACTCCACCCCATACACCTATCGCCCGCCGCCCCAACCCGCCCTATCCTGAGCGATGTCCCGCTCGTCGTCGGATCACCGGCGTCTCCTCCGCGCGTCCTCGAACCTCTCGCTCTTCGTCGTCGGCCTGTACGCCGCGTCCTTCGGCCCCGTCCTCCCATTCCTCGCCGCCGACCTCAACGTTTCGCTCGACACCTCCGGCCTCGTCCTCACCGCCCTGTTCGCCGGCTCGATTACCGCGTCTGGCATCATCGCAGTGGCCCTGCACGCCGCCAACATGCGCCGCCTCGCCATCGCCGGGCTCGCGTGCATCGCGGCTGGCGTCGTCCTCCTCGGCCTCGCGAGCGCCTGGCCCTTCGCCCTGGCCGGAGGCGTCGTCCTCGGCGTCGGCGACGGCCTCGTCATCGCCGCGCTCCACATCGTCGTCGCCGCAGCCGCCGATGACATCCCGGCCGCCGTCAACGAGCTCAACCTCTACTTCGCGTTCGGTTGCATCGCCGGGGCGCTCTGGTCCGGCGCCGTCCTCGCGACCGCCGGCGAACGCGCGATCGTCTACGCCGGCATCGCCGCCGTCGCCGGCATCGCCGCCCTCGGTATCATCGTCGCCGAATACTCTCGCAAAGGCTCCAGCATTCGTTCGTGGCCCGTCATCGCGTCTCCGGTCGAGAGCGCCGTCGATCCGACGCCCCGTCCCTCACCGCCGCGCGCCGCCTGGCTGATGCCGGTCGTCCTCTTCTTCTATGTCGGCGCGGAGTTCGGGCTCGGCTCCTGGGTGTCGTCCTTCGCGCGCGAGACGGCTGGCGCCGGCGTCTTCGGCGCAGCCCTTCTTTCATGCGGATACTGGGCCGCCCTCGCGATAGGCCGCATCCTCACCGCTGGCTACTTCGCGCGCCGGCGCGATCCCGTCGTCCTGCTCATCGCTGCGGTGGTAGGCGCCGGCATCGCCAGCCTCGTCCTCGCCATCGTCGCGTCGAGCGTTGCCGCGAGCGCCGTCTGCGCCTTTGCCGCCGGCCTGTGCCTCGGCCCCGTCTGGCCGACCACGATCGCCATCGCCGCCGCATCGACCGCCCGCAGCGCCACCCCCGCGACCGTCACCATCGGCAACGCCGGCGGCCTCATCCTCCCGTGGGCGCAGGGTCGCGTACTCGTCGGCGCCGGTCCCCGCCAGGGCGTTCTCGTCACTGCGGCGCTGTGCGCCGTCATGACCGTCTTCGCCGTCGCCTTCCGACTCCGTCAACCATCCCGCTCAAACGAAGAGCCCCTTCCCTTTAGGGAAGGGGTTGGGGGTTAGGTCCACCACAACTCACCGCGAGAACAACAACTCTCCGCCATGCGCCGCCCTCCCGCCCGATGCGACAGTACTCACATCGGCGCCGCCACCGAAGGGAGCCGCTCCATGCGCATGATTCCGATCATCCTCCTCGTCGCCACCGTGCCGCTCGTTCTCTGCGGCTTGATGCTGTGGCTCTCCGGCGTCCTCGGCTTCTCAATCCTTATCACGCTGATGATCATCGGGTTCTTCGCGATCTGGGCAATGGCGCTCGTCGATGTCTTCCGCCGCGAAGACCTGGGCGGCGGCGCAAAGGCGGTGTGGGCGCTCGCCATGCTCGTCCTCCCGATCATCGGCCTGCTCGCGTACGTCATCGCCCGGCCTCCGGCGGGCGACCTCACCTACGGCGGCGAGGCGCACGCATAGGACAGTTGCCGTCGGCGGCTGTAGCGACGTGCGCGCATGACGCGCGCCTAACATTCGACGTGCTCGGATCGTCACGGACCGCCGGATCTGCCGGATCGTGAGCCCCGGGCCCACGGAAGAGTCCCGTCCAGCTCGACTTCGAGCGAGAAACTCAGGAACGTCCGGACCAGTACCACGATCCCCAGCGTCGCCGCGCTCTCGATCGTCTGATCGACGGTCGTCGTGAGGATGATGTCCGCCACGATGAGGATCTCGAGACCCAGCAAGATCACGCGCCCCAGCCGCTCACGCAATCGCTGGTACGCCACACGCGAGTCATGCCGGTACGTCCTCAGGAAGCTGTACAACGCCAGCGCGGACCCGACCACGAGAACCAGCACGCCAAGCGCCTCAAACCCATCGGCGGCGTAGCCCATCCAGTCGTCGAAGTGTCCAAAGTCCAGATCGCCCGTCCGATCTAGATAGAGCCTGGCCACGCCCGGGTGCACCGCGGGATGTCCGACGCGTTCCATCATAGGCGCGTCGTCCGGTTCCAGCGCTAACACTTCCAGCGAAACGCCGAGCGCGTCACAGCAGTCTCGTCACGATCGATCCGATCGTCACATGCTCGCTGGTGCCGTTTGCCCGTGAGTTGTTCTCTTCGTGGCTAGGCCCAGGGCACGCTTAACGCGGATCGCCTGGTGCCGGAAGGTGTGTAGCTAGAACCGCAACAGCGGCACGAACCGCCGGTCCGTCTTGAACGGCCCCACGATCGCCAGTGTCAGCTTGCGAGGGTCCAGCACCGCCGCCCCCACCCGCCGCATGTCCTCGAGCGTCACAGCCTCGATAAGCTCGACTACCTCGTCCGGCGTCCGCACGATCCGGTTCAGCATCTCCTGGCCGCCGATCCATCCCGATACGCTACGCGTGTCCTCCATCCGCAGCAGCAGCCGCCCCTTCGATAGCTCCTTCGCCTTCCGCAGTTCCTCCTCGGAGACGCCCTCAGACCGCATCCGCGCCAGCTCCTCCACCAGCGCCTTCGATGCCTCGAGCGCCTTCGACGGGTCGATCCCCGCGTACACCGCGAATGCTCCCGTATCGAGATAGTGGCTCGCGTAGCTGTGCACGTCGTAGCAGAGCGCGCGCTTCTCACGAAGCTCCATGAACAGCCGGCTGCTCATCCCCTCGCCCAGGATCACGCTGATGAGGTCCAGCGCGAAGCGGTCCGGGTCCTGGCTCGAAAGCGCAGGCACCGCGATCTCGACGTGCGCCTGCTCGGTCTTCTTGTACTGCACCGCGACTCGCGGAGCCTCCTGCCCGTCCACGGCCGGGAACCAGCTCGAAGGCGTCCCGCTCGCCCAGTCCCCGAGCGCCTCCGAGACCGTCCCCACCACCGTGTCGTGCTCGACCGCCCCGGCCACCGCGATGACGATGTTGTTCGGCACGTACTGCCGCTGCATGTACGCGAACGTGCCCTGGCGCGTCAGGCCGGTTACGCTCGCGACGCTGCCCGCAACGTCCCGCCCCATCGGCTGCCCCGGCCACATCGTCGCGTCCAGCAGCACATCGACGAGCTGCGCCGGCGAGTCTGCGATCGATGCCAGCTCCTCGATGACGACCTTCCGCTCCTTCTCCAGCTCCTCCGGCGCGACGATGGCGTTCCGGAGCATGTCCAGCAACACGTCCGCCGCAAGCCCGAAGTGCGGCGCCGCCACCTTCGCGTAGTAGACCGTGAGTTCCCGGTCGGTTCCGGCATTCATGACTCCGCCGACGCCGTCGATGGCCTCCGATATCGCCTGCGGGGTCGGCCGCTTCGGCGTTCCCTTGAACAGCAGGTGCTCGAGGAGGTGGGACATCCCCGCCTCCTCGTCCTTCTCGTATCTGGATCCCGTGCCGACGTAGATGCTGACCGACACCGAACGCGTGTCCGGCATCGGCGCTGTGAGGATGCGCAGCCCATTGTCGAGCGTCGTAGTTCGGTATTCCGGCTCGTGCGTGCGCTCGGCGGAAGGCGCGCTTGGCTGCATTTGGCGAGTGTATCGCGGTGCGGGGTTACGGGTTAGCGCGAAGCAGTGAGTCGAAGCGAGAGCGGCGTCAGCAGGCCGCGTTCCCCTCGAACACCATCGTAAAGTAGATCTTGCCGTTCGCGGCCTTTACCACTCCGGTGCCCATCCGCGTGTAGTGGCAATTCAGGATGTTCTCGAGATGCGGCGGGCTGTTGTGCCACATGTCCACCGCCACCTGCGCCGTCTGCGTCCACGGCCACGTGTTCCACGCGATATTCTCGCCCGCGTACGAGTGCGCGACGCCATTCTGGTCCATCAGGCAGAGGTAGTTGCACCCGTTCGGGGGCGTGTGGCTGAAGTAGTTGTTCGCCGCCATGTCCGCGCTCCGGATCCGCGCAATGGCTACGAGCTGTGCGTCTGGGCGAAGTGGTGGTAGGCCGTTCTGCTGCCGGATCGCATTGATGCCTACGTACGTCTGCATCTCCGCGTTCACTTCCGGCGTGCACGCCGTGAACACCGCAAGGGAGACGACAGCCAGCACCGCCAGGACTGGCAGCGCGCATGCGCGGCGAATGCGAGGTCTGATCATCCGACCGGCTCCCCTCCTGCCTTCAAACTCGGCCGCTTTGCCAGAGTCTGAACGAGAGAAGAACCTCCGTGCCGCAATCTGCGTCAACCGGCCACGCCCATCGCCCACGGCTTCCCTCCTCCCCCCTGCCCTCACCCTCCCCGCTCGTGCACGGGCGCCCGGAAGCGACGCCCCGCTGGACGCTGCTCCTCAAATCGGATGGCAGGTGGACAGGAGTTGCTCGGGTGTGACGCCCGCTCACGGCGGGCCGCGACTACCCTACACCAGCCGAAGGGCCGTGCAAAACCCCCCGGATCAAACTTTTACGTTGATATGTCGAGTAGAGCTAATGAAGCTTCCAATATCGCGACCCGGGCTCAAACGAAACGGCCGTTCCCAGATTCAGGGACCGGCCGTACGCCTCTACGGTCTGTGCCGGACTGCTAGCAGCAGCTCTTGGCGTGTCCGCCACCCTCGGCCGTCTGGAAGCTCGAGCCGCAGGCGCAGCTCTTCACCGCGTTCGGATTGAAGATCGTGAACCCGGACTTCATCAGGTCGTCGACGTAGTCGATCTCCGCGCCCTGCATCAGCGGCGCGCTCTCCGGGTCCACTAGGACCGTCACGCCGGCCTGCTCGATGACGATGTCGTCGTCCTCACGGCCCTGGGCGATCGCCATGCCGTACTGGTACCCCGAGCAGCCGCCACCCACGACGAATACCCGCAGCGAGGCGTCCTCCGCCCCGCGGTCCTTCAGTAGCGCCCGCGCCTTCTCGGCAGCCTTCTCGGTGATCGAGACGATGCTCGTCGTAGCTTCCTGAACCATCTCCGGCCTCCTGGCAGCCCGCCTGGGCGGACTCAGATTCAAATGTTTAGGCTCGCATCAGTATATCGGCCACATCGCGCCACCCACAATCGGCTCCTACCCCCCACTTCGCCTCTACGGCACCTGCGCCACCCCGCTACAGGACCAGGATCCGGAGATATGCCCGCCTTGTCCCGTGTCCGTGTCGAGCGTGCCCGACTTTCCGTCCGCGTTCACGACTACCTTCGAAGGCGCCCCATCGCCCATATCGAGCACCGTCGCAGCCTTCAGCACGTCGCTCGTGTTTTCGTACGTCCCCGGTCCGCTGAACTGCTGCACTACGATGCGCAAGTCGTGCTGCATGTCGCCGACGTTCCCGTCGAACACTCCCTGGAACACTCCGGTGGACTTAAACGACGCGCACTGGGTCACTGCCGAGGCCATATGCCCTGCTAGAGGCCCCGTGAACGTCAGGTCCTGGTCTACCTGGGTCCTCAGGCGCAGCCCGTTCGCCGTCTGAATCGCCGCGACGGTCGCATTTTGCGACCCGCTCGAAGCCCCTGCCGTAACACTCGGCGTCCCTCCACTCGAAGTCCCGCCGCCCCCGCACCCCGAGACAACCGCTCCTATCACCAGCGCGCCGGTCCCCGCAAACCGCACACTCCGCGACGGCGTTACGAACCTCACCTGTCGATTCTAGGCGCGCCACATTAGAGAGCGATACGAAGAATAGAGAGCGATACGAAGAACGCCGTACGAAGATGGCCTATGAAATAGGCGTCGCGAAGCCGGCTGCCGCCGCCGAGTGGTAACTAACGACTGGCCAACTGACGAACTGACGAGCGGACGCCTACGCCGGCTCCTCGGTCGTCGAGCGCTGCCCCACCCGCCGCCCGCGAAGCTCCGTGCTCACGCTCGCCACCTCGTGCTCGCACCAGCACTCGTCGCACAGCACGCGCCCGCACGTCGTGCATCGCCGCGCAGTCGGCCGCGAGCAGCCCCGGATGGAGCAGATCGATTGGGATGTCGGCGCAGTGGTCGCCATCTGACGTGAAGGGCAGAGTCAGTAGATGAAGATGCAATGTTAATACGCCGTTATGTGAGGCCGCGGCAATACCACTTCCGGCCCTCGAGGCCGAGTATCCGCTGCAGTATCCAGCCACCGCAACCGTCATCAACCGTCCACTCGACGCGCAACCGCGTACACTGCGGCGGCATCTCGCGACATGGAACTTTTGCATCAGCCGTTGTCCTTAGTCTGGCACCTACCGTACGTTCGCATCCTCGTCATCGCGGCGCTTGCGATCCTCGTCCATGAAACGCGCCGGGCGATCCGAGGTACTCGCCGCAACGACGACAGCAAGCGACAGCGACATGACGGCGACGATCGCCCGGCGGCCGCTGTCTTGGCCGAGACGGACGAGGCTGTGCATCGGCAGCCTCTCCCCCTGGTGTCGGACGCACCAACCGCACCGACCGCGCACGTGAGGACCGCGACGAGCGCCACTCCTGAGCTCAATCCCACCTCTCTGATCACTCCGCGCGCCCTCGCCTTGCGTCTTCTGGTCGCCGCGCTGCTGACCACCGTCTTGATCGACGTGCTCGAAGCCCGTCGCGACGAGAGGAAGAGCCGCTAACGGCTGAACATGTCCAGCCGTCCTGTGCGCGATGGAGCGCCCGTTGCCTCCTCGCGTTCGGTACGCGTTGGCGACACAATGCCGTAGAGCGAGTGGGACATTGGGAACACGTCTTCGGTTGACTCAAGCGGGGCTCTCCGTGGCCATCGTGCTGACCCTGTTGTCAGGACGCCGGCGGCCCACGCGGCCAGTGGCCTCAACGGAACGGCCCGAGGCGGCGCTGGGTGAGCTGAACGGCGGCACCACGGCCCAGCCGAGCCCGTCTGACCAAACGCCTCCTCCACCGCACGCAAACGGCAGCTGGCCGCATTCCGGCGCAGCGGGTGACCCACCAGTACACGGATCGCGCGAGACTCACGAGTTGACAACTGACGAGCTGCGTCGCGTGCTACGCCCGCGCAACCCGGCGCTTACCGCCGTGGTCGCCAGTGCCGCTTCCACCTCGGCGGTCACTCACGTAATCACGAAGGGACGAGCCGCTCTCGTCATCAGCATTGCTGTCGCGGCGATCATCATGTACTCCGTCGCACTCACCGGTGGTGGTCGCGGCGCACGAACCTTCGCTGGCGCCACGCTTGGCGAGTCAGACGCTGACCCGGCGCAGATCGACTCTTCGCGCGTTCGCGACGAACTCCTTGACTCCCGGCGTAAGCTCGACCTCGGCGAGTTGCATGATGCGCTCGAGGCCTATGCCGGGGTCTTCGGCAAGTACCCGTCCACCTCCGGCAAACTCACGACGTTTTGTTCGATGTGGACTGACGCCGGATGCGACGTGCTCACACACGGACAAGGTCTGCCAGCATCTGACGGATTCGTCCCATACTGGTACGCGTCCGACGGCGACAGTTACACGCTTATGGCCTACGTGCGCGACGCACCCGTGATAGACGAATGTCCAGACGCGGTGAGATCGCAGATCATGGAGGTCTCGGCCTTATGCGTGAGTGGCCAGTTGCCACGCCCTGAACGTCGTGCCTTCATGAACCGTCCGGTCCCGCCGGCAGAAGCCCGTTCGGCAGGAGGGCAAACCGTTCCCGGATAGAGCGACCTCACCCCCGAACAGGAGGCACCTGATCATTCCAGCTCGACGGCTAAGGCCCGGGCCGGTTCGCTCGACCGGATGGCGTGCGCGAGCTAGTGTGGATGGCGCCGTGCCGCTTGCGCGATCGTGGTGGTCGCTCACCCGCGCGACGCCGTGTCTCCCGGTGCGGTCCCCCCGCTGGACGGTCCGAGCATGAAGATCCACTCGTGTCTCTACGCGCCGCTCATGGCGATGCTCCTCCTCGCTGCCGCGTGTAGTAGCGGAAGCGCCGACCCGACCGCGACACCCGGTCCGGCGCGGACGCAGAGCATGCCCATCGTGGTGGCCGCCGCGAAGCCGATCGTCATCGGCGCGTCGATGGTCGTCACCGGGCCCAACGCGGACGCCGGGATCGAGGACAGCCACGCCATCGTGGCCGCCGTCAATCGATGGAAAGCCGCCAACGGCGACCGGATCAAGGGCCACGACATCACCGTAGACGTCGAGGACGACGGCTGCACTGAGTCCGACATCACCGCGATGGCCGCACAACGCCTTCTCGCGCAGCCGGGGCTCGTCGGAGTCATCGGACCAAGCTGTAGCGCCGGCGCCGAGCGCGTGATAGACGACTACAACCGTGCCGGCGTCGTCCTGATCTCAGGAGCCGCGACTGCCACGGACCTTACCGTCGGACGCGGCACCGGCAGCTTTTTCTTCCGCAGCATCTTCCGCAACGACCTGCAGGGACGCCTCACTGGACTCTTCGCGCGGAACAACCTGCAGACCAGCACCGCATTCGTGGTCGACGACTCCGAGGCCTACGGTCAGGACCTCGCCAATGCGGCGCAGCAGGCGATGGAGAGCAACGGCGTAACCGTCTCGCGCGCGAGCATCGTCCGTGGCGCCGTGGACTTCGCGGCCCTGGTGAAGCGCATCGCCTCGTCGAGTACAGGCTTCGTGGCGTTTGGTGGCTTCAACCCGGAGGCCGCGCTGTTCTACCACCAGCTCCGCGACGCCGGGTACACCGGACCGTTCGGCGCCGGCGATGCTGTCGCCTCCGTCACGAATTTCGTGAACCCGGTAGGCGCCGCCCTGGCCGAGGGCGTCTACTTCGCCGGGTGCCCGTTGTCGCTCTCGGCTGATTTCGCGACGGCGTTCAGAGCCGTGAACGGCTCAGACCCGCACGCGTCCGCCTTCGTCGCCGAAACGGCTGATGCGACCCGTGCGCTCCTCGACGCGGTGAACCACGTCGCCCAGGACGGCTCCGACGGGTCCCTGACCGTCGACCCGTCGGCGCTACGCGACGCGGTGCGCGCCACGAACATCACGGATGGGGTGTCCGGCAACCTCCGCTTCGACGAAAACGGTGACCGGGCCAGCTCCAGCCAGGATCTCGCGGTCCAGGCGACGGATCTTGGATGGACCGCCTGCCAGGTGCAGTCGGGGCAGCTCGTGAAGATCTTCCCGTAGCTCGACATTACGGCGGAAGGCCCGACGGACGATGGAGACGGCACAACCTCAACAGCACGCCCTCACCGCGCGGCTGGCGTTGTGGAGCGCGCACCATCGGAAGCGCATCGCGCTCGCATGGCTGCTGATCGTCGTCGCCGCGATCGGCGCCTGCATCGTCGCTCCCGCGAACACGGATCTGAAGCAAGAGTCACCCGGCGAGGCCGGCGCCGCGGCGAAGCTGATCGAGCAACGGTTCGGCGCTGCGCAGCAGGAGCGGCAGCAAGAGATCGTCGTGTTCTCCTCGTCCACCAAATCGGTCGACGATCCCTCCTATAAGTCGAAGGTGCAGGGACTCATCACCGACCTGCGCGGGCTGAGGGCGACGAAGACGCAGACGCTGGGCGGAACGAAGGTCGTGATGAACAAGCGCGTCGTCGGTAACACGCTGACGCACTACGACGTCGGCCTGCCGGCGGACCAGTCGCCGTTCGTTTCCCGGCAGGATCCGGGCGTCACCTTCGCGCTTGTCGACATGCAGGGTGACCTCACGACGGCAAAGGACAACGTGTCACAGGTGACGAAGGCGGTCGAGGCCTCGAACTCCTCCGATGGCATCAGCGTGGTGAGTGGCGGCGGGGCCTCCGTTGCCCAACAGTCGGATGATGTGGTTCAGTCCGACCTGAGCCGATCACTCATCCTCAACCTCGTGTTCACGGTCGTCATCCTGATCATCGTGTTCCGGGCGCTGGTCGCCGCGGTCGTACCGTTGTCGCTGGCGTTCGCGGCCGTGATCACCGCGACTGGCATCCTCAGCCTGATCAGCCAGTCGTTCGCCCTCAGCCCGGTGTACACCGAGATCGTGCTCCTCATGGGGCTCGCCACCGGCATCGACTACGCGCTATTCGTCATCTCTCGCTATCGTCGGGAGAAACGCGCCGGGAAGTCGAAGGAAGACGCACTCGCCGCTGCAGCTGCGACCTCCGGGAAGGCCGTCGTCTTCGCTGGTACGACGGTGGTCCTCGCCGTGTGCGGCATGTTCCTCGTCGGCGACAACACCTTCACCAGCCTCGGCCTCTCGGCGGTGATCGTCGTGGTCCTCGCGGTCGTGATCTCCGTCACGCTGCTTCCCTCGCTCATCGCCCTGCTCGGCGACAACCTCGATCGTTTGACGCCGCCGTTCCTCCGCGCGAGCGAAGAGAGCGAGCACGGAGGCGTCTGGGGCTGGATCGCCGATCGCGTCCTCGCCCATCCGGGGACGTTTGCGACAGTTACCGTCATTGTGCTGCTCGCGCTAGCCGCGCCCGTGCTGACGCTCAACCTCGGCTTCAACGGCGCGAAATCCCTGCCCGACGCCGTGAAGGCAAAAAAGGCGCTCGTCGAACTCCAAACGTCCTTCACGCTGGGACTCACCTCACCAGCCGTCGCCGTCGTCGATGCCGGTCACGACAAGAACGTCTTTGCCCCCGACGTCCAGTCGCATGTCACCCAGCTTCAAGACCTCGTCGAGGCCGAGACCGTTTCCGCGCAGAACCCCGACGCCGCATACGGATCACCGATCCAGACGCGAAACAACGATGCTGGTGATACCGAACTCGTCGACATTCCCATCAATGCCGACACCGGTGAACAGAAGGCGATCGACGCCGTCGATCGGCTACGCAACTCGCTGGTTCCCGCGGCCTTCGGTGACAGTCCGGCGAAGGTGCAGGTGACAGGAGCAACCGCGGCGAACATCGACTTCAAGGACAACATCATCTTCCGCACGCCCATCGTGTTCGCATTCGTCCTGGGCCTCGCCTTCATCATCTTGCTTGTGACCTTCCGGTCGCTGGTCGTCGCCGTGAAAGCTCTCCTGTTGAACATCCTCTCCGTCGGCGCCACGTATGGGCTCCTCGTGCTCGTGTTCCAGAGGGGTTGGCTCTTCGAGAACGTCCTGAACTTCCAGGCCACCGGCATTATCGAATCGTGGCTCCCGCTCTTCCTGTTCGCGATCCTGTTCGGCCTCTCGATGGACTACCACATGTTCGTGCTCGGCCGGATCAAGGAAGCGCACGAGAGCGGCTACCCGTCGGATCAGGCAGTAGCGATCGGAATCAAGGCGACCGCCGGCACGATCACCAGCGCCGCCGCCATCATGGTCGTGGTCGCAATCATATTCGCGTTCGCGCATGACATCGGCATCAAGCAGTTTGGATTCGGCCTGGCCGCAGCGATCCTCATCGACGCCACCGTGATCCGCTCCATCCTCCTGCCCGCGAGCATGAAGCTGCTCGGCGATGCCAACTGGTACCTTCCGAAATGGCTCAACTGGCTCCCCGAGATCAAGATGGCTGAGTGATTGCGAACGCACCGCTCGGAACCACCCGAGGCCGCGACGCAGGCCGCTACCGCGGTCGTCGAAACGGCGAACGCTGGTCGCGTCTCAGACGAGATTCGGCCAACCAGAACCGCCGCCTCCGAAATTACGCGGAAACGATCTTGTTTCGGTGTTTCACCCTCGAGCCGCCCGAAGTCTCCGGAACGATCCGACAGAGCTTCCCAATTTCGGCGACAACATAGACCGCGACTCTTAGGCGCGCGCCGAATGTAGACTAAACGCCATGGCCCCCGAAGTAAGTCTCGCCTCAGATCCCCTGCAGCAAGCCCTCTGCCCGCTCGCGTTCCAAATGCGCCGGGACGGCGGCATGATCGTCGGCAGGAAGCCGGAACTTGCCGCGATCGAATCGGAGCTTGCGGCGGCGCTTCAGGGCCTCAGCGCGGTCGCGCTCGAAGGAGAACCTGGAATCGGCAAGACGCGCCTCGTGCTCGCCACCTGCGAGCTCGCAGCCGGACGCGGGTTCGTGCCCGTCGCCGTCGCAGCCGACGAGGAGCTGCGCGGACCGTTTCTCTTGATGCGCTCAATGCTCGCGTCTGGCGCCGAACTAGCTGCGGGCACGGCCGCCGAGGATCTGTTGCGTCGGGCACTCGAGGCATTGTCCGGCCGGCCCGATATCGCCCTTGACAGCATGCCGCCGGAACAGCGCCTCCTACGACAGTTCGACCTCGCGGCGATGGCGATCCGCGAGCTCGCCGCGGTCCAGCCACTGGCGCTCCTGGCCGACGACGTTCAATGGGCAGACGAAGACAGCCTGCGTGCACTTCGGTACCTCGTACGCACAGCTGCTGCGAGCCCCATCTTCGTGCTTCTGGCCATGCGGCCGGAGGAGTCGGCTGCCGTCACCGAAGCTGTCACGCTGGTGGCCGACCTGGAACGGATGGGCATGATTCGGCGCATCCGCCCGGACCGCTTCAGCCAGATGGAGACGCTGGCGTTTCTCCGCCAGCAGCTCGGCGGCGAGGTGGATGGTAGCGGCGCGGCGACCTTGCACGTGCAGTCGGAGGGTGTGCCGTTCATCCTCGAGGAACTGACGCACGCGTATCGCGACACAGCGATGCTCCAGCGGATCGATGGGAAGTGGACGCTCGCAAAGAACGCGGAGCGGCTAGCCCCATCGTCAGTACAAACACTCATTCAACGGCGCTCAGGACGTCTCCCGGACAACACGAAAGCCGCTCTGGCGGAGGCCGCTGTACTCGGCCGTAGCTTCAGCTTGAGGGACCTCGAGGCGCTGCGCGAGAGGATGGGCGACTCCGCTACAGACGCGCAGGGCCTCGCTGTCACGCTGGCGCCCGCCGTGCAGGCCGGACTGCTGAGCGAGCACCCAGGAGGCACGCCGGCCGACTATAGCTTCCGCCACGAACAGGTGAGACAGTTCGCACTGGGCTCGCTCCGCGCGCCCCAACGACGGGCGATCCACGCGGCAATCGTTGCGATGCTGACCGAGACCGAACCAACTCCCGAGAGCTTGCCACTGCTGGCCCGCCACGCGGCCGAGGCCGGCGACGCAGAGAAGAGCGCTCGATACTCAGTCGAGGCTGCACGAGCCGCTCTCGCGTCGAACGCGCCCGAAGAGGTACTGCGCGATGTTGACCTCGCGTTGAACGTGGCGTCAGCCCCCCACGACCGCGTCACCCTGCTCTCCTTGCGCGACGACGCCATCGACATGCTGCGCCGGCCGCACGATCGGCTCGAGGGGCTCGTCGAGCTCGCTGCGCTGGCCGACGCGCTCGGCGACGAGCGCCTCGAAGAGGAGATCTTGCTCCGCCGTGCAGGCGCCCTTCGGCAGGCCGAGGAATTCGATACTGCAGCTGAACTCGCTCGACGCGTAATGGAGTCCGCACGCGAACGCGGCGACTCTCAGGCAGAGTTGGCCGCAGCACTTGCGCTCGGTCAGGCCCTCATCCAGACCGAGCTGGGCGAAGGCTTCCTTCCGTCCGCTGCCGAGATCAACCTCGACGCGGCGGACATCCCGTTCCGGCGTGCCGCCGAATTGGCAGAGCAGCTGGATGACGACGCCGCACTGGCTGCCGCGAGCCGCGAGCTTGGTTGCATCGAGACCGGACGCGTGCGTGCCTGGTTCGTCGAGACCATCAAGGCCGGCGAGGGGTATCCGATTCTTGCGCGCATAGCGGCAGGAGAGCCGCTGGAAAGCGTTCTCTCGACGCTGCCTCCCGCGCACCACTACGAAGCGGCGACTCAGTTCTTCGACCGGGCAATCGGCCTCTTCGAGAAGCTCGGCGACCGGCGCGGCGCCATGTCGTCGGTGATCGCTATGGCGTACATGACATACGGCGCGGATGTGCACGCAGGTCCTAACGCCGCGCGGCGCCTCGACGAGATTCGTCGCCTCGTCGTGCGCATGCGAGCGCTGGCGAAGGACAGCGAGCGTGATGCCACCGATGCGCAGATGGCGTATGGGGTCCACGTGTTTGCGCGTGCCAAAGTCATCCCCGATCTCGCCATCTCTCGCGGGCAAGAGGCGTACCGCGCCGGCCAGGCGCTGGGCGACCGCGCGATGGAATTCCTTGCTGCGGGCGGTACGGCCATGGCGCTCCTGGATGTGGGCGACATCACCGAGGCCGAGTCGTGGTTGGGCCGCGCGGGCGAGGCGGCAGCGGCGGCTCCGACGCCCTTTCGCGCATGGCGACTCGAATTCTGGCGTGCGCTTGTTCACGCCGCGCGCGCGGATGTCGATGGGACGCGCGAGCATTTCGACCGAGCGCTGCAGACGGCTACGGCGCAGGGCAGGGCGTCAGCCCGTTGCGAGCTACTGGCGCGCCTCGCCCTGGAAGCCGCCCGACTTGGCGCGCAGCGCAACGACGAGCAACTGTTTGCCCTCGCGGAGCGTTCCGCGAACGAGGCCAAAGAGCTGGCGCCGCTGTTCGGCGGGCATCCCCCGTGGGGTGCTCAGGCCGATGCCGCGCTGGCTGAGGTAGCGCTCGCGCGCGGAGACATGGAGTCCGTCGCGACTGCCGGGCGTGCGGCCGCGGGCGCGATCCAGGAGGCGATGCGGGAGGACATCTACCCGGAACTCCTGCTCGCGACCGCACGCGCCGTGTTCGCAGCGGGCGAGGAACCCGAAAAACAGTCCGTCCAATTCCTCTTGCAACTCATGCTTGCTATGACGCTGCTACGCACCGCCGACGAGGACATCCGTATCCGCTGGTTGCGCGGCCCGATAGGGAGCGAGTGGGTGCGATTGGCTGGTCCGCCGACCGGCGCGGTGGCGTCGAACGGACAAAGTCCTGTGTCGGCATTGAGCGATGACGAACGCAAGCTTTTGGCGCTCCTTACTGAAGGACTGACGACCGTCGAGATTGCGGAGCGGTTCGACAGCACCGAGGACGCGGTGCGCCTCAAGCTCCACCAGATCTTCGGGAAGATCGGCGCGTCGACACGTGGACAGGCCACGGCCTTTGCCCTCGCCGAAGGAGTGCTCTAAGTGACGCTACGAGTGCGGGTCGACCGTCATCGCTGCATCGGAGCCGGCAATTGCATCACGATCGCACCGACCGCCTTCGATTGGCATAAGGGCGACTTCCTGAAGGCCGATGTAACCGACACCGATAGCGTTGATGAGGAGGTGTTGCGCGAAGCCAAACTGGCCTGTCCGACCATGGCGATCGAAATAGAAGAAGTGCAAGAGCTCTTGCCGTGGCAGCTGCGAGCCGCCACCGCGGCCACGCCGCGACGCGTGATCAAGACGTTCGTGTTCACGGACATTGTGAGTTCGACGCAACTCGTCGAAGCCATCGGCGACGACGCATGGGAGGTTCTGTCCCGCTGGCATGACGACATGCTCCGCTCGCTGGTCGCCGCTCACGATGGTGAGGTGATCGACACCGCGGGCGACGGCTTCTTCATTGGGTTCGATAGCCCTGAGGCTGCCCTTGCCTGCGCGGTCGCGATCCAGCGCAGGCTGGCCGAGCACCGAAAAACCAACGGGTTCGCGCCACGGCTCCGGATTGGCGTGCACGCCTCCGAGGCCACGCAAACATTAAGCGCCTTTCGCGGCAAGGGCGTGCACGAGGCCGCGCGCATCGGGGCCCTTGCCGGCGCCGAGGAAATTCTCGCGAGCACTAACACCGCGGTGGGGACCAGGTATCCCACGAGCGCGCCGCGCGAAGTCAGCTTGAAAGGGATCGCTGAGCCGGTCGAGGTCGTGCTGGTCGACTGGCGTTAGTCCGCGAACTAGGGTCGGCGGATGTGTACCGCTGGCCTGCTTGTTTTTCGCGGGTCCACGTGCTTCCGACTCGACTCGCTCGCCTTACGTGCAAGCTAAGGAATAACTCGCCATGAGAGATGAGTACGACCTGGTCGTAATCGGGAGCGGACCCGCGGGCGAGAAGGGCGCGGCCCATGCCGCCTACTTCGGCAAGCGCGTCGCCTTGGTCGAGCGCGCCGCCGAGCTCGGCGGCACGCCTGTCAGCAGCGCCGGCATCCCCACCAAGACCCTGCGCGAGGCAGCCCTCTACGTTACGGGCTTCGGCCGCCGCCACCTGTACGGCGTGGGTGCCCAGATCGACTTGGACGTTGCGCTGCAGGTTCTGCATCGCCGTACGCAGACGGTGACGGCGATGATGCAGGCCAACGTGCGCGCCAACCTGGAACGGCATGGCATCGACGTGATCTACGGCACCGCGCGGTTGGAGCGCGGACGGGAGGTCGTTGTCGCGCTCGCGAATGGAAAGACACGCACGCTGAATGCGCGCGCCATCCTCATCGCGACCGGGTCGCGTCCATACCATCCCGCCACCGTCCCGTTCGATGACCCGGACGTTCACGACTCCGACACGATCCTCGACATCGATCGTCCGTTCCAATCGATTGTCGTCGTCGGCGGTGGACCGATCGGCTGCGAATACGCATCGATCTTCAACGCCCTCGGGATCGAGGTCACGCTGGTCGATATCGGACCGCGGCTCCTGCCCTTCCTGGATCAAGAGATCTCCGGCGTCGTGGCTGACTGCTTCCAGCGGGCCGGCATGAAGGTCCGCCTCGGCGCGGGGTCCGCCACCATCGCACGGCGGCGTGGCGTCCTGACCGTGAGCACGGGGGCCGGTAAGCCACTCCGCACGGACAAAGTGCTCTTCGCCGCCGGGCGCAGCGGCAACACCGAGGATCTCGGCCTGCAGCAGGTAGGCGTCGATCTCGATCGCCTCGGCCGCGTGCTCGTGAATGCGCAGTTCCGCACGTCGGTCCCGGCAATTTACGCGGCTGGGGACGTCATCGGGCCGCCGGCCCTCGCATCGGTGTCGATGGATCAGGGGCGTCATGCAGCGTCAAACGCGATGCGCACGCCCTACCGCAACATCGGATCGTCGGCCGCGCCCTTCGGCGTGTACAGCATGCCCGAGGTGGCAATGATCGGTGCGACCGAAGAAGCGGCGGGGAAGGGTGTGGTGGTCGGACGCGCCGGTTTCGCGGGAAACGCAAGGGCAAACATCGCCGGCGCCACCGATGGCATAGTGAAGCTGATCTTCGATCGCGCCGACCGGCGCTTGATCGGCGCCCACATCGTCGGGGACATCGCCGCCGAGATGATCCACGTCGCGCAGGCGGTGCTGCACGGCGGCGGCACTATCGACTATTTCATCCACTCCACCTTCAACGTTCCGACGTGGACCGACGCCTACAAGTACGCTGCGTTCGACGCACTTGCGCATTTCGAGAGGCGACCGCGCAAGAGGAGCGCGCGCACTTGAACACGCGCGTCTCGCTCAATATCTGAAGCGAAGGAGATCCACGTGCCGGCGGTGCGCATCGAGAACAGGGCTCAGCTCATCTACTTGCTGACCGAGGCGGCGGAGATCGAGCACAACGTGCTCTGCTGCTACCTGTTTGCGCAGTTCAGCATGAAAGATGACACCAGTGAGGGGCTGACGGCGTCGCAGCTGGAGACGGTCCGGAGCTGGCGCGCGACGATCGGCGAGATCGTCGTGCAGGAGATGCTTCACCTTGCGACCGCCTGCAACCTGCTGACTGCCGTAGGTGGCGCACCCCAGCTTCTTCGGCCGAACATGCCGACCAGCCCGCGCGCCTATCCCGGCGCCTTCGAGCTTCGCCTGATCCCGTTCAGTCTGGAGGCAGTGGATCAGTTCGTCTTCCTGGAGCGGCCAGAGTACGTCGACGCGACCACCAAAGCGGGGCCGAGTTACCGGACCGCAGCGCTCGCCGTGAGCTCTCTTCGCGAGGCCTTTTCGGCTGAGCGCGACTACGAGACGCTGGGTGAACTCTATCGGGGCATCGAGGACGGGCTTGACTACCTGTCGCAGAAACTTGGCGAGACTACGCTGTTCGTCGGCCGGCCGGCGTCGCAGACTGCGGGCCCGTACCTCGCGATACCCGGTCTCGTACCGGTGAAGGATTTGAGCTCAGCGCGGGCGGCGGTGAAAGTGATCATCGATCAGGGCGAGGGCGCGAGCCTGGACGCCGAAGACTCGCACTACCGTCGGTTCATTGCAATGCGCGACGAATACCGAACGCTGTTGGCGGCGAATGAGAACTTCCGGCCAGGCCGGCCCGTGGTGACCAACCCTTACGCGTTGATGCCGGCTGACGTCGGCGACCCTGCGGCTGCGAACCTCGTCGATGATCCGCTCAGCGCGGACATCTGCAGCCTGTTCGACGGCTGTTACGAGGTCATGGTGCAGGTGCTGAGGCGGCTCTTTGTGCATGCTGACGAGTCCGATGCAGAGTTGCGAGCGCTGGCGGACGTGGCCATCGGGCTGATGATCGATGTCATATACCCGCTCGGTAGCGCGCTCACGCTGTTGCCGGCCGGGCCTGGACACCCCGGATTCAACGCCGGCCCGAGCTTCCGGCTCTCGCGCGGCGCGACGATTCCGACACAAAAGGACGTCGCGAGGCTTGTGTTTCAGGAGCGGCTCACCGAGCTGGCGGCGTACTGCCGCTTCCTGCAGGCGTCCGCGGGCGTGCCGCCGATGCTCGCGGATGTGATGAGCGCACTCGAACGGTTCGCCGGCCGCTTCGCGCCCGATGGGCAATGACGGTTCGACCAGCCTCAGCCGCGACCGCGCGAAGCCTGGCGGTCGGTCAATCGTCCTGGCTCTCCTGCGGGAGCGGCTCTCCAACGACGAACTCCCCCGCGTCGGCGTCAGCATCGGCCTTGGCGAGGCGCCCCGCCAGCATCTGCAACATCCTGATCGCCAGGGCTGGCTTCGTCTTCAAGTGAGTAAGGAACGCCCAGCGGTCCATCCCCATGCACTCCACGTCGTCGATTGCGCGTACGGAGGCCGAGCGCTTCCAGTCACCGAGCAGAGCTATCTCGCCGAATGGTTCGCCGGCGCCGAGGACTCTCAGACGTTGCGGCCGGCCGCTCGCGATTCCCTGTACCACCTCGACGCTGCCTGAGAGCACCACATAGAGACCGTTGCCAGTGCGCCCCTCTTCCATGATCATCTCGCCCGCCGCGAACTGCTTGCGGAACGTGAAGGCTTCGAGGCCATCGAGTTCCGCCTGATCCAGATCGGCGAAGAGCGGGACCGATGCAAGAGCCGCGCGCCTGCGCTCATGGTCCGTCTCCGCCGCCGGACTTGCGGTCGTTGGCCCTTGCGGCGCCCGCACGGACGGTGCAGCGGGCACTGTTGCAGAGCCGCCGCGATCTTCCGCTGCTGACGTACCACCGAGCGAGATCGAGATCTCGCCATCGATGACCTCCACGTCGTAGGTGAGAAGGGGTCTCTTTGCGGGTCCGTTGATGACCGAGCCGTCGGTCACTTGAAACACGCTGCCGTGGCACGGGCACGTCAGAGCCGTCCCCGTCAACGATCCCGTCGCCAGGGAGCAGCCCATGTGAGTGCATGCATCATCGAAGGCGAAGAGGCGGCCCTCGACATTCGCGACAGTGACCTTCTTGCCCTCGATCTCGAACGCGGCCACGCTTCCGGCCGGGACGTCGCCTACCTTGCCCACTGTCGGAGCCACCGCAACCTCCGTCTCCCAGCATCCCTTGATCCGGTTTTGGCTGCAATGTAGCAAGCGGCACGGCCTGAAGCTGTGGGTCTGGCGCCGTCGCCACGGCGGCGCGGCCACCATCGATTACATAGAGGTCCGTCGTCGGCTCGGCTGCCCTAGGCGACGGTCCCCGCCGGAACCGCTCGACGCTCCCATCTGCGTCGGACCTTTATCAGGCGTTAACCCGCATTAACCGTCGATTAACCGAAGACGCTGTAGCCTCGAACCGGTCGCGAGGATCCCAGAAACGACGCGCGACTATTCGGAGGAGATGCATGCAACGCAGAAAGCTGTTCGCTCACGTCGCGCTTCTCGGTGCGCTGTTTACAGGCGTGGTCTTCGCCGCATGCGGCAGCGGCACCAGCGACTCGCAGAAGACGCAGACGGCATCGGCGAAGGCGCCGACCGCGGGCGCGACGAAGTCATCGAGCACCGCGACGAGCGCGCTCGGCATCCCGGGGAACGTCGGGAAGGACGACAAGGCGCAGCTCACCGGTGCCGGCGCGACGTTCCCGGGGCCGCTCTACACGCGGTGGTTCTCCGACTACAAGTCCAGCGTGGCTCCGGGCGTCGAGGTCAACTACCAGGCGATCGGCTCCGGCGGCGGAATCCAGCAGATCACGGCGAAGACGGTGGACTTCGGCGCCAGCGACGCGCCGATGTCGGACGACGAGATGAGCAAGGCGGCGGGCATCCAGCACATCCCGACGACGCTGGGCGCGGTGGTGATCACGTACAACCTGAGCGGGGTAACGACGCCGCTGAAGCTGGACGGCGACACGATCGCGAAGATCTACCTCGGCACGATCACGAAGTGGAATGACCCCGCGATCGCGGGGCAGAACGCCGGAGTGAACCTGCCGAGCGCGGACATCGTCGTGGTGCACCGGTCGGACGGCAGCGGTACGAGCTTCGTGTTCACGGACTACCTGAGTAATGTGAGCGACGCCTGGAAGAACGGCCCGGGGACAAGCAAGAACCCACAGTGGCCCGTGGGCCTCGGCGGCCAGGGTAACGAGGGCGTGTCGCAACAGGTGAAGCAGAACGACAACTCGATCGGCTACGTCGAGCTGGTGTACACGAAGCAGAACAACCTGCCGGCGGCGCAGATCAAGAACAAGTCCGGCGACTACATCACGCCGTCGACGGACTCGACCAGCCTGGCGGCATCCGGGGTGACGATCCCGGCGGACTACCGCACGAGTATCGTGAACTCGTCGACGAAGGGCGCGTACCCGATCTCGAGCTTCACCTACATCCTCCTGTACCGCGACCAGACCGATGCGACGAAGGGCAAGGCGCTCGTCGACCTGCTGTGGTGGGCGGTCCACGACGGCCAGGCGACGACGAGCGAGCTGGGCTACGCCCCGCTGCCGAAGGCCGTCGTCACGACGGTGGAGCAGACGCTCACGACGAACATCACGTCGGGCGGGCAAGTGCTGCTGAAGAAGTCGTAGGTGCCGATCGGTTGACCCCGTCAGGGAGGCTCTACGCGGGTCCAATTCGGTGATCGACGCTTCAAGGTGGCCGCCACGGAATCGTACGACGATCCCACGCTCGATGAGACTAACCAAGTAGTTGGACCGCGCCCGCTCGTCCTTATCATCGAGGACGACGCGACGCTCGTTTCCTCCGTCACCTACTACCTTCGCAAGAACGGGTTCGACGTGACGTCTACCGGCGACGGCGTCTCAGGCGTAAGGCTCGCCCTGACGCAACGGCCCGATGTCATCGTGCTCGATCTGTTGTTGCCCGAGATGGAGGGACTCGAAGTCTGCCGGCGCATCCGCGGCGAGTCGCAGGTGCCGATCCTGATCCTCAGCGCCAAGGCCGAGGAAGCCGATCGCGTAATCGGACTCGAGCTCGGCGCGGACGACTACATGTCGAAGCCGTTCAGCATTCGCGAACTGAACGCGCGTCTGCGCTCCCTCGTGCGGCGCGCTGCTGCGACACCCGACTTGAGCACAAACCGATCCGTAACGCGCTTCGGAACGATCGAGATCGATGCGCGTGGACGCACGCTGCGCCGTGAAGGGCGCGAGATCAGGCTCAAGGCACGGGAGTTCGATCTGCTCGCATTCCTGGTCGCAAACAGCGGGCAGGTATTCACGCGTCAGCAGCTCGTCGAGAAGATCTGGGGTTACGAATTCTTCGGCGGCAGCCGGACTGTTGACGTGCACGTGCGCTGGGTGCGCGAGAAGATTGAGGACGATCCGTCACGTCCCCGCCATCTCCTCACCGTCCGAGGTTCGGGCTATAAGTTCGTGAAGTGACCCGCCGGGATCCGTTCGCCGCGGCGACCGCCGACGTTCTCGACGCGGTCGCGCTGCTCGAAGCGCGTCTTCAGTCGACGAACGGCGAAGTGTCCGACTTGCCGTTGGCGACGATTAGGAGGCCGGGCGCTACCGCCACCTCCTCTGCCTTCCGTCGCATCGTCAGGGTCAGCTCGATGCTGGACTTCCCCTTCTCCGCATCGCCGGACCCCTGAATCTCGATCTTCACGTCGTCCGAAATGTCGATGCTCAGAGACGCATCTCCCGACTCCAGGAGCATCGTGCCTTCACGAAGGCCCTTTGCGATCGACTCCAGATACTGCGCAGCCTCCTGCGGCGAGACGGTGCCGGAGAATTTCACTTTGTCCTTGCCGGGCATGGTGTACCTCCACTGCCGAGACGTGTCCGCGGGTAGGGGTCAATTGTATCGCCGCGGGCCGTAAGAGGCACTGCCGAAGCCCGCCAAATCGGCTGGTAATGAGTCGCAGGATAGAATCCGCGACGGCCTTCATCCGCCGGCAGCCTGCCGCCAACAGCCCGTCGGACGAGTTCGAAGGCCTCGTGTTCGGCGGACGCCTGCCCGTCACGCCGGGTTCGAGGCCAGCTCCGCGAAGTTCATCTGGAGCGCCGCCCGCGCGAGGTGGATGTGCGTCTTCGCCGCCTCGATGCGCGCGCGCTGCGAGCGCGACCACACGCTGTCGCGCCCTGCGCGCACCCCGTCGACGTCGTGCTCCACGCTGAGAAGCTCGTCGATGATCCGCTCGACTTCCTTCAGTTGATGCGCGACCACGACACGCCGCCCGTTGCTGCGTTCGGCCTGCCCTCGAGTTGTTGTCAGGCGCTCCCCGCTTCCGTGCTTCGCGACGGCGATGGGCCGATCCGTCGGTCGCCGTCGTCGGGATTTAATCATCGATCACGGGCGATTGGGAAGAGCATTTCTGTTAATTGATTGATCCGCGAAGAACTCACCGGACTTTCGCAGGTCACGGGGAACGACGCGCGACCGATCTCCGTTTAACGCACAGTTACCCTCGGTTAATCCACGTTTACGTTGATTGTGCCCGACGTCCTCACAACGCCAACGCCGATCTGTTGTTCGCCGCGGACCGCTGACCTCCGATCCATTAGCACGCCGTTACGCGACGTTAACCGCGCGTTTACGACATCGGCATAGCGTTGCCGACGAGCCGAGAGATAGCCCGCGGATCGCGGGCGTAGCGGGAGATGATGCGTGAGCTCAATACGTGTGTGCACGATCCTTGCGTTCTGCTGTTTCGTCGTTCTCGTTGCGTCTGGAGCGGCCTCGCTGGCGAGCGGCAACGTTGCCTCAGCTGATGGCGCAACCCTCCGCGTCGATCCCCCAACCTCCACCGTGGCCGTCGGATCCACCTTCACCGTGAACATCGTCCAGAACGCCAGCGTCCCCACGTCAGGCGCCGGCGCCGACGTCGTCTTCGCGCCTGCCGCCATCCATCTCGACTCTGTGCAGGCTGGCCCTCCGTACGCGAGCGCGAGCATGCTCGCCGGTGTGGCGCCCCAGACGGTCCAGAACGCGATCGATGAGTCGAACATGACCGGAGTCTTAAAGAACCTCGCGGTCTTTTTCCTGCCGGGTACGGGAAGCGTGTCCTCAGGAGACCAGATCGGGTTCACCCTCACGTTCAGGGGCGTGTCGGACAGCTCGCCGTCGATCGACCTCGCCAATGGCGAGGTGCTCGACACCACCGGCACATCGCTGACAGTCACAACCACCGGCGGAGCCGTAACCGTTGGCGCCGGCGGCTCGACGCCGACGCCGTCGCCCACAGCCACAGAAACCGGGACCGCGACCGAGACGAGCGTACCGACGGACACACCCGTGCCGGGTGCCCCAACCGCAACCACCACTTCGACATCCACGGCGACTCGTACGGCGATTCCCGCGACATCCACGAGCGTCCCTTCCAGCACGAGCACCGCACCGGCGACACAGGCGCCCAAGGCGACGAGCACGTTAGTCCCAACGCCGACATGGACACCGACGCCGTTCCAGGGCGCGGGCTCAATATTCGTCGTGCCCGACTCACTCTCAGTGAACCCCGACACCGACTTCACGATCGACGTGAACCAGGCCGCTGACTTCACCACTGTAGGGACTCAGACGAACCTGGAGTTTGATCCGAACGTCGTGCAAGTCACCTCGGTTGACCGCGGACCGGCATTCACGCGAAGCGGCGGTGCCCTGCTCGTCGGAACGGTCGATAACCAGCACAAACAGCAGACGACCGCCGAGGCCATCGCGGAAGCGAACTCGACCGGCGTCTTGAAGAACATCAGCGCGTACTACCTCGTGGGCACGAGTCATGTGGACACCGGTACGAATTCATTCCTGATCGTGAAGATGAAGAGCGCCCACTCCGAGGGTTCGACGGCGCTAAAACTGACCGACCCGGCAATGCTGGACATCGATCAGTCGCCGGTAGTGATAACTGCTGCGGATGGGCAGCTCACGGTGAAGAAGGGGTCGCCTCCGCCACCAACGGTGACGCCTGCTGTGGCTGCTGCGTCGTCGCCCGTATCAGCGAGCGGAACGCCACGCCCCGGGTCGTCTTCATCCCGCTCCAGCACGACTCTAGGCGCAACGAATACCCGTGCCTCCTCACTGCCTCGCGCCGGAGAGCGATCACCGCGAGACGAGGCGCTCATCTGGATCGAGGTAGCCGGCGTCATCGGCACGCTCGGGTTCGGGAGCCTGGCGTTCGAGCTCAGGCGCCGGCGCGCTGGCCGCGCCTAAGTCGACACGAACATGCGGTCAACCCTGCACAAGGAGGTGGACCTCGCGCGAGCACGCATCGCGAGACGCGATCACAAGGGTCACTCGAGCGGAACGGTAACTAGCGAAACGGGGAACTCATGAAGCGACTTTGGAACACCGGTGTCCTGGTTGGAGGAGCGCTCATCGGACTCATCCTGCTCGGCAGCTTGCCGGGCGGCCTCCGGCAGGTCACCGAGATCAACGCATTTGGATCGTGCCCGATCCAGATTCGCCACCACGGATCGACAACGGTCGGTCCCATCACCCAGGCGTCCGAGGCGCCGTTTGACGCGCAGTGGGCGCCCAACACCTCGATGGAGATCACCCTGAACGGATCAGGGAATGGCATCACTGACCTCACGAACGGCGCCGCCGATATCGCCGCGTCATCCCGTCCGCTCACCGCGGGCGAGAACACCGGAAAGTACGTATGGCAGATCGGCAAGGACTCGTTCGTCATCGGCGTGCAGAACGACGGCAACATGGCGTTCTTGACCAACAACGACCGCACAGGCGGACCAACGTCCGGCTTGTCTCTATTCAACCTCACGGAGATCTGGAACGCCCAAAGCAACATCACCAATAAGCACTGGGATGAACTATCCGGCGCCGGTCCGAGCTGGCCGCACCGCCTGATCGTGCCGCGCGCGCGCATCACCGGATCCGGTAGCCGCCCGGACTTCGACAAGTCAATCTCAGTGCCCGACGCGAACGAGGCGGTGACGATCAGCACGCTCGGCCTGCCGCGACTCGCCGAGTCGTCCGATATGGCCGACGCTGCGTCCACCAACGACGACCAGATCGTCTACACCAGCCTGGGTCAGATCCCAACGCACCCGAACATGCTCGTCGTTGCGGTCGAGGGCATCATCCCCGACGACACCAACGTTGGCAGCTACGCACTGCCGCGCCAGCTCTTCATCACGACTCGCGACAAGGCGACGATCACGCGAGTGGACAACTCGCAACAGGTCCGCGCCGACGACTACGTGAACTTCATTCGGAGCGCTGCAGGCGATGTGCTGATCCAGAACGAAGGTTTCCCGACTATACCGCCTGCGTCGGTGCCGCCGGTCCCAGACCACGATCCGGACCTCAGCGGCGCGGTCACGCTGGGTGACCTGGGCTCGGTCGCGAGCACGTGGGGACGATCGTCTCTGAGCGACACCGGAGCGAACTGCCCGGGCTGGCTACGGCCCGACGTCAACAACGACGGCAAAGTAAGCCTGCTCGACATCGGGAAGGTGCAGGCCCACTGGGGTCAGGACGGACTGATTTGCGATGCGGCGCACGACTGCACGCACCCGGGCGGGCCTCAGTAGGGGCGGACTGTTCAAGCCAACGCGGGCGGCGCACCTGACGCCGCCCGCGCCAGCGGCCGTAAGGCCAGGAGAAGAACGTGAGAAGATCCTTACGGGTAGCTGTGCTTGCCTCGGCGTGCGCCCTTGCCGGCGTCATCGCGGCCGGCACCTTGGGAGCGAGGAACTCCGCCCTCGCGACAAATTCCGGAAGTCTGAGCGTCTCTGTGTCGGCACCGAGCGTCTTCGAGGGCAACAACTTCACTGTCGCAATCATGCAGACGGCAACGGTCGCGACGAGCGGTGTGCAGGCCGATCTCACCTTCGACCGCACGCACCTGCAGATCGTGAGCGTCACGCAGGGCTCCGCGTACACCGGCCCGCCGGCCTCAGGCCTCGTTGCAGGCGTCGCCCCGCAGACGGTGTCTGACGCCGTCAACGAAGCGAATACGTCGACGGGCACGTTCAAGAACGCATCCGCGTTTTACGCATCGACCGGTGGACAACCATCCATTCCCGCTGGTACGAACCAGGCAATCGTCATCACCATGCAGGCGATCCAGGGCGTCAACTTCACCGCCTCGATCGGTCTCGCGAACCCCGAGATGATCGAGGCGACTGGCGACTCTATGACCGTCAGCGGCACGACCGGCGGCTCGATCCTCATCCATCATGAGGACGGCGACCAGTGCCTCGACACGAAGGAGCTCGGACCGAGCCACGCCACCGGCGGACAGCGTGATCCGAACAACCCTTGGGACTTCTTCGACGTCCCGACGCCAGTGTTGCTGCCCGGCCATACGACCGGCACGCGCAGCCACGCCGTTACGATCGCCGACGCCATCGCAATCCTGAGCTACATCGGAACGACCGCCGCAAACCCGAACACCGCGAACGCGAACGGCGCGATGTACGGTAGCGACCTCGACGCCGACGGCCACCAGGACGGTCAGGAATACGACCGGGGTACCGCGCCAAACCCGGCGATGCCATGGGCGCCCGGTCCACCGAACGGCGCAGTCCAGATCTCGGACGCCATTCTCGCGCTGAATTCCGTCGGAGATAACTGCAACTAGCTCGCAATGACGGCCGGGCGGCAATCCG
>CAZAPT010000029.1:0-43947 GCA_964487335.1 uncultured Dehalococcoidia bacterium
TCGACGCCGGGCGTCCCACCGGCTGCGGGTGTGCCGCTCGCGCCGGGCGTATCGGTGGCTCGCGGCGTGCGCCCCGCACGGGGCGTCTGGTTCGCGCCCGGTGTGCCCGAAGCAGCAGCGGCTCCGCCCCTTCCTGTACCACCACGCCCGGCGAAGCCGCCGGCCGACGCTAAGATCTGCGCCGCCTGCGGTCCCGTAGCCAGATGCGCGCTGGCCTGGTAGGTGACCACCCCTTGTGTCGTTGTCGGGTTCGCACCGAGTGAGTCGATGACGAACGGGAACACTTCACCGGAGAGCGCGGAGAACGTGACGATCCCGGTATTACCCGGCTTCACGCTGGGGTAGTCCGTCTCGGCGATCGTCAGATTCAGTACCAGATGGTTCGGCGTATTCAGCACGATCGCGGCGCTCGTGGCGGCAGTGCCAGAACCGGACGTACTGCTCGCGTTCGAGAGGTCCCCGATCTGGGTGTTGAGCGCCGACACCGTGCCGTCGAACGGCGCGGTGAGTTTCGTGTCATCCACGCCCTTCTGAGCGTTCGCGACCGTCACCTCGGCTTGCTGGACGGCCGTCCGCGCCGTCTGCACCTGCGCGGCGGTCGAACCCGCGTACGTTGTGTTGCGGCTCGCCTGGGCCGCCGTCAGCCCGGCCTGCGCCGTGTTGATGTCGGATTGCGCCTGGGCCAGTTGGTCCTGCGTCGGTCCGGCCTGCAGCGTCGTCAGCTTTGCCTGTGCCGATGCGAGCCCGGCCTGCGCGTTGTTCACGCCGGCATCCGCCGCGGCGACGTCAGTGGCGCTCGGGCCCTGTTGCGCCTTCGTGAGCGCCGCCTGCGCAGTGTTGAGGTCGTTCTGTGCAGACGTCACGTTGTTGTTCGCCGTAGTCTGATCGCTCACGGCTTTGCCGTACGCGCTATTGGCCGTGAGCACCTTCGACGCTGCCATCGCGCGCGCGGGATCGCTGCCGGCGGCGACGGTCGAGAGCACGCCCTGATCTGCCGAGGACAACGGTGCGGACTGCACCGTGCAGAAACTGACCGAAGCGTCTGGGGGTGTGCAGTAGGCGCTCTCGGCGGCGTATAGCGATTGCTGCGCCGACGTCACGGTTGCGGCTGCTGCGGTCACGGCGGACTCGGCATTGGTCAGAGCAGTCTGCGCCTTCGTCACGGCTGCCTGTGCAGTCGTGATGGCATCAGCGGCGGTCTGGTCGACTTTCGCGCGGGCCTGTTGCGCCTGCGCGACCTGCGACTGCGCGGACGTCACGGCCTGCTCCGCGGCGGCGAGATCTGTCGCAGTGGGTGGCTGCTGGAGCGTGTTCATGGCGCGAACCGCTTTGTCGTAGGCGGCCTGCGCAGTCGCGAGCGACTGATCAGCCGCGGCGAGCTGGGCGGCCGTACTCCCCGACAGCGCCTGCTGCAGGTTCGCCTGTGCGCTTGCGAGGGATGCCTGAGCGGTCTTGAGGGAGTTCTGCGCGTCCGTGTCGTCGACCTCGGCGAGCACGTCCCCCTGCTTGACTTTCTGGCCGACGGTGACGTTCACCTTCGTCACCTTTTCCGGCGAGGTCGTGCTGAAGTTGAGGTTCGATGTAGCGGATGCGGACACCGTGCCGCTCGTGCTAATCGTCTTGGTGATGTCGCCCGAGGTCACCGTCGCCTCGGTGAACACGGGCGCCGCCGTCGACGAGCCACCGGAAAAGAACCTCGCGTACGCCGCGTAGGACGCCGCCGCGGCTACTGCGGCGATCACGCCGATGGCGATTAGACGATTCCGGAGCCGGTGCTCCGGAATGTCTAGCAAATCGTCGTACCCAACGGAGATATTGCTCATGATGTCCTGCTCCTGACCGAGCGCTGCTCTGAGCGTAGTAGGAGGCGGATCGAAGTGGTGTGTAGGAATTGTTAATAGCGCGGTAGTGTTGGAAATCTGTGAGCGAAGTTGGGAGACGATGGGACCGGGGGTTCGGCGTCAGTCAGGCACAGGTCTTGACACGTTCAGCGGGACCATGTCGGGACTCATGCTCGTCGAATGGCCAGCACTGGGGCGTCGGGCACGACGAGTCTGCGGCGAGATTGGCTAGGCAAAACCCAACACACTGCCGGCGGGGTAACGAAGTTGTTTCGTAACAATCTGGCTCTCGACTAAACGTTAAGATCGATGGCGAAGGAGTGTGCGCCCACATCTAGTCTGCGCACCCGCCGAGTCGTATGGCCGTAAAGCCCCCACAGAAGCGTTTCAACCGCAGCCTTCTTGTGGCCCTCCTGCTGATCGCCGCCGTGACTGGCGCCGCATTCTGGTACCTCACGAGTGGCGGCAGCACGAAGTCCATGACGTTCAGCGATGTGATCGCTGAGGCGCGGTCCGGCAACATCAAGACCATCGAAGTCGACGGCCAGGACCTTACCGTCACGAAGCAGAGCGACCCCGGCACGCACTACAGCTCTCGTATCGGAACGAGCACAAAGCTCGAACAGACGCTAAAGGACAACGGGGTCGAGATCGGCGGGTCGGATCCTAACTCCGTCGACATCAAGTACGTATCGTCGTCGTCGTTCGGCGACTGGACCGGCCTTCTAATCACGTTCCTGCCGCTCATCGTCTTCGGCGCGATCCTCGTCTTCATGATGCGGCAGGCGCAGGGGGCGAACGGCCAAGCCATGCGGTTCGGGAAGAGCGGCGCCCGGATGTTCACCGGGGACAAGCCGACGGTGACCTTCCAGGATGTCGCCGGCGTGGATGAGGCGAAGGAAGAGCTGGCCGAAGTCGTCGAGTTCCTGAAGTACCCGGAGAAGTTCGCTTCGCTCGGCGCGCGGATACCACGAGGCGTCCTGCTGGTCGGACCTCCCGGCACGGGCAAGACGCTGCTCTCGCGCGCAGTCGCCGGGGAGGCGGGCGTGCCGTTCTTCTCGATCAGCGGCTCGGAGTTCGTCGAGATGTTCGTGGGCGTTGGCGCGAGCCGCGTGCGCGACCTGTTCGACCAGGCGAAGCGCAACTCGCCGTGCATCGTCTTCGTGGATGAGATCGACGCTGTCGGGCGCCAGCGCGGCGCGGGCCTCGGCGGGTCGCACGACGAGCGCGAGCAGACGCTGAACCAGATCCTCGTGGAGATGGACGGCTTCGACACGAACACGAACGTCATCGTGATCGCGGCGACGAACCGGCCGGACATCCTCGACCCGGCGCTGCTGCGGCCGGGCCGCTTCGACCGCCAGGTGATCCTGGACCGGCCGGACAGCCGCGGGCGGCAGATGATCCTCGAGGTGCACACGAAGGGCAAGCCGTTCGAGAAGGACGTCGAACTGGGGGTGCTCGCGAAGCAGACGCCGGGGTTCTCAGGCGCGGATCTCGCGAACCTGGTGAACGAAGCGGCGATCCTGGCGGCGCGGCGCAACAAGAAGAAGATCGGCATGGGCGAGTTCAACGAGGCGGTCGACCGCGTGATCGCCGGGCCGGAGCGGAAGAGCCGCGTCATCACGCCTCGGGAGAAGGAGATCATCGCGTACCACGAAGCCGGTCACGCGCTGGTCGGGCACATGCTCCCGAATGCCGACCCGCCGTACAAGATCAGCATCGTGTCGCGCGGGATGGCGGGCGGGTTCACGCGCTTCCTCCCTGAGGAGGACCGGCACCTGATGTCGCGGTCGCAGTTCAAGGACATGCTCGCGACGAGCCTGGGCGGCCTCGTGGCGGAGGAGATCATCCTCGAAGGCGAATCGACGACGGGGCCTTCGGACGACCTGAACAAGGCGACGAACATCGCCCGCAACATGGTCACCCAGTGGGGCATGAGCGAGCGACTGGGCCCGCGGACCTTCGGCAACAAGCAGGAGCTGGTGTTCCTGGGCCGTGAGATCAGCGAGCAGCGCAACTACAGCGAGAAGGTCGCCGAGGAGATCGACGAGGAAGTCCGGCGACTGGTGGACCACGCGTACCAGACGGCGCGCCAGATCATCACGGACAACATGGACCGGATGCAGAAGCTGGTGAAGATCCTCCTCGACGAGGAGACAATCGAGGGCGACGACCTGAAGCGCGTGCTGGACGGGCTCGACAAGGCCGAGCCGGCGCCGGAAGCGCCGCCTCCGCCGCCAGCAGCGACGGAAGACGTGCGCGAACCTGACGAGACGCCGGCGCCACAGCCGAAGATTGGCAAGCCGGGGCTGGCGTGGGGCTCTCAGTCGAACATCATCCTCGATCAGCGTTCGCCTTCCGAACTCTGAGGACCCTCGCAGCGGGACGTTCGTGAGCGGCGACTCGGTCCATGACCCCGCTCGCAACGGTGCGCGCGAGCGCGTGCCCGATGATCGACGCTTCACTCTCGGAAGCTGGCTCGTTGGCCCACGACCGGAATAGCACGACGCGCAAGTGAGAGCGCCGGGCGGGACGCTGCTGGGACGTGAAGGCGCTCGCCGAGCACGAGCCGCGGGAATTTCAGCGGCTCGTCGATCTTGGCTGCCTGACGGTGCAGTCGCGCCTCGCCGACGAGCAGGTTCGCGCCGGCAACCTGTCCGGCATGCACCGGCGCTTCAGCTGGGAGACGCATACGCGGGCGCTGGTGTTCGACACCCGATGAGCTGATAACGTGGGTGGGCTCGCCCCGGTTTCTAGCCCAACCGCCATTCAAGTTTGGCGACGACTCGCACATTGTCCGCGCCTGACCGTCCGACCGGGCTCCTTCCCGACGCGTCTCGCCGACGATAGCTGTCAGCGCACTCCTGCTGCGTCTGCTTCTTCAGCGACGTGCGTGGCCGGACGGCGTTGTGAGTCCCGCTGCCAGGTATCGACGATCTCGCGCGCGTCGTTTAGGGCTAGGACCAGTGGATTCAGGCATTCGTGGCGCAACGTGCCGTTGCAGTTCCGCAGCCGCTTCCCAGAGTCGATGAAGAACAGCCACACGCCGCGGCTGTATGCCCACTGGTCTACGCGCGGCTCGTCAGCCCCGGCCCGTTGTCCATCACGATCGCCTCCGCGCTCGGCGATCACGCGCTCGAGCACGCGCGCGACGCGCACGGCCGAGATCGACGGTCGACGTCGATCGCCAGCGCCTCACCCGTGTAGAGGTCCACCACCGTCAGCATGCGTAGTTTCTCCCGGACGTCGGCCCTTCGTGGCCGCAGCAGCGGCGTCCTGGCCACATTTGTCCGCACCGTCTGCGGGTGCTGCATGCTTTGGCCGCGCCGGCGAAATAGGGCACGCACGCCAACCGACCACACTTCGTCCGCGAGGGCGTCGAGCGCACTAAAGAGACGATGCGCGAGACACTCGTTGGGGCGTTCGCATTCGCTCTGGCGGCGGACTAGGTGCGGGGGCGGGCCAACTCGCGGCTGTACTTCTTCATGAGGTCGTCCATGCCCTGGCAGAAGTGAAATTCTCGGTCCTGAGGGAGATCTTCCACGTTGGCGATCACGAACACTTCCATGATCGCTTTGAGCATCTGGTTGAGGATTGTGACCATCATGTCCATGCGGTCGGTCATCACGCCCCGAAGCGTGCGCTCCATCTTCGAGCCTTCGACGAGAAGCCTAATCGCGGCCTGCGTCGTGACCTTGGCCGGGTCCCTAAGGTCGAGCGACTCGACTCCCTTTTGTTGCATCCACAGCCCCAAGTCTGCCTGCCGTTCTTCGGTGTGGCGGAGCGCTTCGATTCGCGCGTCGTTGTCGGCCTTGCGGGCCTCCCGCTCGAGCTCACGCACGCGCCGCTGCCAATCGTACTTCGCTGACCAGCGCCACAGAGTCCGGAGTGAGGGCGCTCGTTCGCCGTTCTTCAGTCCCTCATGGAGGCGCTCGATTGAACGGTCAGCGCCCAAATCCCAATAGGCGCCGAAAGCTTCGCGTTCGCGTGTGCTCTCACCCCCCACTTCGCGCCTCCAGGTACACCCGGCAGATCGCCGCCAGTGCGCTGCCTCGCGGCAGCTGTCCTTCGCCCACGCCAGCGGCTGCTCGGATGGCGCCTTCAACCAACGCCTGTTCGTGAGGTGCGACGCTGAACGAGAAAATGCGCGGGCCTTGCGATGCGCGCTGTGTTGCATCTGCAAGACCGCGACTCAACGCGTCGCCATCGACGCAAGCTCTGAGCGTCGCGGCGATCTTCGCCGGGCTTTCCGGGAGCAAGCGCTCGAGCGAAGTTACAGGCAACCGAATCCCGAGCTCACGCAGCAACTCCGCTCGTCGGCGCGGGTGGTCCTCCCCCGTCAGGCGATTCAGTGTCGACAGGAGGAGGAGCGCCTCCTGATCATCGCACTCCCAAACGACGCAGAAGGCCTCACGCTCGCCTCGCCGGCGGAGCACCTCTATGCGTTGGTGCCCGTCTAGCACTTCGTAGTCGCCGGTTCGCTCGGGGTGAGGTCGTACGATGAGCGGTGGGTAATTGCCGGTACGCTCGATGTTAAGGGCGAGCTTCTGGAGCTGCTCGTCCGTCATTGCATTAGGATTCGCAGGATGGGGCACTAAGTTAACAAGGGGAAGCGGTGTGATTTGGCGCGACGCCGAAGCTGGGTTCATTAAGAATCTCCAATTCTGCCGACGGGATCCGGTTTACTGATTATATGCCTACGCGCCTGCGCTGTGTTACGCGAGATGCATCAACGCCGCCGTTCTCTCGTCAAGGGGAGGGCAAACTGAGTCAACTCGACCACACTTCACAGGCAAGTCGATCGGTCCGCGTGGCCCTGCCATTTTCCTGTCAACTCTCTGCCAAGTCTGAATCTGCGGGCTTAGCAAATTGGAGTGCGTGTACGTTGGTTGAGACCGGGAGTTGACGTCGGAGATCGTCGGGACGGACGAGCGACAACCGCACCGGCGCCAGACCTTTGACGGCTACCTCGGCGCCGTCAACTCTGAGGCAGGCGAGCGCGCTGGATTTGGGAGCGCGGCCGCTCGCTGCGCGTCTACTCAAGCGGGGCTCCAGCGGGTGGTGAGCCCGGGGCGGTGACAGTGCAGTCGCAGCGGCTACCGCCGTTCGTCTGCACGCGCTGGCACCAAGTGGACTCGAACCGCGGCTACTTCGCGATTGTTCCGTCCTCCGCTCTTGCTCTTCTTCGTGCTCGCGTAGCGTGGCGCCGCTGCCCATCGGGTTTGTCCGCGGCGACTTCACTCAGGCATCGTTGAGGCGTCCTCGTACACCAACCGGTCACCGGGGTTCGTGCCGGTGGCCGATGCCGTGCCCGCGGGTAGTTCGATGGTGTCCTTTGCGCCGCGGCCGCCGAAGGCGACCCACCATTGGCGCATGGACGGGACGATCCTCACGACGCGGTTGTCGCGGTCAACGAAGATGGCATCGAAGCGGAAGCGCATGAAGAACGAGTGGATGGAGGAACTGTTGGTGAGCAGCAGACCGCCACCATCGTCGATGCGCTTGCGTCCCATCAGGCCGAGGCCGCGATCGATGAGCGAGGAAGCGAGCTTCGCGCGAGGCGCGAGCGTGGAGCCGCGGTCGGCGTTGCGGATGGAGAAGATCTTCGAGTTCGGGCGCGTCACGTTCGCTCCAGCGGCGGGATCTTGCGTCGGAAGGAGTATGGGTGCCTGACGTGCGGAGCGCAGTAGGGGAGTGCACTGATAGGCGGGCTGGTGATTGAGGAATTGCGATCCGGGACGCCCACGTTGGAGTTGTTTTGGCGGCGCCTAGGCCAAGACGGCGAGATGCGGAGGGCACGGCAAGGGCGGCCACGTAGGGCCGCCCTTGCGCGTGGCGTCTTCGCGCTGGTTACTGGGCGCGATGTTTGCTGAGGATCTCGTCGAGGCTGTCGGACAACTCCTCGAGCGCGGCATCTTCCTTTGCCTGGGTGAGCCTGCCGTTGGCAACCGCCTTATCGAGTCTCGCCTTCGCGTTGTCGGTGATCTGAGACTTCACGGTGTCGAGGGGGACGCTGTGCTCCGCGGCGACGTCAGCGATGGATTTGCCGGACTGGAGCTCCGCGCGCAGATCCTTCGGTGGGATGTTGATGGCGGCAGCGGCGGAGGTGATGATCTCGCGGCGGATGGCGATGGCGCGCTTGGCGCGCAGCGGCGCGAACAGGCGGGCCAGACCGAGGCCATTGCCACTGTTGATGCGGTCCTTGAGCTTCGCGGCCTGATCGGCGGTCATCGTGCCATCGGCCTGCATGTCATCGACGGTCTGGAGTTCGGCGTCCTTGACGGCCGATTTGAGCTGGTCGACGGTCACGTGCAGGTTCTGCGCCAGCTTCGCGAAGAAGTCGGCGCGGATGGTCTGGCGCTTCGTCTGGGCAGCCGCCGTCGCGGTCGGCTGCTGCGCGAAGGCGGGGCCTGTGAGGCCGAGCGCCGCGCTGGCGGCGAGCAGTGCTATCGAGGCAATTGCGACTGTTCTGGTCAGGATGTTCATCTCTTCTCCTCCGTCCGCCGTTCTGGGGACACTTCTATCAACGACAGCGTAGGCTCGGTGCGATAAACGCATCGGAACCGGTGTGTAAGGGCTGCGTAAATTCATTCCGGACGGGGGACTGGCGGATTCTGGACGGCCTCGGGAGGCCACCGTAGAATGAAGCGGCACACCCCCGGAGTCCTGATGACCAAGCCGGAGCCCGGCCAGGATCGCATTCAGCGCGAGATCGAGGAGCTACTCGACAAGCTCGACACGTTCGTGCCGGAAGAGCGGCTGGCCTCGAAGATCCGGAACCGGAACAAGCGTAAGAGTGCGGAGGAAGGTCCGAACCGGCTGCAGCGCGCCATCTCACGCGTGGCGCGGGTGTCGCTGGGGCAGCTGATCCTGGCGGGCATCGCACTGGTGCTGATCGGGTTCTTCTTCCGGTCGCCGCTCGGAAGCGCGGCGGCATGGGTGATCGGAGCGGGGCTGGTCCTCGCGGCAGTGGCGTTCATCATGTCGCTGCTCACGGGCGGCACGAGCCGGACTGTGAGCGGGCGGGGGACGGTGGAGAAGCGGTGGCGGGGACAGGTGATCGAGTACTCCGAGCCGTCGGCGGCGAACAGGATCCGCGACTGGCTCCGGAGCAGGCGGCGCCACTGATCGAGCTGCGCGCATCCCACGCCGGCGTTGTCAGAGCTGGCGTTTCCTCATCGAGCGGCAACAGTTATTGCGCCAGGACAGCGCGTCGCACGCGCGGTTGCGTCGCGCCGATCGTCATTGGCGCGGTGTTCGTGTTCGCGGCGTGCTCATCGGGCGGCGGCGGGAAGACTTCGACACCGGCAGTGCCGGCCGACACGGAGACGGTCGCGGCCACGCCATCACCCGCCGCGACGGCTACGCCGGATGCGCTCGCAGCTCGGGACGCGAACGCGCAGCACGTGCTGGACGACGTGCGGAAGCTGTCAGTGGAGATCGGTCCGCGGGTGGCGGGCACGCCTTCGGAGATGCAGGCCGCGACGTACCTGCGCGACGAGCTGGCGGGCTACGGATACGACGTGGCCATCCAGGACTTCGCCTTCGACGCGAGCAGCTTCCGGCCGTCGCGGGTGGAGGTCGCAGGGGGCGATTCGATCCCGGCGTACGCGATCCGGGGATCGGCTGAGGGCCAGGCGACGGGCGCGGTGGTAAACGCGGGGATCGGCCGGCCGGAGGAGTTCCCGGCGGGCGGCGTGCGGGGAGGGATCGCGCTGATGCAGCGCGGGACGCTCACGTTCACGGAGAAGGTGCAGAACGCGATCGCGGCCGGGGCTGCGGGCGTGATGGTGTACAACAACGTGCCCGGGAGCCTGCAGGGGGACATGGATACAGCGTTGATACCAGCGGTGGGGATCACGAGCGACGCGGGGCAGGCACTGATCACGCGGATGGCGTCGGGCGCGGTGACGGCAACGATCACAGTACCGGCGGCGAACGCGACGGGGCACAACGTCGTCGCGAAGCCGAAGGGCGCGGGCGACTGCACGACAGTGACGGGCGGACACTACGACAGCGTGCCGGTGACCGGCGGGGCGGACGACAACGCATCGGGCGCGGCGTCAGTGGTAGAGGTGGCGCGCCTGGCCGCGGCGAATCATCTCAGCGGGACGAACTGCTTTGTGCTGTTCAGCGGAGAGGAATTCGGGCTGTTCGGGAGCAAGGCCTTCATCCGCGGGTTGACTGCGGACCAACTGCAGAAGATCCGCATCATGGTGAACCTCGACGTGGTGGGGATTAGCGGGGCGATGGGACTGATCGGTGACGCGGACACGGTGGAGTCGGCGCGGCTGCAGGCGCAGAAGCTAGGGATCAACGCGACGCCTTCAGAACTGCCCATGGGTGCGGGGAGCGACCACCTGAGCTTCCGCGATGCTGGAGTGCCCATCCTGATGCTGTCGATCGAGGACTCACTCATCCATACGCCGAAGGACGCCATCGACCGAATCGACATGACGTCGCTCGATTCGGCAGTGCGGCTGGCCTACGGGACGCTGTCGGCGCTGGCGCCGGCCTGAGTTGCCGCCGCTGGGGGCGTCCTGTACGATCCCGCGGGCTTCCACCGGACGCTTCAAGGAGCAGATCTTGGCGCTGAGACGAGCGCTCGCCGTCCTCTGTCTTGTGTTGCCGCTCGCCGTGCTGGCGGGGTGCGGAGGCGGGTCGACGAGCGGGAGCGCGCAGAACCAATCGAAGATCGCGACGGCCACCCTACCAGCGACGCTGCCTGAGCCACTGATCCTGGGGCAGGGGGCGGCGCAGCCGGGCGGGGGATCGACGTATGCAGTGCGGTCGGGCGACACGCTCGCGGGGATCGCGTCGCGGTTCGGGGTGAGCCTGGAGGATCTGCGCGCGGCGAATCCGAACATCGACGCGGCATCGCTGACGGTGGGGCAGAGTATCCGGCTGCCGCAGGACGCATCGCCGCCGGCGGCCGGGGCGAGCACGCCCGAAGCCGCGCCGACGAGCGCACCGCCACCACCGGCCGACACTCCGACGACGGCGCCAGCCCCGGCAGCGAGGGCGACGAGTGCGCCACAGACGGGCGCGACGACGTACACGGTGCAGCAGGGCGACTATCCGGCGACGATCGCGGCAAAGTTCGGGATCACCGTCGAGGCGCTGCTGGCGGCGAATCCGGGGATCAACCCGACGGGCCTGCACATCGGCGATGTGCTGAACATTCCGCCGAAGCCGGGCGGCTAGCGCGCGAGACGCTCGCGAAGTACGGCTTCTACCACGATGAGATCGTCCGGGGTCGTAATCTTGATGTTCCAGGGATCGCCTTCGTAGAGGCGGACTTCGTGCCCCAGGGCTTCGACGAGGGCGGCGTCGTCCGTGGCGGTCGCCTCGGCGCGGCCGTGGGCTTCGAGCAGGAGCTCGCGGTCGAAGACCTGCGGGGTCTGGGCGAGCCAGACGGTCTCGCGGTGCGGCGTTGATGTGACGATCGCCTGATCGTCGGCGGTCTTCACGGTGTCTCGGGAGCGGACGGCGGCGACGGCGGCGCGGGACTCGCGAGCAACGACGACGCCCTTCGAAATGAGATCAGGCGGTACGAGCGGGCGAGCGGCGTCGTGGATGGCGACGATCGCGGCGTCCGCAGCGGCTTCGATCCCGGCACGGACGGAGTCCTGGCGGGTGGCACCCCCAGCGACGACGGCATCGACCTTCGTGATGCGCCACTCGGCGACGAATGCCTCCATGCGCTCGACGCGGTCGGGCGCGGCGACGACGACGATGCCATCGATGTCATCGCACTTCTTGAATGCGGCGAGGGTCCAGGCAACGAGGGGTCGGCCGGCGAGCGCGGCGAAGACCTTATCGACGCCGTCCATGCGGGTGCTGGCGCCGGCGGCGACGATGACGGCGACGGTGCGGCCGGGCATACGCTGAAGTGTGAAGGGTGAAGGGTGAAGAGTGAAAGAGGGCTGCGACGGTTAGACTCATCGACATATGGATGAGTCGAGGCGGCGGGCGGAGCAACTGTTGACATTGTCGAGCGGGGCGCGCCGGCTGGCTGACGTCATCGCGGTGGCGGAGGGGCCGGTGCGGTACGAGGTGCTGCGGCACCTGGTGCGGGTGAGCGAAGAGACGATGACCGAGGTGCTGCAGGAAGCGGTGGACGCCCGGCTGGTGCGCCGGGCGGCGGACGCGCACACGTACGTGCCGTATGACGACGATGTGGCGTCGGAGATCCGGGCGGGGATCGATCCGGCGCGGGCGGAGCGGGTGCGACGGCAAATCGAGAATGCTCGGCGGGAGGTGGAGTGAGGACTGGTCAGCTGCTAGCCGTTAGCTGTCAGCTCTGTGCCAGTCGGTGACGATGACCTAACCCCCGATTTCCCTAAAGGGAAGAGGAGCTTCGATGTGCCGCGCGACCTACTCGCACAGTCAGTGGTCACTTCGCGGTTGCGCCGGCGTTCGTCTCGAGGTGACGGCGCAGGGCTTCGTTGAAGATGTCGGGCCTTTCGTACTGCGGCGAGTGGCCGGCTTCGGGGATCATCTCGAGCTTTGCGTTCGGGATGGCGGAGGCGAGGAAGCGTGACGGCTCGATCAGTGCGGCGTCGAGGTCGCCGCAGATGACGAGCGTGGAGACGTTGATGTCCTGCACGCGGCCTTCGGTCCCTTCCCAGCCGTTCAGCCCGTCCCACGCGCCGATGAATGCATCGACCGACATGTTTGCGAGCCGCTGCTTCGTCTCTTCCTGGCGCTCCTTCGTCAGATGCGGCGGCGGAGCGATGGGCGACGGGATGTTGGCAACAGCCGCCATGCCCTGCTCTTCGGCGGTGCGGTGACGCTGGGCGATCCACTGCTGGACCATCTCGTTGCGTCGCAGGCCGAAGGTCGGGCCGGTGTCATGGAGCGTGAGTGACATCAGGCGGCCCGGACTGCGAAGCGCGATCTCCTGGACGACGGCGCCGCCCATCGAGTGGCCGAGGAGGTGGTATCGCTCGAATCCCACGTGCGCGACCAGGGCCTCGGCGTCGTCGGCCATCTGCAGGACGCTGTAGGTGGTGCGGTCCTTCGGGGCTTCGGACTTGCCGTGGCCGCGGTTGTCGAGGATGAGGACCTGGTGCGTCTTCGAGAAGACGGGAACCTGGTGGCGCCAGTCGGTGATGTCGCCGGTGTAGCCGTGGACGAAGACGAGGGGTTCGCCGCTGTCGCCCTGGCGTTCGTAGTTGAGGTTGACGCCGTTGATCATCGCCGTGGGCATGGTGGGTCTCCTGTCGGTCGCGGCGGCCTGTGGGTTTCGATCATAGCGCCGATGGCGGGTATTGTCCTGCTGGTCGATAGACGATGGTCGGGCTTAACGGAACGGAGAGCGAACGATGGAGATCGGCGTACATGTGCCGCAGGTGGGGCCTCCGGCGACGGTGGAGAACATCGCGGCGTTCGCGAAGACGGCCGACGAGGCGGGGTTCGACGGGCTTTGGGTGTTCGACCACGTCGTGCTGCAGAAGGAGCAGCAGTCGAAGTATCCGTACTCGCCAGACGGGTCACTCGGGTTCCCGCCGACGCTGAACTTCCTCGAGCCGTTGACGATGCTGGCGTACCTGGCCGGGATCACGTCGCGGGCGCGCATCGGGACAGCGGTGCTGGTGCTGCCGATGCGGCAGCCGGTGCTGCACGCGAAGATCATGGCGACGATCGACTACATGTCCGGCGGCCGGCTCGTGCTGGGTGCGGGCGTGGGGTGGTGGAAGCAGGAGTTCGAGGTGCTCGGCGTGCCGTTCGAGCGGCGGGGCAAGCGGATGGACGAGTGCCTGCAGCTAGTGCGGGCGCTGTGGTCAGAGGAGTTCGTCAACTTCCGAGGCGAGTTCTACGAGGCCGTGGACTGGACGTGCAACCCCAAGCCGGCGCATCCGGAGGGCATCCCGATCTGGCTGGGCGGTGAGAGCAAAGGGCAGCTCGAGCGGGTAGGCAAGTACGCGGACGGCTGGCTTGCGACGCGGGCATCACTGCCGACCCTGGCGGAGAGCTTCGAGCGGGCGAAGGAGGCGGCGACGAAGGCGGGGCGGGATCCATCGAAGCTGAAGCTCGTGGTCGATGGTGGGGCGACGCTGAGTTCGGACCGGCTGGATGAGGCGGCGGAGCGGCTGGCGAAGCTACGTGAGATGGGAGTCGACCACGCGATTGTGGGAGTGCACCCGCGGGAGCTGATGAACGCCGGGCCAGTGCTCGAGGGCTTCGGCGCGAAGCATCTGCGGGCGCTCGCCTGACCGCCTCCGCCGGCCAACGTCACGTTTGTCGCCTCCCCTGAAATCAACGCTCCCCTGTCGCGTTCTCCTGTTTGAGAGCGATTCTCGCTCCAGGCAGCGGAGGCAGCGCGATGGGCAATCTGGTCGAGCAGGTGGGCGGCACGAGTGCGCCGAAGCCGGTGCGGTGCCGTATCTGTGGTCGTGACAACCTGCCGATGCAGTACTGTCGGCACGTCCGCTGGACGTTCGACCAGGGAGACCCGATCGATTTCACGCGCTTCGCCCTCGAGACCAGCCCGTACACCCATCGCCGCGGCTTCAAGTCGAACGAGATCCCGGCGAACTGGTGGGCCATGAACGGGGAATGGATCGTCGATGAGGTGCTGCTGCGCTTCGACGTGAATGAGGGTTACGTGTTCGGCGAGATCGTCGATCTCGACAACCTGGCGCGCGATGTGTGGAAGGCGTTCCGGCCGGACACGGCGGCGGTGGAGCCGGCGCGGTTTTAGGTAGCGGTCAGCTCTCAGCGTCAGCTTTCAGCTTCCAGGCTCTCACTCCCTCAGTCGGTCACGACGCAGTCTTGCGTCATGTGAGTTCTCCACATCGCTCATAGGAGCGCGTGGTCTCTCGACAGTGCTACGTTCGGGTAGGCTGTTCGCATGTGCGGGCGGATGACCCTGACGAAGAGCGACTTCGCGGAATTGACGCGGATGCTGGGCGTGGACCCGGGCGAGTTCTCGGAGACGTACCGGCCGCGGTTCAACATCGCGCCGACGGACCAGCACTGGATCGTGCGGATGAAGCACGAGGAACGCGAGCTACTGCCCGCGGGCTGGGGGCTGGTGAACTCCTGGGCGAAGGACGCGAAAGGCGGCGCGCGTCAGATCAACTGCCGGGCTGAGACGGCTCTGGCGCGACCGTCCTTTCGGGACGCGTTCGCGCGTCGGCGATGCGTGGTGCCGGCCGACGGGTTCTACGAGTGGGTGGGGGAGAAGCAGACACGGCGGCCAATCTGGTTTCATCCGCGGGACGATTCGCTGTTCCTGTTCGCGGGGTTGTACGAGAAGTGGCTGAACCCGCAGACGTCCGAGTGGATGCGGACGTTCACGGTGCTGACGACATCGCCGAATGAGACAGTAGGCCGCGTGCACGATCGCATGCCGGTGATCCTCGATCCGTCGGTGGTGGACGAGTGGCTGTACGTGCCGGGATCTAATGCGCAGGCTCACGCGGACAAGCTGCGGAAACTGCTGGTGGCGTCGCCGGAGTCATCGATGGTGGCTACGGCGGTGTCGGCGCGCGCGAATTCCGTGGCGAATGATGATGCGGAGTGCGTAGCGGCGTGGGTGGGCGAGGAGGCGGAGCAGCGGGCGCGCTGTGAAGCGCAACGAGTGAAGGGCCCAAGTTACCTGGCCTCTAGCCCCTCTCCACAATGTGGAGAGGGGAATTCATTGTCCGAGGCTACTTCGATGAGAGCTCTTCGAGTTCTTTGAGAAGCGATTGGTTCTGGGGATCGGCGAAGGACTCACGAGCGGGAGTGAGCGCTTCGACTAGCCATTCGGCGACGCCGTTCTTGAGGTCGGCGGAGTGCAGTGCGCCCGAGACGAAGGCCTGGTCTAGCTCGTCGGGGTCGGCGAAGCGAATGTCGCCGCCATGGTCGGGGGTGCGGGCGATTCGGAATTCGCCATCGCGGGTGAAGATGAGCTTTCGGGCCCAGTCGAGCATGGGGTTGAACGTGACCGAGTCAGGCGGGCAGAACGCGCGGCGCACCTTGGCGCGGATGTCATCGGGCGAGTCGTGGACGAATATCGCCGAGTTGGGGTCCGACTTGCTCATCTTCATCGATGCCCAGAAGTCGGTGAGGTCGGCCTCGGGCGGCGGCCAGATCGGTGGCTTGCGCATGCCGAGCAGCAGCGGGTGGTGCACGCAGACCGGCTTGATCTGCTGGCCCTTCGCATCGAGGAGCGGGGAGACTTTCATCTTCGACGCGACGTCGCGGGCGATAACGTGTGCCTTACGCTGGTCCATGCCGGCGTGCGCGATGTTGATCTTCATCGCGAAGATGTCGGCGACCTGCATGGCGGGGTAGATCAGCTTCGCGAAGTCGACTGACTCACCTTCTTTGCGGCCGAGGATGGTGATGCTGCGCTGCATTCGGGCGAGCGTGGTGTTCTTCGCGACGTCGATCAGCGTTGACCAGTAGTCGTCGTTGTTGTGGTAAAGGTCGGTGCCGAGCACGAACTCGAGCTTCGCGGGGTCGCCGCCGACGGCTCGAAACGTGGCCTTCAGGCCTTCCTTGAAGTAGCCGCCGCCGACGCGCCGGATGGTCTCGCGATCACCGCCGAGCTTGTCGTTGACCCACGAATGCCAGTCCGCGAGGAACATCGTGCAGTGGACGCCGGCATCGACGAAGTCCTTGACCTTTGCCATGCAGACCATCGTGCCGAGGTGGATCTTTCCGCTGATCTCGAAGCCGATGTAGTGGCGGAGGGGCGTGCCGGACGGGACGAGACGCTCGAGGTCGTCACGTGTGAGGACTTCGTCGAGGTTGCGGGCGATGAGGTCTGCGGCGGATGGCATGTTGTACTACGGTACCAGACCGTGGCGGGCTGTCAGCAGATTACGCAGATGTGCGCAGATGATTCAGGGGGTGACGGTGAGGGTGCCACTCATGGCGTCCATATGGACCTGGCATTGGAAATAGTAATCGCCACCGGGGAGGTCGAGGGTGAAGGACTGGGTGCTGGGGCCCGTGGCGATCGGCGTCGAGCCGAGGGGATCCTTCAGGTCGGACTTCGACTTGTAGAGGGCGAAGCTGTGGGGCATCGCGGTGTCGTCGTTGGTGAAGGTGAAGTTAAGGCGGCCGGCGCGGGCCTGCAGGTGGTCGGTGCTGAACTTCGCGTCCTTGGCGGAGATCTGGACATTCGAGACGTTGGCCGCCGCGGCGGTGACCGTCGCGATGGCGCCGTCGGCCAAGGGCGTCTGGGCCTCGCTGCCGCCGGAGAGCGGCTTCGACGCGGACGAGCTGCTGCCGCCGCACGCCATGATGAGCGCCACGATGGCGGACACGACCGCCGTGAAAATGAGCCGCAGCGGCACAGTTCCCTCCCAGACGCGCGGTTACCGGCGCCGACGAAGCCTAACGGCGGCGAGATGACGGGAGGGGAGCGAGGACGCAGCCGCCGTAAAAATTGTGTTGCATTGGCGACTCGTCAGGTTCGCCGCCAGGCCTTCACGGTTGGTCTGGCATCGGGCCGAGACGCGCGGATATGCTTGCCGCACGCATCAGGGAAGCTGAACTGAGGAATTGCAATGCCGTCGTCGGCGCTGGCGGGAGTTCGGATCCTGGACCTCGGCTGGGCGATGGCGGGGCCGCAGGCGACGCGCATCCTCGCCGACTTCGGGGCGGAGGTCATCAAGGTCGAGAGCCATGCGCGGCTCGACCTGGCACGCACAGTGTTCGGGCCGCACGTCGGCGAGCGCGGGATCGACAACAGCGGCTACTTCAACAACTTCAACCGGAACAAGCGCAGCATCAGGCTCAATATGTCGAAGCTCGAGGGCCGCGAGATCTTCGCGCGGCTCGTGTCGATCTCGGACGCCGTGCTGGAGAACTTCAGCGCCCGCGTGATGGAGTCGTGGGGCTTCGACTACGACGGCCTACGGCGGCACCGCGAGGACATCGTGTACGTGAGCATGGCGGGGCTCGGCCACAGCGGCCCGTACCGCGACTATCAGACGTTCGGGCCGAACGTGCAGGCGCTCTCAGGGCTGACGCATCTTTCGGGGTTCCCGGACATGGAGCCGGCGGGATGGGGCTACTCGTACATGGACCACACCGGCGGCTACTTCGCGGCGATGGGGATGGTGCAGGCGCTGCTGCACCGGAAGCGGACCGGGCGGGGGCAGTACGTGGACCTGGCGCAGGTCGAGGCCGCAATCACGCTTACGGGGACGGCGATCCTGGACTTCGTGGTGAACGGGCGACGCTCGAAGGGCATCGGGAACCGTAGCGGCGAGCCTCGGATGTGCCCGCACGGCGTGTATCGATGTGCGGCGGACGAAGACGAGCGCGTCGGGGACGACGAGTGGGTGGCGATCGCTGTCGAAGACGACGAGCAATGGCGCGCGCTGGCGTCGGCGATCGGGCGCGACGATCTGCGGGACGACGAAGGGCTGGCGTCGATCGACGGACGATTCGCGCGGGAGGCGGAGATCGACGCGGCGATCGAGGGATGGACGCGGGCGCGATCGTCGAAGGAAGCGATGCAGGCATTGCAGGCTGCGGGTGTGTCGGCGGGGCGAGTGCAGCGGTCGCGGGAGCTGTATGACGACGATCCGCAGCTGGCGCATCGCGGAATGTTTCCGGAGATCGAGCATCCGATCGTTGGGCGGCACAGGATCGACGGGATGCCGGCGCAGCTCTCGCGGACTCCGGCAGAGTTCGACCGCGGCGGGCCGACGCTAGGGCACGACAACGAGTACGTGTTCGGAGAATTGCTGGGGATGACGGCGGACGAGATGCGATGCCTCGAAGAGCAGCAGGTGTTGTGGTGAGCGGCGGTACGCTCGAGGGCATCCGCGTCATCGAACTGGCGGACGCGCACGGGGAGTGGTGCGGGAAGCTCCTCGCGGACATGGGCGCCGACGTCATCAAGGTGGAGCCGCCGGGCGGATCGCAGACGCGGCGCATCGGGCCGTTTGTTGGGGACGAGCCGGATATCGAGGAGAGCCTGCACTTCTGGCACTACAACACGAGCAAGCGCGGCGTGACGCTGGACGTCGAGCGGGCGGAGGACCGCGATGCGTTGCTGCAGCTGCTCGATGCGGCGGACGTGTTCATCGAGACGCTGGCACCGGGACGGGCGGACGCGCTGGCGATCGGGTACGGCGTGGTTTCGAAGCGCAATCCGCGGATCGTGCACGTCGCGATCACGCCGTTCGGGCAGAGCGGGCCGTACGTCGATGCGGGGTATCGAACGACGGATCTGGTGACGATGGCGCTGGGCGGCCCGATGCAGTCGTGCGGGTACGACGGGGACGACGAGGATTTGCCGCCGGTGCGTCCCGGCGCGAACCACTCGTATCACACCGCGTCGCACTATGCGTGCATGGCGACGCTGATCGCGCTGTACGAGCGGGAGACGAGCGGGCTGGGGCAGTACATCGACGTGTCGGCGCAGGCGGCGCTCGCTGTGACGGTGGAGTTCGCGAGCACGTACTGGGAGTACGCCGGGCAGGTTGTGCGGCGGCAGACGGGGCGACACGCGTATCCACAGATGACGTCGCGGACGCAGTACATCTGCGCGGACGGGAAGCCGGTGAACCTGGCGCTGCCGCTGAACGACGCATCGTGGCGGAGGCTCGTCGCGCACCTGCGAAGCGAGGGCCTCGCGGAGGGTCTCGACGACAACGCGTGGCGCGATCCGGTGAAGCGGCTCGAGCAGGGCGGGAAGGTGTACGCGATGCTGGAGGTGCTGACGGCGCGGCACACCTCCGAGGAGATCTTCCATCTCGGGCAGCAGATGGGGATGACGTGGGGGGCGGTGCGCGCGCCGGAGGACTGGCTGGAGGACGAGCACGCGAAGGCACGCGGGTTCTTCGCGGAGGTGGAGCATCCGGAGATCGGGCGGACGGTGACGTATCCGGGCGCGCCGTACAAGTTCAGCGAGACGCCGTGGCGGATCGCGCGCCGCGCGCCGATGGTGGGGGAGCACAATGCGGACGTGTTGGGAAAGCGTGAAGGGTGAGGAGTAAACAGAGAGTTACGGTGTCGAAGCCATGACTGAGACAATACGCATTGTCGTGCTCGGGGCGGGGTTTGGGGGGCTTGAGCTGTGCTCTGTGCTGTCCGATGCGCTCGGCGATCGCGTCGACGTTACGCTGATCGACCGGAGCGATTCGTTCGTGTTCGGGTTCTCGAAGCTGGACGTGATGTTCGGTCACGCGGAGCCGGATGCGGTGCGGGTGCCGTACAGCCACATCGCCAAGCCGGGCGTGCGGTTTCGGCAGGAAACGATCACCGCGATCGATCCGCAGACGCGGCGGGTTTCGACGGATCGCACGACGTACGAAGCCGATCTGCTCGTCGTTGCGCTCGGCGCGGACTATGACGTGAGCGCGACGCCCCGGCTCGTCGAAGGTGGCGATGAGTTCTATTCAGTCGAAGGCGCGATGCGGCTGCGGGAGAAGCTGCCGCGGTTCACGAGCGGGCGCGCGATCGTCGGCGTGACGTCGACGCCGTTCAAGTGCCCGCCGGCGCCGAGCGAGGCGGCGCTCCTGCTCCACGACTACCTCGAGACGCGAGGCGTGCGCGCTTCGTGCGAGATCAGCCTCGTGATGCCGTTTGGCACTCCCGTGCCTCCGTCGCCCGAGACGTCGCAGGCGCTTCTCGAGGCGTTCCGCGCGCGGGACATCCGGTGGGTGCCGCAACGCCTCGTGCGGGCGCTCGATCCGGCGCGACGGGTGGCGATCCTGGACGACGACTCCGAGATGCCGTACGACCTGTTCCTCGGCATACCGAAGCACAGGGTGCCGGACGTCGTCGCCGACAGCGGGATGACCGAGGACGGTTGGATCCCGGTGAACTCGCTGACGCTGGAGACGCGGTTCCCGGGCGTCTACGCCGTGGGCGACGTGACCAGCGTCGGCACCGCGAAGGCCGGTGTTTTCTCGGAGGGGGCGGCGCGCGTCGTGGCGCACGAGATCATCGCGGCTGTTGAGAGGGGCGAGCAGCCGGCTGGGTACGACGGACGCGGGTTCTGCTACATCGAGTTTGGCGCAGGGCGCGTGGGAAGCGTGGAGGTGCAGTTCCTCTCGGGTCAGCCGCCGACGGGCCAGTACTACGGGGCGTCCGTCGCGCTTGCGGCAGAGAAGAAGGAGTTCGGGGCGAGCCGGAGGGCGCGGTGGTTCGGGCTGTGAGAGTGACATCGCGTTCGTGATCGTCGCCGCGGTCCAGTTGTTGGGAAGGTAGTCGCCAGTCAATGCCTTCGTGGGCTGAATTCGAAGCAGCGGAGCCGGAGTTCGCGCGGAGGGTGCGCGAGCTGATGGCATCGCGCAAGCATCTGACGATGGCGACGCTTCGGCGCGACGGATCTCCGCGGATCAGCGGCACCGAGGTGGAGTTTGCGGACGGCCAGCTGAAGATCGGATCGATGATGGCCGCGGTGAAAGCGCGAGATCTCCTGCGCGACGGAAGAGTCGCGATCCACGGGCCGAGCACCGATCCGCCGCAGGACAACCCGGACGGTTGGTCGGGAGAGGCGAAGATCGCGGGCAGAGCGATCGCCATCGATTCGGGCGCGGACTTTCATGCGTTCACGATCGACGTGGAGGAAGCGGTGATCACCAGCGTGACCGGGGACAAGCTGATCGTGGAGTCGTGGAATCCATCGCGAGGGTATCGCAGGATCGAGCGGTCGTAGCGCGGCGCGATGTGGCCGCGCTGTTAGCGGCGCGTCGTGCCGCGCGAGAGCGCAGCGAGGCGGGCTTCCTTGCGCTGCTCCGCTTCGAGGCGCTCGAGGTTGGCGGCGGATTCCATCTCGGCGAAGCGCATCGATGCGGCGATCGCGTGGTGGCCGGCGTGCTCGTCGATGCAGCGGAGCATCTGCTGGCCGACCCACCTGTATGACGGATGTCCCTGCTGCGAGGTGCGCAGCTCGATGAGATGCATCGCCTCGCGCGCGTTCATCTGCATGTAGAAGCGGATGCGGTAGGCCATCGGCAGGGCGTACTGGGCGACGAGCGGCGTCGCGGCGAGGTCGTCGTACAGTGCGGCGCAATCGTGCATGACGCGATGCCAGTCGTCGGCGGCGCCGAGCTCGTCGATCTCGGACGGGACCGCGTAGCCGAGTCGCGGCGATAGCAGCTGCCAGTCGAGCGTTAGCATGCGGTGGCGCTGCAGGTCGCGGAAGGCGCCGTAGTCGACTACGACGTCGAAGCGATACGAAGTCCGCTCGAACGCGCGGCCCGGCTTCTGGCGGCGGTTCGTGCGGCCGCCAACGTACGCTCCGAGCAGCGATTCGCGCTCGGACGCAGAGAGGCGGCGCGCGGCGCCGAGCAGGCCTTCGTCATCGATTGAGGCGTGGGGGTACATCGCGGCGGCGATGACCTTCAGTTCGCCGTCGGGATCGAAGTCTGTGAGACGGACGTAGGGCTCTCGTGCGGCGTCGGGCGTGGTGCCGTCGAGGAGTTTCGCCGTTTCGGCGGCAGTGAGATCAGAGGTGGCGCGCAGGTACTTCGACGATTCGCCGCCGCGCTCGGGCTGGTCGATCCGGCGCATGAAGACGGGGATGACCTGGCGCAGCTCGCGTAGGATCCGCTCGCCGGCTTCGCGCGCCTCGGCGAGCGGATGCTCTTGCAGGCGGAGGAGGAGCGCCTCGAATCCCTGCGCCGAGCCGAATATGCCGACGTTCGCCGTCGTCGCGGCGGGGAGCAGGCCGCGGAGGATGTCGCAGGTTTTCGCGCGGATGCTGAGGCGATAGGCGGTCTTCGAGCCGGTCTCATCGCGCGGGAAGGTCTCGCGGAGGCGCGCCTGCAGGGGCTCGAACCACCGCGCGTAGGTCTCGAAGCATCGGTCGAGTGCGCGCTCATAGCGCTCGAGGAGCGCGGGGTCGGTGATCTCTGCTGGCACGTGGTAGCGCCAGCGCCCGTCGCGCTGCTCGTTGTAGGGGATGTACCGCGTGGACTGCTCGAGGTACGAGAGGAGGCGGCCCCACTCGAGGACCTTCGTGAGGACGTTCGAGGCATCCTCGACGGCGACGTGCACGCCGACGAGCTGGGCGACGGAGTCATCGCCGTACTCGACGAGCATGCGCTCGTACAGCTCCTCGGCGCGAATGATGCCGGTGTCGGCGGCTCCGCGCTCGTCCGCGGCGGCAGCGGGCTCGAGGATGCCGGGCTGGTGGAACTCATCGAGGAAGAGGCGGCGGAGTGACTTGGGGGAGCGAGAGTATCGCGCGAAGAGCGCGCCCTTCACGACATCCGGAAGCTCGGTGAGGGCGAACACGGGCTCATCGACGTTGGAGAAGTGGCGCGTGAGGACGGCGCGCTCGTCGGGCGTGAACGTGGTGTTGGGGTCGGTCATGCGGGAGATGCCTCCGGCCGGTGGTGCCGCCTACGGCAATGTTAGGGATGCGCGGCTGACGCCGCCAGACGGTTTGGCTGCCCGTACGCGGCAGCATCTTCGCGAGTCAACTCGCTAGACATGGTCGCGAGGATGCGGACTGACCTGAGGCCCTACGACAGCCGCATGCCGCTGATCGCGCGAGCGATGACGAGCTGCTGGATCTCTGACGTGCCTTCAAAGATGGTCATGATCTTCGCGTCTCGGTGGAAGCGCTCGACGGGGGCTTCGCGGACGTAGCCGATGCCGCCGCCGATCTGGATCGCGCGGTCTGTGACCCAGACGGCGGTCTCGCCGGCCTTGAGTTTCGCCATCGATCCTTCGGCGGCGAGGAAGGGCTTGCCGGCGCGCGCCATCCACGCGGCGCGCCAGACGAGCAGGCGCGATGCTTCGATCTCCGTCCTCATGTTGGCGAGCATGAACGAGATCGCCTGGTTCTCGATGATCGGGCGGCCGAACTGCTTGCGCTCCTTCGCGTAGTCGAGCGCCCACTCGTACGCGGCGCGGGCGATGCCGACGGCCATCGCGCCGACGGCCGGGCGGGTGGATTCGAACGTGCCGAGCGCGGCCTGCTCGCGGCTGCGCCCACCCTCCTTCGCCTTCGCGATGCGGCGGTCGAGCCGGTCCTTCCCGCCGAGGAGGCATCGGCCGGGGACCCGGACGTCGTCCAGGTAGACCTCGGCGGTGTGCGACGCGCGGATGCCGTGCTTCTTGAACTTCACGCCCTGACGGAGACCGGAGGTGGCGGGCGGGACGACGAACGACGCCTGGCCGCGCGTGCCGAGCTCCGGCTCCACGGTCGCCACGACGACGTGGACATCGGCGATGCCGCCGTTGGAGATCCAGGTCTTCTGTCCGTTGAGCGTCCATTCGTCCTTCGCCTGGTCGTAGACGGCGCGTGTCTTCATCGAACCGACGTCGGAGCCGGCGTCCGGTTCGGAGACGCAGAAGGCGCCCATCTGCACCTTCTCGGGCGTGCCGAAGCACTGCGGGATCCACTCCCCCATCTGCTCGGGCGTACCGTTGCCGGCGATCGCCGCGACGGCAAGCGACGATCCGAAGATCGCCATGCCGATGCCGGCGTCACCCCAGAACAGCTCCTCGATGGCGATGGGGAGGGTGAGGCCGGTGGGGTCGGCGGTGGCGTGGCCGAGGAACTGCGCGCCGTAGATGCCGACCTTCGACGCTTCCTGGATGATCGGCCAGGGGGTCTCCTCGCGCTCGTCCCACTCGTGGGCGGCGGGGCGGACGACGTTCTCGGCGAACTCGTGCACCCATTTCTGGAGCTGGACCTGGTCTTCGTTGAGGTCGAGGGAGAAGCTCGCCGCGGCGGGCTCGGCAGTGGCCACCATGTGTCTTGTACCTTCTGGGTCGGGGTGGGGCGCGGGTTCCTCGCACGCGCCGCAGTGCTTACAGGATAGCGATGGAGCGTGATGGGAATTAGACGACGGAGGGATTCCGGAATTGCGGTTCTGTGTCTGTTGGAGAACCCACAGATTCCACCCACCCTAACAGATGGTTTCGCCACTGAGCCGGACGCTGTTACATCAGCTCAGCCGCGATTCACTGCGCGGACTCAGTCATCCTGCATCGCGAGTCATTTTCACTTCCCGCAGTCGCGCGGCTCTTGTTGACGCGCGCTCCCGGATGGACGATGAGCGTGGTGCGTCATGAACGGAGGGTCGCGATGGCTATTTCGAGCGGGAGTAAGACAGCGGCGGCGGCGTGGAAGGAGCGGATCGACGCGCACAATGAACAGACGGTGCGCACTCGCGGGGACGTTGTGTACGAGGACATGTGGAGCTCGCTGGCGCAGCGGTTCAAGGATGATCCGCGACGGACGGATGATCCGGTGGTCAACCTGCTCACCGGATGGCTGACTCCCGAATCGACGGTGCTGGACGTCGGCGGCGGAGCGGGACGGTACGCGTTGCCGCTGGCGTTGGGCGCTAAGGAGGTGACGGTCGTCGACCCTTCGCCGTCGATGCTGGAGGCGTTGCGGGAGTCGGCGGCGGACGCGGGGATCGCGAACGTTTCGGCGGTGGCATCGGGCTGGGAGGATGCGTCGGTCGAGGTGCATGACGTCGTGCTGTGCGCGAACGTCGTGTACGGCGTGGCGGACATTGAGCCGTTCGTACGTAAACTCGCGGCTTCCGCACGGGATCGCGTGGCGATCGTGCTGTTCATGGACGCGCCGCTCTCGCGGATGTCGCAGATCTGGACGAAGGTGCACGGCGAGCAGCGCATCGACCTGCCGGCGTTGCCGGAACTGCTGCCGGTGCTGTGGGAGATGGGGATCTATCCGAACGTCGAGATGCTGCCGGCGGGGAGTGGCGGAACGCGGACGATGCCGAACGTCGATGCGGCGATCGCGATGGCGCGGCACTTCCTGTACATCGAAGCCGGGAGCGAGAAGGACAAACGGCTCCGCGAAGTCGCGCCGAAGTTCGTGGTCGAGTCACCGGGCGGAGTAACGATGCGCGGGGCGAGCGAACGGCCGCAGGCGGTCGTGTGGTGGAGGGTGGGGAAGGGTGAAGAGTGAAACGGCTGTCGCGGTCCGAAGACGCAATCACTTCCCGATAGTGAAGCGCTGGAGGTCGCGGCCGATTGTGATGGTGCCGGGATAGACGTCGGACATGCCGGCGGCGAAGCGGTCGACGAGCGGGCCGTCGTCGGGGATGGGCGGGATGAGGTGGGAGATGACGAGATGCTTGACGCGGGCATCTCGCGCCATCTGCGCGACTTCGAGGGTGGGCGTGTGATACTCGCACGCTTCCTCGAGGATCTCAGCCATGCGCACGTTGCCTGCGGCGCGGAGCGCGTTGATGCGGTCGTGCTGCATGCCCAGGTGCAGCGCTTCGCTCACGAGCACATCGGCGTCGCGTGACGCTTCGACGAGCGACGGACACGCCTTCGTGTCGCCGGAGAGGACGATCTTGTGGCCGCCGGACTCGACCGTGAAGCCGAGCGCGGGAACGACGGGGAAGTGATCCACTTCGAAGGCGCCGACGGTGAGATCGCCAACGGTAACGACGGACGAGACGGACGGCGTTGCCGGGACTTCGTGGACGACGCATTCGATGCCTTCTCGGGAGAGCTTCTCGCCGTGATGAGCGAAGCGGAAGCGGACATCGGGCTCGAGCCCGCCGCGGAAGCCATCGACCATCTCGCGCGTACCTTCGGGGCCGTGGATGTGCAGCGGGTTCTTCGCGCCGCCCGTCCAGCGCATGATGATGAAGTCAGGCAGGTCGGTGATGTGATCGGAGTGCATGTGCGTGAAGCACACGTGGTCAATTGCAGGCGGCGGGACGCCCGCCGCGAAGAGGCGACGGGCGACGCCCCAACCGCAGTCGATGAGGATGCGGGTGTTGCCGGAGATGATCAGCTGGCCACCGCCGCATCGGTTGGGGGACGGGAGCGGGCTGCCGGTGCCGAGAAGAATGAGTTCCATCGCGGAGATTACATCGTCGTCTGCGTCGTCGCGACGAGCACCGTGCGCTCGAGGCCCGCTTCGCGGTGTTCATGGGCTTTCTGGTAGTCGGGCTGCGCGACCATGTCGAGGAAGGCCTGGCGATTCGGATACTCGACGAGCGCGATCGCGTCCCAATCGTTGCCGTCCGTCTCGCCGATCAGCACCTGGTCGCAGCGGCCGAGGTAGAGGAGACGGCCCCCGGTGCGCTCGACCATCGACGTGACAGCGTCGCCGTACTGGCGGTACTCGCCGGAGCCTCCGCCCCTCTTGTACTTCAGCAGGTTGAGCATCACTACCTTGCCGTCATCGCGCGCGGCGGCTTCGGCGAATGCCTTGAACTGATCGCGGTTGGGGGTGATCGCGCTCATACCGCCGCCTTCGCCGTCTGCCGCACGAACGACACGATCGCCTGCGCCAGCTCTTCGCCCTTGTCTTCCTGCAGAAAGTGGCCGCCGCCCTTGATGGTGGTGTGCGGTTGGCTCTTCGTGCCGGGGACGGACTCCTGAAACGCGCGGTCGCCGCCTCGGGTGATCGGATCTTCGTCGCTGAACGCGCAGAGGAATGGCTTGTCCCACTTGCGCAGGACTTCCCAGGCACGGCGGTTGGCGTCGGACGCGGGATCGTCGGGGCGCGTGGGGACGAGGAGGGGGAACTTGCGCGCGCCGGCCTTGTACGTCTCGTCGAGGAACGGGGCGTCGTATGCGGCGACGACTTCCGGCGGGACTTCTGTGCGGCAACCCCCCTTGACGATGTTGCCAATGTGCAGCTGCGGCGCCTTCTGCGAGAACTCCTGCCATCGGAGGAACGCCTCGCCGGGAGGGTTGTCGCCGGTCGGCAGGTATGTGTTGGCGGCGACGATGCGGGCGAAGCGATCCGGATGCTCCGCGGCGACGCGGAGGCCGATGAGGCCGCCCCAGTCCTGGCCGACGAACGTGATGTCCTTCAGTCCGGTGCGCTCGACGAACTCCCAGATCCAGTCCACGTGCGCCTGGTATGTGTACGCGTCCTGGCTCGCCGGCTTGTCGCTGCGCCCGAATCCGATGAGGTCGGGCGCTACGGCGCGAAGGCCCGCACGAGTGATGATCGGGACCATCTTCCTATAGAGGTAGGACCACGACGGCTCGCCGTGGAGCATCAGCACGGGCGGGGCGTCGGCCGGGCCTTCGTCGACGTAGTGCATTCGCATTCCGGCGACAGTCGTGTAGTGAGGAGCGAAGGGGTAGCCGGGGAGGCCGTCGAAGCGCTCGTCGGGCGTGCGCAGGATATCGGTGGGCATTGGGTGTGGCTCCGATCGTTGGTCATGTGGGCGTCGTATGGTCGCATGCGTGAACAGAAGGGACAAACGGAGGACTGAAGTGTGAAGGGGGAAGAGTGAGAGCGCGCCGTGCGGCGACTTCGGCGACTTTTACAGAGCGCGCTCGAGGAGATCGACTTCTTGGAGGGAGTTGCCCTGCGCCGAGATGACGAAGGTGCGGATCTGGCGGGCGCCGATGTTGACGGTCCACCCAAGGTTGCCCTCAGGGCGGGTGATGAGGGCTTCGGTCTCGCGACCGGTCGTTTCCTGCAGGCGGAGGATCAGCCCATCGCGGCTTTCTGCGGTTTTGCAGGCGAGAAAGGCGACGTTGGCGGGGGAGACCTCCAGGAACGATGCCTCTCGGGCGCGGTCGCCGGCGTGGGCGGAGTCGAGCATGACGTCCGCGGGGGACTGGAGCTCTTCGGCCATGCGTGGGAGGTCTAGCGATGTGTACTTGCCTCTCCCGCCGACGAGCCAGAAGCGGCGCTCCTGCCATCCATGATCGAGCCACGGCCCGGCGAAGTCGTCTGGCATGCGCCACGGTCGGTGCTCTGCGTACGGCGTCGAGCGCAAGCACGTGAGCCGCAACTCACCGTCGACGCAGTCGTAGGCGTACGTTGCGTCGTTGACAACGCCGACCGTCATCTTCGCGCCGTCGATCGCGCCTTCGAGCGCGAGCCAGTCCAGTGTCGCTTCTTCGCCGCCGTCCGGTATGCGTTCGGCGATGCCGCCAGGGGCGGAGGCGATCGTGCGGACGTCGCGCAGCGCAGTCGGGATCGCGAGCTTCAGGATCTGGCGTCGCTCGCGCCAGTCCGCGCGGAGGCGCAGCTCGACCGCATCGGTGTGCCGCCAAGTGATGATGTCCAGTTCGATCATCGAGTCGCGCCAGCGTCCGCGCTGACGGACGGTGCGGACGATGGGGCCGTCTTCGACGACGCGCGTCGACTCGAGCGTCGGGTGGCCCAGGACGTCGCGGAAGGCGTCGGTCTCGTGCCCCCATGTGTCGGATTCGTCCGTGATCGCGAGGAGGGTGAGCGGTTCGGCGAGCATCTCGGTGCCGTCGGGCGTGCGAAGTGAGGTGAGGCCGAGGGTGTCGTCAGAGAGAATGAATCGATCCGGCCACGGCGGAGGTTCCGTGCGCGGCGAAGGCGTCGATTGGGTGACGACGTCGAAGACGCGGTAACCGCACGCCGGCAGATCGACAGCGACCGTGAGGCGGCGCCATCGCTCGACGTCCGGGTGCCACTCGGGCGCGGTCCACTGGATCGGGATCGTACTGCCGTCAGGGGTGCGGAGGTGGGTGATTGTCTCGTCGGGCGAGGGCGTGACGAACGTGTCGAGCTCGACGACAGTGGTGCGTGACCAGGGGAGCGGGTTCATCGCGAAGAGGACGCTCGACGTGGCGTTCGACGTGTCCACAGATCGGGCGAGCCGGTGCATCGCGTGAACAGCGATGTCGTCGGCGGTGGCGCGGGCGGCGCCGATCTCGTCGCGGGCGTCTTGGTATGCGGAGGGTATGGAGGAGCCAGCGAGGACGTCGTGGCACTGGTTGAACAGCAACTGCCACCAGGCTTCTTCGAAACGGTCGAGATCTTCGTCCGATGAGCAGGTGATCGTCGATAGCGTCTCGGCTTTGACGAGCGCGCGCTCGGTGCGGCGGTTCAACGCCTTGATGTCGCCCTTCGCCGAGTAGCATCCGCGGGCGTGGTGCTGCAGCTCTCCTCGAACGACGGGGATCTGCGTGAAGTTCGGCGAGCGCTCGACTTCGGCGAAAAACTGCGCGAGCGTGCTGAAGCGGAGGTCGGGCAGTGATGCGTCGCGCTGCAACTCGAGCACGCGGGCAAGGTGCGCCTTGGTCGGGCCGCCGCCGTGGTTGCCCACCCCGAAGAAGAATGCGGCGTGGTCGATGCCGGGCGGAACATTGCGTTCGGCGACGGTGCGAACGTGCTTCTCGACGTCGTCGGGCGTGTTCATCGCGCTCTGGCCATAGTGCGGCGACACGCGCAGGGTGAGGACGCGCGAGCCGTCGGCGGACTCCCAACAGAAGAGCTGCGGCAGATCCGCCTCGTGCGCGCCGGGGCGCATCATCACGTAGTAGCGGTAGCCGGCGCGCGCGAGGAGTTGCGGCACGCCGCCGCTGTGACCGAAGGAATCGACGTTGTAGCCGATGGTGACGTCGGCGCCGAGGTGGTCGGCGAACCATCGTTTGCCGTAGAGCGCCTGGCGCACGAAACTCTCCGCCGACGGCAGGTTGCAGTCGGACTCGACGATCCATCCGCCGACCGGCTCCCATCGCCCTTCGCGGACGCGCTGGCGGATGCGCTCGAACATGCGCGGGTCCAGCTGCTGCACCCATCGGTGCGAGGCGGCCGACGAGTGAGAGAAGCAGAGGTCCGGCACCTCGTCCATGCGGTCCAGTGCGCCCTGGATCGTTGTGAGTGCCTGCGCGGCGCCGTCGCGCCAGCGCCAGAGCCACACGGGGTCGAGGTGTGCCTGGGCGATGATGTGGAGGGTGGGGCGCGTGGTCATGCTGTGCTCATGGTGGGCAGCCGGGTGTCTGGAGGGTGTAGCACGTTTTCGCGGGTAGAGTGAAGAGAGAACGGAGAGCGAAAAACAGAGAACAGACGAACGACAGCAAACGGCAAACAGCAAAGGGACAAAAGAGGCGGCTGCGACGCGACTCTACGGAGGAATGCTAAGGATGACTTCCGCGAGGGCGATTGCGCAACGGGCGTTGGAGCAGGGAGGTGGGATCGTGCGGTTGGCGCCGGCGTGGGTGCCGCGCGCATTCTGCCGGCCCGGGCGTCGTATCAGGCTGCATCCGGATGACTACTACGCGCTGGGCGCGGAGCGGGGCGGCATCGACGAGCGGTGGCTGGCATCGACGGTGCGCGCTGACAACGGGCCTCTGACCGGCGAGCACGAAGGCATGAGCGAGATCGTGGCGTCGAGCGGCGAGCGGGTGCTGCTGGCGGAAGCCATCGAGGAGATGGGCGAGCAGATCATCGGCGAGCGGTTGCTGCGCGAGCATAACGGGTGGCCGGCGTACGCGAAGTTCTTCGACAACCAGGGGCCGTTGCCGTTCCACGTGCATCCGGACGACGCGCACGCGGCCCTCGTCGGGCGGCGCGGGAAGCCTGAGGCGTACTACTTCCCACCGCAGATGAACAACCACTTCGGTGACCGGCCGTTCAGTTTCTTCGGGCTGCACGCTTCGGCGACGCGCGACGAGTTCGTCGAGCGGATCGAGCGGTTCTCGGGCAGCGACAACAAGATCACCGATCTGTCGCAGGCATATCGCCTGGAGCCGGGGACGGGGTGGGACATCCCGCCGGGTGTGCTACACGCGCCCGGAAGCCTCTGCACGTATGAGCCGCAGGGCGCATCCGACGTATTCGCGATCTGCGAGTGCATCGCGGACGGCCGGGCGATGTCGGAGGACCTGTTGTGGAAGGACGTCCCAGCGGAGCGCCGCGGCGACGCCGCGTACGTGCTGGAGATGCTGGACTGGGAGGCGAACGCGGATCCGCAGTTCGTGGCGCACCGCTTTATGGCGCCGACAGAAATCGAGGGCGATCATCCCGGCGCGTGTGAACGATGGGTCGTGTATCGGTCCAACGCCTTCAGCGCGAAGGAGTTGACGGTATCGCCCGGTGCGATCGCCACGGTGCGCGATGATGCCGCGTACGGCGCCATCGCCGTGCAGGGCCGCGGGCGATTCGGGGCGTGGAGCGTCGAGACGCCGATGCTGATCCGCTTCGGGCACATGACGGAGGATGAGTTCTTCGTGTCGGAAGAGGCGGCGCGAGCGGGCGTTGTGGTGTCGAACGAGAGCGCGAGCGAGCCGCTGGTCGTGCTCAAGCACTTCGGACCGGGGGAGTCTATCAGTCTCTCCGCCGGTCAGTCTGTCAGCTAGCCAGCGAGGCGTTCAGTCTGTAAGTCGGCGAGAAGTATTGACGACGCCAAGGCCCTCCCTCTATATTCCACTCATCGGTTGAATATGACGAGGATCGATGAGACGATGATTGCGCTGGCTGACCCGACGCGTCGGGCGATCTTACAGCGGCTGTCGCGGGGAGAGGCGCGCGTGACCGACCTCGCGGAGCCGTTCGCGATGTCCCTCAACGGCGTCTCGAAGCACATCATCGTGCTGGAGCGGGCCGGGCTGGTGCGTCGGCGGCGGCTGGGGCGGGAGCACCTGCTGTCGCTCGACATGCGGCCGCTGGATGAGGCGGCCGCGTGGATCGATGAGCAGCGGTCGGCGTGGACGTCGCGGCTGGCATCGCTCGGCACGATGTTGCAGCGTCAGGATCTCGAAGCGAAACAGCAGCGGGAGACGCGGCGGAAAGGACGGAAGCAATGAGCACGAAGCAGGACGTGACGGTACAGGTGACACACCGGTACAGCGCGGCGGCGGAGCGGGTGTTCGACGCATGGCTCGACCCGGCGGTGCTCGATGGCTGGATGTTTGGGGCTTCGCAGCGGGACGAGGAGGTGGTGCGGATAGAGGTCGATGCGCGGGTCGGCGGGAAGTTCTCGTTCGTGGTGCGCCGGCAGGGGCAGGAGATAGACCACTCTGGCGAGTATTTGGAGATCGCCCGGCCGCAGCGCCTCGCGTTCACGTGGGGCGCGGCGGCCGTGGGCGAAGCGCCGGACGCGAGCCGCGTGACCATTGATATCGAGGCCATTGGCGACGGTTGCGAGCTGACGCTCACGCACGAGATGCACCGGGACTGGGCGGAGTACGCGGAGCGGACGCGGGATGGGTGGGGCAGGATCCTCGACGCGCTTGGCGCCGCAATCGGCTAGCACGAGGCGTACCCACAACATCGGACGAATGCGTGTGCGCACGACGACGCCGATGGTCGTCTGGCTCGCGCGATTACGCGCACCAAACCTTCAAGTCAACTGAAGAGTTTTCGGCGAACTCGATCACGCGTCGTTGTTTAATCTGACGGCCTTCTGTCAATGGTACGTATGGCCCATGCGCTCTGGCGTGCCGGCAATTGAAGCTTGACGCCAACGAGATCCACCCAGCGTCCCTGGATGAGGTGCGGGGCAGATCGTCGGCATTGCTGGAGGAGCGGACATGAATCGAGTCATGAGGATGGCGCTTGTTGCTACGGTATTCGCTGCATGCATCGCACTTGGCTCCACGGGCCCGCGCCGGGCGGTGGCGGCAATCACCTTGGTCGTGAACTCCACCGGCGACGGACACGACGCCGTGCCAGGCGACGGCACGTGCCAGACCGCGACTGCCGGCGAATGCACGTTGCGCGCCGCGATGGAGGAGGCGAACGCCCTTCCTGGCGCGGATGTCATCGACTTCGCGATCGGGGGACCGGCACCGCACATCATCCAGGTGAACGACTCCGGCAACGGGTTCACGCCTTCGATCACGACGCAGATAACCATCGACGCGACGACACAGCCCGATTGGACGACGTCGAATCCCGTCGTGATCGACGGAACGCTCGACCCTGGCCCCTCGAACGGAGTAGGGGTGGCGCCGGGCGGAGAACTCAGCGTGATCAAAGGGCTGCTGATCCAGCATTTCGTGAACGGAATCGGGCTGTTCAACGCCGGCCAGGTCACCCTGGACGCGAACAACCTGCGCAACAACAGCAACGCCGGCTTATCGATCTGGCACAGCCCGAACAACACGGTCGGCGTCACAACCGGGAACGTGATCTCCGGCAACCCTAACAACGGCATCTGGATCTACGGCCTGGACTCATCGGGCAACGTGATCCAGCAGAACGCAATCGGAACGGACCTGTCGCGGAGCATCGCAGACGGCAACGGGACCGGGGTGCTGATCCAGGACGCACCGGGCAACCAGATTGGCGTGCCCGGGTCGGGCAACGTGATCTCCGGAAACAAGAGTGTCGGTGTGCAAGTCGCAGGGGATGGTGCGACTACCAACCGGCTCCAGAAGAACCTCATCGGCACCGACATCACCGGCATGGCGGCGATCCCCAACGGGATGGACGACGTCGTGATAGGCGATGGTGCGGCGGACAACGTCGTAGGGGGGACGGGAGACGTCGGCAACGTCATCTCGGGCAGCCCGCTGGCGGGTGTCGTGATCCAGGGAACCGCCGCCGGGGAGGCGACCGGAAACGTCGTGGCGAACAACTGGATCGGAACGAACGCGAACGAGACTGGGGCGATTCCGAACGGGATCGGTGTGGTCGTGGCGGGCGCCAATGCGCATGACAACAAGATCGGCACGACAGACGTCGACGGCCGTAACTACATCATGGGCAACGGTTCGGTGGGCCTGGAGCTCTTCGGCGGCGCTTATCAGAACACGGTCGAGAACAACTGGATCGGGTTCCACATCTCGAACGGAGTGCAGTTCACAAACGGAACGGGCATTGCCGTGCTGGCGGGCGCGCACGACAACCGTATCGGCGGCGAGCTCGCTGCGGCGAACGAGATCGTCGGCAACAACGGTCCGGGGGTCGGTGTCGGTGATGACAGCGTCCACAACTCGATCCGAAGAAATAGGATCTCACAGAACGGCACGCCATCGGTGCCCGCCCTCGGCATCGACCTTTTGCAGGGTGGCCAGCCGGGCGTGACCCACAATGATCCGCAGGACGCAGACTCCGGCCCGAACAATCTGCAGAACTTCCCGGCGCTCACGCAAGTGATGGTGAACGGGGGTGGGACGTCACGAGTCATCGGCAGCCTCCACAGCACGCCGGACTCGTCGTTCGACATCGACTTCTTCGACACGTACCTTGACGGGGGCTGCGACCCGTCGGGCCACGGCGAGGGAGGCAGATACGTCGGTTCGATCACTCTCCAGACCGACGCTTTAGGCAACCTGGCGTTCGATTTGGAATTCTTGGCGTTCACCGTTCCGGGCAGCGCCATGACCGCGACAGCGACGAGTGCTGCGGGTGATACGTCGGAGTTCTCCGCCTGCACGACAGCGATCTCCGGGCGCATCGACTCTGACGGCGACGGATGCCCTGACGCGAAGGAACTAGGTCCGGATTGGCGCCTGGGCGGGCAGCGCGATAATTGGAACCCCTGGGACGAGTTCGACGTTCCCGTGCCGCCGTTGACGGCCGCGAACCCAACAGGCATGCGGAACCGCGCGATCACCATTCAGGACGTGCTCGCCATCGTCTTCTATATCGGCACGGCGTCTGGTGGTCCGGCGAACGCGAATGGAGTGATGTACGACAGCGACGTGGACGCAAACGGAGTACCCGATGGTCGTGAGTACGACCGGACTCCGGGCCAGCCGCCCGATGACTTCCCATGGCGATCCGACTTTCCCAACGGCTCGGTCTCGTTGCAGGACGCGCTCGTCGCGCTGGGCCAGGTCGGGACGAACTGCAATTGAGTGATTCGCAGACGTTCGATGACGGTGGAGGAAGTCATGGCGTGCGCGCGCCGCAATCGTAGAATTTCGGCGACTGCCAGCGAGCGATGAAGCTGCACTGCACGTCAGGCGTCAATCCTCCAGCGTCTTGCGCGGGTGGCGCCCGTCTACGTACCCGACGAACGGGGGGTGGACGTTGTAGCCGAGCAGCTCCTGCATGCGCTGGGGAAGGGTACGGACGACCTCGCGCGGTACCGCGAGGATGTGGTTCTCCTGCGGGCGGAGCCACGTCGATGCGTACTCGATGATGACGCCGAGGCGCGGGCGCTCGGTGCTGTTCGTGCCGCCGCCGTGGAACACGCTGCCGACGAAGAACATCAGCGAGCCGGGCGACATCTCGGCATCGACGACCGTGCTCGATGCGTCGGGGCGCTTGTCGGTCCAGCGATGGCTCCCTGGGACGACGCGCGTGGCTCCGTTCGCGCGGGTGAAGGGGTCGAGCGGCCACATGGTGTTGACGACGACTTCCTGGTGCGGGCGCGGGAGCGGGTAGATGCCGTCGTCCGTGTGGAGGACCTGCGCGGTCTCGCCAGGGCCGATCGAGATGCCGACCGGCGCGCTGAGCTGGTAGTTGCCGAGCACGCGGTCGAGCACGCCGAGGACGATCGGGTGGGTCGCCGGATCGTCCATGACGCGGGTCTTCGCGAAGAGGGCGTAGATGCGCTGCGTCTTAAAGCCCTCGAAGTCGTTGCGTCCGGTGGGAGTGGACTTGAGCACGCGGATGAGGTCGTCGCGCGTCGCGGCGACCTGTTCAGGCGTGAGGACGTCTTCGACGATCGCGTATCCGTCACGGTCGAGGACTTCGATGACGTCGTCTACGGATGCGTCGCGCGGCAGCTTCGGTGTGGTTGTAGTCATATGCTGCTCCTTCAGACGATCGAGACGGGATCGCCAACGGCGATTGTTCCCGGCGCGCCGACGACGGCGTAGACGCCGGCGCAGGGGTAGTTGCCGAGCGGGCCGAGGTCGAGGCGATTGTGCTTGACGAGCGCGCGCACGACGTCGGTGTCGGCGGCGAGGCCGGGCTGCGCGAGCGTGGTCATCACGCATCGAGGATCGGGCATGGTGACTTGCAGGCGGACGCCGCCGCCCAGCGTGATGCCTTTGCCGACCCAGGTGTTCTCGACGAAGCTGTCGTCGTCTGTATCGACGATGACGTTCATGCGAAAGCGACGGACGTCGAACTCGCTGTCGGGCTGGAGCTCGGCGAGCTTCGACGTGGTGGACGTAGTCAGGACGGAGACCGGGAAGACGTCGAAGAAGGAGCCGGCGGGCACGGCCGAGGGCGCGCCGATCGATGCGAAGAGCGCAGCGCCGAGCTTCGCTTCGACGGTAATGTCGCGATTGCCGGACGGGTCGGCGCCTTCGACATCAGGGTGGTACTGGTCGATGGTGAAGTCTTCGGGGGCACAGCGGGCTAGCTTCACGTCCCGCTTGACGTACGCGGATAGGGCGCGGTCCGCTTCCGGCGAGTCGCCGGTGACGGCCGCGCCGTCAGGGAAGGTGATGCGGACGGGCGGAGCGCCGGCTCCCGGCTGCGGCGATGCGACGAAGGACGCGCGGAAGTCGAGGATGCCAGGGAATAGACGGATGCTCTTCGCGCTGGCGACCTTGCCGCTGGCGGTGTCAACGATGCCGTAGGCGCGGTCGCCCGCGATGCCCGCAAGGGTGAGGTCGGCGCGATCGATCTGCTCGCCCTGCATCGACTTCACGGGGAAGCGCCAGAGTTCTTTGACGGAGCCGACCGATTGTTGCGTCGTAATGCGTGCCTCCTTTCGGAGCGCGGGGTCGGGGCATCAGTGTGTGCGGCGCGAGCGTCTAGCGCCAGCTAGAGTAACGTACCGCGGCTTCGTCGGATCGTCAGCCGCAAGCACTCACGGAGGACCGAATGGTGGTCATGATCGTCGAAGTCACAGTCCGGTCGGGGATGGAAGCGGAGTTCCTGGAGCTGATCACGAACGACGCGGTCCGGTCGGAGGCGGACGAGCCGGGATGCGTCCGTTTCGACGTGCTGCAGGACGTGGAGGAACCGCGGAGGTACTACTTCTACGAGGTCTATCGAGATGAGGCGGCGCACGCGGCGCACATGCAGACGCCGCACCTCAAGCGCATTGATGCGCGGATGGCAGACCTGTTCGAGGCGGCGGCGGTCCACATGACGAAGAACGTCGTCCCGGCCGACGCCGGGTTCGCGCGATAACAGCGCGTCGGACGGTCAGGCCTTCTCGGGCGTCTCGACCTCTGTGGGGCCGGGCGCGCCCGGACGCCAGCCGCCGCCCTGCGCGCGCTCTTGCATCTGCTTCATCGTGACGGCCATCGCTGCCGCTGCGCGCGGATCTTCCCTGATCTTCGCCATGACAGCCGCGGAGGCGCCAGCGATGAGCTCCTTCTGGTTGTCGTGGATGAAGTCGGCCGACGCCTGTTGGTTTCGGAAGTAGCCGTTCAGCTCGGGGACGACAAAGCGCGCAAAGAGCTCCCACGATCGGAGCGTGGCCTCGCGATTCGCCCAGTCGTGCGCAAAGCCGAGGACTGTGCCGAAACCGCCGGTGACGTCGTAGAGGTTGCGGATGGCCTTCACCATCTCATCGGGCGTGCCGATGACGGCGGCGCCAGTGCCCTCGGCGCCGCGGCCGAGGGTCTGGTCGAGCAGCTCGTCCACGTCTTCCACTCGAGTCGCACCGGGGCGCCCGAGGACGTGCACGTTGTAGTCGTTGTGCCATCGCTGGAGGCCGTGCTTGGCTTCGCGCTCGGCGTCTTTTTTCGACTCCGCAAGGTGCCACGACATTAGCACGCGCCAGTTCTTGCGATCGACCGTCTTGCCGGTCTTCTTCGCGGCCTCTTCGGCGAAGGACCACTGCGTCGGCAGCGCCTGAAGACCTTCTGACGACGTCGATGCGATCGAGAGCACGCCAATGCCGTGTTTGCCGGCGATCTGCATGCCGGACGGACTGATCGAGGACGCGCACGCCATCGGCATGTCTTCCTGCAGCGGAAGGATCTGCAGCTGCGCATCGCGGAGCGTGAACCACTCGCTGTCGTGGCTGAAGCGATCTTCGCCGCGCAGGAGACGGATGATCACGCCGAGGGCTTCGTCCTGACGGTCGCGCTGGACCATCGGATTGATGCCGAGCGTGTGGGCGTCGGACGGGAGGGCGCCGGGGCCGGTGCCGAACATGGCGCGCCCGCCGGTCATGTGGTCGAGCTGGACGATGCGCTGGGCGACGTTGAAGGGGTGGTGGTAGGGCAGCGACACGACGCCGGTGCCGAGCATGATGCGCGCGGTGCGTTGACCGGCGGCGGCGAGGAACATCTCGGGCGAGGCGATCATCTCCCAGCCGGAGGAGTGGTGCTCGCCGCACCAGAACTCATCGAAACCGAGGCGGTCGAGGTGGGCGACAAAGTCGAGGTCGCGTTGGAACTGCAGTGTGGGGTGCTCTCCGAGGGGATGATGGGGCGCGAGGAAGGCGCCGAACTTGAGCCGTGGCATTGGGATCCTCTATCGCTGCGCGTGCTGGTGATGCACTAAGGGTGACGTGCCGGCGGCGGTGTGTCGAGGGCCGATCGGAAGGGCGAATAGTCAAGGTGGCGCCGCATTTCGCGGGCAGATGTAGTATCGGACATGGGTCAGGACGATGCGGCCGCGGCTGAGGCGAACCTCGTCGCGGCGATGCGGATCTGGGCCGGCGCGGCGGACGAGGGGGAGACCGAAGACATCGACGGCTGCACGTTCGTACGGTGCGAGGCGGAGCTGCGGGCATTCAACCAGGTGCTGGTGCGGCGGCGGCCGGAGGACCTCGGACGTGTCGTCGCGATGACGCGCGAGTACTTCCGGGGCGTGCAGGGGCGGTTTCGGCTGCGGATCCGCGACGACGAGGAGCCGGTCGAGGACGATCCGTTCGTGGCCGGAGGGCTGGCGCGGAACGGCGGGATCCCGTCGCTCAGCGCGCCGCTGTCAGCGACGGAAGTGAAATCGGCGCTGGACGTCCGGCGCGTGACGGACGAGGCGACGCTCGCGGATCACATCGAGGTGGTGGCGGCGGCATTCGAGTGGGACACGGAAGAATTGGCGATGGTGTTCCGTCCGCGGATCATCGATACGGGTGGATGGTACGCGTACGTGGGGTATGACGGCGACTCGCCGGTGACGACGACGCAGCTCGTGCTCGCGGGCGGCGTTGGTGGGCTGTACTACGTCGGGACGGCTGAGGCGGCGCGCGGGCGCGGGTGGGGCGAGGCGATCACGCGCCACGCCATGGCGGAGGCAGCGTCGCTGGGGTGCGGGACGGTGACGCTGCAGGCGAGTCCGATGGGGTTGCCGATCTACGAGCACATCGGGTTTCGGCGGGTGGCGTACTACAGGACGTTTGTGGCCGCTGCTGGGTAGGCGCGGGGACGCGGGCTGGCCTACAGGTAACGTTCGTACAAGACGGCCTGCGCGAATCGGTCGTACGATCATCAAGCAAGAAACGCACGTGTTGCCAATGCGCAACGGCCGAGTTGAAAGGTGGTGGTCATGTCGGACAACCCGGAGTTCTACCCGTCGTTCGTGTACAAGGATCTGAAGCAGGCGATGGCGTGGCTCGAGAAGGCGTTCGGCTTCCGGACGCTGATGGCGATACCGAACGACGACGGGACGTACGCCCACGTCGAAATGGCGTATGGCCCGGTGATCATCATGCCCAGCGGCGCGCGCAAGGAGTGGAGCTGGAAGAGTCCGCGTGACGTCGGGGCGACGACCGCGTCGGTCTACGTGTACGTCCCCGACGAAGAGCTGAGCGCCCACTACGACCAGGCGAAGGCGGCGGGCGCGGAGATCGTGATGCCGCTGGAGAAGAAGGACTACGGCGGGAGTGGCTACAGCGCGCGCGACCTCGATGGCCACCACTGGAGCTTCGGAAGCTATAAGCCGTCGCTAACGCCGAGCTGACCGCGACGCGCGTTGGGACGTGAATGAGCCCGCTTAACGCGGGCTCATTCACGGGAGTGATTGGCGTCCGACAGCCGTTAGCGATCGTTCGAGTCGTCGGCGCGCTCAGTGGCGCGCTCAGCCGGCTCGGTCGAGTGAGGTGCAGGAGTCCGGTCGCTCCGGTTGTCGCCGTGCTCTCCGTGCTCGGTGGCCTCTGGCTCTGGGGTGTCGGCTGCTTCAGGCGTCTCGTTCGCCTCGGGTGCCTCTGTCTCGTCAGCGTCCCCGTTGTTGTCGTTAGCACCCTTGCCATGGTCCTCCGCCGCCTGGCAAGGCACGTTCACGGCGACCCCGCTGGGGACGGTCTTCACGACCGTGTCGCCCTTTTCGCAGGTGCCAGAGGCGGCCGGCTGGTGCTGCGGGTTATCCGTCGGGATGCCGACGACGGCGCGCGGCGTGTGTTCCGCTTCCGGAGTAGTGGTCGACTCGTCGGTGGCGTTGGCCTCGACCGTCGGGTTGTCTTCGGTCTGATGCGTGATGTGCAGCGCCGAGAGCACATCGCCGGCGTTACCGGCGGCCCCGCCAACACCACCCGACGCGCCAACGGTCACCGCGCCGCCGGCGAAGATGCCGACTACGGCAAGTGCAGCTAATCCTCGGGCGGTCAAGATCCTTCCGATCATGGGCGTACGTACCTCCTCGGTCGCTTGGTTCTGGCGGGCGACAGCGGCGAGCAAGGCCGCGCGTCCGGCGGATGGCGTCGCGGGCCCTCTTGCCGCGCTCTCCAGCCGTCGGATGAGCTCTTGATGCGCCAGGAACTCTTCGTACGCGGGAGAGCCGCCTTCGGGCTCCGACACTGCCTCTTCGGTCTGGCGGTAGAGGCGTGCCAACTGGCCGTAGGGGTCATCGCGCTTGAGGAGGTTCCAGTTCATGTCACCTTGTCTATACCGGTAGCCGACCGTTTTTCGTCGGCTGGATCTAGAGATTTTGGCGAATCTTCTACGAGTGAACGGCGAAGTGCGGCGATGGCACGCGCCTCGAGCGAGTACACGGCTGATTCGCGCCGGCCCATCATGGCAGCTATCTCGCGGGTCGCGTATCCGGCGACGAAGCGGAGTGAAATGACCTCGCGCTGATCCGAGGTCAGGCGGCCGAATGCCTCGGCGAGGACGATCGCGTCGAGAAGGTCGTCGGGCGACCCGCTGACGTATTGTTCGCCCGTTTCTCGAACGAGCCGGACACTGTGACGTGCCCGCTTCCCGACGAGGTTACGTGCGATGCGATAGAGCCACGCGAGAACCGGGCGGCCGGTGTAGCGGTAGCGACCGATTGAGCCGAGCGCCTCGGTGAAGGTCTGGGCAGCGATCTCGTCGGCGGCGTCGCGGTCCCCGGTGCGAGCCGCAGCGTATCGCCAGATTTTCAGGTGATGCCGATCGTAGAGTTCCGCCCACGCGGCCTGATCCAGCGCGCGCAGCCGATCGACGAACGCGCCTTCGATTTGACGGTCGTCCGCCCCGTGTGCTTCGGGACGGTCGCCGCCTTCGGGCTGCGGAGGCCAGTCGGTCGTTGCCATGCGTCGTGAGTATCGACATGCCAGACGCCGGAAGTGAAGCGGAGCTTATGAGATTGGAGAACGCTTGGTTGCAAGTTTTCAACACCGCGCGAGCCGCTAGTGCAGGCGCGGGAGTGGCGTGGCCGGGGCTACCAGCAGAATGGGAGTCGCGATCCGCGGTTGCTCATGAGCAGAACGAGCACATCGCGCCTCGGAGTTCTCCCTCCGCTAAGCTGGCGCGCATGAATATCGACGTGCACTGGCACTACGTCCCGGATGCGTACATCGAGACGATCCGACGGGAAGACGCGGGCTTAACTGAGCGCGTCGTGCTCGACGACGCAGGCAAGGAGTGGATCGCTATTGGCGGCGCCCTGTATCCGCTCGTCCCGGAGCTTCACAGCCCGGACGCACAGGTAGCGGAGATGACGCGTCGGGCCGTCGACCTCGCGGCCGTCTCGCCTTCACCAACTCTGCTGCAATACCACCTCGATGCCGAGCGCGGCCTCGCGCTGCATCGGATGGTGAACGACGAGATCGCGGACCTGGTCGCCGCGTACCCGGCGCGTTACGTGGGGCTGGCCGCTGTCCCGTTGCAGGACACTGCACTCGCGATCCAGGAGATGGAACGCGCAATGCAAGTGAAGCGGATGCGCGGCGTAGAGATCAGCACGCACGTGGGCGGGCGGAATCTCGACGACGCCTCGCTGCGACCATTCTTCCGGGCGGCGGCGGATCTCGGCGCGTTCGTCTTCGTGCACCCGCTCGCTGTTCTCGCTCCTGAACGTCTTTCGCGCCACTACCTGACGAACTTGCTCGGGAACCCGACAGAAACGGCGATCGCGATCGCGAGCATGATGTTCGGGGGAGTGTTCGACGACTGCGCCGCACTGACCTGCTGCTTCGCCCATGGCGGCGGCAGCTTTTCCGCGCTGCTCGGGCGCTGGGAGCATGGCTACGAGGTTCGGCCTGAGGCGCAAAACAATGGCGCGCTCAGTCCGCGCGCATACCTTCCGCGCGTGTACGTCGACAGTCTTGTGCATGACGATCGCATGACGCGGTTGTTAGTCGATACCGTGGGCGCCGACCATATGATGCTGGGGAGCGACATGCCCTTCGATATGGGAGCGGACGATCCGGTCGACCGGATCCATCGCCTCGACAGTCTCAGCGCAGATGAAGTCCGGGCGATTCTCGGAGGCACGGCGCGTCGACTCCTCGGCGTCTAGCTGCGGCGTTCGTACGAGACGCGACCGCCAGATCTTCTCTTCGATCTCCAACGGAGTCTTGTGTCCGGAGCTCGGGTCGACGTAGTTCCAGCCGACCGGCGTGAAGTCTCACCCCATGACGGAGATGTCCACCGGCGGGCGAAACTCGGAGCATCGCGCCAGGACGCCGTGGATCTCGTTCTCCAGGAATGCCGTCAACAATCGCTCGTCGATCGCCGAGCCGGCATCTATGGCGGGAAACGCCTGCTGTGAGAGGTTGTAATCGAAGCGAGGCGCCCACTTCCGCGCTCCCAGCCGTGCCGTCGTCGAGCAGTTGTCGATCATGTAGGCGACGCCACGGAAGTGCACGTACGGGTTGAGCGAGTCCACCGCTTCGATGATCGATTCGTTCGCGATCTCGGACAGCGGGTGCCCCTTCTCTCGCAGCAAATCAGCCTGGGCCATCATCGTCGCGATGTAGACGCCGGCAGTGACGGGATGAATGGGCGTGGTGAACGTGCGTCGTTTTGCGCGCACGCCTTCGCCGACCTGCCACATCTCGGTGCCGTCGATCTTGCCCATCGGGTAACGCCCATGACGCCGCTGGGCCATGATGACGCTGCGGATCTCGTTACCGGATGCGACCTCATCGTAGATCTCGAGCAGTATGTCGAACGCAGGATGGTATGCCGCGGTGTACGCCCGCCGGAACAGGTCTTTATCGGCGTCGTCGAGCGACTCGTAGACGGCCAGGATCCCTTCGCGGGAGATCGTGCGGCTGATCGGCCCGGTGATTGACTCGACGGAGTTGATGAACGCCTGCTCTTTCGACTCGCCGCGAGCGACGAACCATCGATACAGGCTCTCGACGATGCCGTGAACTGCGCCGAGGAGGATGCCGCGCTCGCCGAAGATGTCGGACTTGTACTCGGACTCGAGCGTGGTCTGGAA
>CAZAPT010000030.1:0-43524 GCA_964487335.1 uncultured Dehalococcoidia bacterium
TGCCGCGCTCGCCGAAGATGTCGGACTTGTACTCGGACTCGAGCGTGGTCTGGAACGCGTATGGCGCGCCGATCGCGGTCGCCCAGCCTAGCGCGTAGTCCGTCGCCCGGCCGGTGACGTCCTGTTCGACGGCGAAGCTGCAGTTTATGCCGGCGCCATTGACGTCAGCCCCCTGCTCGTACAGCCGCCGCACCGATGGGCCCATACCTTTGGGGCAGACCCCGATCACGTTGACGTTGTCCGGGAACGACGCGCCGATGCTCTTGAGGTAGCCGAGGAGGAAACCGTGTGACAATCCCAGCGTCGCGCCGGGCCGCAGTGCCTTGAAGATCCGCTTGTACTCCTGGGCCTGCGCCGCGTCAGCGATGAGGAGGATGACCAGTTCGGACTCCGCGATCACGTCGTACATCTCGCCGAGGGTTCCAGCTGCTTCGGTGAACCCCGCCAGCTCGGCCTGACGCATCGACTCGGAGCCCTTCCGGAGCCCGACCTTCACGGTGATGCCCGAGCCGGCGAGCGAGTCGCGCAGGTTCTGCGCCTGAGCCGGACCCTGCGATGACCAGCCGATGACCGCGATCTGGCGGATCCCCTCGAATGCCTGGGGCAGTGACCCGAACAGATCACGCCCGCCGCGGACGATGAACTCCGTCGTGTCCGCGAGCCGAAGTGGCTCCTTCTTGAACGTGCGGGTCGTGAAATCGAGTGTCATTGGTTCCTCCGTCGAATGAGACTCGCGTCGCCGCCAACTCCTGGCGCCGTCAGGACGCGATCTTCACGTACGCGGCGTCAGTACGACGCGATCAGTCGCATCACGAGCGCACGGAGTGACTGTGTGCGACACATGCGGAACTGTACGAGAACTCGCGCGCAAACCGCGGGCGATTCTACCACCAGATCTTGTCTTCGATGTCGGAGGGGAGGTCTTCGTAGTTGGTGGTCCAGAGCTGGGTGGAGAGGTACTTCCAGCCGCCGTCGGCGAAGAGGCAGACGATGTGGCCGGCGTCGAGGCGCTCGGCGACGCGCTGCGCGGTCTTGACGACGGCGCCGGCGGAGATGCCCGCGAAGATGGCCTCTTTCTGCGTCAGCTCCTTCGAGGATGCGAAGGACGTCCGCGAGTCGACGACGATCTTGCCATCGAGGATCGACTCGTCAAGTACAGGCGGGATGAAGCCTTCTTCGAGGCTGCGGAGTCCCTGAACGAGGTCGCCCGGGTGCGGCACCGCAGCGACGATCTTCACGGACGGCTTCTGCTCCTTAAGGTAGCGGCCGACGCCGGTAAGGGTGCCGCCGGTTCCCATGCCGGCGACGAAGACATCGACCTCCGGGAGGTCGCGAAGGATTTCCGGGCCGGTGGTCTCGTAGTGGGCGCGCGGGTTCATCTCATTGCCGTACTGGTAAGGCATGAAGTACGCGGGGTCTTCGGCGGCGATCTTCTGTGCGACTTCGATCGAACCGTTGGTGCCGCGGGCGCCGTCGGAGTAGACGATCTCCGCACCGAAGGCACTGAGCAATTCGGTGCGCTCGGAGCTGACGCTCTCGGGGATCACGCACTTGAGACGGTAGCCCTTGAGGCGGCAGATCATCGCCAGGGAGATTCCCGTGTTGCCGGACGTCGGCTCGAGGACGATGCGGTCCTTCGTGAGGACGCCGGTGCGCTCGGCGTCTTCGATCATGTACTTCGCGATGCGGTCCTTGACGCTGCCGCTGGGGTTCTGGCCTTCGAGCTTCGCGTATAGCCGGACCGCCGGCTTTGGCGACATGTGTGACATCTCGACGAGCGGCGTGTTGCCGATCGCGTCGATGAGGTTTGCGTACACGATGCGCTGATGGGCGAGCGTCTCCGGCAACTCGGGCTCCGTTATCCGCCCGCCAAGGCGGGGAGGATGGCGACCGAGTCGCCTTCCTTCACAGGCGTTTCGAGCTGGCCGAGATACCGGATGTCCTCGTCATTGAGGTAGATGTTGACGAAGCGGTGCAGCGCGCCGTTCTGCATGATCTGCTGCTTGAAGCCCGGGTAGCGCGCATCAAGGTCCGCGATCAGCTCGCCGACGTTCGCGCCGTGGCCCTCGACGGTTTTCGCGCCGGTGACTTTCTGCAGGACTGCGGTGACTGTGACTTCGACCATACCTAACTCCCCGGGACCTTAACCTCCTGCCCCTTCCCTAAATGGAAGGGGAGGTGGGCGACTTCATGCTGTCGTGTTCGCGGTCGCCTTCTCACGGGCGGCGGCCGCGGCGTCGGCGGCCTTCCGTTCTTCTTCGTTGGCGTGATCGAAGGCGCCGCCGCACCACGCGTCGTAGTCGATGAGGCCGGTGACCTTGTCCGAAGGATCGTCGGGCGTTCCGCAGAGCACGCACTTCGGGTCCTTTCGGATACGGACGGCGCGGAACTCCATCGCGAGCGCGTCGTAGAGTAACAGCCGGCCGTGCAGCGACTCGCCGACGCCGAGGATCTGCTTCAGCACTTCGGTCGCCTGGATCGTACCGACCGTGCCGCAGAGCGCGCCGAGCACGCCCGCCTCGGCGCAGCTCGGGACCATGCCGGGCGGCGGAGGCGCGGGATAGAGGCAGCGGTAGCAGCCCTGGTCAGGGAGGTAGACGGTGACCTGGCCGTCGAAGAGCAGGATGGAGCCATCGATGAGCGGCTTCTTCAGGAAGTAGCAGGCGTCGTTCACCAGGTAGCGCGCGGCGAAGTTGTCGGCGCCGTTGATGATGTAGTGGTACTGGCCGATAATCTCTAGCGCGTTCTCGGATGTGATTGGCTCCTGGTGCGTGATCACCTCGACGTCCGGGTTGTAGGCGTTGATGGTCTCCTTCGCGGAGAGCGCCTTCGGCTTGCCGATGTCGTCGTTCTGGTGGAGGATCTGGCGCTGCAGGTTCGAGATGTCCACGACGTCGAAGTCGACGATGCCGATCGTGCCGATGCCGGCGAGCGCGAGGTACACGGCGATCGGCGAGCCGAGGCCGCCCGCGCCGATGATCAGCACGCTCGACTCCATGATCTTGCGCTGACCGGTCGGGCCGACCTGCGGCATGATGATGTGGCGGGAGTAGCGGTTCACCTGCTCGGGGGTCAAAGCGCCAATGTGCTTTCGGTGTGGCGACGATGAGTTTTCGTCGGCGCCGCCCGCCATGGCGGGGATCACCGCGACCTCGTCGCCGTCGCTCACGGCGGTCGCGATGCCGTCGAGCGAGCCGATCTCCTGCTTGTTCACGTAGATGTTGATGTGTGCGGGGAGCTCATCGCCGCTGCCGAAGATCATGCTTCGGAAGCCCGGGTACTGCTTCTCGACGTTCTCGAGCACTTCGCCGACATTCGCGCCTTCGACCTGCACGTGCTGGCGGTTCCCGGTGAGGCGGCGGAACGGCGTGGGGATGTAGACGGAAACGGGCATGTCGCCTCCGTGTTCGGGCGAGAAGTCAGCGCGGTTCAGGACGGAGTGCATCTCGCGCGCGGGATCGATCGCACCTGTCGTCCTGTCGATGTGCAGATGTCCGTGGTCCATCTCTAGTCCTCTTGTCCTGTGTAGTTCTTCTGCATCTCTCTCACAAACTCACGCTCAGGTATCGCTCGCCGGTGTCCGGCAGCATGGTCACGATGCGCTGGCCGGCGCCCAGGCGCTTCGCGATCTGCAGCGACGCCCAGACGTTCGCGCCGGCGCTGATGCCGACGAGCAGGCCTTCTTCGCGCGTCAGGCGGGCGGTCATCGCAAAGGCGTCTTCGTCCTTTACTTCGATCAGCTCATCGTAGACGTCGCGGTTGAGCACGCCGGGCACGAAGCTCGCCCCGATGCCCTGGATGCCGTGGATGCCCGCCTTGCCGCCGGCCAGCACGGGCGAGCGCTGCGGCTCGACGGCGATGACGAGCACGTCGGGCAGCTCCTTCTTAATCACTTCGCCAACGCCGGTGATGGTGCCGCCCGTGCCCACGCCAGCGACGAACGCATCGAGCTTCCCGTCGGTATCGCGCAGGATCTCCATCACCGTGGTACGGCGATGGATCTCCGGGTTCGCCGCGTTGTTGAACTGCTGCGGCATGAAGTAGCCGTGCTTCTCCGTCATCTCCTTCGCGGCGTAGACGGCACCGGTCATGCCTTCGATGGCGGGCGTCAGGACGAGCTGCGCACCGAAGCGAGTGAGAAGCCTGCGGCGCTCGACGCTCATGTCCTCCGGCATGGTGAGGATGAGCTTGTAGCCCTTCACCGCGGCGACCATCGCAAGGCCGATGCCGGTGTTGCCAGACGTGGGCTCGACGATCGTCTCGCCGGGCTTGAGCTGGCCGGCGGCTTCGGCGGACTCGATCATCGCGAGGGCAATGCGGTCCTTCACGCTGCCGCCGGGGTTCAGAGACTCCATCTTGCCGAGCAACTCGGCGCCTCCCGCCGGCGTCACGCGTGACAGTCGAACCATGGGCGTGTTGCCGACGAGGTCGAGGACACTTTCGGCGATGCCCGAGCGCGGGGCGGCGCGGACGGGGGTATCAGATGACATAGCGCCCGCCTACCCGGTCGTACTCCATCTCTCGCTGGGCGAGGTCGCCGATGGTGACGCCGTCCAGGATCTTCTTGGTGGCCTCCTCGACGTTGTGCCAGACCTCATGCGCAGCGCGACACTGGTACCCCTCGTCGTGGAGGTGCGAGACCGGCGAGAGCGATCCTTCAAGGCTGCGGATGACATCGCTCAGACGGATCTCCTCAGGGCGGAGGATCAGCGCGTGGCCGCCCTGGGGGCCGCGCACGCTTCGGATGAATCCGGCCTTCCGGAGGGTGGTCAGCAGCTGGTCCAGGTAGGGCTCGGGAATACGCTGGCGCGCCGCAATCTCGGCGCTCTGCACTGGTCCATCCCCGTACCGGTGGGACAGCTCGATCAGGGCGCGGACGCCGTAGTCGCCCTTGGTGGAGATACGCATTCAGGCAAAGTCCGGAAAGTTAAGCGATTACATCAACAATATAGATCGCCGCTCGACGGACGGGCAAGGGTGCCCTCAGGAGGCCCTTGAACGGTCTCCAACCCAGGGATGCCTTATGTCACACAGGTGTCGCCGACCTGCGATAGCGCGGTGATCGCGTCGGCGATGGTGACGGCCCCGCTCGGCGGGCCCGAGCGCCACGGTTTCGTTGGGTCCGAACTTCCCGCCCGGTCGTATTCCTGACCGTCGGGGACGCCGTTGCGGTTGATATCGGTGTTGTAGCTGACGCCGTTCGCGTTGGCGCCTCCGCCGTTCAACGTGCCGACGTAGAGCAGGATGCCGATGACGTCGCCGATCGTCACGGAGCGGTTGCGCGAGCCAGTGGTGGTGCTCGCCGTCAGGGCAGGGGACGGTACATCGAAGAAGTCCCACGGGCTGGTTGGGTCGCGGTCGCCACCCTGGAGATGGTTGGCGCCCAGCTCGAGGGCATCCGGGCAGCCATCGCCATCGCCGTCGGGCTGGCATCCTGCCGCAGTCGCGGCGGCCGTGGCGGCGAGCGAGCCTGCCGGGTCGGCGTCGGTTTCGACGAAGACCTGCACGGTGCCGGCGCCGTCGAGCGAGAGGCGATTCGATTCGACCTCGGTGCGAAGACTGTCCGGCAGCGACGGCGCGTCGGCCGCGGTGATGGCGTGGCCAGCGGCGAAGCGGGACGCCGCGTCGGCGCGCTGGAGCTGGTCGAGCTCCGACGAGAGCTTGTCACCCTTCCGGACATCGAGCGGCCCGGTATTGGTGATGACGGTGGGAAGCGCGACGCGCGGCAACTGCTGGACGGCGAGGTCAGCGCTGGCGGCGGGGGGAGGCGCAGTCTGGGCGCGCGCGACGGGCCGATTCGAAAGCGCGCCGACAACAATGATGCTTCCGCTGAGCGCGGCTAGCGCAAGCGCCGCGGAACGTATGCGCACGATACTCCCCCGGACGGCCTCGTGACTCGGCTCACATTAGGGATGGGCGGCGGGAGTTGTCAAACGCGAGTTTGACGCGCGACCGCCGCGGCGCCACCGCCGATTGTCGTTTGCACATAAAGCTTGCACACTAGCCCTCGGCGATCGCGTCACAAGACAGATGCCGCGCGAGCAGTTACCTAGCGTCAAGCTGCCGGCGGTTGTGTAGTCGCGGGCGTGCGCGGCATTGGCGATACTGACCGCAGATGTCCCACGCGACCTATCCACTGGCGCCGCCGGAGCCGCGGCGAACTGAAGCACCGGTCATCGGCGGCGGTCCGGTCGAGTGGACATCGCATGACGTCCTGGTCGGCGTGTTGTGGTTCATCGGGCTGTTCATCCTCGGACAGCTTGTCGTGGTTCCCGTCGCCGTCGCCTACGGCACCATGAGCATCACGACATACGCGTCGGCGTACATCGCCGGCGGCGTGGTCGAGCTTGCGATCGTCGTGGTGGCTGCAAACCTCACGTTTCGGCGATACGGGGGAGGTTGGGAGCGGCTGGGGGTCAAGCCCATCACGCGCAAAGCGCTGCTCTGGGCGTTGGGGGCTTTCGCCGGGGCGCTGGCGGTCTCGTACATCTACGCGCTCGCCGTGTTCGTGTTCGGTCTCGACTTCCTGAAGACGACGTGCGCCGAGCAGGTGCCGAAGACCGTACGCGAGCATCGCGAGCTGCTGGCGATGGCCGGCGTGATCGTCGTGGCGCTCGCGCCGCCGTGCGAGGAGCTGTTCTTTCGCGGGTTCCTCTTCACCGGGCTGGCGCGCCGCTGGGGGATCATCGCCGGGATCATCGTGAGCGGGCTGCTCTTTTCGAGCGCGCACCTGCTATACAAGTCGTTCGTGCCAATCGCCGGGGTCGGCATGGTGTTCGCGTTCACGTATTGGAAGAGCGGCAACATCCTCTCGACGGTGCTGGCCCACCTTTCCTTCAACAGCATTTCGATGGCGTTCATCGCCGCCGGCACGTGCGATACGAGCGACTCCATCGGCCTCATGCACTCGGTCGCGATCCACTGGAGCCTGCCGTTCTGAGCCGGATCGAAGGGGCATTCGAGCGGGCGAGGCGCGACGAGCGGGTGGCGCTAATGCCGTTCATGACGGTCGGCTACCCGGACTTCGAGACGAGCATCGACCTGATGATAGCGATGGTCGCCGCGGGCGCGGACGGGCTGGAGGTCGGGATCCCGTTCAGCGATCCGCTCGCCGACGGGCCGACCGTGCAGAAGGCCTCGCACACGTCGCTGCAGAACGGGACGACTCCGGCCATGGCGTTTGAAGCGGTGCGTCGGCTGCGCGCAGACGGGGTTGAAGTGCCGCTGATCCTTATGGGATACTGCAACACCTTTCTCGCCCTTGGCGAAGAACGGGCGATCTCCGAGGCGGCGAAGGCGGGCGCCGACGGTCTGATCATCGTCGACCTGCCGCCGGAGGAGTCCGACGAGACGCTGGCGATCTGCCGGAAGTTCGGGCTCGACCTGATCTACCTGGCGGCGCCGACGTCGGACGACGGACGCATCGACGAGATCGCGGCACGGGCATCCGGCTTCATCTACTGCGTGGGCGTAGTGGGTGTGACAGGCGCCAGGGCGGAGCTGGCGAAGGAGCTCCCGGGCTTCCTGCAGCGGCTCCGGGCCAGGACGGACCTCCCGCTTGCGGTAGGGTTCGGGATCTCGAAGCGCGAGCACGTCGAAGCGCTTCAGGGGCTGGCCGACGGGGCGATCGTCGGTGCGGCCATTATCGATACAGTCGAGTCATCGCCTCAGGCGAAGCGAGTAGAGCGAGTTCGGGACTATGTCGAGGTGCTCACCGGCCGTTCGGAGGCCAGCGTCTAGAGCTGTCGCAGGTTCGCACGTGACCTCCGATGGCCGCGCGTATGGCTCCGCGGCCGGCGTCTTTGGACGCCGCTAGCCCGCGAGCGCGGGAAGCCGGCGCGGCAGAGACCGGGGCATCGAGGAGTCCGGACGAGGCGATGCGGCTGCGGGGGATACGGGGCGCGACGACCGTCGACGCGAACACCAGCGAAGCTATCCTCCAGGCAACAAACGAACTTCTCATCGCCATGCTCGAGTCGAACCACGTCGAACGCGACGACGTCGCGAGCGTGTTCTTCACGACCACGCCGGACGTCGACGCCGAGTTCCCCGCTCTCGCGGCGCGCCACATGGGCTGGTCGAAGGTCGCCCTGATGTGCGCGCACGAAATGAACGTCCCCGGCAGCCTGCCGATGTGCCTGCGCATCCTGATGCACGTGAACACATCGAGGACCGCGGACGAGTTGGAGTTCGTGTACCTGCGCGGCGCGACCGCCCTTCGACCGGACCTGGCGAGAGACTGACGGCGAGACCAGGAGCCTCGCTGGACGCAACGGACGGCGTCGCCGCATAGGTGCCGTTATGCAACGTGATCTGACACAATAGGCGCCACCGGAGCGGAGGCGGGAGGAGAGCGAAACTATGATGGTCATCATGAAAGCGGGTTACAGCCAGGAGGAGTTCGACGGCGTCATGCGGCGCCTCGAAGAGGTGGGCCTCGGCGGGCACCCGATCGTCGGCGCCGAGCGCACGGTCATCGGCGTCGTCGGGATCGTGTACCCGGAGCTGGGCGACGACCTAGAGACGATGCCGGGCGTGGACACGACGGTGCGCATCAGCAGCCCGTACAAGCTGTGCAGCCGGGAGTTCAAGCCGGCGGACACGATCATCGACATCAATGGCGTGAAGCTCGGCGAAGGCACGGTCACGGTGATCGCCGGGCCGTGCGCGATCGAGAGCGAAGAGCAGCTGATGGCGACGGCGCGGGCCGTGAAGGACAGCGGCGGTTCGATGCTGCGCGGCGGCGCCTTCAAGCCGCGGACATCGCCGTACAGCTTCCGCGGGCTCGAGGAGAAGGGACTGCAGCTGCTCGCGCAGGCGCGCGACGCCACCGGGCTGCCGGTGGTCACAGAGGTGATGTCGGAGGCGACCGTCGAGATCGTCGCGAAGTATGCCGACGTGCTGCAGATCGGCACCCGCAACGCGCAGAACTTCTTCCTGCTGGAGGAGGCGGCGAAGGCAGGGAAGCCGATCCTGCTGAAGCGCGGGATGTCGTCGTCCGTGATGGACTGGCTGCTGGCGGCGGAGTACATCCTCGCGAAGGGCAACCGGAACGTCATCATGTGCGAGCGCGGCATACGGACGTTCGAAACGGCGACACGCAACACCATGGACATCAACGCGATCCCGCTGATCAAGGAGCTGAGCCACCTGCCGGTCGTCGCGGACCCGAGCCACGGCACCGGAAAGTGGGCGCTAGTCGAGCCGGTGAGCCTGGGGATGATCGCGGCCGGCGCGGACGGGCTGGAGCTGGAAGTGCACCCGAGCCCCGATCACGCGCTGTCAGATGGCGCGCAGTCGCTGACGTTCGAGCGCTTCGCGCAGCTAATGGAGAAGACGGCGACGGTGGCGCGGGCGATCGGGAAGCGGGTGGAGAGCGAGGAGGCGGTCGTCGCGTAGCGCGCGGCGTGGCGGCGCGGAACACAGAGCAAACAGCAGAGAGCAAAAGGTGAGGGCCGGCCGTCCCCTTTCGTTGCGTGCGGGGTCAGGGCGGGCTCGTGGGGCAGTCGCCGAAGTCATACGAGATGAGCAGCCGGCCGCCGACGAGCAGGTCCGCGACGATGAGCTCTAGCGTGCCGGCGCCGGCTGCGGTGACGGGGATCAGGACGGTCGCCACGTTGGATGTGCCAGGCGTGATCGCGACCTTCGTCGCGGGTTGCGGGATGCAGCCTTCGACGTCGTAGTACACCGTGAGCGTGTCGGCGGAGACGGCGTCGTAGCGGACGTTCACCGCGATCGTGTTTCCGGCATGGAGCGCGGTGCCGAGCGGCGGCGTGACGTCGGTGATCACGACTGTCGGGCCGAGCACCTCCGGGTGGCATCGCGGATCGGACGAATTGTCGCTCTGCCACTGTGCTTCCGGCGTGACGAAGTGGCCGATCTCGACGGTGTACTGGCAGATGACGATCGGGCGCAGGTAGTTGCCGCCGGCAGGGAACACGCCGCCGAGGGTCACGCGCCCAGATGAGCCGGGAATGACGTCGACGGCGCCGACGCGTGAGCCGAAGGTGTTGCAGTCGTTCGGCGACGCGCAGTAGCGGATGTACCACGAGAGGACGTTGCTGACGCTCCCGGCCTGGTAGTCCACGCCGATAGCGATGTTGACCGAGTCCTGCTCGATGTGCGCGCCGAGCGGCGGGTCGAGCGAGGTCGCCCTGACCGACGGCTGGATCGATGAGTCAGGAGTCGCGGACGGAGCGAGGCGAGGTGCAATGGTAGGACGCGACGATGTTGGTGTTGTCGGTTCCGGTGTGTCCGCGGAGGGCGATGGCGTGGCAGAGGACGTCGCAGCCGCCGTCGGTGTTTCGGGTTGCGGCGTATCGGTCGTCGCGGCGGCGGGCGGCGTCGCCGTCGATGAGGTGTCGCTAAGGGCCGCCTGGATGGCGAAGCCGGCGACGAAGAACACCGCCGCGATGCCTGCGATCGCCGCGCCCCAGACGACCCGGCGCTGCGGGACGAACCTTCGGGACACGCGTAGTCACTCCCCCTGTACGCGCATAGTCGGCGATACGTTGGGAAATTGCCAGCAAACAATTGGCGGGAGCGTTGAGGCATGCCGGAGCAGTGAGGGCGGGCATGCGGGCCGCCCCTACGCGACGAGTTGCGCGAATGACCGCGCGGCTACTGCTCTTCGATCGTGATGGTATTGATCTTGGTGCCGGGCTGGGTCGCGCTGGAGGGGTCGCGGGGCATGATCTTGTCGAGGACGTCGCGGCCGGAGACGAGCTGTCCGAAGACCGTATATCCGCCATCGAGGTTGGGCTGCGGCGCGTAGTCGATGAACCACTGGCTTCCGCCGGAGTTCGGGGCGCTGGTCTTCGCCATGCCGAGCGTGCCATCGAGGAACTTATGCGAGTTCACCTCGTCCTTGATGGTGTAGCCGGGACCGCCTGATCCGGTGCCCGTCGGATCGCCGGCCTGCGCAACGAATCCCGGGATCACGCGGTGGAACGTGACGCCGTCGTAGTAGTGGTCACGCGCGAGGAAGACGAAGTTGTTGACGCTGACCGGAGCGTCCTTCGGGTAGAGCTCCAGGCGGATGTCGCCGATGTCCATCTTGATGGTCGCGAAGTACTTCTTGTTTTGGTCGATGGTCATCGGCGGCGGAGCGTTGTACTTCTTCCCCACTGTTCCTCCTGTGGTCGTCGCAGTCGCCGCGACCGGCGGCCGGCCGGTGGCGGCCGGAGCGGGCGTGCTCGTCTTCGATCCGTCGCCGCTTCCGCATGCCGCGAGCATCACTGCAAAGGCGGCAAACACCGCGGGTAGTAGCTTCAGCATAGATTCATGGCCTCGACGCACCATAGCAGAGGAAGGCTCGACAGGTTAGACGCAGCGGGCGGGTTGAACGCGATGTGGACGTTTCGTAACGAGTGTGGCGTGGGGTACTGCGCGATCAGACTTCGGGATCGTCGTCGTGCTCCACGGGCAGGGCAAAGCCGATATCAGAGCCGCCACCGGCGCGGACGATCGCCCACATGCGGCCATTGAGCGCCTCGATCAGGCGCTTGCAAACAGTGAGGCCGATGCCCATGCCCTGCGCCTGATGCGAGGTCTGCGGCGAGCGGTAGAACGGTGTGAAAAGCTCGTCGGCTTCCGACGGCGAGATGCCGGGGCCGCGGTCGAGCACCGCGACGAGCACCTCATTCCCCTGCGAGCGGGCGGCGATGGTGATGGGTTCCTCGCCCGGGCTGTACTTCTCGGCGTTGCTGAGGAGATTCCGCAGCACCTGCTCCACGTAGCCTTCCTCGGCCGAGACGATCGGGAGCGTGGAGTCGATCTGGAGATCGATCCGGCGAGTCGGGTGGCGCTGGTGGTGCCGGGCGGCGAGCGTCTCGATCACACGCTGGAGATGTAGCGGCTCCGGCTCGATCTGGCGCCCCGACTCGAGGCGTGCGAGCACGAGCATGTTGTCGATGATGCGGTGAAGGCGTTCGGCCTCGAAGGCAATGTCGGCGAGGGCAGCGTTGCGCTCATCGTCCTCGATCGTGCGGATGCGGTTCAGGATCTGCGCGTTCCCGAGGATCGTGGTGATCGGCGTCTTCAATTCGTGGGAGACGAGGCCGAGGAATTCGTCCTTCACGGCCAGGGCGTCCTGCAGCTGCGCAAGCACGCGCTTCTGGTCGTCGATATCGACGTGGGCGCCGATCCAGCCGGTGATGTTGCCTTCGTCATCACGCACGTACGTGAGGCGGCCGAGATGCCAGCGGTAGGCCCCATCGTGGCGGCGCACGCGGAACTCGGTGGTGATGGGCTCGGCGTGCCGCATTGCGCGCAACCACTCGTCGCGATGCGCTTCCATGTCCTCCGGATGGAAGATGTTCCCCCAGTCGTCGCGCAGCTCCTCGAAGGTCATGCCGGTGTACTCGAGCACCCAGGGATTGCAGTAGACGATCTCGCCCGTGATTTCGCTGAGCGTGATGAGCGCGGGGATGGTCTCGGCGAGGGTGCGGTATCGCTGCTCGCTGGCGCGCGTCTTCGACTCGCTCTCGGCGAGTGCAAGCTCGGCCGACTTGCGATCGCTGATGTCGATGAACGCGCCGATGGCGCCGCGCGGCGTACGGTCCTTGTCGAAGAGCGGCGACGCGAAGCCGTAGATCGTCCGGACGGTGCCGTCGGGGCGCAGGACATCGTACTCGGCATGCTCCACGGCGCGCCCCTCGCGGGCGGCGCGCTGAAGTGGAAGGTCTGCGGGCGCGACTTCGCAGCCATCGCGCAGGACGCGGTACGACGGGATCTCGCCGGAGGGGGCGCTCAGCGATGCGTTCTCCCCCGCCGGCACTTGGAGGATCTCGGCGAGCGCCGGGTTGACCTCGATGCGACGGCAGGCAGGATCGGCGGCGATGGCGATGCCCATCGGCGCGAGGTTGTAGAGCGTCGCCAGCTCATCCAGCCCGTGGTCTAGCTCGACGCGCGAGGCGGCGAGTTGCTCTTCGAGCTGCTTGCGCTCGGTGTTGTCGCGGGTGACGCAGCGGGTGTGGACGAACTCGCCGTTGCGGCGCAGGACGTTGGCGTCGAGCAGGACGTGCTTGACGGCGCCGTCTTTGCATTGGAGGCGCGCCTCGTAGTCGCGGAGGGTCTCGCCGCCGCGAAGGCGCGCGAGGATGTCCTCGATGGCGCTCGGATCGGCGTGAAAGTCACGGATGTTGTGGCCGACGTACTCGTCCGGCGAATAGCCCAGCAGCTCGAGTTCTGCGCGGTTCGCGCGCAGGATCGTGCCGTCGACGGCAACCCAATGGAGGGCGACCGGGCCGTTCTCGAAGAAGTCGAGCAGGTCGGCAAGCTCGGCCGCGCCGCGGCGACCGCGGACGACAGGGCTGGTCAGGTCCTCCGCCGGTTCGGTGGTCATCTGGATGTACTATCGGTCAACTGGCACCCCACCCCGCGAGGGCTGGTGCATATTCTACATCCGAGTGACCGCCCTGATTCTTAGGCGAGCTTTATCGAAGCGTAAAGGGCCTTCGGGTTGAGATCCGCACGACACGAGCCGCTAGGCCTCGAGGAGGCGCCGGGCGACCGGGCCCGCATCGGGGCTCGCGCCGTCGGCATGGGCGCCGTTGGTGTGGGCGGCGCGCTCCATCTCGTCGGCGAGCTGGGCGAACGCGACGAGCATGTTGGTCTTCGCCTGGAGTGACTTGCTGAGGCCGTTGAGCAGGCCGAAGACGCGGCCGACCATCAGGAGCTCTGGCGGGACGGCCGTGAGGCGGTTGTTGCGCAGGACCTTCGTGACGTCCTGGTAGGACTCCTCGAAGACTTCGCCCTCTGCCCAGCCGGCGCCGGTGTCTCGCATCTGCTTCGCGACGCGTCCGACGTAAGCGTCGCCCAGCTGCTCGTAGCCCTCGGCGTCGTCGTTCTTGGTGCGGAAGCCGAGCTCGCGGAATGCGACACCCATGGCTGCCATGTCGTCGTTCAGGAGCGTGCGGGTGAAGCGGACGAGGACCTCCTTGAAGGAGGGGCCAAGCTCTTTCGCCTGGCCGAAGTCCACGAGGACGAGCTTGGGACCAGGCTGCACCATGAGGTTGCCGGGGTGCGGGTCCGCGTGGAAGAAGCCGTGGCGTACGATCATCTCGGCGAACGCGAAGACCAGAATCTTGGCGATGTCGGACGTATCGACGCCCATGGCCCGGATGGCGGCGGCGTCAGTGATCTTCGCGCCGTCGATGTATTCCATGGTGAGTACACGCTTGCTGGTGTACTCCCAGTAGATCTTCGGGACGACGATGTCTTCGACGTCGGCGAAGTCGTCGGCCACGCGCTCGGCATTGTGACCTTCGTTTATGAAGTCGAGCTCGAGCGGAATGTGCTTGCGGAACTCCTCGGCAACAAACCGGTAGTCCATCGAGCGGTCGAGCTTGTTCAGGACGCCGATGAAGAACGTCATGTTGGCGAGGTCGATATCGACGACGTGCGCGATGCCCGGGTACTGCACCTTCACAGCGGCTACGCGGCCGTCCTTCAGCACTGCGCGGTGGACCTGCGCGAGCGATGCGGAGGCGATCGGCTTCTCGTCGAACTCTGCGAAGATCTCCATGAGCGGGCGCCCGAGCTCGTGCTCGATCTGGCGCTTGATGTTCTCGAAGCTCTCCGGGGGCACTTCGTCGTGCAGGTGAGACAGGACGTCCACGAAGGCGTCGGGTAGGACGTCCGGCCGCGACCCGAGGAACTGCCCAGTCTTGATCAGCAGACCCTGGTTGCGGACGGCGGTTTCGTAGAACCGGCGCGCGCTCCAGAGATGATGCGCGTCGCGCTTCGGCTCAGCCCATTCCTTCCCGTTCCGCTTCTCGCGCAGGCTGATGAGCTTGTAGCCAACGAAGACACGCGCGAGCATCCAGCCGACGTTGACGAAGCGGCGGACGCGGTTGTGCGGGGCGTGGGACCGGGAGCGGTCGCCGTAGGTGGACGGATGGGAAGCCATGCGCTCCATGTTACGGGAATCACAATCGATAAGGCCAACCACGTTGCTCTGCGGATATCGCAGCGTCGTGGACGAGACGCAACGAATACCGCCGAGAGCGGCGGCACTGTTTGCTCGATGGAATGCAAACGCGATGAACGATAGAGAACCGCTATCCGCTTCGGTCGCGGCTTCATCGCAGTGGTATCCGCCGGTCGGTAGCTTCCGAGTAGATGTGGGACAACGCTTCGTTCGCCGGGTCGCATGCGCGCTTGGCGAGCTTCGGTCTGATGTCATTGATAGCGGCCCCGCTCGTGTTCGCGTCGGTCGCGTGCGCGTCGGGGCCGACCCAACTCGAGGAGCTGATCGACCGTGCGCACTCAGACGTGGCCGCGTCGGCGTTTTGTGCTGGACCGGTTCCAGGCGGGTGACGCGACCGAGCAGTTCACGCGCGCGAGTCTGCGCTAGTACGGCGATTCGATGCAGCAGACGGCGCGCAGCCTCGCGGAGTTGAAGGCGTCGAACGCGGACGATGCGAGGCGCGCCCAGGCCGCGATAGCGGCCGATGCGCAGGCGGCGGATCTACCTCAATGTCGGGCTCGACCATCTCGAGACGTTGGAGACGCATCCATCTCGCGCCGCCGCGGCGTAGTTACTGAGTCCCGCCTAGATTGGCGACGCGAGCCACCGGAGCGGACCCTGGCGCCGGGTTAACGTTTCGCAATGGAACGCATGCGTCGTCTGAGCTGCCTTGACTTGACCGCAACGCGGTCGCAAGAGTTGATCGACGTCCTCAGGCGCCCTCATTCGTTCCGGGAGTCTCATGGTTACGCAGGAAGCCCTTGAGCAGGATCAGTCCCTGCTAGCGCGCTGGGCGCGTCAAGCGTACCGGCGGCGATGGCAGATCGTGATCGCTTGGCTGGTGACGCTGGGAGCGCTGACCGTCGCGAACCTGTTCTTCGGCGGGGACTACCTGTCCGAGTTCCGCGTGCCGGGAACGCAATCGCAGACCGCGCGCGACCTGCTGGCGCAACGGTTCCCCGCGCGGTCCGGCGATACGTCGGACCTGGTGTTCGAGGCGCCCACGGGCGTGCAGTCGCCTGACGCGACCGCGCGGATACAGTCGGTCATCGACCAGGTAGCGTCTATCAAGCCGGCGGTGGTGTCCGTCGATTCACCGTATCAGCAGCAGCGGCTGATCTCGCCGGACGGCACGATCGCGCGGGCCACCGTGCACTGGAGCAAGCGCGGCAGCAAGGTGTCCGGCCAGGACGTCAACACAATGCTGAAGATCGTCGAAGGCGCGACTGGCAAAGGGCTTACGGTCGAGGCCGGCGGCAACGTCGTCGCGCAACACGAGCAGCCGGGTCTCGGCTCCGAGTACATCGGCATCGCTGTGGCGGTGCTGATCTTGCTGGTCGCTTTCGGCTCCGTGATCGCGATGGGGCTGCCGCTGGCGGCGGCGATCGTCGGGCTCGGCGCGGGGTTCGCGCTGATCGGGCTCGCGGCGAACTTCGGGACGTTCCCGGCCTTCAGCCCGCAGTTCGCGGCGATGATCGGGCTTGGCGTCGGCATCGACTACAGCCTGTTGATCGTTACGCGGTTCCGGGAAGGACTACACGGCGGACGGACCGTCGAAGAGTCGATCGTACTGGCGACGACGACCTCCGGGCGGTCGGTGATCTTCGCCGGCGTCGTCGTCGCGATCGCGTTCCTCGGGCTGTACCTCATGGGCCTGCCGTTCGTGGCGGCGCTCGGAACCGCGGGGGCGATCATTGTGATCGTGGCGGTGCTCGTCGCGGTGACGTTGATTCCCTCCGTGCTGGCGCTGACGGGACGGTGGATCGACCGCTGGCGCGTGCCGTTCCTCCACACTACGGAAGGCGTGGACGAGAGCAGTTCGTGGTTCCGCATCAGCTCGGCGATCCAGCGGCACCCGCTGCCGTACGTCATCGGCGCGGTGACGGTACTACTCATCCTGGCGTCGCCGGCGCTATCGATGCGGCTGGGGTTCACGGACGCCGGCAACAACCCCACGAGTACGCATTCTCGGCGGGCGTATGACCTGTTGAGCAAAGGCTTCGGCGCGGGCGTGAACGGGCCGCTGATTCTGAGCGTGGACATGTCGCAGGGCGGCAGGGACCGGCTGGACGGGATCGTCTCAACGCTGGGTTCGGCAGACAACGTCGCGTTCGTGCAGCCGCCTGTCATCAACCAGGCCGGCGACACCGCCGTGATCACGGTGATACCGAAGACCGCCCCACAGGATTCAGCGACGACGGACCTGGTGCACACGCTACGCGATCGGGTGCTGCCGCCCACGGTGGCAGGCAGCGGCGCAAAGGTGTATGTCGGCGGGATCGTGGCGGGGCAGATCGACGCGGGCGACCGCATCGGCACGCGGATGCCCCTGCTCTTCGGCGGCGTCATCGGGCTGAGCTTCCTGCTGCTGACAGTCGTATTCCGCGCAGTTGTCGTCGCGGCGAAAGCCGCGGTGGTGAACCTGCTGTCGATTGGCGCCAGCTACGGCGTGCTGGTGGCGATCTTCCAATGGGGCTGGGGCGCGAGCATCATCGGGGTGGGCAAGGGTCCGATCGAGGTGTTCCTCCCGATGATGATGTTCACGATCCTCTTCGGCCTCTCCATGGATTACGAGGTCTTCCTGATCAGCCGAATCCGCGAGGAGTATCTGCTGACGCATGACAACGCGAATGCAGTGAGCCGCGGCCTAACGGCAACGGCGCGCGTCATCACGGCTGCGGCTGCGATCATGGTCGCCGTGTTCCTGTCGTTCGTGCTCGGCGACGAGCGCGTGATCAAGCAGTTCGGCATCGGGCTGGCGACGGCGATTTTCGTGGACGCGACGATCGTGCGGCTCGTGCTGGTGCCTTCGACGATGGAGCTGCTGGGCGACCTGAACTGGTGGCTGCCCGCGTGGCTGGACCGCATCCTTCCGCGGATCAACGTCGAGCGCGGGCGCGAGGCGGCGCCTGTGCGGGAACCCGAGGCCGTCGGAGTGGGACGATAAGGCACCCAGCGGATCAGCCGGTGCGGCGGAGTATCGCGAAGCCGTCGCCGGATGTGACCTGCTCGAAGCGCGTGTTGAGCCGGTCCCGCACGATTGCGATGTCATCCGGGCAGCCGAAGAGCTCGACGTAGCCGTATCGGGCGGCGTAGTCCTCCGTGATGGCGCCCTGCGCAGCAATCTGATCGCGGGTCATCGCCTGGACCGTGAGTTGGTGGCCGTGGGCGGACTTCGCGTCCACGAATGAAGTCTCTTCGATATCACTGTTCATCGAGCCGTTGTGCATGATGCGGTACAGGCCAAACCACTGCAGCGTCGCGGCGCCAAACGATGGCCCGTCGAGGAGCGAGCCGCCACAACCGCCGTGCAGCGGTCCTTCATGGACGGTGAGCGAGAGCACATGCGCGTCTGCCGGGATGGCGCCTTCGCTCGCCGCCTCGATGATCTCCATGCGTTCGTTCGCCGGATAGTCAATGGCGCCGTGGGCGGCCGCCATCACGCAAACGCCAGCCACGACGACGGCCGCATGTTGGGCTGTGAGTTCCCGCCACGGCAACGCTGCGGCGAAGAGGAGCAACGCCGGCAGCACGAAGCGCTCATCGGGGCGGAGCAGATCGCCCGCGGAGTAGAACGGCAGTACGAGGGCAATGGCCCCGAGGACCGCGGCCATCGGCACGAGGTGTGCCTCGGCGCCGCGGAACGAGCGGATGGCCATCGCGGCGACGGCGATGAGAAAGAGCCACGCGAGAGCGTTGAGCCAGAATACGGGAACAAACGTGTCGAACGGATCGGGCCGCAGAAACAGCGCCAGCGGCTCGCCGAGCGAGATGAGCTTGTCATGCGCGAGGTAGAGGTGGTGGTACAGCGCCGTGTCACCGTTCGGTGTGCTGCGGTGCGTCAGGCCGTAGGCGAGAAGCATCGCCAGCACCGGGATCTGCGTCGCGAGCATGAGACCGGCGTCGCGACGAGCGCCGCGACGATACCTTTCGGCGGCATAGACGTCGAGTGCCAGCGCGAACATCAGCCATCCGACGAGATGGCTGTAGAAAAGCACCACGCCGAGCGCCGTGAACGGCGCCAAGTACGCAAGTGACAGCCGCGCGCGCGAGGCCGAAGCGCGGTGCAACAGCGCGATTGCCGCGAAGGCGATCGCGAGGGCGAGGAGATAGCTGACGTAGCCCTTGTAGAGGAAATACCCGGTCGCGAACGGAACCCCAAGAAATTCCAGTACAGTCGATTTCCGCTGCACTGTCCTCGTAAGAAACGCGAAGCCGAAGGCGAACGCGAGCACGCAGATCGCGGCGAAGACGTGCGCCGCGTTCTCGGGTGAGAGCCAAGCAGTGAAGAGCGCGATTCCCGCCGGCGCAGCGCTGTTCGGCACGGGCAATGCGTCGACCGAGTAGACGCTCGACACGATGCTCTTGGCCTCCGGATGACTGACGAATAGGTCGGAGACGAGGCGGCCCTGGTAGACCCACTGATGGTAGTCGTACATCGGCGCGTAGCTGACGACGAACAGCGGGACCACGGCTGCGAGGCACACGATGCCCCAGGAGAGGCGGACCACGACATGGATAGGGATTGCTTGCGGCTCGCCCGCGCGCGCCACTGCGCGTGGCGCGCTGCGCGTCCGGGCGCGCAGGACCCCGGTCATGCCCTCATTCCTTGACCTCGGCCAATAATGGCGGCTAATGCGCGTCCGTTGGCGACGCCAGAACCGTCGTTGCGAGGCTCATGATCCGAGATTACGCGGCCCGCCGAAGCGCGTACATGCCTAATCCCAGCAAGGGTTACGGGCGTCAAGAGTTTTTCGCGACCGAAACGGCGTATTGAACGGGTGCCAACCGTAGACTTACGCTACTCGTACGGACGAGCCAAAACAATGTTCGCTCGCCGGCGCCCGACACTTCGGAAAGCTGCGGCGCCAAGAGTCCTGATGCTCACGGAAACCTGGAACTACCTGCGTTCCCTGATCCTCCCGGAGTCCACCGGCCAACGGCGCATGCCGCGCCTCGACCTCGTCGTGATGACGGTCGCCATTATCGGCGGCGTCGCAGTTGTTGCGATGAACATCTTCCAGCGCTGGTTCTGGCACCGCCAGATCGAGGGGCTGAACATCGACGGCGACTTCAACTTCCGTTCGTGGTTCCACGCCCTGATGCTGTCCGGAGCGGCGATCTGCGCGACGTTCACGGCGTTCACGTTCTTCGACAACCGCCGGCGTATCGCGTGGTTGGTGGCGGGAGGCGGTCTGGCGTTCTTTGCGCTCGACGAGTCGATCCACCTGCACGAGAAGGTGGGCGGCGCGATCAAGGACTCGCTCGGCCTGCCGAACGCGGGCGACCGCATCGCGTGGGAGGTAGCGTGGGCGCCGATCATCGCCGCGACGGCGATCGCCCTGATCTACTGCGTGTGGAATGCGAACACGACAACAAAACTGTGGGTGGCCGCAGGACTGATCCTCGGCGCATCAAAGCTGTTCACGGAGTCGCTCACCTTCGTACTGCTGCACTTCGACGTGACGACCTACTCGTCCGACGTGACGCAGCGGTCGGGAACGCTGTACGACGTCATCAAGATGACGGAGAAGTGCGCGCAGCTGCTGGCGTTCGCGTCGTTCTTCGCGGCGTTCGCGCAGTACTTCGCCGACCGCTTGGCGGTGGTCGCTCAGGTGCAGGAGCCGGCGACGGAGGCTGAGGTGGCTCCGGCGGAGAGCGTGACGGGGTCGGTGCGGGTTGGGCGCGGGGCGGCGGAGCCGGTGGGAGCGCAGCCGCCGACCGGTTGATCAGGCGCCTGGCGCGGATCCGCATCCACTGATGGAACGCTCATCCCATCGTCGTCAAGGCGTTACCCTTCACGTGCGTCAATCGGTGGAACGCTCCAGTCAGGACCGCGCCGGGAATGCTGCCGAGATATCGACTCGTCAGAGCCGTCTGGTTCCTCATAGCAGTTACGATTTGCTGCTGTTCGAGCCGTGACACGACCGCCTCGCCCACCGCGGATCCGGCGTCGTCCCGAGTGGTGACCGGCCCGGCCCCGCAGGCGACCGCACTGGCCGGAAATGCGGGCGTCAACCAGTTCGCCCTCGACATCGAGACGGGCGACATCTGGACGATTCGATCCGACGACGCCGTGAGCTGGCTTGACGACGAAACGTTGCTTGCGCCGCACTATGGCTACGGGATAATCGCGGATCGGTTCGTCCTGGTGTTGAAGCTCGACGGAAGCAGCAGGCGGATCAACGAGATGCCGGCGTCGCCAACCCCATTTGCCGTTTCGACTACGAGCGCGGACGGTCAGTGGCGGGTCACTGGGGAAACCTCGTCGTTGCGGATCCAACGCACTGACGGCGCTGGGAGCATGGCATTGCCCACCTCTGAGAACTATGCATGGTCGCCGCGCGGCCACGTTCTCGCGATTGGCGGCGGGCGATGCGGCAACGTGCCGGTTACGTTCGTCGATCCTGATGCGGCGGTCGTCACGCACACGGTCGATGTCGGCTCGCTCGTCACGCGATCGTGGGCGTGGAAGCCGGATGGGAGCGGCATTGCGATGGCGGTGCTCATCGACGACGACCTCGACTCCAGGATCCTGTTCGCCTCGGCTTCGACGGCGCACGCCGAGGTTCTAGTGCCGATGGGGCGGGCGGGGTTGCACGGGGAGCCATCGGTTGGCCCGTGGAGCCCGTCCGGCACGCGTCTCCTGTTCACCGCCTATTCGGGACGTCCGTGCCCGCGTTAAGACGCTCCGTGAAGGGCGGCCGTGGCACGAAGCGAATGTGCGCACGCGACCTTTCCACGGGCGTTCGCGCTGACAGCCAACTTAGCTTCCCGGTACACTGAGTCCGGATTGACCCCCGGGAGGACACATATGGTCGCAACGAACGAGCGCGCGAGCGCGAACGGATCCGTATCCACCGGCACCTGGGCCGTCAAGAAGGGCCTCGCCCAGATGCTGAAGGGCGGCGTGATTATGGACGTCGTCACGCCCGAGCACGCCAAGATCGCCGAGGAGGCGGGCGCGTGCGCGGTCATGGCGCTGGAGCGGGTGCCGTCGGATATCCGGGCCCACGGAGGCGTCGCGCGGATGTCGGACCCGGACGTCATCAGCCGCATCGTCGATGCGGTGACCATCCCGGTAATGGCCAAGGCGCGCATCGGACACTTCGTCGAGGCGCAGGTGCTGGAGGCGCTGGGAGTGGACTACATCGACGAGTCGGAGGTGCTGACGCCAGCCGACGAGGCGCACCACATCAACAAGCACCCGTTCAAGGTGCCGTTCGTGTGCGGCTGCCGGAACCTCGGCGAGGCGCTGCGGCGCGTGGGCGAAGGCGCCGCGATGATCCGCACGAAGGGCGAAGCCGGCACCGGCAACGTCGTCGAGGCTGTGCGGCACATGCGGCAATTGTGGGACGACATTCGCCGCGTGCAGGGCATGCCGGAAGATGAGCTTCCCGCCGTGGCGAAGGAGCTGGGCGCGCCGGTCGAGCTGGTCAAGGAAGTGCACGAGCTCGGCAAGCTGCCGGTGGTGAACTTCGCGGCGGGCGGGATCGCGACGCCGGCGGATGCGGCGCTGATGATGCACCTCGGAGCCGAAGGGGTGTTCGTGGGTTCGGGGATCTTCAAGTCGGAGACGCCGGAGAAGATGGCGGCTGCGATCGTGAAGGCGACCACGCACTACCGCGACCCGGCGATCATCGCAGAGGTCTCGCGGGGCACCGGCGACCCGATGCGCGGGCTGGAGATCGGCCAGATTCCGGAGACCGAGATCCTCGCGAAGCGCGGCTGGTGATCGCCGCGACGTTGCGCCACAACGCGCCCCGCTAAAGGACGCGCGAACGTGCCCATCGCATACCTGGACTGCTTCTCCGGCATCAGCGGCGACATGCTGCTCGGCGCGCTGCTCGACATCGAGCTGGAGCCGTTTCGCGGCGACTTGCTGCGCGGCGAACTGCAGAAGCTCGGCGTCGAAGGGTGGTCGCTGCGAACCGAACGCGTCACCCGTGGCGGACTCGCAGCGACCCGCGCACTCGTCGAGCTGGCGGAGACTCCGCAGCCGCACCGGCGACTGCCGGACATTCTTCAGCTGATCGAGACATCGGGACTCGAGGAGCGCGACCGAAAGCGAGCGACGGCGATATTCGTCCGCCTGGCAGCGGCCGAAAGTCAGGTGCATGGCATATCGCCAGACGAGATTGAGTTCCACGAAGTCGGCGCGGTGGACGCGATTATCGATGTGGTCGGCGCGGTCGTCGGTCTGCGGCTGCTCGGGATCGATGAGCTCTACTGTTCGCCGCTTCCCGTGGGAGGCGGGACCGTTCGGAGCGCGCATGGCGTGCTTCCGGTACCGGCGCCTGGGACGCTGGGGCTGATCGCGACGGCGAAGGCGCCGCTTGCCGGTTCCGCTTCGGACCGTCCGATGGAGCTGCTGACACCGACCGGCGCGGCGATCGCCACGACACTGGCGAAGTTCGAGCGGCCGGCGATGACGCTGTCGGCCGTCGGATACGGCGCGGGCGGACGCGACCCAGAGGGATGGCCGAACGTGCTCCGGCTGTGGGTTGGAGAGCGCGTCGAGCGCGGCGGGCAGATGCTGCTCATCGAGACGAACATCGACGACATGAACCCGGAGATCTTCGGGTACGTGCAGGAGCGGCTCTTCGAAGTGGGCGCGGCGGACGCGTGGTTCCAGGCGATCCAGATGAAGAAGAATCGTCCGGGCGTTCTGGTGTCCGTACTGTGCACCTCCGAGCGCGAGGACGCGATCTCGCGGGTGCTGCTGCGAGAGACGTCGACGCTCGGAGTGCGGGTGACTCCGGTTTCGCGTCACGAGGCACAGCGCGAGTCGTTCGAATTCGAGTCGAGCCTCGGCGCGGCCGCTGTGAAGGTGAAGCGCATCCCCGGCGAAGAGCCGCGCGCAGCGCCGGAGTACGAGGCGTGCCGGCGCATCGCCGAGGAGCGGGGGTTGGCGCTGGCGGAGGTGTACCGGATAGTCGAGCGCGAGGCGCTCGATCGCTTGGGGAACTGACAGTTGGCGGGAGCGGACGCACCCCTCGCGAAGGGCGTCACGTTGTTTCGCCCTATAGGCCAGGCGGCGCTCGACCTCATCCGCGACAGCGGACGGAGAGCGTTCCCTCCGCGGCTCCCCGAGCAGCCGGCCTTCTATCCGGAATACGCGTCACAGATCGCGCGCGACTGGAACTCCAAGGACACGAACCACCGCTTCCTCGGGTACGTCGTGCGGTTCGAGGTCGAGCGGGCGTTTCTCGAGGCGTACGGGGTTCACCGCGTGGGCGGGCGCGCACACGATGAGTACTGGATACCGGCGGAAGATCTTGAAGCATTCAATGCGCACATCATCGGCCTGATCGAGGTCGTCGCGAAGTTCGAGCGCCGGGAAGAGGTGACTCTCGCGGGAGAATGACGCATCCATCATCGCTTGGACTGAAGCCAGAGGTACAGATCTTCGTTAGTGCATCAGGCCGTCGCGGCCGGCTACGCCTTCGACGCATCAGGATCGGCGAGGCGTGTATTAACGTTTCGCTCGCGGTCGGACGTCTGCTGATTTCGCAGGCAAAATGTTCGGAGCTTCTCAGTTCGATTCGCTACCCTCGTTGTTGTGGCAGTCGCCGCCTCATCCTGTAGCTGGTCAGGGGAGCGCCCATGTCTTCTCACACTGAACCAATGCCGAAGGTTGCGGCGCCGTCTCGGAACGGCGCGGACCTGATCATCGATGCGACGGACGTCGTCAAGGTGTACCGGACCGACGAGGTGATCGTGCGGGCGTTGCGCGGCGTCTCGATCCGCGTGCCGCGCGGCGAAATGGTGGCGATCATGGGGCCTTCCGGCTGCGGGAAGACCACCTTGCTCAACTGCCTCAGCGGGCTCGACACGATCGATGCGGGGCTGATCCTCATCAACGGCGAGGACATCAACAAGCTCTCGGACAACGCGCGGACGGAGTTCCGGGCGAAGAAGATGGGCTTCGTCTTCCAGTTCTACAACCTGCTGCCGGTGCTGAGCGCGGTCGAGAACGTCGAGCTGCCGCTGCTAGTGTCCGGCACGAAGCCGAGGGAGGCGCGCGCCAAGGCGGAAGCGGCGCTCGACACCGTGCACCTGCGGGAGTGGGCGAAGCATCGCCCCGCGCAGCTCTCCGGTGGTCAGCGCCAGCGCGTGACCATCGCGCGGGCGCTGGTGAACGATCCGGCGATCGTCTGGGGCGACGAGCCGACCGGCGACCTCGACACGCAGAACACCGAAGAGATCATGGACCTCATCACGGACCTGAACCGCCGGCACCACCAGACGTTCGTCATCGTGACGCACGCGCCGGACGTTGCGCAGCGATGCCATCGGATCATCCGCATGAAGGACGGGCAGATCGTGAGCGAAGAGGCGGCGACGGGAGCGCAGGCGTGAACGAGCTTTTCGGCCTGTCCATGACGTACATCATGATCGCGCTGCTGATCATTTTGGGCATCGCGCTGTCCACGACAGGTTGGGTGCTGGCGCGGAACCGCGTGCTGTTCCTGATGGGCGTCCGAAACATCCCGCGGAGGCGCGCACAGACGATCCTGATAGTGATCGGGCTGATGCTCAGCACGCTGATCATCTCCACCGCATTCGGGATCGGCGACACGATCGACTACAGCATCACGAAGCAGGCGTACGACCGGCTGCACAGCATCGACGAGATCGTGCAGGCGAAGACCGGCGAGGGCGAGCAGAGCCTGTTCGACAGCACATCGCTGGTGTCGGCGCGCCCGATGCCTTCGATCGATGCCGACCCGCTGGTGAGCCAGTTCCTGCGGACGCCGGGCGTGGACGGTGCGGTGACGATGATCAGGGCGCCGGTGCCGGTGGACAACCCGCGCGCAGGCCTGCGCGAGCCAACGGTGGTGCTGGTGGGCGTCGACCCGGCGCACATGCGGGGCTTCGAAAGCGACCTGACGACGACGGGCGGGCAGCAGGTCTCGCTGGACGACCTGGGGCCGGACGAGATCTACGTCAACAGCTCGACGGCGGACAAGCTGGACATCCAGAAGGGCGATCGGATCCAGATCTACGTGGGCGGCCAGGCGAACGGCTTCAGGGTGAAGGAGATCGTCGAGGACCGAGTGCTCACGGGGTCTGTGCTGGGGGTGACGCGCGGCGTGTTGCTGCCGCTCCCGCGGGCGCAGGAGCTGCTGAAGCGGCCCGACGAGGTGGACGTGATCGCCGTCTCAAACGAGGGCGGAGTGCGCAGCGGGCTGGACCACTCGCAACAGGTGGCGGACGCGCTGAACAACGGGCCGCTCAAGGGGACGCCGTGGACAGCGCAGCAGACGAAGCAGGACTTCGTGGACAACGCCCACAACACGTCGAGCTTCCTGACCACGTTCTTCGTGATCATGGGGCTGTTCTCGATCGCCGCCGGCATGATGCTGATCTTCCTCATCTTCGTGATGCTCGCCGCTGAGCGAAAGGTGGAGATGGGGATGGTGCGCGCGGTCGGCACGAAGCGGCGGCACCTGGTGCAGATCTTCCTGTCGGAAGGGATGGCATACAACGTGATCGCGGCGGCCGTTGGTTGCGCGCTGGGCATCGGCGTGTCGTTGATCATGGTGCAGGTGATGGCGGCGATCTTCGCGTCGTTCGACCTGTCGATCGTCTATCACATCTCGCCGCGGAGCCTGATCGTGTCGTACTCGCTCGGCGTCGTGCTGACGTACCTGACGGTGACCTTCTCGTCGTGGCGGATCGGGAACCTCAACATCGTTAGCGCGATCCGCGACACACCGGAGCCGATTCCGTTGCGTGTCGGGCCGGAGACGCGCCCCGGTGTCGGCCGGATCTTCGCCTATGCGCGGTGGCTGAGCGTGAAGCCGTCGCGGTGGCGTGACTGGGGCATCAGCATCGGAATCCTGCTGCTGGCGCCGGTGCAGATCGTGCTGACGATCGTGCTGTTCGTCGCTGCGTCCGGACTCTACGGGACGTCCGCGGTGTCGAGCGTAATCGCGGTGTTGCTGGGCACGGCGGGCGTGTGCGCAGCGGCGGGCGCCATCTTCACGCTCTTCTTCGCGCTGAACCGGATGTTCCAGGTCGGTTTCCTGGCGATCGTCATCGGCCTGCTGCTGGTGCTGCTGGGGCTGGCGACGTGGCGGGCGGAGGCCTACACGAGCGGCGTATCGCTGATCATCCTGGGCGTTGCACTCACGCTGGTGATGCTGGAGTTCCCGCCCCGGCCGGTGTTCACGACTATGGGTTTGGTGCTGCTCGCGTACTGGCTGCTGTCGGCGGGCGGCCGGATCCCGCCGAATCTCGACGGCAGCCCCGGCATGTTCTTCCTCAGCGGGATCACGATGGTCGTCGCTTCGACGTTCGTGCTCATCTACAACGCAGATCTGCTGCTGGGAGTGCTCACCGCGGCCGGGCACGTCTTCTCGAGCCTGATCCCGTCGATCCGAACGGCGGTGGCCTACCCACTGGCAAACAAGTTCCGCACCGGCATGACGGTCGCGATGATTTCGCTCGTGATGTTCGCGCTGGTGATGATCTCGACGATGAACACGAACTTCAGCCGAGTGTTCCTCGGCGACGACGCGCGCGGCGGATACGACGTGGTCGCGACGGAGAACCCGACGAACCACATCGACGACCTGACGGGGGCGATCCAGCAGGGCGGCGGGGACACGTCGGAGATCGCTGCGGTGAACGACGTGCGGCAGGCGAACCGCTCGTCGTCCGACGCGCGGATGAAGCCGGCGCCCGGCGAGAAGGGCGACAACTTCGAGAAGTATCACATCGTCGGTCCGACGGAGAGTTTCCTGCGCGAGAACCACGTGAAGCTGCAGGCGCGCGCGGAAGGCCTGGACTCCGACGCGGCGGTATGGCAGCGGCTGGCGACGGACCCGAGCGCCGCGGTGATCGACGAGTTCGCGATCGGCGGAGGGGGATTCGGCGGCTCGGAGTTCCAGGTAAGTGGTATCAAGACATCGGACAAGACCTTCACGCCGGTGACGATCCAAGTGCGCGACGCGACCGTGCCATCGAGCGTGCACGACGTCCAGATCATCGGCGTGATCACGACCAAGGCGAGCGCGATCTTCCAGGGACTGTACCTGTCGCCATCGACGTTCGACGCGGTGTTCCCGCATCCAGAGTCGAGCGCGCACCTTGTGAAGGTGACGCCGGGGGCGAACTCCGACCCGGTGGCCAAAGACATCGAGCGGGTGCTGCTGAACCAGGGCGTGCAGGCGGACTCGCTACAGAAGCTGCTCGACGACCAGCAGGCGCAAAACCAGGGCTTCCTGTACCTGTTCCAGGGGTTCATGGGAATCGGACTGTTCGTCGGGATCGCGGCGGTAGGCGTCATCGCGTTCCGGACGGTCGTCGAGCGGCGGCAGCAGATCGGGATGCTGCGGGCGATCGGCTACACGCGCAACGCGATCGCGATCAGCTTCATCATGGAGTCGTCGTTCATCACGCTGCTCGGCGTCCTCAGCGGCATCGCGCTGGGGCTGCTGCTGGCGTACCAGCTGCTGACGAGCGCGGACTTCGCCGCGAATCAGGTGAGCGGCTTCTATATCCCGTGGATGCAGATCCTGGCGATCGGCGGGTTCGCGTTCGTGGCGTCGTTATTGATGACGATCATCCCGTCGCGGCAGGCGTCCTCGATCCCCATCGCGGAAGCGCTGCGGTACGAGTAGCCCGGCTGCGCGACTACGGCACCACGAGATTGAGCTGGTGGCCGTCGCGAGACATGTCGTTCACGCCAATCTGGGGGATGTGCTTCCCGTTGATCGTGAACGTTACGGTGCCGCCCTTCGCGCAGGCCGGTACCGACGCGGGACTGGCCACGGAGATCTCGTAGTTGCCGGGTTGGTCGAAAACCATGACGACGGGCGCGGTGACCTTGCGGCCGCAGAGCGTGTCGCCGATCGAGGCTTCGATGACGATGCCCGCCGGCGGCAGCGCGCCGTTCGATGCAAGCAGGGTGCCGTAGAACGTCGTGCCGAAATACTCGTCGGCAGTGGGCTCGCCCGACGCCCCGGCCGGATGCGCGCGAGAGAAGGTGGCATCAAACGTGGCATTGCCGCCGTTGTCCGGCCATTCGACGCGCTGCTCCGAGACGTAGCGCTCGCCGTCCTTGAACAGCGCGAGGTACACGTTCGCGTCACCCGAGGCGCAACCGTCCACCTCGCCGTTCGACGCGATGGTGAGCGTGTATCTGCCGACGTCATCGAAGCGCGCGGGCTCGAACGAGCAGGCGCGATGCGGCCCGTCGTTTCGGCGCACTTCGGCCCATAGGAAGTCCGGTTCGACGGGCTGGCCATCCAGCTTCGTCGTCCCGCTGAGCGTGACGCGCTGCTCTGACTTCGGCACGCGCTCCGCGGCGCCGGAGCCGAGGCGGGGCGCGGAGGTGAATTTCGCGCCGGCGGTGAGGACGTCGCCGAGAAGGTCGTCGCCCTCGGGCTTCTTGCCGTTCTCCACCCAATCGACGAGCGCCTGGAAGCTCTGGCCCGTCTCGTAGTCCGTCATGCCGCGATCGAAGCAGTGGCGCGACGACTGGATGGCGCGCTGCACGAGCAGGTCGCCCTTGCCCTTCGATTCGACGCGGCGCCGCAATTCCTGCGACGAGCTGAAGACCGTGAGCGCATCGCCGGTCGGCTGCACCGTGAGCACCGGCATCTGGATATCGCCGGTGATGCGGTTCACGTCTTCGTACTTATCGGCGCCGGGGATGGTCTCGACCCGGACGACCCCGCGGTTGAAGTCGTCGCTCGTGACCCCGGCGCTCGGACCGAGCTGGTATACGACGCCATCGTTGCCATCGATGCCCTGCGAGACGTTCGAGAGCGACGTGATCCAGAGCGTCTGCCAGTAGTTGTCGACGCCCTGCGCTACCAGCGGACGCGGGCCGCCGCTCATGTCCGTCCACAGCGCGTCGAACCGTTGGCGGGTGGCCTTGTCGCGGAGGGCCGGCTTGATGCGGTTGTCGATGATGTTGCCGACGCCCTGCGCGTCGAAGTCCGCCTGCGTCACGCCGGCGATGTATGCCGCAGCGTAGAAGAAGTCGCCTTCGACGCGGGACGGCGGCGCGTCGGGGCAGAGCGCGAGGGCTCCATCGTAACGGTCGGGGTAGCGTTCGGCGGCGGTGAAGGCGGCCGCGCCGCCCATGCTGTCACCCTCGGCGTAGGTGCGCGTGGGGCGGCCATGCTTCTGCACGAAGTAGTCCCAGAGCGCAGCGGTCTCATCGGCTGCGACGCCGGAGACGTATGCGACGTTGACGGTGTAGCTCGACGACGCCCACGCGTAGCCGTGCGAGATAAGCCACGGCGCGTTCATCGGCGGGTACACGCGCAATGTGGTGTCGATGTCGTTGCCGTGCGTGTACATCGCGAGCCCGCCGTTCCAGTCGTCTGGCATCTCGATCTGGTAAGTCATCCCACCGAGCTGTCCGTGCTCGACGGTAGAGCCGGGGAGGGCGTCGAGGGAGGAGTCGGCGAGTGTGAAGCCGGGCTCAGTCGCGGGCGGCGTGGCGACCGGAGTGGGGATGGGCTTCGGTGTCGGGCTGGGGTTTGAGGACTTCTTGCCGCTGCAGGCGCTCGCCACGACGGCGACCGCGAGGAGCAGTGCGACCATCCAGACCAGGCAACGCGCGTTTTCCGGCAGTGTCGTGAGCACTGCGAGACACAATAGGGCGCATGCGTTGTTGGCTCAAACGCGAGCGTAGCGTGTGTGCGTATCTCAATCCAGCGTTCGAGACTCGCATGCGATTACGCGGAGCCGATCGATTCGTTTGATTGGGGCACCCGATGCGCTAAGCCCGACGGCCATGCGTCGTGCAAATAGACAACGAACGGTATCCACCAGATGAAGTCATTGGTGAGGGATACCAGGAACGTGGATGGCGGCCAGCCGCCGAAGAGAACGGCCCGGGCTACGCCGACCGGCCCGAGAACTTTTCCCACGAGACCGACCGCCGCGATCAGCGAACCGCGTTCCGGCGAGCGCGCGACCTCGAGGTAGAGCACGCCGTACAGCCCAATGACTAACCCGAGTGCCGCGACGAGCTCGCTGTTGTCGGCAGAACTGCCGGTCACTCTCAACATCCAGGCCGGATCGATGATGCAGCAGACACCCCAAGCGATGTTGTAGAACCCCGCGATCGTGAACACGATCTGGTGCAGGCTACGGCGCCGCATCATCGCGATGGCTCCCTGTGCCACGGCCACCGGCTCTGCGGCAACTCGAGTAGGGCATAGAGGTCCCGCACGCCGGATACAAAGACGCCGCCAGCCATGACGAACAGCATGATCGCAAACGCCACTGGTATCGGCACGGGATATGCGACGAACCCCGTCGGCGCCGACGACCAATCGTGGAGGATCGGGACGAAGTACCCGAGCATGGCGCCGTAAACGATGCCCATCAGCGCATGCGTCACGCGTTCTCCTGGAAAGACGCCGCCGAGCGGACGCCGCACCCGTTCTTCGACGATGAAGTCACCCATCGTTACAACGATCTCCAGCACCAGGAGTACGACGAGTACGAAGGTCCACGCGCCCTGCCATGCCAGGACCGGGAGGGTCGCGAAGAGGACGGCATACACGAAGTCGCGAACTGCATGGAGGCGAAGCTCATCGGTTGTCGTGGGTACGCGTGCGACGAGGCGAGCGCGCCATTCGTGGAAGTACAGCGTGTCAAATGCTCCCAGGAGCGCTTGAGCTGTAAGCAGGACAAGAACAATTTTCATCACGCGACCTCCTCGATGATTCCGTAGTAGCCGAATACGAGGCCAACAAGTGGCGCACGAACAGAGACGCAAACCTGCATCGTGCCGTCGGATGATCCGCTCACCCGCGCGTCGACGCGCGGTGTAAACCACGCTGGCAGGGAGATGCGCCGCGTGCGGAGGACGAGTGCCCCGGCACGACTCGTCATCACGAGGGTGCGGCCCCGAATGTCGACATGAAGGCATAGCTCGAACAGGCGAAAACGTTCGATGAGATACCCGTCGCGCGCGTACTGAGTTGACCGAAGTGGCACCCCACCGAATGAGCGCACCCACTCTTCGCTTCGCCGCGAGCGAATGACCAGGATGTCGAGCGGAACCACGTCTGTTGCACGAGGCAGTCGCAGCATCGGCGCGATGAGCGACGCGGCGCGGTTTCGTCCGTGCCGCACGCGAGCCCGTCCGCGCCCGCGGATGGAGCCCGCTCCAAAGTGGAAGCGCTGAACGCACTGAGCGAGGTCGCTGACTCGACCTCGCGCCACGCTGGCGTATACGCCCGTAATGGCCTCGTCCTCGACAGTCGTCGCGCCGGGGTCGACCACACTCATCGCGAACCTCTGGGCTGGCTGAACGCGGACAAGAGGGTGGCGATGCGCGCAGCCGAGTCGAATAGGGAATCAACGGGCGCGCTATCGCCGCTCAGGCTGGTCAGGAGTTCCATCCCGAGATAGAGCGCGGCGAGCGCAAACGCCGCGTCTCCGGGTAGGACGAGCGCGCGGAGCGATGACTGGCCGAGCATCCGGTCCAGCGTCGCCGTCGTGAAGGCGAGCCACGGTTCGACGTGCTGCGCGACCTTGGCGCCGAGCTCGGGCGATACCGAACCCGCCCCAACGAGTTCCGCCAGAACTTTGACGTGGCCGCTCTGGAGGTCCTCCCGATACAGCTCGCGAGCAGCGCTCATCAGATCTAAAAGGTTTCCCGCGCTGCCCATGCGCTCCTGGTAGCGGGCAAGGCGGTGCTGACTACTCTGCGCGAGGGCGGCCACGAGAAGATCGTCCACGGAGCCAAAGTGATAGAAGATGAGCGCCTGGTTGAAGCCTCCCACCGCCGCGATTCTCCGAGCGCTCACCTCGGCATAGCCGAGCGTCTTCAGCGCATGCAGAGCTGCATCCACGATGGTGTGTCGGGTTTCAGTGCGATGCGAACCAGGCATCCGTGGCCTCTTTGAGCGTATGCTTTGAGCGACCGCTCAATTTCAGTATCGGTCATTTCGGACTGCAGTCAAGTGCCCGGGCAGGAAATTGTCAATATCGCGGGGTGCTGAAACCAGACGGACTCGGACGGCTAATGCTCGGTAACCCCACGCAGCAGCTCTGCGGCGTGGGGGAGGACTTCGAGGACGGCGCCGAGGCTCTCACGGACGCCCTTCTCTGATCCTGGGAGGTTGATGATCAGCGTCGAGCCACGCACACCGGCGACGCTGCGGCTGAGCATGGCCTTGGCGGTGTGGCGCAGTCCTTCGGAGCGCATCGCTTCGGCAATGCCGGGCACCAGGCGGTCCGCGATCGCGAGCGTCGCCTCAGGGGTGACGTCGCGGGCGGCGAGGCCGGTGCCGCCGGTGGTGACGATCAGATCGAGCGCTTTACTGTCGCACCACTCGCGGAGCTTCGCGGCGATCTGGTCGCGCTCGTCCGGGACGATGTCGCGGCGTTCGAGAGTCGCGCCGATCGATTCGAGCAGCTCGCGGACCGCATCGCCGCTGGCGTCGGCGCGTTCGCCCCGGCTGGCGCTGTCGCTGATCGTGAGAATGCCGGCGCGGATGGTCACGTGCGCAGCGTAACGGATAGGGACGTTGCGGGAGCCGTTGTTTCCCGCGCGGCGGGGTGCGCGACGGGCGACGCCACTCACCGACCTGCGCCGCGCGCGTAAATTTCGCACATAAGCGGCGAGAGGGTATTGACAGCGTGGGATTCGGTGGTAATGTATGGGAGTTCGTGGGAACTTGTGGCTACGGATGGATCCGGTTGAGCACCCGGCAGGACACCGGTCTCGATGTTGTTCCTCGGAACGTTCGACTACGCGATGGACGAGCGCGGACGGATACCGCTCCCGCCACCGTTTCGCGACGCGTTCCGGGACGGGATCGTGCTCAGCCCCGGTTCCCCGGACCGGTGCATATTCTTGCACAGCCTCGAGGAGTTCGCCCGGCGGGCGCGGCCGATCACCGACGTGCCCGGACTGCACAGGCGCGGGCGGGTGCTGCGGCGCGGATCATTCCATGGCGTGGACCAGGCGTCGCTCGACAGCCAGAACAGGATCTTGATCCCGGCGCGACTGCGCGAGCACGCGAACATCAAATCGAGAGTGCTCGTATTTGGCACAGGGGAGTGGGTGGAGCTGTGGTCGCCGGAGGAGTACGAGGCCGAGGCGGCGCGGATCGCGGAGGAATTGCCTTCGGCGCAGGAATCAGCGGGACCTATCGGCTGATGGCAGAGCCCACGCGGCATGTGCCCGTCATGGTGAAGGAAGTACTGGAGGCCCTCGATGTGCGCCCGGGCGGACGTTACGTCGACTGCACGCTCGGAGGCGGCGGCCACTCGGACGCGATCCTCGAACGAGCGCAGCCCGGCGGCACACTCGTCGGCATCGACGCCGACGCGTCGGCGATCGAGCGGACGTCGGCGAAGCTGGAGCGCTTCGGCCAGGCGTTCCGGGCGGTGCGCGGCAACTTCCGAGACGTCGGTGACCTCTGCCGGCAGATGGAGTTCGCGCCGGTGAACGGCGTGCTGATGGACCTGGGGCTGTCGTCGGATCAACTCGAGACCGGCGCAGGCTTCAGCTTCCAGCGCGAGACGCCACTCGACATGCGCTTCGGCGAAGAAGGCGTGCCGGCGTCCGAGATCGTGAACACATACGGCGAGCAGGAGCTCGCGGACATCATCTTCAAGTATGGCGAGGAGCCCGCGAGCAGAAGGATCGCGCGACGCATCGTCGAGGCTCGTCCGATAGAGACGAGCGCACAGTTAGCCAAAGCCGTCGAGCAGGCCGTGGGTAGGAGAGCACGTAGCAAAACCCATCCCGCCACCAGGACGTTTCAAGCTCTCCGCATAGCGGCGAATACAGAGCTAGACGCTCTTGCCGCCGCCCTTCCTCAGGCCCACGGCCTGCTCGGCTTTGGAGCACGGATTGCCGTGCTCAGCTACCACTCGCTCGAAGACCGCATCGTGAAGGAGTACTTCCGGCGGGAATCGCGCGACTGCATCTGCCCGCCAGGCCTGCCGGAATGCCGGTGCGGGCACAAAGCGACACTGCGCCTGGTGACGCGCGGCGCGGTCAAGCCGAGCGCTTCGGAGATCGCCGCGAATCCCCGGGCCCGCAGCGCTCGGCTCCGGGCCGCGGAACGCATCGCCGCCGTCGCGGCGTGAGAGCGCCAGCGATGGCGATGCTACACCGGCTACCGCTTCCGAGACCCCGGCCGTTTTCGCTTCCGAGGCCGCACTTTCGGATTCCAAAGCGGATCTCGCTGCGATGGCTGTTGGTGCTCGCGGGACTGTTCATCGTCGCCGTGGGACTCGTGCAGGTCAACCAGCTCAGCCGCGTGACGAGCGCGGGCTATGAGATCGACCGGTTGAACCAGGAGCGCGCGCAGAAGCAGGCGGAGAACAGCCAGATCGAGGCGGACGTGGCGCGACTGTCGTCGTTGGCGCGGGTGGACATCGAGGCGCGGATGCGGCTCGGGATGGTGCCGGCGCAGGCGCGGCTGTACCTGACGCTCAACCACTCCGTGCCGGACCGTCAGACGCTGCCGACGCGCTTCCTCCCGGTGGTGCGTCCGCAGCCGGCGCCGTCGAACCCGCCGCTGTGGAAGCGGCTGCTGCACAAGCTGCCGCTGTTCTGACATTCCGGCGGTGACGCATCGTGCGCGCCGCTGTGCAGGGAAGGCGAGAGATGTTCGGACAGCGCGGACGGCTGAACGGCCGGCTCATCGGGCTGGCAGCGACGTTTGCGCTGGCGGGCGCGGGGCTGACAGGACGTCTCGTCTACCTGCAGATCGTGAACTATTCGCACTATGAGAACGCCGCGCAGGACGAGCACTTCGGGCAGCAGGTGACGCGGGCGCCCCGCGGCGCGATCCTCGACCGGAACGGCTTCCCGCTCGCGACCACGGTCGATGCGTACGACGTGTACATCAACCGCCCGGACTGGGTCGATGCGAACGCTGCGCTGCGAGCGGCAGCAGTAATCGCTCCGGCGATCGAGCGCGATCCTTCCGATCTGCTCACTGAAGTGCGGAAGGATCCGAAGGGGCTCTACCTGGCATTTACGGGGCTGGACTTCGACAAGGGGCGCGCGCTGGCCGAGGTCGAAGCACCCGGCGTGCGGCTCGTGCAGACGACGCGGCGCTTCTATCCGGAGGGCGACATCGCATCCAACCTGCTGGGGTTCGTTGGGCGCGATCACACGGGCCTCGCCGGGCTGGAGTCCGACTACGACACGGAGCTGGGCGGCGTGCCGGGCACCATCTACTACGAGCGCGACAGCGTCGGCAACCGGATCGCGCTGGGTACGGAGCGCATCGGGCAGAAGCCGAAGGCCGGCGGGAACGTGCAGCTCACCATCGACCGGTACGTTCAGCGGATGATCGAGGGGGAGCTGGACCAGCAGATCCAGAAGACCGGCGCACTGGGCGGGACGATCATCGTCATGCAGCCGAAGACGGGCGAAGTGCTGGCGATGGCGAGCCGGCCGGGCTTCAAGCTGTCCGAGCTGAAGCAGCTCACCGAGGTGGATCAGGCGCTCGTGCGTGACCGGGCGGTAACGGACACGTATGAGCCCGGGTCGGTGATGAAGACTCTCACGGCGGCGATGGCGATCGACCAGGACCTGGTGACGCCGAACAGCACGTACAACGACACCGGCCTAGCGATCGTCGGGGATGCGCAGATCCGCAACTGGGACTTCAGCGTGAACGGGACGACGAGCGTCACCCAGATCCTCCAGCGCAGCCTCAACACGGGCGCGGTCTGGATGAGCGGGCTCATCGGGAAGGCGCGGTTCTACGATTACATGTCGCGGTTCGGCATCGGCACCGCGACCGGAGTAGGCCTCGGCGGTGAGGCGACGGGGTCGATGCGGACCCCTTCGGACCCGGACTGGACGACGGTGGACCTGGCGGACAACAGCTTCGGGCAGGGGTTGTCGGCGACGCCGCTGCAGGTGATCACGGCGATCTCGTCGCTGGTGAACGGCGGGAAACTGATGCGGCCGTACGTCGTGAAGAAGCTGGACACGCCTCAGGGGGAGCGAGACACGGAGCCGTACGTGGTACGGCAGGTGGTGAGCCCGGATACGGCGAACCAGGTTGCAGATATGATGAACCAAGTTGTGGAGGGCGTTCCCGGCAATCTCGCGGCCATCAAGGGCTACCACGTCGGCGGCAAGACGGGCACGACGACGGGCGCGACGCTCGCCGATGGAGCGGTGCGCAACGGCAACGTCGCGTCGTTCGTGGGCTTCGCGCCGGTGCGCGACCCACAGATGATCATGCTGGTGAAGCTGGACTTCCGCGAGGACAAGCTGGGCGGCCAGGTCTCCGCGCCGGTGTTCCACGACATCGCCCCCGCGATCCTCTCGTACCTCGGAGTGCGGCCCGACGAGCCGGCGCTGGTGAACGCGCTGCCGCCATCGCCGTAGCGCGGCACCTCAGGCAGGACGCGGCGGTCCCAGCGATCGGCGCGGGAAATGACGGTCAGGCAGGACGGATGATCACGACCAGGGAGATTCTGGAGGCGCTGCGTCCCCTTCGAGTGGAGGGACCTGCGCCTGCGCGATTCCGACACGCAGTCGTGGACTCGCGCAAGGCCGGGCGCGCCGACCTGTTCGTCGCGCTCAAGGGCGAGCGAGCGGATGGGCATGACTTCGTCGCGGATGCGGCACTGCGCGGGGCGACGGGCGCTATCGTCGAGCGTAGGGTCGATGCGCCGCTCGCGCAGTTCGTAGTGACGGACGCGCTCGCCGCTTTGCAGGAACTCGCGCATCAGCGGCGGCTGACGCGACGGCGGTTGAAGGTGGTCGGCGTCACGGGCAGCGTCGGGAAGACGACAACCAAGGAGCTGATCGCCGGCGTGCTGGCGACGAAGTACTCCGTACTGAAGAGCGAAGGCAACCTGAACAGCGAGATCGGACTGCCGCTGGTGCTGCTCGAAGCGACGACAGCTCACCGCCGCGCGGTGCTGGAGATGGGTATGTGGGCGCCGGGCGAGATGGCGCTGCTGTGCGACATCGCACAGCCGGAGATCGGCGTGGTGACGATGGTGGGGCCGGTCCACATGGAGCGGCTGGGCACGATCGACGCGATCGCGGCGGAGAAGGCCGCGCTGCCGGCATCGCTGCCGGAGTACGGCGTGGCGGTGCTGAACGCGGACGATCCGCGCGTCGCGGCAATGGCCCAGCAGACGCGCGCGCACGTCATGACGTATGGGATGGCGCCGGATGCCGATGTGCAGGGCGATGACATCCAGCCGCACGGACTGGCTGGCGTGAACTTCACGGTTGTGCACGGCGGTGAGCGCGAGGCGGTGTACTCGCGGATGCCAGGGCGGGCGATGGTCCACAACCTGCTCGCCGCAGCGGCCGTCGGGGTGCTCGACGGCATGACGCTCGCGGACGTCGCTACCGCGCTCTCGGAGATGCCGCCGGTATCGAGGATGTGCATATCGCGCGGTCGTGGCGGCTCGACGATCGTGGACGACACGTACAACGCGAGTCCGGCTTCGATGCTGGCGGCACTCGACCTCCTGGCGGACACGCCCGGACGGAAGATCGCCGTGCTGGGCGACATGCGGGAGCTCGGGGCCGCGGAGTTCGAGGGGCATCGCGAGGTGGGGCAGCGGGCGGCGGAAGTCGCGGACGTGATCTACGCGGTCGGCGAACTCGGACGCGTGATCGGCGAGACGGCGATCGAGGCACATCATCGCAACGTGCGGATCGTTGCGGACAAGAGCGGGATCGCGAAGGAGCTGGTGCCGGAGCTTCGTGAGGGTGACGTCGTGCTGCTGAAGGCGTCGCGGGCGCTCGAGCTGGAGACGCTCGCGGCGGAACTGCGAGAAGAGGCGTAGATGGCGTATGCGCTGCTCTGGGGATGCGTCGCGGCGGCGATCTCGGTGCTCGCCGGCGGGCCGTACATCGCGTTGTTACGGCAGCAGGGCATCGGCAAGGCGATCTCGACGGAGGGGCCGGAGTCGCACCTGAGCAAAGAAGGAACCCCGACGATGGGCGGAATCCTAATCGTGGTGGTTGCGCTCATCGTGTGGCTGGTGGCGGCAGTGCCGAAGGACCGCGACGTGCTGCTGCCGATCGCGGTGGCCGCGGCGTTCCTGCTCATCGGCACCTGGGACGACTTCGGCACACTCGTTGACCGCCAGCAGCGCGAGGCGCACGACCGGACGGGCATGGTGCTGAAGATCGGCGGCTTCGCCATCGCCGGTGCGATTGCGGCGTGGCTGCTGTACGACCGCATCGATGCGCCGCGGATGCTGGTACCGCACTACGGCTCGTACGACATCGGGCCCGTGTACATCGTGATCGCGATAGCCGTGATCGTCGCGATATCGAGCGCCGAGGCGGTCACGGACGGCCTGGACATGCTATCGGGGAGCCTCAACGCCATCGCGTTCGCGGCGTTCGGCGCGATCGCGCTGACGCAGCGCGACACCGCGATCGGGACCTTTTGCTTTGTGACTGTCGGCGCCGTGCTCGGGTTCCTCTGGTACAACGCCTATCCTGCGCGAATCTTCATGGGCGACAGCGGGGCGCTCCCGCTTGGTGGGGCGCTCGCGATCGTCTCGCTGATGACGGGGTGGTGGCTGCTCGCGCCGGTGATCGGCGTAGTGTTCGTCGCGGAGATCCTCTCCGTCGTCATCCAGATCGGCTACTTCCGGATGACCGGCGGCAAGCGCATCTTCCGGATGGCGCCTGTGCATCACCACTTCGAGCAGCTGGGGTGGCACGAGACGACTGTGATGGCGCGGTTCGCCGCAATCGGCGCGCTCGGGGCGATGTTGGGGCTCGGCCTTGCGGCGCTCACCTGAATGACGCCCAGGGGATTGACAACGAATTGCTAAGGTGCTATGACTGGTGAACGAGACTTCCTGGTGGGGAAACGGGTGACCGTTATCGGTCTCGGCATTGAAGGCGTCGATGCAGCGCGGTTCGCCTCCACGCATGGCGCGGCGGCCGTCACGGTCATCGACTCCAAACCCCAGGAATCCCTCACCGCCCAACTCCGCGAACTCGAGGGATTGCCCATCACCTACTCGCTTGGCGGGCACCGGACGGAAGCAATCGCGCACAGCGACGTGGTCTTCGTCTCCCAGAGCGTGCCCCTGACCCTCCCCGGTATCCCCGAGGCCCGCGAGCGCGGAGCCGTGACCTCGATGACGCGCGAGTTCCTGGCCCGGTGCCCGGGACCGGTGATCGGCATCACGGGCAGCAGCGGAAAGACGACGACCACCGCCCTGGTGGGCGCGATGCTCGCGGCGGACGGACGGCCATATCGGGTTGGCGGGAACATCGGCACTGGACTTCTGGGGCTGCTCGACGGGATGGATGAGCGGACGTGGGCGGTCGTCGAGATCAGTCACACGCAGCTTCAGCTCACGGACCGGAGCCCGCGCATCGCCGCGGTGCTGAACGTGACGCCGAACCACCTGGACCAGTTCTCGTGGGAAGATTATGTCGCGCTGAAGCAGAACCTGGTGCGATACCAGGCGCCGGACGATTATGTCGTGCTGAACTTCGACGACCGGATTTGCGTCGAGAGCGCGGCGCTGACGCCCGCGAATAAGTGGTACTTCACAACGCAGGAGCAACTGCCCGGCAAGGGCGGACTGATCAGCGTCGAACGAGACGACCCAGACGATCTGAACTCCGGCTGGGACTCATGGATTGAGGTGCAGGGCATCGGGCGTTCTGGGCGCGTCATTCGAGTTAGCGAGATCCCTCTGCGCGGCCAGCACAACGTGGCGAACGTGCTCGCGGCGTGCGCCATCGGCGCGGCGGCCGGCCTGCGCGCCGAGACGATGGCGCAGGCGATCCGCGCGTTCCGGCCGGTGCCGCACCGGCTCGAGTTCGTCGCGGAGGTCGATGGCGTGCGTTACGTCAACGACAGCATCGCCACGACGCCGGAACGCGCGCTGGCGGGCATCCGCTCGTTCACGGAGCAGCTGGTACTGCTGCTCGGCGGGAAGGACAAGGACCTGCCGAAGGACGAGCTGGCGCAGGAGGCGCTGGAGCGATGCCACGGCATCGTCTTCTTCGGCGCGGACGGCGCGCTGCTCGAGGCGGCGGTGGAGGCGAACGCGGCGTTCGTCATGCCGGAGGACCTGCCGGTGCGCGTGCGCGTCGCGACGATGGCTGAGGCGGTGCAGCAGGCGCGCGAGATCGCGACCGCGGGCGAGGTCGTGCTGCTCTCGCCGGCGTGCACGAGCTTCGACGCATACAAGAACTTCGAAGCGCGCGGCGAAGAGTTCCGGCGGCTGGTGCGCGAAATGACGCCAGGCGCGGAGGCGAACTGATGGCCGTCACGGCGCATCCCGCCCGCATGCGCGTGGGCAGCCCCGACTACATGATCATGGCCGCGGCCGGCGTGCTCGTCGTGATGGGCGTACTGGCGGTGTACAGCTCGAGCTTCGCCCTCGGCATCCTCGAGTACGGCGACGCGAACTACTTCGTGTTCCGGCAGGTGTTCTTCGCATTCCTCGGTGTGTGCGCGATGTGGCTGTTGATGAAGAGCGACTACCGACGGCTGCGCGCCATCAGCCCACTGCTGATGCTGGCGGCGATTTTCGGGCTCGTGGCGGTGCTGCTGCCCGGGATAGGAGTGAACCAGAACGGCGCGTCGCGATGGATCGCCGTAGGCGGGCCGATTCCGCCGCTGCAGCCGAGCGAGTTCGCGAAGCTGGCGCTCATCATCTATGTCGCGGCGTGGCTGGCGGGGCGCGGCGAGCACGTGAAGGCGTTCTGGACGGGATTCTTCCCGTTCGTGGTCCTCGTCGGATTAGTCGCAGGGCTCATCATGCTGGAGCCCGACCTGGGAACGACGATCGTCATCGTGGCGACGACGCTCACGCTGGTGTTCGTCGCGGGGGCGTCGCTGACGCATGTCGCGGCGTTCGCCGGGATCAGCGGCGTCGTGGCGTCGCTCCTGGTACTCACGGGCGAGTACCGCGCCGACCGGATCTTCGCGTTCGTCGGCGCGGAGGACGACCCGAGCGGGCGAGGATTCCACACGCTGCAGCTGCTCATCGCGCTGGGCAGCGGCGGCGTGCACGGACTCGGGCTCGGCGCGAGCCGGCAGAAGTTCTTCTACGTGCCCGGTGCTCACACCGACGGAATCTTCGCCATCATCGGCGAAGAGCTGGGATTCATCGGCTGCGCGATCGTGCTGATTCTGTTTGCCGTGCTGATGGTCCGCGGCTTCCGCGTGATCCTGCGTGCACGGGACGACTTCGGCTCGCTGCTGGCAGTCGGGATCGTCTCGTGGATCGGATACCAGGCGCTGATCAACATCGGTGGGATCACGCGCACCCTTCCGCTGACCGGCATCCCGCTGCCGTTTCTCTCGTACGGCGGGTCTGCGCTTATGGCGATGCTCGCGGGAATCGGGATCCTGCTCAGCGTGTCGCGATACAGCGTCGACGTGAGGACGCTGGTGAAGCCGCCGAAGCCGGTAGACGGATCCGAAAAGATCGTGCGGAAGCCGCAGCGAAAGACATCGAACCGCGTGCACGGCCAGGCGTGGCCGCAGCGGAAGGGAGCGCATTGAGGGTGGTGTTCGCGGGGGGCGGCACGGGCGGCCATGTCTACCCGAGCATCGCCGTCGCCCGCGCGCTGCAGGCGAGGGCGCAGAGCGAGGGCGCGCTGCTCGAAACGCTGTACATCGGGGTGAGGGGACGGGTCGACGAGACGATCGTGCCGCGCGAGGGCTTTGAGTTCCGGGCGATCGGTGCGGGGCAGCTACGGGTTGCGTCGCCGCTGACATTCGTGCGCAACGGGCTACGCCTCACACGCGGGACGACGCAGGCGCTGTCGATCCTGCGCAGCTTCAAGCCGGACGCCGTGTTCGCGACGGGCGGATACGCGAGCGTGCCGGTCGGCATCGCAGCGCGCGTGCTGCGCCGGCCGCTGGTGGTGTACCTGCCGGACGTGACGCCCGGCTGGGCGGTGCGACTGCTGGCGCGGTTGGCAACCGCGATCGCGACGACGTCAGAGGCCGCTCGAGCCCACTTGCCGGCGAAGAAAACGCGCGTTGTCGGCTATCCGGTACGGGAGGACTTCTGGCACATCGATCGCGATGCGGCGCGCGCGAAGCTGAACATCGCCGCGGATGCGAAGGTGCTGCTGGTGACGGCCGGAAGCCTCGGCGCGCGCCGGATCAACGAAGCGATCTTCCATGCGCTGCCCCGGCTGCTGGAGACATGCGAGATCGTACATATCACGGGCGAGGGCGACGCGGACATCGCGCGCGGGCACCGGTCGAGACTGGCCACAGATCAGCAGAGGCGGTATCGCGTCTACCACTATCTCGACGACATGCCGGCGGCGATGGCGGCGGCCGACCTGGCGATTAGCCGCGCCGGCGCTTCGACCCTGGGCGAGCTTCCGGCGGCGGGACTTGCGGCCATCCTCGTTCCGGGCGAGTACGAAGGCTGGTCGCAGGCGCCGAACGCCGAGTACCTGCAGTCCGAAGGCGCGGCGTTGATGCTCCGCAACATCGAACTGTCGGGGCTCGCCGAGACTGCGATCGAGCTGCTGCGCGACGACGCGCGGCGAGCGCAGATGCGCGAGGCGATGCGCCGGCTCGCGCGGCCCGACGCGGCGCGCGATGCAGCGG
>CAZAPT010000031.1:0-38032 GCA_964487335.1 uncultured Dehalococcoidia bacterium
TTGAAGTAAACGACTTTAATGCCGTCCGCATCTCGCTGGCGTCGCCGGAGCAGATCCGCTCCTGGTCCTATGGGGAGGTGACCAAGCCCGAGACCATCAACTACCGGACGCTCAAGCCGGAGAAGGATGGGCTGTTCTGCGAGAAGATCTTCGGCCCCACGAAGGACTTCGAGTGCTATTGCGGGAAGTACAAGCGCGTCCGCTACAAGGGCATTGTCTGTGACAAGTGCGGCGTCGAAGTGGCGCGCTCGAAGGTTCGCCGCGAGCGCATGGGTCACATCGAGCTGGCATCTCCCGTCAGCCACATCTGGTTCGTGAAGGGCACGCCGAGCCGTCTCGGCCTGCTGCTCGATATCTCCCCGCGCTCGCTCGAGCGCGTGCTCTACTTCGCGCAGTTCATTGTCACTTCCGTCGATGAGCACGCCAAGAAGCGCGCCATCGACCACCTCAACGAGGAGATGGAGCGCGAGGCCACGCGCCGCGAGAAGCAGTTCGCCGACCGGGTCGCAGAACTGCAGCTCGACCTCGAGAATGCTGAGAAGGACGGCGCTGCCGACAAGGAGAAGAAGCTCGCGCAGCTCGAGACCGACCGCGAGGAAGCGGCCGACGAGATTATGCGCCAGGCGGTCGAGTACCAGGAAGAGCTCAGCGACCTCATCGGCCGCTCCGCCCGGAAGGGCTATCGCCTGGGCGATGCCCTAGTTATCGAGCGCGGCACGGTGATCGAAAAAGGCGTCGTCGATGGCCTGAAGAAAGTCGCCCAGGAACGCGTCGCCGCAGTTGAAGAGGACTTCAAGAAGAAGCGCGAAGACGCGGTGCTGATGGCCGATGCCGCGCTGGAGCAGAAGCGCAAGACCATCCTTGAAGAGCTGGCGCCGCTCCAGGAGCGCGCCGGCGGCGAGCGCCAGACGGTCTACGCCGAGTACGCCGAGCGCGTACAGGAGATCGAGGAGATCGTCGACCCCGCTGAGAACGACAAGATGATCCTTCTCACCGAGGCGCGCTTCAAGGAGCTGACGGACCGATACGGCAACATCTTCGAAGCCGGCATGGGCGCTGAGGCGCTGCTCAAGATCCTCGACCGCGTCAATGTCGAGAGGTTGCGCGAGAAGATGCAGGGCGAGATTCATTCGACCTCCGGCCAGCGTCGCAAGAAGGCGACCAAGCGCCTGAAGGTCATTGAGTCGCTGCGTAAGTCCGGCAACCACCCCTCGTGGATGGTCTTCACCGTGCTGCCGGTGCTCCCGCCCGACCTGCGCCCGATGGTGCAACTCGATGGCGGCCGGTTCGCGACGAGCGACCTCAACGACCTCTACCGCCGCGTCATCAACCGCAACAACCGTCTGAAGAGGCTGTTGGAGTTGGGCGCGCCTGAGATCATCATCCGCAACGAGAAGCGCATGCTGCAGGAAGCCGTGGACTCGCTGATCGACAACGGCCGTCGTGGTCGTGCCGTCGCCGGTTCCGGCAACCACAAGCTGAAGAGCCTCAGCGACATGCTCAAGGGCAAGCAGGGCCGCTTCCGCCAGAACCTGCTCGGCAAGCGCGTCGACTACTCCGGCCGGTCGGTGATCGTCGTCGGCCCCGAGCTGAAGCTCCATCAGTGCGGCCTGCCCAAGCGCATGGCGCTCGAGCTGTTCAAGCCGTTCGTCATGCACGCGCTCGTGTCCAAGGGCCTCGCGCACAACATCAAGAGCGCCAAGCGCATCGTCGAGCGCGCGCGCCCCGAAGTCTGGGATGTCCTCGACGAGGTCATCCAGACGCGCCCGGTGCTCTTGAACCGCGCGCCGACGCTGCACCGCCTCGGCATCCAGGCATTCGAGCCGGTGCTGATCGAGGGCAGCGCTATCCAGATCCATCCGCTCGTCTGCACCGCCTTCAACGCCGACTTCGATGGCGACCAGATGGCCGTTCACGTGCCTCTGTCCCGCGAAGCGGTCGCCGAAGCGCGGCAGATCATGCTCTCGACGCACAACCTGCTGTCGCCGGGGTCCGGTGAGCCGATCATTGCCCCGACGCTCGACATGGTGCTCGGGTGCTACTACCTGACGCTCGAGCGGCCGAACGGCAAGGGCCGCGGCACCAAGAACGGCAACGGCCGCGAGCAGGTTTTCGGCAGCGCCGAGGAGGCGCGCTTCGCTCACGACCTGGGCATCGTCGGCTTGCACGAGACCATCAGGGTGCGCGTGCCCTATGCGAAGCCGCCCCGTCCGAAGAAGGCCGTGCCGGCCATCGAGCAGCCTGCGGGCGGGTTGCCCGCCCTAACCGACGGCGTCACTGACGGCGTCTCGTTCGCGGACGGCGCGTCCTTCGGCGAGGATGCACAGTTCGCCGCGGCCGACGCCGTGCCGGCGCCCGCTGAGACCGAATCGCTAAGGCTGTCTGAGGATCGGGCGTTCGAGGACGTCGATCCGGCGGAGCGCCCGAAGAGCGAGATCATCCAGACGACAATCGGACGCCTCATCTTCGACGAGGCGCTTCCGCCCGGCGTAGGCGCCGCCGTCACGAACGGCATCGACTTCATCAACGACCGCATGGACCGCAAGATGCTCAAGGAAGTGGTCGCCCGCTGCTACGACGTCCTCGGGAACGAAGAGACCGCCGAGGTCGTCGATGAGATCAAGCGCGTCGGCTTCGAGTACGCCACCCAGTCCGGCATCACAATCGCTGTGAACGACCTGCGCGTCCCCGCTGAGAAGGAGCAGCTCATCGACGAGGCCGAGAAGGCCATCCGTGAGATCGACGACGAGTACGAGATGGGTCTCATCACCGACCAGGAGCGCTACGACGCCACGGTCGATGTCTGGAGCCGTACCACGGAGCAGGTAAAGCACACGATCCAGGACCAGCTCGACCGCTACGGATCCGTGTACACCATGGCCACCTCGGGGGCGAAAGGTAACATCAGCCAGATCACGCAGATGGCCGGTATGCGCGGCCTGATGACCGACCCGTCCGGACGGATCATCGACCTGCCCATTCGCTCGAGTTTCCGTGAGGGCCTCACTGTTCTCGAGTACTTCATCTCGACGCACGGCGCCCGCAAGGGTCTCGCCGACACGGCGCTCCGCACCGCCGACTCGGGCTACCTCACGCGCCGTCTTATCGACGTCGCGCAAGACGTCATCATCCTCGAGGATGACTGCGGTACCCGCATGGGCGTGTGGCTCGATCGTCCTGAAGCCGGGATGCTCGAGTCCTTCAGCGAGCGCATCGTTGGCCGCTACTCGGCAATCGACCAGGAGGACACTGAGACCGGCGAGGTCCTCGTCGGCTTTAACGAAGAGATCGACGACGCGAAGGCCGCACGCATCGACGAGCTCAAGCTCGACCGCGTCTACGTGCGGTCGCCGCTGACATGCCAGGCGAAGCGCGGCATCTGCCAGTACTGCTACGGCCGAAGCCCCGCCCGCGGGTCGCTCGTCACGATGGGCGAGGCCGTCGGCATCGTGGCCGCACAGTCCATCGGCGAACCGGGCACGCAGCTGACGATGCGGACATTCCACACCGGTGGCGTCGCAAGCGGCGTGGACATCACCAGCGGTCTCCCTCGTGTCGAAGAGCTGTTCGAAGCCCGCGTGCCGAAGGGCCAGGCGATCATCTCGGAGATCGATGGCGCTGTTGAGATCCTCCGCGACGGCGACTCGCGCCGCGTCAAGGTGAAGAACACCGAGTTGTACAGCGACGTGTACGACATCGAGAAGGGTACGAAGGTCCTGGTCAAGAAGGACGAGATGGTGGAGCAGGGCACGATTCTCGCTCGCCGCCCGCAGCTCGAGTCCGGCCCGGCCGAGGGCGAAGAGCCGGCGAAGAAGCCGAAGTCGCGCTCCCGCTCGAAGAAGAAGGACGACGCCCCGGAGGTCCTCGAAGGTGACGTCGTCGCGCGCATCGGCGGCCGCGTGATCATCGACAGCCGCGACCGCATTTCCGTCGTGTACGAAGAGAAGGAAGAACGCGAGTACGTGGTCCCCGCCGCCGCGCGACTGAAGGTCGAGAACAGCGACTCCGTTCACGCCGGCCAGCAGCTCACCGAGGGCTCACTGAACCCGCAGGACATCCTGCGCATCATGGGCCCCGAGCAGGTCCAGCTCTACCTCGTCCAAGAGGTGCAGCGCGTCTACCGCTCGCAGGGCGTCACCATCAATGACAAGCACATCGAGGTCATCGTGCGGCAGATGCTCCGCAAGGTGCGCGTCGACGCGCCGGGCGACACGCCGCTGCTGCCGAACGACATCGTTGACCGCTTCGAGTACGAAGAGGTGAACGCTCGCGTGCTCGCCGAAGGTGGCGAGCCCGCCACCGCCGTCCCGGTGCTGCTCGGCGTTACGAAGGCCTCGCTGAGCACGAACAGCTTCCTCGCGGCCGCGTCCTTCCAGGAGACCACGCGTGTCCTGACCGAAGCCGCCATCAGCGGTCAGAAGGACAACCTGATGGGCCTGAAGGAGAACGTCATTATTGGCAAGCTCATCCCGGCGCGCGCATCGATCGACCTGCCGCCGCCGCCGGTGAAGGAGATCCCGCTCCCCGAGTCGCTGTCGCTCGAAGCGGGCGAGCTCATGGATGACGAGGACGAGGACGACGAGGAGGGCGGCGGCCTGCGCCGTCTGCTCGGCAGCCTGCCGCTCGACGAGCCCGAGGACCCGGAGGCCAGCGCCGACGACATCGACGACGATGACGACGGCGGCGAGATCGCCGAACCGTCAGCCGCGGATCTCGTCGATGACGATGACGACGATGAAGTGCTCGAACCGGAGCCGGCGTCACGCCCGGAAGTTCCGAAGGGCTACGTCGCCGAACCCGACGACGAATAGCACCTCGCGAAGTCTGCGAACATGAGAAACGGGAGCGGCCCACGCCGCTCCCGTTTCGTCGCGTGTCGTTGTCCCTGCGTTTCACCTCTACCGGTCAATGCGGGCACTATCCTCCTCCCACTCCCCGATCCCCGGCCGTCCCCCGAACCGATCGCTGATATACCGGTCGGCGCGGATCGCCGCCGTTGCCCCGTCGCCCGCGGCCGTCACCACCTGCCGTGCCGAGTTCACGCGCACGTCGCCCGCCGCGAACAGCCCCGGGAGTTCCGTCTCCATCCACTCGTTCACGAAGACGTGTCCGCCCTCGTCCATCTTCACCTTCCCGCGCAGGAACGCCGTGTTCGGTGTGAGCCCGACGAAGATGAAGACGCCGGACACCTCGAGGGTGCCGTTCCTGCCCGTCACGACGTCGCGCGTCCGCACGCCGCTCACGTCTTCGCCGCCTTCGATCTCTTCGACGACCGTGTTCCATACGAACTCCATCTTCGGGTTCGCGAATGCCCGCTCCTGCAATATGGCGCTGGCACGCAGCGCGTCGCGTCGATGGATCATGTACGCCTTCCTCGCGTATCGCGTAACGAAGAGCCCTTCGTCGATCGCCGCGTCGCCGCCGCCGACCACCACGACGGTCTGGTCCCTGAAAAACGCCGCGTCGCACGTCGCGCAGTACGAGACGCCGTGCCCGGTCAGCCTGTCCTCGCCCGGCACGTCCAACCGGTTATAGTCCGCGCCCGTCGTCACGATGACAGCTTTCGCGCGAAAGTCGCCCTCGTTGGTTCGCACGACATGCGTCCCGCCGCCAACCTGATCGATCGTCCGCAGGTCCGCGGCGACGGTCTCCATCCCGTACTTCTCCGCCTGCCGCTGCATCTGCTGCGCCAACTGGAAGCCGTCGATGCTGTCGATCCCTGGATAGTTCTCCACCTCCGACGTAAGCGCGATCTGTCCACCGGTCACGCGCCGCTCCAGCATCAGAGTGCGCCGCCGCGCGCGCGCCGCGTACACCCCGGCGGCGAGCCCCGCCGGCCCGCCGCCGGTGATCACGATGTCGTATTCAGGGTTCTTCCCGTCGCGCATGTTCGTCAGCTCTCTTCGTCCAGCCTACCGCCGCCATCCGATTGCGGCGGTAAAACCAAAACGCCCCCGCCGAAGGCGGAGGCGCTCGCGTTGGTCACGGCTTCGTTGGATTCACAGGACGGCGTCGAGCCGCTTCTTCAGGTCGCCTTTGGGCCGGAAGCCGATGATCTGCCCGACGGCCTCGCCCCCTTTGAATACCAGCAGCGTCGGGATGCTGCGGATGCCGTACGTCGATGCCGTCTGTACGTTGTCGTCCGTGTTCAGCTTCACGAACTTCACCTTGCCTGCATACTCCTGCGACAGCTCCTCGACGACCGGCGCTACCATCCGGCACGGCCCGCACCAAGGCGCCCAGAAGTCCACCAGCACCGGCTTGTCGGCCTTCAGTACCTCCGCGTCGAAATTGGCGTCCGTTACTTCGTACGGCTTTGTTGCCTCTGCCATCGTCTCTGGAAACTCCTTCAAGGTGTGCACCCGTCCCACGAACGGGTTTGACTTCCATCTACCGACATCTTAATATACCCCCATAGGGTATGTCAACTCCGCTACGAAGACAGCCCGAAGGGTGACACTGCCATGACTGAAAAGACGCTCTCCGAGGACATCGCGACCCGCCTCCGCCGCATCGAAGGCCAGGTGCGCGGCATCCACAAGATGCTCGACGAAGACCGCGAGTGCGAGGAGATGATGACGCAAGCCATGGCCATCCGCAGCGCCCTCGACCAGGTCGGCGCCCGCCTGATGGAGTACCACCTTGAGCGCTGCCTCCTGCGCGACATCACCTGCGATGAACGCCAGATGGAGGACCTGCGCCGGGCCCTCGCCCTCTGGACACGCTTCGGCCAACCTGCCCCCGCCATGGCGATCCCTTACGACGCCTCCGCCCCCTGATAGCCGCTCTCGCCGGTGGGTCGCTCTACGTCGGCGCCGCCGTAACGGACGCTTTACCCGCGTCGCTCAACCTGCACTTGCGACTGCGACGTCGCGGCCACCCCGCAGCCGCGGGCTGCGACTTTGCGACCTGCTACGCGCAAGAATGGCCCATCCTGCTCACGCCTCATGGTACGAATGAACCTCGGACTGCCTCCCATTCCCGCCGTATCTTCGAACGAGAAGAAGGAGGCAAGTCATGTGGGTGTTCTTCGCACTGCTCCCGTCGCTCGTTTTCCTGTCAGTCATCGTCGGAGGCATCGTCCTCCTGTTGCGCCGCGGCGCCGAAGGTTGGAGCATCCAGTTCGGTGGTGTGCTCCGCGCGTACACGGCCACGGCGATGCTTATCGGTGTGTTCCTGCTCGCGGCCGGCGCGGGTCTACTCCTCAAAGCCGGCTTCGCGCAGGCAGGCGAGCGTGACTTCAGCTATGACACGCAGCCGCAGACCATCTACCAACCCGTGACATCACCTGGCACGCGTCCCACGCAAACGACCGTCGATCCGTCCGATGCGAAGATCCGAGATGACGTCGCGGCTGGGATCTCGCTGGTCTTCGCCGGCAGCGTGCTCTTCGCCGTCCACGCATTCGGTGCGATGCTCCTCCGTGGCCGCGGCGTGCAGGGCGAGCAGCTCATCACGCGCGCATACAACGTCATCGGCCTGGCGGTCGCCACTCTCGGCTTCCTCGGCACCGGAGCGCAGGCGCTGAACGACATCGTCCGGCGATACGTCGTCGGTGGCGATCCCGTCCAGCCATGGGAAGTACGCCATCCCGGCGAGCCGCTCGCCGTCGCTATCGTGCTTTTCCCGCTCATGCTTTGGTTCGGATGGCGTCTCTGGCAGGAGCTCGGGAGCGGCGCGCAGCAGATCGAGACGTCGCCGGCGCCCGCAATCGGTCACACCGCCGGCGAAGCGATCTAGCGTTACATCCGCGCGAAAGACGCCGTGAGTGCCCCGCTCGCGGCGTCATCGCGCCTCTCCATATCGATAGACTGATCCGGTGCCCCGCAAGCTTTTCCTCGGCCTCGTGCTGCATAATCATCAGCCTGTCGGCAACTACGGCTGGGTGATCGAGCAGCTCTACAACGACGCGTACCTCCCCATGCTCGAAGCGCTCGAGCGCCACCCCGGCATTCGCGTTGCGCTGCACAACTCCGGTCCGCTGTACGACTGGATCGCCGCGAATCGTCCCGACTATTTCCCCCGGCTGCGCGCCCTCTGCGGTCGCGGCCAGGTCGAGATGGTGACTGGCGGCTACTACGAGCCGATCCTCCCGATGATCCCGGACGCCGACAAGATCGGGCAGATCCACAAGATGACGGCGTTCGTCGAAGACCGCTTCGGTCAGACGCCGCGCGGCCTCTGGCTCACCGAGCGCGTGTGGGAGCCCGGCCTCCCAGCGCAGCTCGCAGCCGCTGGCGTCGATTGGTCGCTCGTTGACGACGCCCACTTCCGCATCACCGGCATGCGTGACGGACGACTCGACGGGTACTACATCACCGAGGACCAGGGCGCCCGCATCCGCCTGTTCCCCGGCAGCACTCGTCTCCGCTACACCATCCCCTGGCTCAACGTCGAAGACCTGATCCCCGAGCTCCACTCGCTCGCGCGGGACGAACACGAGGGCGCATACATCGTCCTCGGCGACGACGGCGAAAAGTTCGGCGGCTGGCCGACCACCTACGCCCACGTCTGGCAGAACGGCTGGATGGAGCGCTTCTTCACTGCGGTCGAATCCGAGTCCAACTGGCTCGAGACGATCACTCCCGGCGCCTATGCCCAGCGCTTCGAGGCGCGCGGCCTCGTCTATCTGCCCGCGGCTTCCTACGCCGAGATGATGGAGTGGGCGATGCCCGCGGACGCCTCCGCGGAACTGCACCGCCTGTCCGAGCAGGTTGACCGCGAAGGCCGCGGCGACGTGCTTTCGTACATGCGCGGCGGGTTCTGGCGCAGCTTCCTATCGAAGTACCCCGAGGCCAACGACATGCACAAGCGCGGCCTGCGCATCAACCGCAAGCTCGACGCGCACGAATGCGCCGACGGCCGCGATGCGCTCTGGCAGGCGCAGTGCAATTGTCCCTACTGGCACGGCGTTTTCGGAGGCCTGTACCTGCGTCACATCCGTGAAGCCACGCTCTCGAACCTTGTCCGAGCTGAACGCCTCGCCGACGCAGCCGCGGAGCAGACCATGCCCACGATCAGCACCGAAGACTACGACTACGACGGCTGCCCGGAGATGCTGATCCAGACGCCATCGCTCTCCCTGATGCTCCATGCCGAGCGCGGCGGAATGCTCTCGCAGCTCGACCTCCGCGGGCGCGATTGGGCGATGCTGGGCGTCCTCGCGCGTCGGCGCGAGGCCTACCACGACGCGCTGCTGCACGGTCAGGCCGAAGAAGCCCAACACGATGCGCCGACGAATATTCACGGCAGCGTTCGCGTGAAGCAGCAGGGCCTGACCGAAGCGGTCATCTTCGACCGCTACCGACGCGCCGGGTTCCAGGACTGGATCATCGACCCAGCGGCAGAAGTCGACGCCTTCGCACGAGGAGCCGTCCAGACCTCATTCGAGCCAGACGGAGAGTGGCATTCGAACGGTTCCGCAGCCGAATCCCGCGCGCACGCCGAATTGTCGCGCACGCACAACGGATGGCGCATCGACAAGCGCATCGAAGTGCCCGCGTGCGGCGAGAGTTTGCGCGTCACGTACGACTGCGCGAACGAGTCGGACGAGCACCGAAACGCGATCTTCGTCAGCGAATGGAACCTCTCCCCGCCCCAGTCCCCGGACGGCGACGACCGCATCGCGCGCCTCGAGCACGCCGGCGCCTACTCTGACCTCCGCGGCAACGCTGGTGCGATCGACGGCGCGCGCACGACCGTGATCCGTGGCAGCGCATCGTTCGGCTTCGAAGCTGCCACGCCAGATGCGGACGCGGTATGGCACTTCCCGGTCGAAAGCGTGTCCTCGTCTGAGGGAGGCCTCGAGCGCGTCTGGCAAGGAGCCTCGATCTCCTTCGTCCGGCGCCTCGACCTTGCGCCGCGCGCTTCGACGCAAGTCACGATCGACTTCCGCGTCGTGGACGTCGCCGCCGTCAAGTTCGACGAGTAGCAGCGGGCCGAACGCTTGTCTCGCGCCGCCTCACCTCAGCCGCTACCCTGAACCCCGATGCCCCACGCCAACGTCAACGGCTGCCGAATCTATTACGAAGTCCACGGCGAGGGAGAGCCGCTGCTCTGGATCGGCGGCCTCGGCGCCAACATCCTCGAAATCCCGTACCTGATCGAGTCCTACAGGCACCACTTCCGCTTCATCGTCTTCGATAGCCGCGGTTGCGGGCGCAGCGACAAGCCTGAAGAGGACTACTCCATCCCCGGCTTCGCCGACGACACCGCCGCGCTCCTCGACGCCCTGCACATCCAGTCCACATTCGTCTACGGCTCGTCGATGGGCGGCATGATCGCCCAGGAGCTTGTCCTCCGGCACCCCGATAAGGTCCGCGCGCTCATCCTTGGCTGCACTACCGCCGGCGCCATCCGCGGCGTCCAGCCGACACCCGACACGGTCCAAAAGATGATCCGCAACCAGTCGCTCTCCGGTGACGAGGCCATCGAAGCCGGATGGGAGCTGGGGTACAGCCGCGAGTACATCGACTCCCACCGCGACGCGCTCTTCGCCCGCGCCCGCGCCGCGTCGCAGTACTCCGCGCCGAAGGACTCATACATGCGGCAGGTGCTCGCCGCTGCCAAGCACGACACGTACGACCGCCTCGGCCATATCGAATGCCCGGTCCTGATCGTCCACGGCGACCGCGACCTGATGATCCCCGCCGAAAACGGGAAGCTGCTGGCGCAGGGTATCCCGCACGCCGAGCTGGCGATCCTCGAGGGCTACGGTCACGGCTACAACCTCGAGGCACAGGAGCCCGCGGACGCGATCGTGATCGACTTCCTCCGCCGCCACGGCGCCGTCTCCGAAGGTGTCGCCAGTGCCGTACGCTGACGCCGCCGGCGCCCGCATCTACCACGAGACCCACGGCTCCGGCGAGCCGCTGCTGATGATCCCTGGCTTCGGTGCAACCACAGTCCTCTACTGGGCCAACGTCCCTACGCTATCCGAGCGATTCCGCTGCATCGTCTACGACCCGCGCGGCGCCGGGCGCTCCGACGTCCCGCCCGCCCCCTACTCGATGCAGATGCACGCCGAAGACGCGATCGCGGTTCTCGATGCCTGCGGCGAAACGTCCGCCCACGTCTTCTCGACGTCGATGGGCGGGATGATCGCCCAGAACCTCGCATTGCTCTATCCGGAGCGCGTCCGTCGCTTCGTGCTGTGCTGCACCACACCCGGCGGATCGCACCACGTGCGTCCGCCGGACGAGCAGATCGCGACGTTCATGGCCGCCGCCGAGATCGAAGATCCCGCAGCCGCGGTGCGCTCGACCTACCCGCTGCACTACAGCGACGAGTACGTCGCCGCACATGACGCTGAGATCGTCGCCCGCGCGCTCGCGAACCAGGCGCTTCGCTCCACACCCGAAGGGCGCGCCGGCCAGCTCGCGGCGGTGCAACAGCACGACACCTTTGACCGCCTCCCGCAGATCAGCGCGCCGACGCTGGTCGCCCACGGCGAGGAGGACGGCATCGTCCCGGTCGAAAACGGACGCATCATCGCCTCGCGGATCCCCGGTGCGCGTCTGAGCATCTATCCGCGCGCGAAGCACATCTTCTTCGTCGAGTGCGCCGCCGAGCTGAATGCGGAAGTCGCGGCGTTCCTCGGCGAGCCTGCGAAGGAGAAGGTCGCCTGATGCCGACGGCGAAGCTCAACGACATCGAGATGTACTACGAAGAACACGGTTCGCCCACTGCCGAGCCTGTCGTGCTCATCATGGGCTTCGGCCTCAGCGCGGCAGCGTGGGCGCCGCAGATCCCGGCGCTCGCCGAGCGACACTACGTCGTCGCCTTCGACAACCGCGGCGCCGGTCGCACGTCCGCTCCGGCGGGCGCGTACACGATCCCGCAGATGGCCGCCGACACGCTCGGGCTGCTCGAACACCTCAACATCGACGGCGCTCATATCATCGGCCAGTCGATGGGCGGCATGATCGCGCAGGAGTTCACGATCGCACATCCGGATCGCGTGCAGAGCCTCGTGCTCGCCTGCACCACGCCCGGCGGCCCGCGTTCCGCTGGCTATGACGTCCTCGTCGACGACATCAAGCGGGGCCTCGAGATCGAAAACCTTCAGGAAGCCGCGACGCCCGAGGCGATGCAGGAGTTCGCACTGCGCATGTTCACCCCGGAGTTCCTCAAGAACCCCGGCCCTGGCTTCGCGCAGATCGTCGCGGACGTCATGCAGCATCCGCAGACGCTCGATGGTATGCGGGGCCAGATCCACGCCTGTCGCGATCACGACACGTTCGATCGCTTGGGGCAGATCACGGCCGACACGCTCGTGATCGCCGGCGACGGCGATCCGTGGATCCTGCCCGAAAACGCGCGCATCCTAGCCGAACGGATCCCGAACGCCGAGCTGTACATCGTGAAGGACGCCCGCCACGGCTTCATGGCAGAGAAGCCGGACGAGACGAACCGCGTGATCCTCGACTTCCTCGCTCGTCGCGAGGCTGCCGCCGCCTGATCGGAGGCCACATGCGCGACCTTGTGATGCGCGCGATCGACACCGCGAAGCAGCGCGGCGCTCACTACGCCGATGCCCGCGTCGTGCGCTTCAAGGCCGAGTCGATTTCTGTTCGCAACAAGAACGTCGAAGCTCTCACCGCCGACGAGTCGCTCGGCTTCGGCGTTCGCGTCATCGTCGATGGCTACTGGGGCTTCGCCGCCAGCCACAAGATGACGATGGACGAAGCGGATCGCGTCGCCGCCGAGGCTGTGCGCGTAGCGAAGGCGTCAGCGAAGGTGCGCGGCCCGCGGGCGGACATCGGTCCGCCGCAAAGCGTCAGTGGCACGTACAAAACGCCAGTGCAGAAGGATCCCTTCGCGGTCTCGCTCGACGACAAGATCGCTCTGCTGCTCCGAGTGAACCAGACCATGTCGGCCGTCCCGAACATCATCTCCGCTGAGGGCAACCTCTACTGGCAGCGCGAAGACAAGTACTTCGCGAGCACCGAGGGCGCCTACATCGAGCAGGAGCTGTACGAGACCGGCTGCGGCATCGAAGCCACGGCAGTGGACGAGGGCGAGGTGCAGAACCGCTCGTACCCCAACAGCGTCGGCCGGCACCAGGGCACCGAGGGTTGGGAGTTCATCGAGCGCTACGACCTCGCCGGCAACGCCCAGCGCGTCGCCGAAGAAGCCTCAGCGCTCCTCCGCGCGAGGCCGCAGGCGACCGGCGTCACGACGGTCATCCTCGATAGCAGCCAGGTCGCGCTGCAGATCCACGAATCGTGCGGCCATCCGATCGAGCTGGACCGCGTACTCGGCACGGAGGCGGCGTTCGCGGGCATGAGCTTCCTCACGACCGATAAGCTCGACAACTTCATGTACGGATCGCCCGCGATCAACATGACCGCCGACGCCACCATCCCCGGTGGCCTCGGCACGTTCGGATACGACGACGAAGGTATTCCCGCACAGTCCACACCGATCGTCCGCGAAGGCAAGTTCCTCGGCTACCTGACCTCGCGCGAGACCGCTGCCGCTCTCGGCCAGAAGAGCAACGGCGCGATGCGCGCATCGAGCTGGAACCGCATCCCGCTGATCCGCATGACGAACGTGAACCTCGAGCCCGGGACATGGACGCTCGATAACATGATCGCCGACACCGACGACGGTATCTACATGGAGACGAACCGAAGCTGGAGCATCGACGACAAGCGCCTCAACTTCCAGTTCGGCACCGAACTGGCGCGCGAGATCAAGAACGGCAAGCTCGGTGATCTGGTGAAGAACGCGACCTACACCGGTATCACGCCGCGCTTCTGGGGCAGCTGCGATGCCGTGGGCAATCGCGATTCGTGGATCGTGTGGGGCACGCCGAATTGTGGAAAAGGCCAGCCCGAACAGGTTGCCCACACCGGCCACGGCGCCGCCCCCGCCCGCTTCCGCAATGTCCAGGTCGGAGTGATGAAGTAGCGGAGCGCGGAGCGTGAAGACAATAGATTTCCACATCCATCCGCCGGGCCCCGGCGGGCTCTCCACCGAAGAGCAAGCGCAGATGGCCGCGTACTTCAAAGGCGGTCCGCCGCCTGCCACCAGCGAAGAGATGGCGGACTACTACCAGAAGCTCGATATGTTCGGCGTCATTTTCGCGATCGATGCTGAGACCGCAACCGGCCGTCCGCCCGTCCCAAATGACTACATCGCCGACACGATTCGGCGCTGGCCGGATACCTTCACCGGCTTCGGCACCGTCGATCCGTGGAAGGGACGCGTTGCCATCCGAGAAGCCGAGCGCGTGAAGGACCTCGGGCTCAAGGGGCTGAAGTTCCACCCCTCGACGCAGCAGTTCTATCCGAACGATCCGCGCTTCTACCCGCTATGGGAGAAGGCGCAGGCTCTCGGCCTCATCGTGCTCTTCCACTCCGGCACGACCGGTGTCGGCGCCGGCCGCCCGGGCGGTGGCGGCGTGAAGCTCGGCTACGCCCGTCCCATCCCCTACATGGACGACGTCGCCGCCGACTTCCCCGAACTGCGGATCGTGATGGCGCACCCCGCGTTTCCGTGGCAGGACGAGCAGCTCGCGATGCTCGTCCACAAGCCGAACGTCTACATGGACCTCTCCGGCTGGTCGCCGAAGTACTTCTCGCCGCTGCTCGTGACCTACGCCAACTACCTGATCACGGATAAGGTCATGTTCGGCTCAGACTACCCCGCGATCACGCCGGAGCGATGGCTCCGCGACTTCGACGAGATGGGTGGCTTTCGCGAAGAGATCCGCTCGAAGATTCTGCGTGAGAACGCCGCCCGACTCCTGGGCATCGACCCGTAACACTCATCGTGCGTCGCGCGCTTACTTTGTTGTCGCTGATCTGCTGCCTTGCCATCTCGTTGATCGGGTGTGGCGCTTCGAAAAGCGAATACACTCGCCGGAATCAAGAACTCCTGCAGGAGGTGCCCGTCTTTCCTGGCGCGGAGCTAATAGGCACCGAGTCGACCAGGTACAAGCAGGTGAGTTGTTTCGAGTCCACTCCTCCCAATTGTGGCCACAGTGGGTATCTGACCAAACAGAGATACTTTGCACCGCACGCGGTGCCAGAGGAAGTAGTGAAGTTCTTTACTGACAACATGAGCACCGACTGGGACGCGAGCGCTCACAGGCTCAGCGCGCACGCGTATAGCGCGGAGTTCTCCAGACAGGACGCACGAATCGTGGTGTTTGCAGGAGCCGACGGTGCAGGTCCAACCGATGAATACTTCTACGTTCAAGCGGACTACGACAGTGTGAAGTGACGCTGACCCCTAGGAGCGCACGATTTCCGCCGCTCATAACCGCCACGACACCATCCGCTCCGGCCTGATCCGGAGCAACACGCGCGGCTCCCCACTCCGCTCCCCTAGGTACTCCCGCGCATCCTCCACATACCGTCCGACGATCGACAGCGCCCCGTCGTACGCGTCGTCGTCGAACGCCACCGCCTCGGCCCTCCCGTACGCCGCCACCGACGTCTCCCGCGGCGGCGCATCGACCAGCACCGTCACCCGGTTGTCCCGCTCGATGTTCGCGTACTTCGCCCGGTCGCGGTTTGTCGAGATCCAGAACGCATCGCCGTCCCAGCGATACCAGACCGTCGTCATCTGCGGCCATCCGTCGTGGCGCAGCGTCGCGATCACGAGCGTGTGCCGCTCCTCGAGGAACGCGTCGATCTCTTGTCGCGTCAGCGCCGGCACCTGTGGCTAGCGCGCCTTCGCCAGGAGCTGTTCCGTGATCAATGACTCAGGCTCTTCCGCGAGCGGGAGGGTGAAGCTGAATTGGCTTCCTCCGCCCGGACGTGGCGCAACCCATATCCGCCCGGACTGCGCCTCAACTAGCCGGTGACAGACCGCGAGCCCGACCCCGATCCCCGGCGCTCGGTCCGCTGTCGCCTCCGATCGGTAGAACGGCGAGAAGATGCGCGCTGCCTCCTCGGCGCTGATGCCAGGTCCGCGGTCGGCCACCGAAATCACCAGCTCATCGTCCTCCAAATCGGCGGAAACGTCGATAGGTCGCTCGGGCGAACTGTATTTCTCGGCGTTGCTGAGAAGATTCTCGAGCACCTGGGCGAGTTGCAACGGGTCGGCCATCGTAATGCGCTCCGTTTCCACCGATAAGCGGATCGCGCGCTCCGGCCATCGTCGCTGGTGGTTCGCGACCGCCTCGCGGAGAGCCTTCTCAACGATCACCGGCTCGATGTCCGGGCTGATACCGTCGTCCCGGCGCGCGAGCGTCAACAGGCTGTCGATGATCCGTCCCAGCCGCGCGGCTTCCTGACTGATGTCGTCGAGCAGCTCATGCGCTGGAGGGGCTTCGCTGCCGCCGCGCCGGATCACCGCCGCGTCGAGCATGATGCGCGTCAGAGGCGACTTCAGCTCGTGTGACACCAGCCCGAGAAACTCGTCCTTCGCGCCGTTTGCCGCCCGAAGGTCTTCGGCCACTCGTGCAAGCTCTTCGCGCGTCGCTGACTCGTCCGCCAGCGCTTGTTCGGCTCGCCGTCGCGCCGCATGCGAGGCCTGATAAAGCGCGCCTACGACGATCGATACGAGGGTGAACGTCGCCAGACGCAGCAGGTGCTGACTGTCGAGCGGTTCGAAGTGGTACCGGGGTGGAAGCACGAAATAGTCGAGACTGATCGCGGCCAGGAACGTTGCGAAGAGTCCCGGCCGGAGCCCGCCCGCCCACGTCGCGAGTACAACCGCGATCAAGAACGTCGCGAACGCGCCCTCCGGCAGCTTCGCATGCAGCAGAATGGCGATCGGCGTAGCCACTGCCACCAACGCTCCGGCGATGGCGTACTGGACCATCGCGGTCTGCTGCCCGGATCGCTTCGTGAGCGCGAGCGCGTTCATCACAGCGGTGATCTGGCTGCAGGGAGACGGTGACGCAGAGGTTGCGAGCCCGGAAGCATGTGCGTTGTTATCGTGCGGTGATCGAGCTGTGTGGTGAACCGCTGCATCCTAGATCGATCTCGCTGCATGGCGCACGAATTCCCATCTGACTCCAATTCCAAGCCAATTCCGCGGCGCCTTTCACGATGGCTGCCGTGCAAGCGCTCCAATCTCTATACTTTCTCCCGCCCGCCGGCGGAGGAGAACGCATGCGACACAAACTCCGGATCGAAGGCGCCGTCACGCCCGAGGATCAGCGCCGCCAGTACGTCTATCTCCCGTTCACCATGCCGCCGGGCGCCCGCCGCATCGAGGTCAACTACTACTACGACAATCAGGTGCAGGGCGCGCAGGAGACCAACACCGGCAACAACATCGACATCGGCGTCTTCGACGTCCGCGGCGCCGAGTTCATCACCGGCGGCTTCCGCGGATGGAGCGGTGGCGCGCGCTCCAGCTTCTACATCGAGCCGCAGGCCGCAACGCCCGGCTACCTCCGAGGCCCGCTCCGGCCCGGCGATTGGACGATCATCTTCGGCTGCTCGAAGATCGAAGATCCCGTCGTGCGATACCGCGTGAACGTAGACGTCGACGTCGATCCCTTTGCGACGGAAGAACCGTCGCCCGATGCCGAGATCGAGACGCCGGGCATGCCGCGCGTGCCCGTCGTCGCGGGCGGATCGAACGGAAACGGCGGCCGGTGGTATCGCGGCGACCTGCACGCACACAGCGAGCATAGCGACGGCGCGAACACCGTCGACGAGATCATCGACTACACGCGCAACGTCGGACTCGACTACTTCGCCCTCACCGACCACAACACGATCAGCCATTGGGCTGACCTCGCGCGCCTCAACACCGGCGACGCGCCGCTGCTCATCGCCGGCGAAGAGATCACGATGTACGGCGGCCACGCCAACGTCTGGGGCCTCGACGGCTGGATCGACTTCCGCGGAAGCGACGACGACAAGGTGCGGCGCCTCGTCGAGGACGCCAACCGTCGCGGCTCGATGTTCTCCATCAACCACCCGGACTCGCCGATCCCCTGGAAGCACGATGCCGTGCGCGGCTACCAGGCGGTCGAGGTGTGGAACGCGCCGTGGCGCTGGTTCAACGAACCGGCTCTGATCCGATGGGAAGACCACCTGAAGCGCGGCGAGCGCATGGTCGCCGTCGGCGGCAGCGACTCGCACTGCGTCCCGCCCGCGAAGATGACGCAGCCCAACGGCCCCGGTGAGCCCTGCTCGTGGGTCTACGTCGATGGCCCGCTCACCGAGCGTTCCGTGCTCGACGCGATCGAGCGCGGCCACGTGTTCCTCTCCGAAGCGCCGACCGGGCCCTTCGTGGAGCTCCGCGCCGATGCCGACGCCGACCGCACGTTCGAAGCCCTCCCCGGCGACCTGATCGAGGTGCGTGGTGGCGCAGCCGTCAAGTTCCACGTGAAATACCGCGGCCCCGATGGCAAACACCTGCGCTTCTTCTCGAAGCGCGGCCTCGTGCACGAGATCACGGCTCCCGTCGAAGAACTCGACGACGAGTTCGAGCTCCGATGCGAAGGCGACGACTACCTCCGCCTCGAAGTCCGGGGGTTCCGCGGCCGCCCCGACCGCGGCGAAGTCGTCCACGCGATGACCAACCCGATCTACTGGGGCAAGTGGTGATCCGCGCCGGCCGATGGCTTCAATCCGCCGTCCTCGGCCTCGCGATCGCGTTGGGTGTACTCCTCGCGTGGTGGGCGATCACTAGCTCGCGCGACCCGCTGAGCCCCTTCAGTTCGAAGTCCCCGTCGATAGCCACGCCTCGCCCGCCGCTCTTCCCGGTAAGCTCCGACCCGGCCGCAGAGATCGCAAAGGATCCTATCATTCGCTCGGCGAGTGGCGCGGAACGCAGACGGGGCGAGATCTACCTGCTTGTTCATCTGGAGTTCGACAACGCGCACTTGATGGATTTCTCTTCCGACCTCCAGCTCATTCAAGAGCGGGTGACTCCGGGGCTGAGCCTACGCTACTTGCTAGTGCGGGTTCCTGAGGATGAACTGATGACGGTCCACGATGCGCTCAAGTTGGATCCAGATGTGGACGCGGTGGGACTCAACTTCATCGATCGACCGTTCGACGTAGCGATCACGCCATGATCGTGGGGCGATGCCTCGGAACCGCGTCGGGCGATCAGGTGAGCCGTCGACTGAACTCGCTCGTAATCCCCTAGGGATTCCCTCCGCGCATGCCGTCCATTCTCACCGCTCGCCTCGACGCGCAAGCCAGATCTGCCGACTACAACCCTGATGACGACCCCAACGACTGAGGACCACCACCCCGGGCCGGACCCCTGGCGCCACATTGCGCGGCTGTCGCGGCTGCAGTTCGGGGTGATCCTCAGCGTCCTGTTCGCGTTCTGGACCGCCACCGTCGTCGTCGTGCTCGCGACGTTCTGGACTCACGCCTGGGATCACCGCCACCAGACATCGGCTGCAGTCGTCGCGGCGACTTCGACCGAGGCGCCGACGCCCGCCGCGACCGCCACTCCGAGCCGCCCTGCGGCAGTCCCGCCGACCGCACAGACCGTCGAGCACAACATCGTGCTCGGTGACGTCGCCGATGGCCTGCACTTCTTCGAGCGGATGTCCTGCCAGGACGGCATCACGACGATCGTCACCAGCAAGGAGACGGTCTACGCCGAGATCCCCTGCAGCCAGCTGCTTCCCGACGCCACGCTCGCGCGACTCCGAGGCCAGGTGGTCCGCATTCGCGTCGTCGACGGCACGCTGATCATGGAGTCGCTCTTCGTCGCAAGCTTCCGCTTCGACGTCGGCCGCGTCTGGCTCGAAACGCGGTAGGTGGGGCGTGGTAACGCGCGCCGCTGGCCGGCTTCTGTCGGGCGTTTGATTGATCTTTGTTTTTTCGAGTACTGGCAGGGGTCGAATCTGGAGAGCGTCGATCAGCGACGTTGCCAGATTCGGCTCTTTGATTGTTTTGATTGACTGCGGCGAAAAACAATCAAACGTTATGGTGGACGATGTTCGCGTGGCGTCGGTGCTTCGGAGGAGCGGCAGGCAGGTGCGCATGAGGCGATGGTATGGGCAGGGGCGGCGGATGTCGTACAGGCTGATGGCACTCCAAAGCGCGGGCTGAAAGCCCGCGCCACGAACAACAAGTAGCGGCGCGCTGAAAGCGTGCGCGCACATTCGGTATTCTGGCGTCGTGATGCGCACGCTTCGCGCGCTCGCCGAAGAGACGCTGGCGGCGGCTATCGCGCTCACGCTGCTGTCGGTTGTGATCTCGCTGACGTACTGGTTCGCGACGAAGGATTCGCCCTGGCCGTTCGTCGTGCTTGCCGAGGCGGTCGCGTTCGGATGGGGGCTGGTGCTGCTCATCGTGACATCGCCTACGTGGCGGCGGTTGTGATTGCCTGATCGTCGTATTCGACTCAGCCGGCGTTCGCGAATGAGGCGGACAGGTCTGAAGACCCGTCCCTACATCCGGGGTCGCGGTAGGGCGAGCAGTTCGACTACGTCAAGCACGATAGGGAGAGCGGCTCGGCCGTTAAACGACGTGCGTGTCCTCGCCCGTCCCCGCCAGCCGCACCTTCCCCTCCGACTGCAGCTTGTGCAGGTGCGAGACCACCTGGCCCTGCGCCATGAAGAGCAGCCGCTTGTCCAGCTCCGGGTAGATCGCCTTCACGAGCGACTTCACGTCGCGCTTGCCGTCCGAGATTAGCCCGACGATCTGGTCCTCCCGCTGCTGCCTGTGGTCGATGAGCTCCTGCAGCTTGCGGTTCGGCTCGCGCACCAGCGGCCCGTGCCCCGGCGCCAGCACCGCGGCGTCGAGCGCCTGCATTTTCTTCAGCGATCGCACGTACTCAGCCATGTCGCCGTGCGGCGGTGGCGAGATCGCGGCCGTCCCCACCCCCAGCACGTTGTCACCCGCAAACAGCACGCTTTCGTCCTCGAGGAGGATGCACAGGTGTCCGGCGGTGTGCCCCGGCGCGTGCACGCATCGCAGCTTCAGGGATCCAACCTCCAGCACGTCGCCGTCCCCTACGCGCACGTCCGGCACCGCCTTCGCCGCCTCCGCGCGCCACTTCTTCGCCTGCTCGCGCGCTTCCTTCTGGTCCTCCGGGATCTCGACGTCGCCTGTCTCCAGCTCCGGCGACAGCAGTAGCGGCTCCTCGTCGCGGTGCATCACGATCTGCGCCTTGGTCGCTTCGCGCAGCCGCTGGCCGCCGCTCGAATGGTCGTAGTGGTGGTGCGTGATGAAGATGTACTTCACGTCGCCGACGCCCAGCTCGCGAAGCATCTCCGTGCGCTTGTTGAACGACTCGTCGTCCGCGAACCCCGCGTCGACGAGCGCCGCCTCGCCGCCGTCGCGGATCAGCCAGACGTTCGGCGGGTACGGTTGAGGGAACCACGACAGGTCGACGTGCAGGCTCGTGACGTGCGGCGTGATCTCGATGGGCATGAAGTCCGTCAGGCTTTCAGTTCGTCAGTCGGTCAGCAGTGGACGGACAGGTCTGAAGACCTGTCCCTACGTTAGTCTTCTCCGCACTTCTAAGGCAGTCGGGTCAGTGTTGAGGTTGACGGACTGAGGGTCAATCGTCTTCGACGACCGATGGCGGCGCAGACGGCGGAGGCGCGCCGGACGGCGGGTTGCTGACATGGACCCGTCCGCGACGACGCTCCATCTCCCTCTGCACCATCCGCTCCTCGACGTCCCTCCCCCAGAGCGCCGGCGCCGCGAAGATGCTCACGAACTGCAGCGCCAGCAGGCCGCCCCAGATCGCCGCCAGCCACTGCACCCACCAGCCGCCGCCGGTCGCCCAGTCGATGAGCGCCAGCGCCCCGACGATCACCACGAAATACGTCAGGTTCTTGAAGAAGTTGAGCTGGTCGCGCACCCGGCGGCGCGCCGCCCGCGCCTCGCGGTCCTCGTCGTAGATGAAGTCGCGGCCCACGCGCACACCTCCAGAGCCAATGCGGACGCCGCCCCACGGCCCGCTGATGTCGATGCCCTCGAACTCATCATCGTCAGTGGTCATATCCGTCTCCTGCCTCCAGCATACGACGAGGGCCATGCCCTTCGCGCCCGGCACGACTGACGAATCCGCAATCCGAGATACCCGGCGGGCCGCCGTAGCCCCTCGATCGGCCGTTCGATACAATCCGCCCGGCATTCCAGATTCGACGGACGGAGGGAGTTCGTGGCCGAATTCGTGCGCGTCGCCAGGCTGTCCGAGGTTCCGCCCGGCTCGATCAAGGGCGTGAAGGCGAAGGGCGTCGAGATCCTCCTCGCCAACGTGGACGGCGAGGCCTACGCCATCGGCGACCGCTGCTCGCACCTCCGGGGCCACATCCACCGCGGCACCCTCTGCGGCACGATCGTCGAGTGCCCGCTCCACGGCGTGAAGTACGACGTCACCGACGGCGGCCTGGCCGGCTGGGTGACCCACCCCACCTGGTACAAGCTGCTGATGGACGCGACGTTCCCCGGCTTCCTGAAGAACGGCGTGAAGTCGTACGCCACGCGCGTCGAAGGCGACGACGTGTACGTGGAGGTGTAGGAAGCGCAGTTCACGGGCGAGCTGCGCCGGAGGAGCTGAAGCGGCCACGTGCGGACTGACGCACCCTCGACTCTAAGACGATCAGCCATCAGGCGACTCCGACGACTGGCTCCGCTCTTGTGCCAGTACGAACTCAACCGCCTCAAGCCAATCAAGCCACGCTGCGGCATCAAACGTCCTCTTTCCATCCAACGACCACTCCATATCACTGAGCAACGCACCGACGTCATCCGAGCTTGTCCGGCCATGGTAGGCCTCTAGGAACTTTCGCATCGCATCGAACGCTTGCCGTTCAGTCAACATGGGCCGCCCCCGCTCCGCGTCGTCCCCGGTCGTGCACTGGTTCCAACTCGGAAGCCAGCGTCCCCGCTGTACCAGCTACGTTGAGTTGGTGGTCGCTTGAGCGCCAGACGGTGAACCCCGCCGAAACCGCAGCCGCACCAGATCCCGCGCCATGCGGATGATGTCCCGCGGAAACTTCACCCGAGAGTCCGGATCCTCCACCCACTTCACCGGCACTTCCTTCAGCCGGTAGCCCGCCTTCTCCGCCAGGATCAGCAGCTCGGTGTCGAAGAACCACTCGCTGTCGCGCACCTGCGGAAGGAGCTTCTGCACCGCGTCGCGCGTGATCGCCTTGAAGCCGCACTGCGCGTCCGAGAACTTCGTCCAGAACAGCAGCTTGATGAGCGTGATGTAGCCGCGGGAGTTGATCTCGCGCTTCAGCGATCGCTTCACATCGGATGCGCCCGCCACGCGCGAGCCGTACGCCAGGTCGAAGCCCTCTTCGAGCACGCCCGATAGCAGCGGCGTAATGTCCGAGAGGTCCGTCGAGAGATCGACGTCCATGTAGCACATCGCGTCGGCGCTGCTCTCGAGCCACGCGCGCTTGAGCGCTCGCCCGCGGCCCTTGCGGTCGAGGTGCAGCGCACGCACGCCGTCGGCGTCGTCCGCAGCGAGCCGCTCCGCCACGGCGAGCGTCCCGTCCGTCGACGCGTTGTCGGCGATGACGATGCGCCAGCGGTACGCCTGCAGGTGCTCCCCGCACCACGCGCGCAGCTTCTCGACGCTCTCCGCGAGCACGCGCTCTTCGTTGTAGCAGGGGATGACGAGGTCGACGCTCTTCACGCGCGAAGGGTATCGGACGTTCGTTGTGCGCTATGCGAACGCCGCATCAGCGCGACATAACCGCGCCGACCGACGGACGCTTCGCCGCCCATGGCTGCGCCTGCTCGAACGCGTGCGACGCCCGCAACACCGTCGAGTCCTCGAACGCGCGCCCGACGATGTGCAGCCCGACCGGCAGTCCCTTCGAGTCGAACCCGCACGGCACCGACGCCGCCGGCTGGCCGGTGAGGTTGAACGGCATGGTGTAGGGCGACCAGCCGAACGGCGGGAACTCGACCTCGCTGCCGCCGACGAACTTCGGCGGCTCGCCGATGGGGAATGCGGTCACCGAGAGCGTCGGTGTCAGCAGCAGGTCGTATGTCGTGTGGAACCGCTGCATCTCGTGCCACACCGCCATCCGCCGATCGTTCGCGCGCGCGACGTCCATGCCGGTGGCCTGCCGCCCAAACTGCAGGAAGTTGTGCGCCGTCTCGCCGGTCTGAGCCAGCTCATCCTCCGACAGCGCGCTGAGCCAGACCGCGTCGGTCGAAGCGGCGATGGTAATGAATGTGAGGTCGGCCTGCGGGTTCGCGATCTTCGGCGACGCTTCCTCGACGATGCAGCCAAAGTAAGCGAAGCGCTTCGCCGCCGCCTCGCAAATGTCGCGCACCTCAGGGTCGACCAGCGCGTACCCCAGGTCCGCCGACCACGCCACGCGCAACCCTTCTACGCCACGATCGACTTCGTCGAGGAACGATCCCGGATAGTCCGGCACGGAGTACGGATCCTCCGGCTCATGCCCGGCGATGACGTCGAGCAGGAGCGCTGCGTCGGACACCGTGCGCGTGACCGGCCCGCGATGCGTCATCGTCGCCCAGCCACCCGGGTTGCGCGGCACCCGTCCGTACGTCGGCTTGATGCCGAAGACGCCGCAGAACGACGCCGGGATGCGGATCGAGCCACCGCCGTCGCTGCCGAGCGCGATCGGCCCGAGCCCAGCCGCCACCGCCGATGCGCTCCCGCCGCTCGAACCGCCCGATGTGCGCGCCGTGTCCCACGGGTTGCGCGTCGCGCCGAAGAGCTTGTTCTCGGTCGTCGGCTGGAACCCGAACTCCGGCGTGTTCGTCTTGCCCAGGTGCACGCCACCCGCGTCGATCAGCCGCTTCGCGGAGTACTCGTAGCCCTTCGCCACGCGGTCCCTGTACAGCACCGAGCCCTTCGTGGTCGGAAGCCCCTGCACGTCGAAGAGGTCCTTCACCGACACCGGCACGCCGCACAGGCTGCCCGCCGGCTCGCCGCGATGGTACGCCGCCTCCGCCTCCTGCGCCGCGCCCATCGCCATCTCCGGCGTCACGAGGCAGTACGCGTTCACGGCGGGATTCACGGCATCGATGCGGTCGAGCAGCGCCTGCGCGACCTCTACGGGCGAGAGCTTTTTCGCCCGGAACGCGGCGAGCATCTCCGTCGCCGGCATCCACGCGATGTCTTCGTGCGTCATCGGCTGCCCTCCATCGCCCCGATCCTGGCGCCGCCCGAATTGAAGGTGTGCCTCGCACTACGGTGCGATATCATCGCCGCACTATGGCCCTCTCGGTCGATACGTTCAACCGCGACCGCCACCTCGATACCGCCGCCCAGCTCTACGCCGATCGCCACAAGCGCGACCGCGAGCGTGAGCCGCTGTTCCCGGCGTCGTTCGACGATCCGGCTCCCTGTCGCGCCCAGATCGAGCGCGCGTTCGAGCAGCCGGGATGGCGCGGGGTCATCGCGAAGGACGGCAGCGACGTCGTCGGCTTCGCGATCATGACGCCGCAGAACATCCCGCCGACGCACATGCTCTCGAGCTTCTTCCCGCCGCGCGGCGCGACGATCCCGTACACCGCGCTCGCCGCGAAGGCCGGCTACGAGCACGACGCGTACCGGGCGATGTACGGCACGCTGGCGGAGCAGTTCGTCGCCGACGGTTACTTCGACCACGCCGTCGCGATCCCCGCCTCGGACGCCGAGTCGCTCGAAGCTTGGGCATCGCTGGGCTTCGGCCGCACGCTCACGTGCGCGATCCGCGACGTCGCGCCGGTCGAGCGCGCCCCGGCGTCGGTGCAGCTCCACCAGGCGGCCGCCGAGGACGTCGAGATCGTCTTCAACCTCGCCGAAGAGCTGACGCTGTATCATGCGCGCTCGCCGATCTTCAACCCGTACATGCGCGAGGGCGACGTCGCCGGGCACGACTTCCAGAAGAACCTGCTGACCGATCCCGCCGCGAACGCGCACTGGATCGCCTACGATGACGGCCGCGCGGTCGGGATGAATAGCTTCATGCAGCCGTTCTTCCTGAACCCGCCGACCATCCCCGAGAAGACGATCTACCTGTTCCAGGGCATCGTCAGCGAGGCATCGCGCTTCGGCGGCGTCGGCAGCGCCATCCTCTCGAAGGGTGTCGAGTGGGCGCGCGAGCAGGGCTACGAGCACATCGCGCTGCACTTCGCGTCGGCCAACCTGCAGGGCGCGAAGTTCTGGCAGAGCAGCGGCTTCCGGCCCGTCGAGCACAGCATGCGCCGCCGCGTGGACGAGCGCATCGCCTGGGCGAACAGGTGACGGCATGACGACGGCGGCCTACGATCTGCGCGCTCTCGTCGACGATGTCAAACGGGTCGTCCGCGCCGAACCGTCGGACGAAGCGCGGTGCGAGCAGATCACGCCGTTCGTGCGCCGATGGATGGAGCAGCCGGACCCTCTCCCACAGAAGTACCGCGAGCCCTGCGATGGCCGCGCGTGCGGACACCTGCTCTACACCGACCCGGACGGCGAGTTCTTCATCATCTCCGTCGTGTTCCCGCAGGGGACGAGCAGCGGCGTGCACTTTCACGGCGCGTGGGGTGTGATCGGCATTCTCGCCGGCGTGGACGAAGAGACGAAGTACGCGCGTGACGAGACGCCGGATCACATCGCGATCGGCCAGGGCTGCGAGCTGCGCCAGACGGACAAGATCTACTCGCCCGCCGGCACCATCACGTACCTGCGGCCGCCGCTCGAGGGGTTTCATCGCGTGAAGGCGGCAGGGGACGAGGCGGGAGTGTCGCTGCACATTCTCGGCGGCACGGCCGACACGCATCCGCACTTCTTCTGCGACGGCGACTCGAAGAAGCTCATCGACTTTCCGATGGCGGGGATCATTACGCATGAGCCGCTGATCGGGTAGGCGTGAGTGCGAGGCGCGGCTTTCCGGACGGCATCAGCCCGCAATGAAGGTGGACTGCGCCAGCACCGCGCCAAGACTCCACAGAATGGCGTTACGTATCGTGACGCGCCCTACGCGACTACGGTTGAGATAACTCGCGAATTCGTGCTCGAATGTCAAATGATCCGCCAGGTCGTAAAGAACCTTCCGATACCGTCGCGGATAGTTCAGCTTCGTAGCACCCACCAAGTCGTACAGAAGGTTCAGGTAGTCAAGCAGTTCGTGGGAGGTGTCGACCTCACCGTCATCGACGGTCGTCAGGCAGTCCGCGACGTCGTAAATGTCCGTCTCGTCGACGTTTAGCGGAGGCAACACCGATCCCCGCAACGACGGATCATCATCAATTTCGAGTGCCTTTTTCGCGAGGCTGAGCTCGGCGAACACTACAATCCTGCCGCGCGACAGAACAGGCCACCCATTGTTTCTTGCCTGCAAGCGAACCGTATATAGTTCGGGCTCGTCCTTGTCGCCATCGAACCTCAATCCTGTTGGCCATGCCGCTCTGCCCGCAGCTTCAGCCTCCCTGAATATTGACGTTTCGCTCATGTGATCCTCGGTGATATGGCGGTGGGCGTGGACATACGGCGCGCCGTTCCGGGTAGTAACGCTGCGGATCGCTCCCTAATCCTCCGACTCCAATAGCTGCGCCTTGTACTCCGCCTCCGGCGGCGTCCCCGCCGGCAGCCCGTGGCGCGCGATCTGCTCGAGGACTTCGAGCGTGCGGTCCACGTCCGACTCGTCGTTGAAGATGTGGAAGCAGACGCGTACGCGCTTGTCGTTGCACACCCGCGCGACGATCTTCCCCGCCACCCACATCGCGGCGCATGTTTCGCTTGGGTTGAGGTCGCCGATCGTGAACGTGATGATCGCGCTCCGCACCGAAGCGTCGAGCGGCGATGTGAGGCGTACACCGTCGATCCGCCGTGCGCTTTCGACGAAGCGGTCGGCCAGCTCGCGGCAGCGCGCCGCCACCACGGGCATGCCGATGCGCTGCAGCTCGCCGACCGACTCCACGAGCCCGGCCAGCACGGGCCCGCTGTGCGTCGTCAGCTCGAACTTGTGGATCGTGTCCGACGCGTGCTCGAAGTGGCCCTCGTAGTCGTACTGGCGGTTCGCGCCGTGCACCACCGCCAGCGGCTGCAGCCGCTCGATGTGCTCGCGCCGGACATAAAGCGCCGCCGCTCCGTCGGGCGCCAGCAGCCACTTATGGCCGGGCAGTGCCATGAAGTCGGCGCCCATCGCGTTTACGTCGACGGGAATCTGCCCGACGGACTGCGCGGCATCGACGCACACGAGCGCGCTGCGGCTGTGCGCCAGCTCGCAGATCTCGCGGATCGGCAGCAGCGTGCCGCGGTTGTAGGAGATGTGGCTTAGCACCAGCAGCTTCGTGCGCCGCGATATCGCCTGCTCGAAGGTATCGAGCATCTCCGACGCCGTCTCGTCCGACGAGAAGCGCACGATGTTCAGCTCGACGCCGTCGCGGAGCCGCGACATGTACGACGGCACCATCACAGCGTTGTGCTCGAGGTTGCAGGTGAGCACTTCGTCGCCCAGCCCCAGCCCCAGCCCGCGCAGCACGGTGTTCACGCCCTCGGTCGTCGTGTAGCCGACGGCGACCTCGTCTTCGTCCGCGCCGATCATCGAAGCGAACGCGCGGCGCCCCGCCTGGACGAGCAGCGCCTTCTCGTGCCGGACGTCGATCATCGACGGTCCGTCGAAGGCCTCGCGCTCGGCCCGCTGCTCGAACGCCCGCACGACGGCCCGAGACTGCGGCCCCGACCACCCGGTGTTGAGGTAGATGCAGCGCTCGGCGACAGGGAATTCAGCTCGCACCGACGCCCAGTCGATCCGCCCTGCCACGCTTTGTGCTTCAGCCATAGATGACATTTCCTACCGGCTTGGTGCATCTATCGCCAGCGCGACGCGCTCCCTACGCTATGCGGGATCGCCCCGGTGCATCGGATGATGCGTAGCGAAAGCTCATCGATTGTCGCTGCTCGAACTGCTGCTGATCCCGCTCGGCTTCGCCATTGGGGCGTACGGGACGCTGGTCGGCGCCGGCGGGGGCTTCGTGCTCGTGCCGGCGCTCCTGCTCATCTATCCGGACCAGTCGCCGTCGAGCATTACCTCGATCTCGCTCGCGGTCGTCTTCGTGAACGCATCGTCCGGCTCGCTGGCGTACGCCCGCCTCCGGCGCATCGACTACTTTACCGGCCTGATGTTCGCCGCCGCGTCCATCCCCGGAGCGATCGCGGGTGCGTTTCTCGTCGGCGTCGTGCCGCGGCGCACCTTCGATCTGCTGTTCGCGGTGCTGCTGCTCGGCCTTGCCGCCTACACGCTGTGGGGTGTCGGACGCACGACGCTCATGCGCGAGCCGCTGCGAGGCCGCGGCGTCGTGACGCGCACCATGCACGCCGCAGAAGGCGAGACGTTTCGATACTCCTACAACGCCTGGCAGGGCATCGCCTACAGCGCGGCGGTCGGCTTCGTGTCCAGCCTGCTCGGGATCGGCGGCGGCGTGATCCACGTGCCGATCATGATCACGCTGCTGCACTTCCCGGTGCACGTCGCCGTCGCGACGTCCCACTTCGTGCTGATGTTCATGTCCGGCGCAGGTACCGGCGTCCATCTCTGGAGCGGCGACCTCGCTGGCATAAACCTCGTGCGCGCCGCCCTGCTCTCTGCCGGCGTGATCCCGGGCGCGCAGGTCGGGGCTCGCCTCGCGCAGCGGCTGCACGGCCCGCTGATCGCGCGCCTGCTGGTGCTCGCCATGGTCGCCCTCGGCCTCCGGCTGCTCATCGCCGGCGCCATTGGCTAGCCGAATCCGCGCCTAATACCTTCGCGTTTGCCTCGGCCAACAGGCCATTCCCGATGCAATATCCTGTACCCCGAGAGAACGACGCCCGAAGGAGCCCCGACAAAAGATGCGACTCGGCGTGCTCACCGGCGGAGGCGACTGCCCGGGCCTGAACGCGGCCATCCGCGCCATCGCTCACCGCGCGTGGATGCTCCACGACGAGGTCCTGGGCTTCCGCGAGGGCTGGGCGGGCCTCCTCGGCGAAGGCAACGCGCAAGTCCTGACCGGCGAGGAGATCGGCGGCATCCTCCACCTCGGCGGCACGATCCTCGGCTCTTCGCGCACCAACCCCGCGCGCAGCGAGGACGAGATGCGCCAGGTCGAGGAGAACCTCCGCCGGCGCGACATCGAGGGTCTCATCACCATCGGCGGCGACGACACGCTCAGCGTCTCGGCGAAGCTCTCCGAGCGCGGCTTTGCCGTCGTCGGCGTGCCGAAGACCATCGACAACGACGTGCCGCACACCGACTACTGCATCGGCTTCGACACCGCCGGCGCGATCGTCGGCGAGGCGCTGGACCGCCTGCACACGACGGCGGAGTCACACCGGCGTGTGATGGTCGTCGAAGTCATGGGCCGCGACGCCGGCTGGCTGGCGATGCTCGGCGGCGTCGGCGGGGGCGCGGACCTGATCATCATCCCCGAGGAGCCGATCTCCATCGACCGCGCCGTGCGCCACGTGCAGCACCGCATGGAGTCCCGGCGATTCAGCATCATCGTCGTCGCCGAGGGCGCGCATGTCGAGGGCATCGAGTCGCCGACATCGTCAAACGTGGATCAGTTCGGGCACGTGTTGCTCGCGACGCGCGGGATCGGCACGCGCCTCGCCGAGGCGATCGAAGCGCGGACCGGCGTCGAGGCGCGCGTGACGGTGCTCGGCCACGTGCAGCGCGGCGGCACTCCGTCGATGTTCGACCGCGTGCTCGCGACGCGCATGGGCGCGACCGCAGTGGACTACTTGCACGAAGGGCGCACGGGCGTCATGACCGCGATCCAGGGCCTCGAGATGGTGCCCGTGCCCTTCACCGAAGTCGTCGGCCATAACCGGACGGTCGACCGCCGCTTCTTCCGCCTCGTCCGCCAGTTCAACGTCGCCGAAGAGATGGAACCGGTCCACGTCCCCGGCGGCTCGCCTAAGTAACCCTCAGCGCAACATCGCTGCGACTCGGCACCGAGGGATCGCGCCCGAACCCCATCAGGAATCCCCGTAGGCGCCCTTACCCTGCACATCACGCCCCCGCCCGATGCCGCCGCACCCCGCCGCCGCCCGACACTCCCGGGAGGAGGCGACGCCATCATGTCCCGAGGCCCCAACGTCGCGATCTTCCAGCTCCTGCTCGCCGCCGGATTCTTCGTCGCCATGATGATGAAGTCGTGGCGCCTTCGCCCGGCCCCACACCGCTCACGGCTCCCCCTGCCCGCGCCGCACCAGAGCCAGCGCGAAATGGGGCGTCTTCTCCAGCTCCCGACGATCGCCCTCGTCGCGACGCCAGCGGGCGACGCCCGTTCCAGCGATTCGCCCGTGCGATCCCAGCGCGAAGTCCCGCCCAGCACGATGGCGGGCCTCCCGCACAGGCAGGACAGCCGCTACTCGGTCTACCTGATGCTGGCGTCCGTGGCCGCGCTCATCGCCCTCGGCGTCATGTACGCCGGCATCACCGGCGGGAGCCACACCAACCGCAGCGTGATGATCCGTCCGCTCCCGCTGTCCGACTCGGAGCGCGCCGGTGGCGTCAGCGCCGAGACCTCAGGGCCCGATGTGGCCGGCATGCTCCTCGACTCGAGGCGCAAGCTCGACCTCGGCGAGCTCCGCGACGCGCTCGACGCCTACGCGAACTTCGCGGGTGAGTATCCGACGACCTGGGGCGCATGGTCGCCGTTCTGCGTGGACATGGGCAATCGCGGCTGCCTCGTCGTCGTCGCGCACGGCGGCGGACTGCACACGACCAGCGGGATGCAGCCGTACTGGTACGCGTCGGACGGCCACAACTACACGCTTCTGGCGCAGGTTTCGGAGTGGCCGAACGCCGATGAATGTCCGGAAGTGCTTCCGCCGGAAGTCATCGACACGCCGGTGTTCTGCGTGAGCGGAGCAGTCCCGAACCGCTAGCGGCTACGCTTCGACGGTCAGCCGCGCGAAGCCCTGGAACCCCGGCAGTGTCCGGTACTGCAACGGCTCGGCGGCGACGTGCAGCGCCGGGAAGCGGCGCACCAACGTCCCGATGGCCATCTGGGCTTCGACGCGCGCGAGCGGCGCCCCGAGACAGAAGTGCGCGCCGCCGCCGAACGAATGGTGGTGCGTGTCCTGCCGCGTGACGTCGAACTTGTGCGGCTCCGGATACACCGCCGGATCATGGTTCGCCGCGTGTAGCAGCGGCACGACCGACTCCGCCGTGTGTACCGGACATCCGTCGATCGCCGTGTCCGACATCGGCATGCGGCCGGTCTCCGTCACCGGGCTGTCGTAGCGCAGCATCTCCTCGACGGCGTTGCGGATCAGCTCCGGCTGCTCTCGAAGCATCAGGAACTGTTCCGGATGCGACAGCAGCGCGTGCACGCCGTTGCCGATGAGGTCCGTCGTCGTCACGTTGCCCGCCGCCAGCAGCAGGCCGCACATCGTGACGAGCTGATCGTCCGTCAGCCGCTCGCCGTCGTCGTCCTCGGCCGCGATCATCGCGCTGATGAGGTCGTCGCGCGGCGCCGCCCGACGATCGGCGACCGCGCGCCGAAGGTACGCGTCGAGCTCCGCCGATGAGTCAACGACACGCTGTCGCATCTCGGGCGTTATCGTCGGATCGAAGGACATCACGCCGTCGTCCGACCAGCGCTTGAAGTCGGCGCGGTCCGCCGGATCCACGCCCAGCATCTCAGCGATCACGATCGTCGGGAGCGGGCCCGCGAACGACGCGATCAGGTCCCACGACGGTTGCCCTTCGACTGCGTCCAGCAGCTCGTCGATGATCTGCTGTATCCGCGGCCGCATCTCCTCGATCGCCTTCGGGGTGAACGCCTTCGAGACGATGCCGCGGAGCTTCGTGTGCTCGGGTGGGTCGAGGAAGAGGATGCTCGGCTGGCGCGTCCCGTCCTCGGCGCCGTTCAGCACGAGGATCGTGTGCATGTACGTGCCCGGCTTCGCCTTCCGCGGGTCAACGGACAGCGTGCGGTCGCGCAGCAGCGCGTCGACGTCGTCGTGGCGCGTGAGGACCCAGCGCTCGAACTGCGTGTCGTGATGCACCGGCTCGCGTTCGCGCAGGTCGTCGAGCGCCGGCTGCGGGTCGCGCGCGAACGCCGGGTCGAGCGGCGTCAGACCCACGCCCGTCGCCACCGGCTTCGCGGATGCGGATTCCTCAGCGTCGATGGTCATCGTGCCACCGCCTTCGTCGTTTTCCGGATAGGACGATGAATACTACGCCGCCGCAACCGGCGCCGTCGATGGCGCCTGCGCGCCCTCGGCGGCGTACTTCGCGAACAGCTGACCCCACGGGGTCGTCTCGCGCCAGCGCTCGTAGATCTTCCGCTCCTTCAGCGGCCAGTGGTAGTAGTCGTGGAAGGCCTCGGAGAACAGGTTCGTCGCGTGCACCAGCGGCGTGTGGAAGATCGCCTTCTGCAGCACCTTCGTCGGCCCGAACCACGCCAGGTAGCCCATGAAGCTGTGCAGCGTCCCGCCGACATGGAAGCCCCACGACTCGCCCGAAACGTCGTCGCCCGCGATCTCGATCTCGCGCGGGTCGCCGATACCCAGGCCCTGCTCGTGCGCCACGCGGATGTACTGGATCGACATCGGGTCGAAGCCCATCATCTTCGCCGCGACGGCGTCGATCGACACCTGGTCGCCGGACGCGAGGATCACGTTCTTCTGCACCGGCTCCATGATGCGCGGGCCGGGCCCGTTCCCCGCCGACGTCCCGTCCATCGTCGCGAAGATGCCCGTGTGGATCTCCTTCTGGATCGCCAGCAGGTCCACCAGCGTCTCGTGGATGTGGCTGTGGGTGTAATGCCGGTTGGTGTTCAGCAGCCCGCCAAACGCGTTCTTCATCGCGCCGGTCGTCGTCGTGTAGATGTGGCACTTCGCCGTCGGCAGGTGGACGATGTTCTTGCCGTGGAAGTACTCCGGGATCTTGATCCCGTCCGGGAAGATCTTGTCCAGCACCAGCATCTTGCGCTTCGGCCGATACACCTCCCACGTCATGTCCTCGTCGCGGAAGTTGAACTTCACCGGGATGTCGTGGTGCCGGAAGACCGGCACGTAGTGGTTCAGGTCCTCGCCCTTGAAGGCGTCCGTCACGACGGTCTTGTTTTGCACGCAGACCAGGTCGTCGAATCCCGCATTCCGCAGCGTCACGATGGCGCTCTCGAGCTGCCAGGGCGTGCTGTTGGCCGAGGGAAAGGGGAAGTGCCAGGAGATGTTGTCCTTGAGGATAGTCGTCGCCGAAGGGTCGAGGTACTGCTTGACGTCGGCCAGGTGCATGAGGCGCTCGTAGTCCTCGAGCACCGTCTCCGGCTTCGTGAACAGGACGGCGACCTTCGATTTCGTCGACATGCGGGGCTCCTCCGAAGGGGGCGGGAATCTGGCTCTGAAGTCAGAATATCAGACCCGCGATCGGTGCCTTGCTCCCGAAGTGATTCGACGACGAGCACGATGCCCGCGGCGAATACCAGCAGCCCAGCAGTGCGGCGGTTACGCTGCCAGCTGCGGCGGAGCGTAGACGCCGCCGTTATCCTGTTCACTGTCACACCGATGCTAAGGCGAAGGTATGGGTGCCTGGGGTCCCGGGATCTTCAGTAACGACATCGCGAGCGATGTCCGTGCCGCGTACCGCGAACTGGTGGAGGACCGCCTGAGCAGTGAGGCAGCCACCGCGGAGGTCATTCGTCGGTTCGGCGACGCGACCATTGATCCCGACGAAGCGACATCGTTCTGGACGGGCTTGGCAGCCTGCCAAACTCAACTCGGCCATCTTCAGCCCGATGTACGTCGCCGCGCTCTCGAGGCGATCGACGGCGGCGCTGATCTTCATCTCTGGGCCGAGACAGGGGATGCGCGCAAGCGGAAGGCGGCGCTGGAGAACCTGCGGTCTAAAATCGTCGGCCCTCAACGTGCTCCGGTTAAGCTCCGCCGTCCGCGGCCGATACGAAGCCCCGTCGCTCCAGGAGACATCTTCACGCTGCTTCTCGCAGATGGCCGACGGGCTCGTTTCCGCACACTTGGCATTAGCGAGCACCGGTTAGGGTCTCAGCCCATCGTCGAATTGATCGACGAGGGGGGAGAGCCGTACCGGCAGACTTACCCCGGGACCGATTGGTTGTCGAAACACATGGCCAAAAACGATCCACTCGCGCGCTGGACGATCGTATCGGCCAAACATGCGGACCTTCCGTCGCCCGACGTCTTGTCTGTAGTCGCCCATGAAACCCCGCCGCGCGGCCCGGTCACTGTGAAGAGCTATACCGGATGGCGGGGATTGGTCATCGGGTGCGCCCGGATCCTAGACGATCCTGACGCGCGACCGCGGCGGTCCGAGAAGTCATGATCGGCTAGTGACACCGGCCTTCAACATCCCCGCCAGATCCGCCAGCCGCCCCACACTGTCCCCCATCCCGCCCGGCCGGTTCCGCGCCAGCCACAGCCGCTCGTACTCCGGCAGCAGGGCATCGATGCGCTTGGCGGCCGATCGGAACCCGGTCCGCACCTGCCGCGCCGTCCCGCCGTTCGCCCGCGCGTACTTCGCCGCGCCGATCGCCGCGCCGATGCCCGCCAGCTCCGTCGCGCAGCGCAGCTCTTCGACAACGAGCTGCGCATCGGAGCGGCGCATCCGCTCAGGCGACATCTTCGCGATCGACGCCTCGAGCTGCTCCGACGTGTCGTCGAACCCGCCGGGCCGCGCGCGATGCATCGGCCAGTCGTTCTCGAGCGGCAGGAAGTAGAGCTGCGACAGCAGCGAGCCGTTGCGCGTCTTCGCGCCGTTGATCTGGTACGCGTTTCCCAGGTCGTACGCCACGCCCCCGCTGATGCCGGACGGATCGTCGAAGGCGTGCAGGCTCAGCGCGCCGGCGATGTCCATGTTGGCACTCGGCCGCCCCGACCAGCTCATCGCCGCGCCGTACATGAAGCCGAGCCACGCGACGCTTAGCGGCTGCATGTGGCCGTTGTCGCCCCACTCCGTGTTCAGCACGCCGATCGCGCCGTGCTTCCGTCCGCTGCGCACGGCGTTCTGGATGTTCGCGACCGTGTTGTCGGTGCGCCCGATGTGCGAGATCCATCCGCCGGCGCCCGGGCACACGTAGAACGGCAACCCCGCCGATGCGAAGGCGCGGCCGTCCGCGTCGTACGGATGGTCGTGCTCGTAGCCCCACTCCAGCGCGATCACGTCGCGGGGGATCTCGGAGATCAGCTCCGGCTGCTTCATGATGATGTCGCCCCAGAACATCATCCGGTGCTGATACTTCTCGCACAGTGCCGCGATCTTCAGCAGGAAGTCCAGGTACACCCGCGGCTCCCCGCGCGCCTCGACGTCCTCCTTGTTCTTCCCCTGCCCCAGGTCGAACGTCTCGTCGCAGCCGACGTTCAGCAGCCGGCTCTGGAAGTGCGGCAGCAGCTCGGCGTACAGCCCGTCGATGAGCCGCAGCGACCGCGGGTCCGCCGGGTCGAGCGAGAACGGCGGCAGGCGCCCCCACCACCCCGTTGCGCCGTTCGGCGCCTCGGCGAAGTCGTTGTATGGCTTCCTGTCGAGCCACCGCGCCATGTGCCCGAAGCTGTTCTGGTTCGGCACCAGCTCGACGTGCCGCTCACGGCAGTACGCGTCGAGCGCCAGGATCTCCTCGCCGGTGAACGGCGACGCGTCCTTCCACACCGCGCGATGCTGCTGGTAGGCGAAGGTGTGCTCCATGTAAAGCTGGAACTGGTTGACCTTCCACTCCGCCAGCATGTCGATGAGGCCGTACACGGTCTCCATCGTCGGCACCTTGTCGCGGCTGATGTCCAGCATCACTCCACGGTGCGCAAAGTCCGGATGGTCTTCGATGTGCAGCTGCGGCAGCCGCTTCCCGAATTGTCGAAGGAGCTGCACCAGCGTCGAGAACGCATGCGCCAGACCCGCCGCGTCGTGCGCCACGATCGCGATCCGCTCGTCGCCGATGGTCAGGTGATAGCTCTCGCGCTTCTTCGCCGCCTTCGCGTCCATGACCGCGACGACGCCCTCGCTCTCCGCCACGCTCGAAGCGCCGCGGATCTCCCACCGCACGCCGGCGTAGCGCTCGAGCGCGGACTGCAGCGTCTTCGCCGCCGTCAGCCCGTGCGCGATCGCATCGGAGAAGAGGATGATCGACCGGTCCTTGCGAAGCGTGTGCCACCCGCCGCGCAGCTCCACGCTCTGCGGCACCGGCGTCACGAGCAGATGGTTGCGTTTGGGCATCGGGCAGATGGTACGTGCTGACGGCGCACTCTAGCCAGCACCACACCGCTATTCATCGCGTGTATTCTTGCTTCGTGTTGAAGCACTCCGTGCTAACGGCGACAGCATTGCTGGTTGGGTGTTCCGGGGGCGCGGCCACGCTGGAATTTCAGGGCACGGTCTATACCGAAAGGCAGGCGCGAGACGAACTTCGAGCAGGATTCACTCGCAGCCCCTCTACATGGGCAACCGTCTGTGCACAGAGCGTGCGAATACCGCCAGACAAACTCATTCCCTTTGTCTTGCGTACCTTGACTCCGGCGCCTGACGAAACCGACGTGGCGTCCGCGGACCGGGAGCTCCAGATCATCCGAGAGGAGTGCGAGAAAGGGTTCGGCTCACCCACGCCCTAGCGCGCCATACCGCGCGACATCCCACCGTGAGCTAGACCTCTTGCCGATTCTCCAGCGCCCTCGACAACGTCACGTCATCGGCATATTCGAGATCAGAGCCCATCGGCAGGCCGCGTGCGAGCCGCGTGACGCGCACACCCAGCGGCCCCACAAGCCGGCCGATGTACATCGACGTCGCTTCGCCTTCGAGGTTCGGGTTCGTCGCCATGATCAGCTCCCGCACCGCACCACCACGCAGCCGCGCCAGCAGCTCGTTCATCTTCAGGTCGTCCGGGCCGATGCCGTCCATCGGCGAGATCACGCCGTGCAGCACGTGGTACAGCCCGTGATACCCGCGCGTGCGCTCGAGCGCGAGGATGTCCAGCGGCTCCTCGACGACGCAGATCAGCCCGCGGTCGCGGCTCTCGTCGCGGCAGATGTCGCACGGGTCGGTCTCGGTGACGTTCTGGCAGACGGAGCACAGCACCGTGCGCTCCTTCAGCTCGACGATCGCCTGCGCCAGCGCGAGCGCGTCGTCCGGCGGGATGCGCAGCAGGTGGTACGTCAGCCGCTGCGCGCTCTTCGGCCCGATGCCCGGCAGCTTGTGGAACTCGTCGATCAGCTTCGCGAC
>CAZAPT010000032.1:0-37419 GCA_964487335.1 uncultured Dehalococcoidia bacterium
ACGTCCACGAACACGCCGACGGCAACGAACACCCCGGTAGCGACGTCGACCAACACGCCCACATCGACGAACACGCCGGCACCGACGTCGACGCCGACTTCGACCGCCACGCGCACAGCGACGCGCACGGCAACCGCCACACCCTGTCACGGGCGGAAGTGTCGGGGTGCCGCGGCGGCCCAGGGTTCGGGGCTGTCGTCCCAATCGCTGCCGGTCACGGGCGCGCCGCAAGCTCTCGGAGGGCTCCTTCGGACCGTTCAGGCTGTGCTACGCGGGAACCTCGCGGCGCTCCACGATGCGAACGGAGATGGGCGCGTCGATCTGTTCGATCTGATCGCGATGGCGGCGCGACCCGAATAGCCAACCGTGCCACGCCTCGCGGCGACGACGCAGTAAGCCTCGATGTCAGCATATTGGCGGTGGCGTCCGTGATCGGTTCGACGTCGCTCTGATCCCACAATCAGGGAAACGCCTACGGAAGTTGCGCGGCGGCCCGACGACAATCAGTTCGCGGCCCACACAGCCGACCACGCCGCGGGAGCGCTTCGCCGATGCGCATGCTGCCGTTTCCTCCGACCAACGCCAACAAGCGCTCCGTCCGCGCGGTCGCATTACTGGCGTTCGGCCTTGCGTGCATCTGCGTCTCGATCGTGGCATCCATGTTCGGCCTGCACGTGCTCGCCGCGCTGGCGGCGATCGGTGGTGCGTTCCCGATCTGCGCGGAGCTGACCGCATCGATCGCTGAGACGCGCGAGACCTCCTCCGACGACCTGGTCTCTCGCGTCGCGCGCGAAGTGGAGTCCGGGCGCAAGCTCGCGATCTATGACCAGGACACCGGCCTGTACGCGAAGTGGTACCTGCTGCTCCGCGGGGAAGAGGAGCGCCTGCGCGCGAAGCGCTACGGGCGGCAGTTCGCAATCGGCATGCTCTCGTCAACAGCGCCTGTTGGCGACGAACGCTGGCAGGCGGACGCGGACATCTCACGGTGGCTCCAGACGCGGCTGCGCGCGACGGACGTCGTGGGGTACCTGGGCCACGGGCGCTATGCCTTCATCGCCACGGAGGCGGACCCCGACAGGGCGACACGGCTGGCGGAACGGCTTCGCGCCGGCGTCGACAACGTCATCGTCGGCCTGAGCTGCTACCCGGGAGACGGCGAGACCCTCGAAGACCTCTGGGCGAACGCCGAGCAGAGACTCGAGCAGCCTCCGCTCGCCGCCTGACGCGACTCAACTGACTGATTATCCGCGCCACCACGTGGCGATCGTGCGCTCGATGCCCGGCACGAGACGCGCGAGCAACTCCGGGTGGTTCCGCAGGTCGAAGTCGAGCTGCAGCAGGGCCTGTCGCGCGGCGAAGAACGCCAGGATCTCGGGCGGGCAGCGCTCGCGCACCTGGGCGAGGATCAGCGACGCGACGGGAGGCGGGATTTGGTCGGGCAGCAGCGCCGACCAGAACGCGAGCGTGACGAGGTCCTGGCGGCAGTCCCCGACGCCCGCCAGCTCCCAGTCGAACACGCCCGTCACTTCGTCGCCGATCGCCAGATAGTTGCGATGGTGAAAGTCGCTGTGCACGATCCCGTCGTCGAGGAAGTCGATCTCCGGCCAGCGTTCGACGACCTGCTCGATCTCGACCGCGAGCGCGCGCGTGTCGTCGCGCGCCTTCAGCGACGGCAACCACTCGACCATCACCGGGATGCCCTGGTGCGTGTGCTCGGCGCGACGTCCGGCGGCGCCAGCGTGCATCTCTGCCAGCTCGAGCAGGCGGAGCGCGTGGGCCTCACGCACCACGTCCGGGATCGCCCCCGGCAGCCGCTGCTGCAGCGACCACGCTGCGCCGAGCGCACCGCCCGTGCCGAAGTACTCCGGCGCCGGATAGCCGCGCGCGCGAAGCCGCCCGGACAACTCGGCGCCCTGCGCGAACCGCGCGACCCAGTCCCACTCGCCGACCGGCAGCGCCTTCAGCACCATCTCGCGACCGGTGCTGTCCGCGACGAGCTTTGCGCCGAACTCGCCGCCGGCGAGCGGAGCGATGATGCGCAGGTCGAGCTCACCGGCGATGCGCTCGATCAGCGTGTCGACGCGAGCGGCCTCGCCGTGGTCGCCGGCCGTCATGCCTATCGCAGGCTCTTTGGGAAGCGCTTCTGGAAGTCGAGCACGCGCCACGAACGGGGCCGGACCCGGATGCGCCGCTGCTCTTTCACGCGCATGTTCGCGAGATACGCGTCCTTCGCGGCGCCCAGGTATCGCCCGACGATGTCCGGGTACTCCGGCGCCATACCGTCGGTCGGTTCGACCGTGGCGTCGCCATCGACGAGGAGTACGTGGTACGGCGGCGTGCTCGAATCGATGGTCAGCGCGACGGTGGGGTGTGCGGCGAGGGCGCGCACCTTGTCTGCCTTCGGGCCGGTGATCATCACGAAGTCGCCGTCCGCATAGGTGAACCAGATCGGTACGACCTTCGGGCGGCCGTTCAGCCCGACATAGGCGATCCGCGCGAGGTTCGCGCCGCCCAGCAGCCCGGCGATGACGGGGTCTGCGACGTCGATTGGATCCATCAGCTCGTCATTCCCTTCAGGCCGACCAGCGCGCGGCCGTGCTCGATCTCGCCCATGTGGCGCAGGCCGTGCTGGTACACGAAGCACTCCAAGACGTCGAGCTTGCGCAGCGGCGCGCCCGGGCCGATGACGATCGCGCAGAAGATATTCTGCATGTTCGGCGGCAGTTTCGGCATGAGCACCTCGGCGAGCGACTCCTCGGTGAGCGCTTCGAGCGCGCGGTCCGTGCGCGCGAGGACTTCGGACTGGTACACCCGCCATGCGTCGAGGTCGGCGAATCGGATCTGCTCCATCTCCTCGACCGTCTCCTCGCGCCCGAGCCGGTCGACGCTCACGCCGACGTTCGCGGCCCATCCGCCGGTGTCCCAGGCCGTCGCTTCACGCAGGAATGGCGCGCTGACCGCCTGATCCTGCGCGCGGATGAAGTGGCTCAGGCTGAACGCGATCGGCAGCACGCCGGCGCGCTCGTGATGGTTCACGTGCTCGAGGGTCATGTCGGAGACGGCGCGCTCGTACAGCGAGTTCATTGCGCGGATGCGGTTCTGGAGCGACGAGACAAGCATCGATGACAACGCGATCTCTCGATTTCCCGAGCGTGACTATGCGGTGGCGTGCGCGAGCCCGGCGACCTCGGCGGCGTGCTTCAGGCGTGGCAGCACGACGTTCGCCGGCGCCGGCGGCATGAAGAAGACGACGCGGTGCACGCCAACCGCCTCGTATTGCTCGACGGTCTCCTGGCGCATCGGCGAGCCGAAGACGGTGACGGGGATCGCGGCGCGCCCGGCGTCCTTCGCCAGCCGCTGCAGCTCTTCGATGCGCCGGCCCAGGCTCTCGGGCGGGCGGAAGCCGCCGATGGGCATCCACTCATCGCCGTACTCGACGACGCGCTGCAGCGTGCGCGCGCCGTCGCCGCCAATGAGCACCGGCGGGTGCGGCTGCTGCACCGGCTTCGGCCACGACCAGACCGCGTCGAAGTCCGCGTGTTTCCCGTGAAACTCCGCCTCGTCCTCGGTCCAGATCTTCTTCATTGCCAGCACGCGCTCGCGCAGCACGCTCCATCGCACCCGCGGGTCCGTTCCGTGGTTCTCCATCTCCTCGAGGTTCCAGCCGCCGCCGATACCGAACAGGAAGCGGCCGCCGGACACGAAGTCCACGCTGGCGACTTCCTTCGCGAGCGTGATGGGGTCGCGCTCGATGACCAAGCAGATGCCGGTGCCGACCTTCAGCGTCGTCGTAACCGCAGCTGCGGCGCCGAGCGCGACGAACGGGTCGAGGAGGTGCGAGTACTCCTTCGGCAGCTCGCCGCCGGCGGGGTACGGCGTGCGCCGGCTCGCCGGGATGTGCGTGTGCTCCGGGTAGAACAGCGACTCGAACCCCAGGTCCTCACACGCGCGCGCGAGCTCGGTCGCGCTGATGCTGTAGTCCGTCGGGAACATCGTGATGCCGTATTTCATGGCGGTGCGTCCTCGTGCGTTCGGTGCCGGCTCGGGGCATTGAACCACGACGGCGTCGTGACGGCGAGGGTGGCGCACGAAGCTGCGGCGGTGGGGCGTTAGCGTGGGGTTCGCCTCCTGATCATGATCGCGGTGCATACCGTGCCGGCACAGAGCAGGGCGAGTGCGACGATCGGCCACGTCGGTGTCGTGCCGCCGTCGGCAGACGGTCCGGTGCCGGTGTCCGGAGCGATCACTCGAGACCGCGGTGTCGGCGTTGCGGATGCCGTCGGCGTGGCAAGTGACGCTGGCGTGAAGTCGATCCGCTCGTCCACGTTGCCAGCCCGCCATGGCACGAGCGGATCGAGCGGGGTGTCGTGCAAGACGAAGCGCACGAGCCGTCCCGGCGCGCCGCAGCCGGGCCTCACTTCCTCAGACATCACGAAGATGCGGACGCTCCCGGGTGGGATTAAGGCGAAGCCCTCAAGAGGAATGACGACGGCACAATCCTTCCCATCGATCCGAGCTGCATCAGCGTCGGTGGTGAACACGCGCATGGAGTCGCCACCCACGACAAACGTCGTGCTTTGACTCTGACCGAGTGCGAATGGCAGTGTGCGAGCTGGCGCACCATCGACCGGGATCGTGACCGGTTGCCCCACTGCCGGGCAGCCGCTGCGAAAGTCCGCGCCGCTGACGATCATCGTGCGCCGCGAGAACGCTGTGCCGGGCTCGAGGAACGCTGCGCCGCACGACGCGAACGGCGCAGCCACGGTCAGCTTCGCCGACTGCGCCGGCAGGCCCGCAACGATGACTTCTCCGCCGATCTCCGTGGCATTCCGCCCCATGTCGCGGACGAGGAACGCGATGTCAACAGTTGCGCCGGGCGCCCCGCGCGCCACGACCGATATCGGCGAGGTCGGCAACCAGCCGAACTGGCGTTCGAGCCGGAAGCACTGATCGAACGGAGCATTCCAGCGGAACTCGCCGTTCCCGTCGGTGGGTCCGAGCTGCAGAATCGCGTCGGAACAGCCAGCGTATGCGTTCCATCCGCTCAGCCCCGGCTCGCTCGACTGTCGGATGCCGTCGCCGTTCAGGTCGTTGATGACGTGGATGATGATCGCGGGATGCGCGACCCGCGTGGATGTTGGCTCGGGCGCTTGTGCGGATACGCGGGCACCGCCGAGTTGGACGACAGCCGCACTAACGACGATCGCGATGACGAGGAGCAGCGCCGTTCGATGGAGCATAGCGCGCCTCCGTATGGTTGGACGATGCTTATGTAGAACGCCAGAGCGCCGCGAAGGTTAACCGTGCCGGGAGTCCGTGGGGGATTGTCAGTCCGTCGTTAGCTCGTTCACGGCAGCCGCGATGGTCTCGACGTCTTCTGACGAGAGCGCAGGATGCACCGGCAGCGACAACACTACTCCGGACAAGCGTTCGGCGACGGGGAAGTGCTGATCTCCGTAGCCGAGACGCTCGTACAGCGGCTGGCGATGGATCGGCGATGGGTAGAAGACGCCCGCCTCGATGCCGCGGTCGCGGAGGCCGGCCTGCAGGCGATCGCGGGTCTCGCGGCCGGGGAGGACGCGGATGGTGTACTGATGCCAGACGTGCGCGCGAACGGGCAGCTCATCGGGGGTGCCGATGTGCGCAGTCGGCGCGAGCAGTGCCGTGAGACGCGCGGCGTTTGCGCGGCGGACGGCGTTGCGGGCGGCGAGTTTCGGGAGCTGTGCTGAGCCGAGGGCGGCAGCGACTTCCGTCATTCGGTAGTTGTAGCCGAGCGTCTCGGTGACATAGCGCGTCCGCTCGCCTTGCGAGCGGAATATGCGCGCGGCGTCCGCGCTGGCGTCGTCGTCTGTCGTGATCATGCCGCCTTCGCCGGTCTGCAGGTTCTTGGTGGCGTAGAAGGAGAAGCATCCGGTGCCGAACGATCCGGCGCGCTTGCCGTCGAACGTGGCGCCGACCGCCTGGGCGGCGTCTTCGATCAGCGCGACGCCGCGACGCGTGCAGATCTCCGCGATGGGCGCGATGTCGCACATCTGACCGTAGAGGTGCACCGGCATGATCGCGCGCGTGCGTGGCGTGATCGCCGCTTCGAACTGCGACGGATCGATGTTGAAGTCGTCGTCGCGGACGTCCACGAAGACCGGGCGCGCGCCGGCGAGCAGCACGGTGTTCGCCGTCGCGGCGAAGCTGAACGCCGGCACGATGACTTCGTCGTCGGCGCTGCCGCCACCGTTCGCGCCGATGCCATGGGCGAGCAGTGCGACATGCAGCGCCGCTGTGCCGCTGCTCACGGCGACTGCGTGCTTCGCGCCGACATACTCGGCGAACGCACGCTCGAACGCCTCGACACGCGGGCCCTGCGCGAGCTGACGGGACTCCAGCGCGTCGATGACTGCCCGCTTCTCGTCGTCTTCGATGATTGGGTGAGCCAGGCGGACCTTGAGTTGCGGCTTCGGGGAGGGCACCGTCACCCGGAGAGGTCTGCCAAGTGGTACGGACGGTCGCAGTTCGCGCAGTAGAACATGTTCGTCTCGGCTTCGCGCAGTGGCCGGCCGCAGGCGCACGCCCACCCGGCGATGCGTGCCGGGTTGCCGCGGACGACCGCATGTGCCGGCACGCTCGCCGTCACGACGGCGCCGGCGGCGACCATCGCCCATGGGCCGATCGTGACGCCGGTGAGCACGACCGCCGCCGCGCCGACCGATGCGCCGCGGCGCACGAGCACCGGCTCGACGTTCCAGTCTGCGTCGGTCTTCAGATCGCCGCCCGGCGTGACGGCGCGGGGGTAGCGGTCGTTCGCGAACACGGCGTGGGGCCCGACGAACACGCCGTCCTCGAGCGTGACGCCATGGAACAGCGACGCGCGGTTCTCCAGTTTGCAGCGGTTGCCGACGACGACATCGACGTCGACATACACGCCCTTCCCGAGGATGCACTCGCGGCCGATGCGCGCGCCCTCGCGCACCTGCGCCTCGTGCCAGACGCGCGTGCCGTCGCCGATTTGCGCGTGGGGCGAGACGTCCGCGCTGGGGTGGATGGTGGCGTGGGCGAGGGTCACGTTCGGAGTATACGACCGCCGGTTCAGCCTGCTGGCGCGAGGCGGAGTTGAAGCTCCGCGGCTACGAGGACCCCTCGAGCGCGGCGACCATCTTCTCGGCCGCGCAGCCGTCGCCGAAGACTGGCGGCGGCGTGCCGGAGGGGCGGTCGCGCTTCGCGGCAGCGATGATGCGTTCGGGGTCGGCGTCGGCGAGGATGTTCCATCCGTCTACCAGGGTCTCGATCCACTCCGTCTCTTCGCGGAGCGTCACGCACGGCACGCCCAGGAGGTACGCCTCCTTCTGGAGGCCGCCGGAGTCAGTGATTACCATCCTCGCCGCCTGCTCGAGCGCCAGCATGTCGAGGTAGCCGACCGGATCGATGACGTGGACCGGCGCCTCGACTTCGATGTCCGTGGCCATGAGCGCGGCGCGTGTGCGGGGGTGGATCGGCAGCAGCACCGGCTCGCGGAGCATCGAAAGCGAGTCGACGACATCGGCGAGCCGCGCCGGATCGTCGGTGTTCGCGGCGCGGTGCACCGTCGCGAGCACAAACCCACCCGGCGTCAGCGCGAGGTCGCGGAGGAGCGTGGAGCGCTCGGCGGCGAGGGGTGCGTGCATGTGCAGCGCGTCGTACATGATGTCGCCGGTCTGGAAGATCGTGCCTTCCGGCGGTTGCTTGGTTCCGTCGTCCTTGTGCTCGAACCCTTCGCGCGTGAGGTTCGCGACGGCGTTTTCCGTCGGTGCGAACAGGAACGTCGAGAGGTGGTCCGCGACGATGCGATTGATCTCCTCCGGCATGTCTCGGACGAAGCTGCGGAGTCCCGCCTCGACGTGCGCGACCGGCAGGCCGAGCTTCGCGGCGGCGAGCGCGCCGGCGAGCGTGCTGTTGGTGTCGCCGTATACGACGACGACGTCTGGCGACTCGCGCTGCATCACGCCTTCGAGGCGCTCGAGCATCATCGCGGTCTGCCGTGCGTGCGTACCGGAACCGACGCCGAGATGGTGGTCGGGGCGCGGCAGCTGCAGCTCTTCGAAGAAGACGTCGGAGAGCTGCGGGTCGTAATGCTGGCCTGTGTGCACCAGGATCTCGGTGTGGCGCTGCCGTGCGACGCGCGAGAAGGCTGCGGCCTTGATGAACTGCGGACGTGCGCCGACGACGGTGAGGAGTTTCATGACAGCAAACGGCCAACAGCAAACAGCAAAGCGCGGTTGGCAGGTTTGTTGTTTGCTGTTTGCGGTTGGTTCTGCGCAGCCGTCACGCGCCCGGGTCCAGCGGCGCTTCGATATCGGTTGTCAACGTGTCGATCTCGCCGGCTTCGACCGTATCTCGCAGGTCGATGCGGGCGAGAGCGTGCAGGCGGGCGGCGATGTCCTCTCGGGTGCGCGGGAGGTTGTTCGCCAGCTCGTTGATCTTGTCCACCAGCTCCGATCTCGCGACGGTCGGGCGACTCTGCGTGCGGAAGATCTTCGCGTGATTGGTGGAGAGCAGCCGCTCCGACGCGCCGACCAGCTCTTCGTGGAGCTTCTCGCCCGCCCGCATGCCGGTATACACGATCGCGATGTCGCGCCCGGGCTCGTGGCCCTTCAGGCGAATCATCTTCTCCGCCAACTCGGCGATGCGGACCTTCTCGCCCATGTCGAGGATGAAGATTTGCCCCTGCGCCGCGAACGACGCGGCCTGGATGACAAGGCTGGCCGCTTCGTCGGGTGACATGAAGAATCGCGTGGTGTCCGGATCCGTCAGCAGCACCGGGCCGCCGCGCTCGATCTGGCGCAGGAACAGCGGCACGACGCTGCCGCGGCTACCCATGACGTTGCCGAAGCGCACGGCGGCGAACGTCGTCATGCTGCTGTCGCCGAACGCTGTGACGAGCAATTCGCCGATGCGCTTCGTCGCGCCGTAGACGTTGTCCGGGTTCACCGCCTTGTCCGTCGAGACGAAGACGAACCGGCGCACGCCGTGCTCGCTCGCCGACGCGCACACGTTGAGCGTGCCGAGCACGTTCACGCGCAGCGCCGCCTCTGGGTGGTCCTCCATCACCGGGATGTGCTTGTACGCCGCCGCATGGAACACGATGTCCGGTCGCGCCTGCGCGATCACGTGGTCTACCTGCGGGCGGTCCGAGACGTCGCAGAGCCAGATGCGCAGCCGCGAGCCGTCCTCGATCTCGAGGTCGCGCTGGAGGTCGTACAGTCCCGTCTCGTTGACATCGAGGAGGTGTAGCGTATGCGGCTCGAAAGCCAGGATCTGCCGCGCTATCTCGGAGGCGATGAAGCCCGCCGCGCCTGTGATCAAGACGGACTTGCCACGCAGGGTGGCCGCGCACGACTCCGCGTCGATGGCGACCTGCTCGCGGCCGAGGAGATCGTCGACGGTGACTTCGCGAAGGTCGGTCTCCACTGCTTCGTGGCGGATGAGGTCGCGGAGGCCGGGCACAGTGCGCATCGGAACGCCAGCCGCCTGGACGATGCCGACAATCTCTCGAATGACGGAGCCGGGCGCGGATGGGATCGCCAGGACGACGAGGTCGACACTGCGGTGGCTGCAGATCGCCGGGACGTCGTGGCGGTCGCCGAGCACGGTGACGGCATGGATGCGCACGCCGCGGAGCCGGCGGTCGTCGTCCACAAAGCCGATGGGGCGGTACTGCCATCGAGGGTTCTGCAGGAACTCGCGCGCCAGGAGCTGGCCGGTGTGGCCAGCGCCGACGATGAGCACGTTCTTCACACCGGCGTCGTAGCCCGCGAACGGATTTCGGGAGGCCCACAGACGCGGCCAGAACTTGATGGCGCCCATTGCGATCAGCATCAGCGCCGGCGCGACGACGTTCACGGTCAGCGGGATGTGGCGCGGCCGAAGGAAGGCGTTGATCCCGAACAGGACCATCGAGACCACGCCGATCGAGAGCGCGATATTCAGCGCATCGACGATGCCTGCGTACTTCCACGACGTTCGGTATATGCGGAAGAGGATGTTTCCAATGATGTACGACGCGGCAATGAATGGAGCCGCGATCGCGAAGAAACGGATCGACTCGCTCGGCACGTCGCCGTCAAAGCGGAGGGCCAGCGCCGCGGCCCACGCGGCGACGACGATGGCGGCGTCGAGCAGGACGACGGGCGTGAGACGGGCCGCCTCGCGGACGCCGGACGCGATGGACCTACGCACGGGCTCGCTGGGAACGAGGGCAGTTCAGGTTGGAGATGGGAGAGTTCGAAGCGGGTAGAACGCGTGCTGGGGTGGACCGCGCGTTTTCGTTCGAATCGCCGAGACGACTGCTCGTCGTGCCGCCTCCCTGCCGCCGCCTGCGCGCGAACGTCATCGCGCGCCCCTTCGCGTGATCACCGCCGGCAGGGTCTTCGCCAGGATCGCGAAGTCGCGTGCGAGCGAGTGATTGTTTACGTAATCAAGATCGTAGAGCATCGTTTCTTCGTAGGTCAAATCGCCGCGCCCGCTCACCTGCGCGAGACCCGTGATGCCGGGCTTCACATCATGACGGCGGTGGTACTCCGGTGGATACTGCGACACCAACTCGGGGATCTCCGGCCGCGGCCCGACGATCCGCATCTCGCCCTTGATGACGTTCCAGAAGTTCGGCAGCTCGTCGAGGCTCGTCGCGCGCAGGAAGCGGCCGACGCGCGTCAGTCGCGACACAGGCGTGATGTACACGAACGTCTTGAAGTGCTCGGCGTCGAGTTTCGGCGTCTCGTAGGGCGCGTGCCCGTCGTGGGACATGCTGCGGTACTTGTAGAACGTGAACAGCGTGCCCTTCAGACCGACGCGCTTCTGCGAGTAGATCACTGGCCCGCGCGAGTCCAGCTTGATGGCGATCGCGATGATGGGATAGGTGACGACGAAGACGACCAGCCCGAGCGCGCCCAGGATGGAGTTGACGATTCTATCGAGCATGCGTCTGCGCGCGATGTTCCCTCACAATCTCTTCGACGGCGCCGGCCACGCGGTCGACGGCCGCCGCATCCATGCGCGTGTACAGCGGCAACGAGATCATCGATTCGAAGGCCTCGTCGGCTGCCGGGAAGTCGCCCGGCGCCCAGCCGTACGTCTCCCGATAATACGGGTGATGGTGGATGGGAATAAAGTGGACAGAAGTGCCGATGCCGCGGCAGCGCAGCTCCTCGACGAAGCGCGCGCGGTCGATATCGAGCGCGCCGCCGCGCAGGCGGATGACATACAGGTGCCACGCGTGCGTCGTGCCTTCGCGCTCGGCGGCGGGGATGATCTCCGGGACTGCAGCGAATCGCTCGTTGTACTGCATCGCCAGTTCGCGGCGCTTCCGCTGGAACTCGCCGAGCCGAGCGAACTGTGCGGCGCCGAGCGCCGCCTGGAAGTCGGACATCACGTAGTTGTAGCCCGCCGCCATGACGCGGTATGCCCACGATCCGCCGGCGGTGTACCGGTCCCAGGCGTCATCGCTCATGCCGTGGAGCGCGAGCACGCGCGCCCGTGCGGCGAGCGCGTCGTCGTCGGTGGTGAGCATGCCGCCGCGGCCTGACGTGACGTTTTTCGTGGGGTAGAAGCTGAAGACGGTCGCGTCGCCGTGCGCGGCGACGCACCGCCCCTCGATCTCCGTGCCGAGGCCGTGCGCGGCGTCGGCGATCACGCGCAGGCCGTGGCGCTCGGCGATCTCAACGATCTCTGGCATCCGGCAGGCAGTCCCGCCGTGGTGCACGGGCATGATCGCCTTCGTGCGCGGCGTGATCGCGCGCTCGATCTGTGCTGAATCGATGCAGTAGTCGCCGATATCGATGTCGGCGAGCACCGGCGTAGCGCCCGCGTGGATGATGACGTTGACCGTAGCGGCGAACGTCGTCGGCGTCGTGATGACTTCGTCGCCGCGGCCGATGCCTGCGGAGATGAGGGCGAGGTGCATGCCCGCAGTCCCGGAGTCTAGCGCGATCGCGTGCTTCGTGCCGCAGTACGCCGCAAAGTCGGCTTCGAACTGCTTCACGCGCGGACCCGGAGCGAGCCAGCCTGACCGGAGCGTCTCGACGACGGCGTCGATCTCCGCGTCGGAGATGTCGGGCAGGTTGTAGGGAAGGAAGCTCTCGCCGGCGGTCAATGCACCGTCACGCGCACACCGTCGGCGCCGTTGATCTTGATGCCACTGGTCTCGAGCATCGTCAGCAGGTTGTCGCCGTCCCGCAGCGTCGCCTCGTAATCGTGGGAGCTGCTGCCGAGCTGCGACTTGGTGTCGAAGTCACTGCGGAAGTGCACCTTCACAGTCTTTCCCGTCGAGTTGATCGAGTCGATGACACCGTAGCGGCTGTAGCCGATGACCTGCTCGACAGTGATGGACGGCGTGTCCGCCTCGGTCCGCTGGAGCACGACGAAAATGGCGATGGCTGCCGCGGCGATGACGCCGACGATGAGGAGGTATCCGAGGCGTGTAATGAACATGGCGGACTCCGGTGCGCCCGTCGAAATAGTAGCCGATCTTCACAGCCGTTATACGTGGGATTAACCCCGCGAAAATTCGCTAGCAGGACCCTGTCAACTCTCGGCACGGGCTTCGCTGCTTGCCGGCGCCTCGGCTACCCGGGCGCGGACAAGGCGCCCGGCCAGCGACGCGGCGCCGGACAGGAAGCCGAGCCCGTACGACAGATGCAGGCACGCGAGCGCCGGCGGAAGCGCCGGCAGGACCCGCCACGAGCGCCGCGCCGCCAGCACTATCGATGCGCCGGCGACATATCCTCCGTATGCCAGGACCAGTGAGCGGCAAGCCCGAGGAGCGGCGACTGTTGATGTGAGCAACGCAGCGACGAACACCGCAGGCACAGCCTGTCGTACCCGCGCCTGACGCGGATGCCGGCGCAGGACCTCCACCTTCGCACGACCGTAGCCGAAATACTGGCGCCAAAGCTCGCCGAAGGAGCCGCGTACCGTGTAGTGGGTGCGGATCGACGGGTCGAGGAAGATCCGGCCGCCGCTGTCGAGCAGCCGGTAGTTGAACTCGTCGTCTTCACCCTTGTCGATATCTTCGGCGAAGACGCCGATGCGGTCGAAGACCTCCCGACGGTAGGCGCCGAATGCCACCGTATCGACGTAGCCGCTGCCACCCGTGCGGAACGCCGTACCGCCGACGCCGAAGCGCGACGACATTGCAGCGGCGATGGCCTCGCCGGTGTACGTGTCGCCCTCACTAGCGATCACGCCGCCGGCGCAGTCCGCGCCACTCGAGTAGAGCGCCTCGACGCTGCGGCGCAGGAAGTCCGGACTGACGGCGGCGTGCCCGTCGATGCGCACGATCACGTCGCCCCGCGCGGCAGCGAGGCCGATGTTCAGGCCGGCCGCTGTCTTCGCCGCAGGGTTCCGCAGGAGCCGGACGTCGAGCGTGGACTCCGCCGCAAAGCGCGAGACGATGCGCACCGTCTCGTCAGACGACATGCCGTCGACGACGAGCACTTCGAACCGCGCGCGCGCATAGTCCTGCGCGGAGATCGCGTACAGGCAGCGCTCGATGTAGCGCTCCTCGTTGCGGACCGGGATGAGAATGGAGACGAACGGCGGGGCGTCGTTCATGCGAAGAGGCGAATCGCTCGGCGCGTCGATCGACGCAAGTGGATCAGCGCTCGCTCGCCGCCGCCGCGGGCTGAGCGGGATGCGTCGTCTCCAGCGATTCGAGAGCGGTACGCACGTTCTTCGTGAAGTTGTGGAGCTGCTCCTCGAGGCGCTTCAGCATCTCGGTGGCGTAGCGGTCGGCTTCGTCCATCTGCTCGTTGGCCAGCTTTTCCGCTTCAGCGCGCCGTGCCTTCCCCTGCGTCTCCGCGTCAGCAAGCATCCGGTCCGCGCGGGCTTCGGCCTCGCGGATGAGCATGTCTGCGCGCGACTGGGCCTCTCGGACGAGGGAGTCGTGTGACAGCAGATCGTCGATCTGCTCTTGCGCGCGGCGCAGCTTGATGTCGGCTTCCTCCTGGCCGCGATGCAGGACTTCGTCGCGCCGTTTCAGGATGTCGTCGGCTTCCTTGATCTCGTTCGGCATCGCTGTGCGCATCTGGTCCACGAGATCCAGAAGGCGGCGACGATCCATCACCACGCCGGCCCCGATGGGCATGCGCCGGCCCTCGGCGATCAGCTCTTCCAGGCGGTCGATGAGGTGTAGTGAGTCGATGGCGCACCTCCCTGCGATGCCCGCTCGCCCTTCGTGCCTGCGATACCGTCGCGCTACTTCTTCTTCTCGGCGTACTTCGCCTGCAGCGCCTTCCAGACGTGCGCGGGCACGAGGTCGGACACATCATACCCGAGCGCCGAGACCTCCCGAATGCGCGTCCCGCTGATGAACAGGTGCTCGAGGCTGGCCATCATGTACAGCGACTCGACCGCCGGCGCCATCTTCTTGTTCATCAGCGCCATGTCGAACTCGGCCTCGAAGTCGGTGACGGCGCGCATAGAGCGGACTACGACATGCGCGCCGAGCTCGACCGCGAACGAGACGGTGAGGCCAGAGTACGAGCGGACCTCGATGTTCGGCGTATCGGCGACGGCCTCCTTGAACAGCGCGACGCGCTCCGGCGTGCTGAAGAGCGAGTTCTCCGGCTTCAGCTCGACGACGGCCACCACGACCTTCTCGAACAGCTTGGCCGCTCGCCGGGCGATGTCTCGATGCCCGTTCGTCACCGGATCGAAGCGCCCCGGGAACATCGCGATGGTCAACTGGCGTCCTCCTGCTGATAGATTGATACGACGGTATCGCCGTGGCGCCGCGACTTCAGGAGCCGCAACGGCGCCACGGTCTCGGGCGCAGCGGTGCGGCGGTAGTGCTCCAGCACCAGCACGGCATCCGGCGCGATCAGCCCGGCCGATGCGATCGCATCGATCGCTGCGAGCGCGCCCGCATCGTAATACGGCGGGTCGGCGAGGACTAGCGTATACGGCCCTTCGAGGCGCGACCTGGCGTGCGTGACGGACGTCGTGTGCACCTTCGCGCGGTCACCGAATTGCGTGGTCTCGAGGTTGGCGCGGATCACGGCGACGGCTTCGCGGTTCTGCTCCACGAAGTCCGCCGTGCCCTCGCCGCGGCTCAACGCTTCGATGCCGAGCGCTCCGGTCCCGGCGTACAGGTCGAGCACGCGGTCGTAGTCGGCGCCCATGGCGTCGAGCATGTCGAAGATGACGCCACGGATCAGGTCGGACGTCGGCCGTGTGTCGTGAGGTTGGTGCCCGGATGCCGCGTGCCTGGGCCGCGGCGGACCCTTGAGGACGCGCCCCCGCGCCGAGCCTCCGATCACGCGCATGGAAGGGTAGGCAGCGGGACGCCTACTGCGCCGCCGGTGTCGGCGGCGGCGCGACGACGGTGAGCTGCACCACTTGCCCCGCGCGAATGACGCCGTCGCTGACGATCATCGTCGCCGAGTAGACCCCGGGCGTCGCGGGCGCGGTCCACGTCACGGTGTCGCCGCTCGGCGCGCTGAGCGAGCCGTCGCTCGAGGTCCATGCCGGGGTGAAGAGGTCGCCGTTCGGCCGCGTGAGCGTAATCGATCCGCTGTCGGCGAGCTCGCGAATCGCCGGATAGATGTCTGCGCCCCCGCCTTCGGTCGAGACGTCGGTCACCGAGACGCCGCTCAGGCCGTAGCGCTGCGCGAGATCGAGACGGAACGCCGCGCTGAACTGATTGGCCAGCCATACTGTCCGTTTTCCGCCCCGCCCCGGGTAGCTGAATGTCACCGAGCGTGCAGCCTCGTCCCAGTGGATCCCGCTCGCGGCTTCGCTCTGCGCGAGGTTCTGCGCGACGAGCTGGACCGGCGCGGACGGGGCGATGTCACCGCTGAGTTTGGCCGTCACCTGGCTGGCGATGGTCAGCGCGTCGTTCTGCGACATCGCGCGCAGGCCGTCCCCGCCTCGCTCGATGCTCAGGGGGCTGATCACGAGCAGCAGCTTACTGCGGTCGACCTTGTCGGCGATGTACTGCAGCGCCGCCTCGGTGTTCTGGAAGTACACCTCCTGGTCGAGGTCGCCGACGAGCTCGATCGTGTCCGCCAGGCCGCCGAGCTTCTGCCAGTCGTACGCGCCGGCGTTGATGTTGCCGCCCTGCGCTTGCGGCATCGGGAGCGTGAGCGTGAGCGTGCGGCCGTCGGCGTGCAGCGCCTGCTGGAGCTGGGTCACGAAGTCGGTGAACTGGTCCTTCAGGTCCGAGTTCACGCTCCGGTAGTCGACGTTGATCCCGGCATAGTTGCTGGTGCGGACCTTGTCAGCGATGTTCGAGGCGTGCGTCGCCCGCAGCTCTGACGAGCGGAGGATCGTGTTTACGACGTCCGGGTAGATGCCGACGATGCTCGGCACCACCTTGTAGGAGGCGGGCGGGACCGCCGGTGGCGTGCCGGCGAGATCACCCGTATCGGACGGGATGAAGACGAGCGGATGCAGCACCGTCAGCGACGGCTCGGCGCGCTTGTCGAGGGTGGTGCCGGCCGGGATCGATCCGGCGACCTGCAGCGACGCCCGGCTGCGCTTCAGCACGGCGACGTTGCCCGGGAGCGAGCTGACGTCGCCCCGTGCAGCCGCGCCCGAGGCGACGAGCGTGACGTCGGATAGTCGCTGCCACTTGCTATCGACGTAGGTGTACAGGCCGAGCGCGTGCTGGTCGCTCTGCTTCTCTTTGAGGGTGACCGTCAGGTGCGAAGCGCCGCGCTTGTCAGCGGGCGCGGACAGGTCGAAGAGCGCGCTCGCGGCGACGAGTCCGGCCGGAAGCTTCGGCATGCCGCTGCGGACCGTCGAGCCGTAGGAGTCGGAGTTCGCTGCCGTTTCGCCAGATGCGGACGATCCGCCGCCACCACGGCTGAGTACGGAGATCGGCGGCAGCACGAGGATGAGGAGGAGCAGCGCCAGACCGATGATGGTGCCGACGACGTAGACGACGGCGCGGTCGCGTTCCGCCGGCTCGGCGGGCTGCTTCAGGATCGGGTCGAAGGGACCCGGCTTCTCCGTTGCCATGCGCATTCGCGCGCGCCCGTGGGCGCTGTGCGTTGCACCTCCGCGCTGCTACGAGGGTCGATTGCTGCGTCGAGGCGGCGCCTGTCCCTCCCGGCCGCCGGCAAATCCGACACACGATCTTTCACGCTGGGGGCCGGTTCGTCAACCCTCGGCCGGTCACCGCTCGGAGCGGCGCATAACAAGGCGCAGCCGACATAACAGCTCCGTTGCGGCGGCTCCAAACCTGTTTACACGCCATCTGGGTGCCGATATACTCACGCCGTCGCTGACTGAGGCGCCCGAGCCTCAGTTCTTTTTTCACCTGCGATCGGGTCCGTGAAACTGCCGATGCGCCCGCCGGAGGGTCGTCACGGAGGCGTGAGATGGTCGAAAAGCCACAGCCGATCACCCGTGAGGGCCTCGCCAAGATCGAGGACGAGCTGCACCACCTGGAGACCGTGCGCCGGCAAGAGGTGGCCGACAAGATCCGCCAGGCGAAGGAGCTTGCGAGCACCCAGAACAACGCCGAGTACGAGGACGCCAAGAACGAGCAGGCCATGGTGGAAGGCCGGATCCTCCAGCTCCACAGCCTCATCCAGAACGCGGAGCTGATCGACGAAGACGGCGCCCACCGCTCGAAGCAGGTGATCCTGGGCAGCCACGTGAAGGTGAAGACGGAAGAGGGGAAGGCCCAGGAGTATGTCATCGTCGGGCCTGCCGAAGCGGACCCCCGCGAGGGCAAGATCAGCAACGAGTCGCCCGTCGGGCGCGCGCTGCTCGGCAAGAAGCTGAACGATGAGGTGCAGGTGAACGTGCCCAAGGGCATCGTAACGATGAAGATCACCAAGATCAGCTAGCGCCGACAATCTGAAGCAAACCGAAGGGCGCTGGCAGCAGCGCCCTTCTTCCTTTCCAGCGATCGCGCCACAATCCACCGGCGCTCGCCGCAAAGCGAAGGAGAAGGCCGCCACCACATGCCCGGCGAAGAAGAGCTAATCCAGCAGCGGCGCGACAAGCTCGCCCGTCTGCGCGATCGCGGCATCGATCCGTACCCGCCACGCGTCGCGCGCACGCACAGCGCGGCCGATGCGATCGCCGCCTACGAGCGCTGGGAGGCGGACGCCGTGGGTGGCGATGCACCGGAAGTCGCCGTGGCAGGGCGCGTCGCATCGCAGCGGAACATGGGCAAGCTCGCGTTCATCGACCTGCGCGATGGCAGCGGTCGCGTCCAGGCGATGCTTCGCAAGGACAGCATCGGCGAGTCGGCATGGACGATGCTCGCCGACGTCGATCTCGGCGACTTCATCGCCGTGCGTGGCCGGCTGTTCCGCACGAAAACGCAGGAGATCACGGTCGAAGCGCAGGGCTACCAGCTTGCCGCGAAGGCGCTGCGGCCGCCGCCCGAGAAGTTCCACGGCATCGAGGACGTCGAGATCCGCTACCGGCAGCGGTACCTCGACCTCATGGCGAACGAGGAGACGCGCGACATCTTCCGCAAGCGCGCGCGGATCATCGGCGCGATCCGCCGCTTCCTCGACGACCGCGGGTTCATCGAAGCGGAGACGCCGGTGCTGCAACATGAGGCCGGCGGGGCGGCCGCGACGCCCTTCGTGACCCACTTCCGATCGCTCGATCAGGACTTCTACCTACGCATCTCGCTCGAGCTGCACCTGAAGCGGCTGATCATCGGCGGATACGACCGCGTGTACGAGATCGGCCGGCTGTTCCGGAACGAGGGCATCGACCGCACGCACCAGCCGGAGTTCGCCATGATCGAGACGTACGAGGCGTACGCCGACTACAACGACGTCGCGCGCATGGTCGACGAGATGGTCGCGAGCGCGGCGCGCGAGGTGAATGGCACGCTGCAAGTGCGCGTCGGCGAGCACGACATCGACCTTACGCCTCCATGGAGGCGGATGACACTTCGCGAGGCGCTGATCGAGCACGCCGGCATCGACTTCGAGGAATTCCGCACACGCGAGAAGCTGCTCGAGGAGCTGCAACGGCGCGGGCTCGAGGTGGACCCGGGGTGGTCGTGGGGCAAGCTGGTGGACGAAGCGCGATCCGTATATGTCGAGCCGAAGCTCATCCAGCCGACGTTGCTGCTCGACTACCCGAAGGAGATCTCGCCGCTGGCGAAGACGAAGCCGGACGCGCCGGACCTGGTCGAACGCTTCGAGGTGTTCGCCGCGGGCTTCGAGCTGGGCAACGCTTATACCGAGCTGAATGACCCCATCGACCAGCGCGAGCGCTTCGAGACGCAAGCGCGGCTAAAGGCCGCTGGCCTCGAGGACGTCGAGACTCTTGACGAAGACTTCCTGGTGGCGCTCGAGCATGGCATGCCGCCGACCGGCGGCTTTGGCATGGGCATCGATCGGCTGGTGATGCTCCTCACCGGGCAGACGCAGATTCGCGAGGTCATCCTGTTCCCGCAGTTGCGCCGCCGCGACTGAACAAGAGCGTTTCCCGTCAATTCCGGATATCCTCTGCGGTTTCCGCAGCTATGCTTGCTTGAGCGCGGGCGTCGGTTAGCGCGACAATCGAGGCGCCATCCGCAGGAGGCGGGCGACAAGGATCCGCTCGTGGAAACCAAGACCTTCGATCTTCCGGTCGCCGTGAAGCTCCGGCTCGAGTCGCGCTCGGGCGATGTCGAGGTGGTCGCGGAGTCCCGCGACGACGTCGTCGTCGAGGGCGACCGCATCTCGGGGGTGCCCGTCCACGACGACCGCGCGCTGCAGGTCCGGGCCGGCCGCGGCACCGGCAAGCTGGCTGTCCGCGTCCCGATCGGCACCGACATGAGCATCGGCACTCACTCTGGCAACGTACGGATGGGCGGACGGTTCGGCGATGTGTCCGTCACGACAATGGCCGGCAAGATCGAGCTGGACGAAGCAGACGACGCCGACCTTCGCGCGATGTCCGCCGACGTGAACATCGGCGTGTGCTCTGGACGCGTCCGTGTCAGCACCGTGAGCGGAAGCATCTCGGGGCAGAGCGCGGCGAGCGTCAAGGCGAGCACGATGTCCGGCAGCATCCGGTTCGGCCGCGTGGACGGCGAGTTCATGGCGCGCAGCGTCAGCGGCTCGATCACGGCACGCTGCGGCGGCGAGGGCGCGGTACTCGTGAAGACCGTTTCCGGCCGCGTGCACATCGACCTGCCCGAGGGCGTCGAGCCCGAGGCGCGATTCAAAACGATGTCCGGCCGCGTGAAATGCGACTGTCCGATGGGGCACGACGTGCGCCTCGAGGCGATGTCCATCTCCGGCTCGATCGAAGTGGCTGCCGGATGACGACCGCCACTATCGATGGCGTCATCCAGGGCACTGTCATGTTCACCGACATCGTCGGCTTCACGGAGTTCAACGCCCTCCGCGGCGACGAAGAGGCGCTGGCGCTCCTGGCCACACAGGACCGTATCGTGCGCGACGAGATTGGCGCCGACGCTCGCATCGTCAAGGAGCTGGGCGACGGGCTGATGCTCTGGTTCGGCGACGCGTGCGAGGCGGTACGCGCCGGACTGCGGCTGCAGGAGCGCTTCGAAGAAGAGACGAACAAGAGCGACACGCCATTGTGGGTGCGCATCGGCCTGCACGCGGGCCGGCAGCGGCCGCGCGGCGCGGACCTCATCGGCCACGACGTGAACGTCGCGCAGCGCATCATGGACCTCGCGGGCTCCGGCGAGGTGCTCGCGTCCGAGGCGACGGTGAAGGCGATCGATGCGCCGCCCGAGGACGTGGAGTTCGAGCAGCTCGGGCCGGCGGTGATGAAGGGCATACCGACGCCGATCAACCTGTACCGGGTAGAGCGCCGCTTCGACGACGACTGACCAGCTTCCGCGGCTACATGACAGAAGGTATGATCGACGCGCAGCCGCGCAAGCGCTCCGATTCCGCAACGACGCGACAATTCCCCTCACCGGAGGTCCTCCGCCGTGCCCGATATCCTCGACTCCACGATCGAAGTTCGTGAACGCGCCCTCTGCGGCCACGCTGAGATGGCGCTCGCGGCCCCGCGCCAGTTCGCGCTGACCGGCGACCAGCCGCAGTACGCGCGCGACCTCATCGTCGACGTCAAGCACATCAAGCTGGAGATCAGAATCGACCCGCGCGAGCGGCTGATCGAAGGGACGGCGACGCACTCGCTGGAGGCGATCAACGCCGGCGTCCGCAGCATCGACTTCGACGCCGCGGAGATGGCGATCTCCCGGGTCACCGTCGGCGGCCGTGTCGCGAAGTTCGACTACGCGGACCCGGTGCTGCGCATTGACCTGCCGAAGCCGCTGGCGGCGGGCGTCATCACCGACGTCGCCATCACGTACGCCGCGCACCCGCGGCGCGGGCTCTACTTCACGGCGCCGGACAAGGACTATCCAGACAAGCCGCTGCAGGCGTGGACGCAGGGCCAGGACGAAGACTCGCGCCACTGGTACCCGTGCATCGACTTCCCGAACCACCAGCAGACGAGCGAAGTGATCGTAACTGTGCCGGCGTCGATGATCAGCATCGGCAACGGCGAGCTACGCAGCGTGGTCGAAGACCGGCGCGCGAAGACGACGACGTATCACTGGTACCAGCCGATCCCGCACGTGACCTACCTGCTGAGCCAGATCGTCGGCGACTTCGCGGAAATCGAGCACAAAGTCGACGGCGTGCCGGCGCAGTATTACGGCCCCCGCGGCCAGGAGAAGGACATCGAGCGGACGCTCGGGCGCACACCAGAGATGCTGCGGTTCTTCGGCGAACGCACGGGCGTCGCATATCCATACGCGCGTTATGCGCAGACGTTCGTCGCCGACTTCATCTTCGGCGGGATGGAGAACATCACAGCGACGACGCTGACCGACACAGCGATCATCGACAAGCGCGCATCGATCGATGCCGATTCGGACGGCCTCGTGGCGCATGAGCTCGCGCACCAGTGGTTCGGCGACCTGCTCACCTGCCGCGACTGGTCGCACGGCTGGCTCAACGAGGGCTTCGCGACCTACTTCGAGGCGCTATTCACCGAGCAGCACAAAGGCCTCGATGAGTTCCGGTACGAGCTGTACCAGAACGCCCAGATCTACATGGGCGAGGATTCCCACCGGTACCGCCGGCCGATCGTGAACAACGTCTACCACGAGCCCATCGACCTCTTTGACCGGCACCTGTACGAGAAGGGCTCGCTGATGCTGCACATGGTGCGCACGGTGCTCGGCGACGACCTGTGGTGGAAGGCGATCCGCTACTACGTCGCGAAGCACCGGAGCACCAACGTCACGACGCCGGACTTCCAGCGCGCGATCACGGAGGCGACGGGACGCAACATCGATTGGCTGTTCGACGAGTTCGTGTATCGCGGCGGGCATCCGGCGTTCAAGCTGGCGCTCGAGTGGGACGAGAACGCGAAGCAGGCGAAGCTCAGCGTCGAGCAGACACAGGACACCAAGGACGCTCCGCCGTTCCGCCTGCCGGTCGACGTCGACTTCACGGTCGACGGCAAGCAACAGCCGTTCAAGGTCGAAGTTCGGGAGAAGCAGCACAACTTCTACTTTGCGCTGCCCGGGAAGCCGCAGATGGCGCGCTTCGACCCCGGGAACCACTTCCTGAAGGCCGTCGAGTTCAAGCGGTCGAAGGAGATGCTCCTCTATCAATTGAAGAACGACGACGACGCTATCGGCCGCATCAGCGCGGCGAAGGACCTGGCGAAGCTTGGCAGCCAGGAGGCGATCGACGCGCTGAAGACGGCGGTCCTGAACGACGCGTTCTGGGGAGTGCAGAACGAGTCAGCGCGCGCACTGGGCACGATCAAGACGTCAAACGCCCGCGATGCGCTGCTCGGTTGCCTGAAGGTGAAGCACCCGAAGGCGCGGCGCGGCGTCGTTGCGGCGCTCGGCCAGTTCCGCGACGAGCAGGCGGCCGAAGCGCTCGAAGGAATCGTGCTGAAGGGGGACGCGTCGTACTACGTCGAGGCGCAGGCGGCGCTGTCGCTCGGACAGACGCGCTCGCCTCGCGCTTTCGATGCGCTGGCGAAGGTCGCGATGACGCGCGAGTCGCTCAACGACGTCATCCGCTCGAACGCACTCAACGGGCTCGCTGAGCTGAAGGACGAGCGGGCGTTGCCCATCGCGATCGACTGGACGCGGCGCGGGCGCTCGAACCCAGTTCGCGGCGCAGCGACGGCGGTGCTCGGTAAGCTCGCGCGCATGAGCGACCGCGCGAAGGACGACGCGTACGACCGACTCGTCGAGCTGCTTAACGACGATTGGCTGCGCGTGCGGCTCAACGCCATCGCCGCGTTGGTCGAGATCAAAGATGCCAAGGCGCTCGGCGAATTGGGGCGCGTCGTCGATCGCGATCTAGACGGTCGTGTGATACGGTCCGCGCGGGAGGGCATAGGCCGCATCCGCGAGGGCGCGGACAAGGGTGAAGAGGTCAAGAAGCTCCGCGAGGACATCGACAAGCTGCTGGAGGACAACCGTTCGCTGCGAGACCGTCTCGACAAGCTCGAGGCCCGGACGAATGGCGCCAAGGCGAAAGGCTCGACGCGCCGCGCGAGCGCATCGGCGTCAGGCGCGTCGTCGAACGGGCGCCGGCCATCGGGATCGACGGCGTCGCGATCGCGCAACGGAGCGCGTCCCGCGGCGAAGCCGTCGCGGCGTCGGGCGGCACGACGGTAGCAGCACCCCGACTACAAACCAAAGAGACCCGCCGTGCGGCGGGTCTCTTCGCGTATTCGACTGCTGGGGTTACAGCGCCGCGGACACCGGCATCTGGATGGACGATGTCGGGATCATGCCTTCAAGCACGCGCTCGAGCGCCATCGTGTGCGCGCAGGCGCCCCACCCGCCGAAGAAGTCGCAGCTACAGCGCCAGCTCTCGCCGTCCAGCGCTACCTGGTGGGTGTCGTTCTCACCATGAAAATCGACCTGCAGGCTGCTCACGTGCATGCGTCCGCGTTCGGCGGCATAGCGCTTCGCCTTGTCGATCTTGCCGATGAGTCCCGAGTTCATTCTGCGGTTCCCCTTTCCCTCTCTCGAGGTGCGGCTGAAATGAAAAACACCGTGCGCGATCGCACGGCGTCAGTCCCAATAGCCCGAAGCGGCGTTGTCCAAGGCGGCGGCCTCCTTCGACAGCTCACGATATAGCGTCGCGTTGGCAGGCGTCAACCCCGTGTTGTGAACATCAGATGACGCGCTGGCGCGGCGGGGGCACGCCGAAGCTCCGCTATGATGCGCGCATGACGGAGAGGCCCCTTCGAGCGGCGGTGATCGGCCTCGGCGCGATGGGCGCGAACCACGCGCGCATATACGCGGACCTGGAAGGCGTGGAGCTGGCGGCGGTCGCGGATACCGATGATGCCCGCATCGAAGCAGCGACGCGCGGGCGCACCGTCCGCGGGTATACCGATTATCGCCGCATGCTCGACGAGGAGGCGCTGGGCCTCGTCTCGGTCGCCGTGCCAACGTTGTCGCACTTCGAAGTCGCATCCGACCTAATAGCGCGCCGTATCCCGCTGCTCGTCGAGAAGCCGCTGGCCGCCGCGTCTGAGGACGGGCGGCGGCTGCGCGATCTGGCAATCGAGTTGGGAGTGACGCTGACGGTGGGGCACGTCGAGCGGTTCAACCCGGCCGTGATTGAGCTTAAGCAGCAGCTCAATGCGGGGGCGCTGGGTCGTGTGTACCAGGTGCACGCGCGGCGAGTGGGTCCGTTCCCGCAGCGTGTGCGTGACGTCGGAGTTGTCGTGGACCTCGCGCCGCACGATATCGACGTGATGCGCTTTCTGCTCGGCAGCGATGTCGTGCGCGTGCAGGCCGAGACGGAGCAGCGCATCAACACGCAGCACGCAGACATGCTCAGCGGGCTGCTGCGCTTCGCAAACGGCGTTGTCGGCGTGCTCGACGTGAACTGGCTGACGCCGACGAAGATCCGCGAGCTGTCGATCCTGGGCGAGCGCGGGATGTTCGTGGTGGACTACCTGGCGCGGGAGCTGACGTTCTTCGAGAACGACGAGCATCCGCGGACGGCGGCGCCCGACTGGGCGGCGCGGCACCTGAAGGGCGTGGGCGAAGGGCCTCGGCACGTGCTGAAGGTGGAGAAGCGAGAGCCATTGCGTGTCGAACTGGAGGCGTTCGCCGCCTGCGTGCGCGACGGTTCGCCGCCGCCCGTCTCGGCGGACGACGCGCTCGCGTCGATGGCGGCGGCGGAGGCGCTGGTGCGCGCGGCGGAGACCGGATCTGCGGTATCGCTGCCGGTCGCTACGGCCGCGAGGTAATGGCGACCCGCACGCGCGCTCACGCCGCATGAACGTCTGCGTCGTCGGGCTCGGGAAGATCGGCGTGCCGCTGGCGGTGCAATTTGCATCGAAGGGCGCGACGGTCACCGGGTACGACATCAGCCAGCAGCGCGTCGACGACATCAACGCCAAGCACAACCCGCTGCACGGCGAGCCTGGACTCGACGAGGCGCTACCGGGGCTGGTGGTCAGCGGACGGCTGAGCGCGACCGCCGATCCTCGTGAAGGGGTCGCGGATGCCGACGTTATCGTCCTCATCGTGCCGGTGGACATCGACGCCGCGCTGCAGCCCGACTTCGCGCTGCTCGACGCTGCGGTAGACGCGGTCGCGTCGCACGTGAAGCGTGGCGCGCTCGTCATCTGCGAGACGACCGTCCCGGTCGGCACGACGCGGAACCGCATTACACCCAGGATCGCGGAAGCGTCGGGCCTTGCTCCTACGATTGACTTTTCCGCGGGGTTCAGCCCGGAGCGCGTGTCGTCGGGCCGGGTGCTGCGCGACCTTGCGACGTACCCGAAGATCGTCGGTGGGATCGACGAGCACAGCACCGCGCGCGCGGCACAGTTCTATCGCGAGATGCTCGATGCGGAAGTGATGACGGTCCGCGACGCGGAGACGGCGGAGCTGTCCAAGCTGGCTGAGACGACCTATCGCGATGTGAACATCGCGCTCGCCAACGAGTTCGCGCGGATCGCCGATCGCCACGGCGTCGACGTGCTACAGGCGATCGAAGCCGCGAACTCGCAGCCCTACTCGCACATCCACGCGCCGGGCGCGGGCGTCGGCGGGCACTGCATCCCGGTGTACCCGTACTTCGTGATGGACGACGAAGCGAGCCTGATCGTCGACGCGCGTCGCATCAACGACGACATGGCGCACTACGCGGCATCGAAACTGGCCCGCGCGCTCGGTACGCTCGAAGGCGCGACGGTGGTGATCCTCGGGCTGGCGTATCGCGCGGACGTGAAGGAGTCGCGGCATTCGAGCGCGTTCGGTCTGGCGAGCGCGCTCATCGGCATGGGGGCGAGCGTCTTCGTGCACGACCCGCTGTTCGCGGCCGAGGAGATCCGCGCCTTCGGCCTCGAGCCCGCGACGCGCTTCCCGCTGCCCGCCGATGCGCTCGTCGTGCAGGCATGGCACCGGCAGTACCACGGCGTCGACTTCGCGAAATTCGAGGGACTGCGCGCGGTGCTGGACGGGCGCGGCGTGCTGGATCCGGCGAAGGTGTCCGCTGCGGGACTGATATACGTCGGCATCGGACGCCCGTCGAGCGCCGATTCGGCTCGTTGACACTTCCGGCGAACCCGCGATAGGCTTCCGGCGCGATGCAACGAACAGGCCGCATGGGAGTTGGACGCAGGCCACACCGCTAGGGCGGTAGCCGGCTCCGCACGCTCGCGAGCCACGGTCCGCCCAGGCGGCCGTGGCCCTTTCGTTTTTTCGAACAGCTGATCCCGCTCACGAAGGAGCCGCAGATGACCACCCGAATTGCCGATCCGTATCTCGCCGAAGTCGAACGCACGGATCCTGAGATCTACGAGCTGATCAAGCAGGAAGAGCAGTACCAGGTCGAGAGCATTCGCCTGATCCCGTCGGAGAACTACACGTCGCGCGCGGTTATGGAAGCGACGGGATCCGCGCTCGCCAACAAGTACAGCGAGGGCTATCCGTCCAAGCGTTACTACGAAGGCCAGCGCTTCGTGGACCAGATCGAGACGCTGACGCAGGAGCGCGCGAAGGCGCTCTTCGGCATGGACCACGCGAATGTACAGCCGTACTCCGGCTCGCCGGCGAACCTGGCCGTGTACTACGCGCTCCTCGAGCCTGGCGACAAGATCATGGGCCTGGCGCTGCCGCATGGCGGGCACCTGACGCACGGATGGAACGTGAGCGCGACCGGACGCTTCTGGCAGTCGGTGCGCTATGAGGTGGATGCGACGAGCCACCGCATCGACTACGACGCCGTGCGAGCGCTGGCGCAGAAGGAGCGACCGCGGATCATCGTCGCCGGCGCGACGGCGTATCCGCGCGAGTACGACTTCAAGGCGTTCGGCGAGATCGCGCGCGAAGTCGGCGCGTACTTCCTGGCGGACATCTCGCACATCAGCGGACTGATCGTCGCGGGCGTCCACCCGGACCCGGCGCCCTACGCCGATGTCGTGATGACGACGACGCACAAGACGCTTCGCGGGCCCCGCGGCGCGATGATCCTTTGTAAGCAAGAGCACGCCGAGGCCTTGGACAAGGCGGTGTTCCCGGCGCTACAGGGCGGTCCGCACGAGAACACGATCGCGGCGGTCGGCGTGGCGCTGAGGGAGGCGGCCACCGAGGACTTCCGTGAGTACGGGCGGCAGATCGTCGCCAACGCGAAGGCGCTGGCCGGCGAGCTGAAGGAGCGCGGATTCGACCTGATCACGGGCGGGACTGACAACCACCTGATCCTCATCGATCTGACGAGCAAGGGCGTGATCGGTAAGAAGGCGGCGAAGGCGCTCGACCGCGCGAACATCGTCGGCAACTACAACACGATCCCGTTCGATCCGCGCAAGCCGTTCTCGCCGAGCGGCCTGCGGATCGGCACGCCTTCGGTGACGACGCGCGGGATGAAGGAAGACGACATGCGCCGCATCGGCCGGTGGATGGACGAAGTCGTCGCGAACGTCGATGACGCCGAGACGATCGAGCGCGTTGCTGTCGAAGTCCGCGACTTCTGCCGCGAGTTCCCCGCGCCGGGCATGCACGTCGTCTAGCGCGATGCGATACATCATCTACGGCGCAGGTGCGATTGGCGGGACCATCGGCGCGAAGCTGTTCAGCGCGGGGCACGACGTCGTGCTCATCGCGCGCGGCTCGCACCTCGAGGCGATGCGCAACCGTGGGCTGACCTTCGAGTCGCCGGAGGGATCACAGACGCTACGCGTCGCCGTGGCTGGCGGTCCGTCTGAGATCGACTGGCGCGACGGCGACGTGGTGCTGCTCACGATGAAGTCGCAGGACACGATCGCGGCGCTCGAGGCTCTGCGGGCATCGGCACCGGCGGATATCCCGGTGATCTGCGCGCAGAACGGTGTGGCGAACGAGCGGATGGCGCTGCGCCGGTTCGAGAACGTGTACGCGATGGTGGTGATGCTGCCGGCGACGCACATGGAGCCGGGCGTGGTGGTCGCGCAGGCGGCGCCGATCAGCGGGATCCTCGACTGCGGGCGGTATCCGTCCGGGACGGATGCGACGATCGAGAGGGCGGCGGCGGATCTGGACGGCTCAGGGTTCAGCGTGGTCGCGCGCGAAGACGCGATGCGCTGGAAGTACGCAAAGCTGCTGATGAACCTCGGGAACGCGCTGCAGGCGGCGTGCGGACTGAACGGGAATCTCGCCCCGATCTACGGGCGGCTACGGGAAGAAGGCATCGCGTGTTATCGCGCGGCGGGGATCGACTGGGCGTCGGATGACGAGCAGCGCGAGCGGCGGCAGGCGATGTCGCGCCCGGCGGAGACGGTCGGCGGGCGGTCACGCGGCGGTGGCTCGTCGTGGCAGAGCATTGCGCGCGGGGCGGGGTCGATCGAGACGGACTACCTGAACGGCGAGATCGCGCTACTCGGGCGGTTTCACGGCGTGCCGACGCCGGCGAACGCCGCCATGCAGCGCATCGGCGCGAAGATGGTGCGGGAGCGGTTGACGGCGGGATCGCTCAGCGCCGAGGAGATCGAGCGGGAGATCGCGGTGCTCGCGTAGCGTCGATCAGCCGCGCGTACTCGCGGCCTCCGGCCGTGATGCCGCCGCGAGCGCCCGAAGAATCTCTTCGATGTGGTCGATGATGAGCAGATGCCCTTCACCGGGCAGGATCTTCGACTCGGCGTTCGGGATGGCCTCGGCGAGGTAGCGCCCGACGCCGGCGCGCACGAGGATATCTTTCGTGCCGTGCCAGACGAACACCCGCGCCCGGATGTCTTCGACGCGGAATCCCGGCGGTCCGAGGATCACCCGAAAGTCCTGCGTCGCGCCGCCGCTCCCCTGACGAAACCCTTCGAGCAAGTCCTGGCGCCACTTTCGACGCACATCCTGCTGGCGCATGATTCTGGCGTCCGGCCACCACGGCATCAGCGCGGACGGCGTTCGGCGCAGCGAGACCATGATGAAGCGGCTGTTCACGCCCGCGAACAGCCGGCCGAGGCGGAACGCGCCCCTGGCGAGCAGGCCCTTCACGCGGCCCATGCGCTTGAGATAGCCGGGCTGCGCCATCAGCGCCGCGCTCACCAGCGCCGTCGCGGTGAGCCGCCGGCCGTCGAGCTTATATGCGCACGCGGCAGCGTGAGGTCCTCCGCCGGATAGCCCGATCACGCCAAACCGATCGATCCCCAGCGCATCGGCGAGCTGCGCGACGTCGTCGGGCCAGTCGAGGAGCTTGCGCTTCCGCAGGGACGTCGAGAGACCGATGCCCGGACGGTCGATCGCGATCAGCCGCACGCCGACGCGCCTCCCGGCTTCGTCGCCGATCTCGCCTTCGAGCCGCGAGCCGGGAGTGCCGTGGAAGTAGAAGACCGGGAAGCCGCGGCGGTAGCCGTACTCCGCGTAGGCGAGACGGCGTCCATCTCGCAGCGTGATCGACTCGGCTCCGTCGCGGGACATCGCTCGCATTATCGGCGAGCGATCCGGTGGGCGAAATTGCCAGTCCGCGGTCGCCTTCATATCATCGGCGTGACAGCGGTAGTAGCGAGAAAGCCAGGAAATGCAGATTACCGTCGAAGCCGGCGATATCGCCGCCAGCGATGCCGGGTGCATCGTCGTCAACCTGTTCGAGGGAATCACAACGCCGGGCGGCGGGACGGGCGCGGTGGACCGCGCGCTCGCCGGCATGATCGCGGAGCTCATCGCGTCCGGAGACCTGCGAGGGAAGCGGGGCGAGTTGAAGCTGATCCACACCTTCGGCAAGATCCCGGCGCCGCGCGTGATCGTCGCGGGGCTCGGCAAGTCCGAAGAGTTCACTGTGGACCACGTGCGCGAGCTGAGCGCGAACGTCGCGCGGCGGCTGCGCGGCGAGCGCATCGAGCGTGCGGCGACGATTACGCACGGCGCCGGGATCGCAGGCCTCGACCCGGCGGCGTGCGCGCAGGCCATCGCCGAGGGCGCGGTGCTGGGGCTGTATCGCTTCGACCGCCACAAGAAGGCCGACGACGATGCGCGCGAGCTGCAGTCGCTGACGATCGTCGAGCACGAGAGCGCGCGCGTGGACCAGCTGCGGGCGGCGGCCGAACGTGGGGTGATCCTCGCGGAGGCGACGAACTTCTCGCGGGATATGGCGAACGAGCCCTCGAACGTCCTTACGCCCACGGAATTCGCCGCGCGCGCCGAGGCGATGGCGCGCGAGCAGGGCCTCGGCTGCCGCATCCTCGACCGCGCGGAGTGCGAGCGGATGGGCATGGGCAGCTTCCTGGGCGTCGCGAAGGGCAGCGCCGAGCCGCCGAAGTTCATCGTGCTGACGTACCAGAACGGCGGCGAGGCGAAGCCGCTGGGGCTCATCGGCAAGGGGATCACCTTCGACACGGGTGGCATCTCGATCAAGCCGGCCGCCGGCATGGAAGAGATGAAGGGCGACATGTCCGGCGGCGCGGCGGTGATCGCGGCGATGCGCGCCATCGCCCAGCTCAAGCCGAAGATCAACGTCACCGCGCTGGTCCCGGCGACGGAGAACATGCCCGGCGGCAGCGCGACGAAGCCCGGTGACGTCCTGCAAGCGATGAACGGCAAGACGATCGAAGTGTTGAACACCGACGCGGAGGGGAGGCTCATCCTGGCCGACGCGCTGGCCTATGCATGCAAGCTCGACCTGTCACCGCTCGTGGACGTCGCGACGCTCACCGGCGCGATCTCCGTGGCGCTCGGCGACGTGGCATATGGCGTGTTCTCGAACAGCGACGAGCTGACGGCGCGGCTCAAGGAGGCCGCTTCGGCGGCCGGCGAGAAGTGCTGGTCGCTGCCGATGTTCTCGGAGTACAAGGACCTGATCAAGAGCAACGTCGCCGATATGAAAAACGCCGGAGGCCGCGGCGCGGGCTCGATCTTCGCGGCGTTCTTCCTCAAGGAGTTCGTCGAGGACCGGCCGTGGGTGCACCTCGACATCGCGGGCGTGGACTTCTTCGACAAGGAGAAGGGCGTGATCACGAAGGGCTCGAGCGGCATCCCGGTGCGGACGCTCGTGAACCTTGCGGCGAGCCTGGCCGACCGCCCGCTCGCCTGACGTCAACTTCGCTTGATCGGGGCGCCCGTAGCGTTCGGGTACGATGTATCTCGATAGCCTCACACCCTTCGAAGGAAGTTCTTGCCCCCGCGCGCTCCCGTCTTCCTCACGCTCGTATTCGTCGTCGCCCTCGCGATCATCGCTACCGCGGGTGTGCGCATCGTGGGCGCGTCGTATCCGGGCGGCTCGACGGGGTATGACATCTCGTACCCGCAGTGCCCCTCGAGTTTCCCCTCGGGCGGCGCGTTCGGCGTCGTCGGCGTGACGAACGGGCTGCCGTGGTCCGCGAACCCCTGCCTTGCGGCCGAGTACACATGGGCGAACGGACGCCCGAACCCGCCCTCGTTCTACGTGAACACCGCAGACCCCGGCCCGGTCAGCTCGCACTGGAACCTGCCGGGGCCGCAACCCTGCGCCGATCCCGCGTCGTACGACGACACAGGATGCGCGTACAACTACGGGTGGAATGCCGCGGACCAGGCGTTCGGCGTCGCGGTCGCAGCAACGTCGTCTGCGGTAGCGACGGGGCACGACTGGTGGCTGGACGTCGAGACCGGAAATTCCTGGAACGGCACCAACCGCGCGAACGTCGCGACAATCCAGGGCTACATCGACTACTTCACGGTGAAGCCGGTGCCGTCGGTCGGGATCTACTCGACGTCATTCCAGTGGAACGCGATCACTGGCGGCGCCAGTTTGCCGTCCACGCCGAACTGGGTGGCAGGAGCATCGAGCCTCGCGACGGCGCCTTCGTACTGCAACGCGAGCTTCACGGGGGGCGCGGTGCAACTCGTGCAGTATCCGTCCGGCTCCTTCGATGGCGACTACGCGTGCGCCCCGCCCGCGACGCCCACGCCAACAGCGACGAACACCGCGACGCCAACCTCGACACCCACCCGGACGGCAACCGCGACCTCCACCGCGACGCCGACGCGCACCGCGACGCCGACCGCCACGCGGACGGCTACCAGCACCGTAACCGCGACCCGAACATCGACGCCAGCCGGTACCGCGACACCAGCGCCATCGGGCACCGCGACGGCGACGCCGACCGCAACGAGCACGGCGGCAGCGGCCACGGCCACTCCCACCGCGACGATCCCGCCAACGCTCGACAGCGACGGCGACGGCTGTCCGGACGTGCGCGAGCTGGGCGCGGACTGGCATACCGGCGGCCAGCGCGACCCGCATGACCCCTGGGACTTCTACGACGTCCCGACTCCGGTGCTGCTGCCGAACAGCCAAGGTGGCACGAGGAGCCACGCCGTCACGCTCGCGGACGTCATCGCTGTACTGGCGTACGTCGGCACCACGGAGTCGAGCCCGAACACCGCGAACAGCAGCGGCGCGATGTACGGCAGCGACCTCAACAACAACGGTGTGCCCGACGGCCAGGAATACGACCGCGCGGCATCAGCCGACTCGTCGCAGCCGTGGCGCTCCGGCCCGCCGCGCGGATTCGTGAACATCGGGTCCGCGATCGTCGGCCTGGCGCAGGTCGGCACGGACTGCAGCTAGGTTGTCGCAGTTGACGCTTCGAACCCAACGATCGAACAATGCTTCGGCGGACGCACACCAGCAAGCTGACCCTGACCGTTGTAGCTGAAAGCTCACTCCATGACCCGAACGCTCGAACTCCTCGGCTACGCCTCCGACGACCGCGTGCTCATCATCCACGCGGACGACGTCGGCTTCTCTCATGCGTCGAACGTCGCCGCCTTCGAGGCGATGCTGCATGGCAGCCTCACGTGCTCGTCGACGCTGGTGCCGGCGCCCTGGTTCATGGAGACTGCGCGGCTGCAGCGGGAGCATGCGGAAGCCGACATCGGCATTCACATGACTCTGACGGCGGAGTACGAAACGTACCGCTGGCGCTCCATCACGGGCCGCGGCGAGACGCCCGGGCTGACGGCGCCGGACACCGGGATGTGGCGTGACGTCGCGAACGTGCTCGCGCATGCGTCGGCGGAGGAGGCGCGCGCGGAGCTGCGGGCGCAGATCGAGACGGCGCTCGCGGCCGGCGTCGATGTCACGCACCTTGACACCCACATGGGAGCGGTGATGCAGCCGAAGTACCTCGCGCCGTACGTCGACCTGGCGATCGAGTACAAGCTGCCGCTCTTCTTCATCCGCCCGAGCGAGCGGCGGCTCGCGGCGCTCGGCGAGACCGCGAACGTGTACGCGGAGCAGGCGGAGCGCCTCGACGCGCTGGGCTGGCCGATGCTCGACAACGTGATCGTGAAGACGCTGAGCGAGATCGAGCCGGAGGCTAAGGAGTCGACGTTCAAGGAGATGTTCGCGAACCTGCGTCCCGGCCTCACGCACTTCCTGTGCCACCCCGCGAAGGGCGGCGAAGAGCTGGAGGCGATGACCTCCGAGTCCTGCGCATACCGCGCCGCCGAATACGAGCTGATGCGTACGCCGATGATGCGCGAGTACTGCGAGTCGCTCGGGATCAAGCTGACGGGCTATCGCCCGATCCGCGAGCGGCTGCGTGCGAGCATCGGCGCGGGCGTGAAGTAGCTCCGGTCATGGCGAGGCAACGAATTCCACTCGAAGGCGCGACCGTCATCGTCACGGGCGCGAGTGCCGGGATCGGGCGTGAGACTGCGCTGGAGTTCGCGCGGCGCGGCGCGAACGTCGTGCTGGCTGCGCGGCGCGAGGACCGGCTGCACGAAGTAGCGGCGCGGATCAAGCGCATGGGCGTCGAGGCTCTCGTCGTCCGATGCGACGTCGCGCGGAGCGATGACATCGAGCGGCTCGTCGATGCCGCGATCGAGCGCTTCGGCCGCATCGACGTGCTGGTGAACAACGCGGGCTTCGGCTTCAGCGGTACGATCGAGGAGACTGACGAAGCGACGATGCGCGAGCTACTGGACGTGAACTACATGAGCGCGTTCAACGCGACGCGTGCCGTCCTGCCGCACATGCGGAGCCAGGGGCGCGGGCACATCGTGAACGTCGGATCCGTCGTGGCGAAGATCGCGTTCCCGTTCCACGGCGCGTACTCGGCCAGCAAGTTCCCGATGATCGCGCTCACCGAGACGATGCGCGGCGAGCTTGCCGGGTCGGGTATCACGACGACGGTCGTGCTTCCCGCCACGACGCGCACGGAGTTCTTCGACGCTCAGCGCACCGCGGACGGGGGCATCTCGGCGCCGACCGGCCCGACGCAGAGCCCGCAGGTCGTCGCGCGCGCGATCGTGCGGTCTGTGAACAGTCCAGCGCCGGAAGTCAACATGGTGCGCGCGTTCCGCATCGCCTACGGCGTGAACGGATTCTTCCCGATGCTGCGCGATATCGCCGGGAGGCTGTACTTCCGCCGGAGCCACGGCCGGCCGGCGCGCCGGGCTATTGCGGCTGTCCCTCACGATGCGCGAAAGATCGAAGGCATCGCGCGCGAGCCCGAAGCGACGGGCGCATCCGGGCCGACGCACAGCACGGATGGCCGCTAGCTCCACGCACGAGAACGAGACCTAAAGCTTCAGAAGAAAGGATGAAAGATGCCGAAAATCACGCCGTTCCTCTGGTTCGACACCCAGGCAGAGGACGCCGCGAAGTTCTACTGCTCGGTCTTCAAGGACTCCCGCATCATCGAGGTCTCGCGTTACGCCGAGGGGATGCCGCAACCCGCCGGCACTGTTATGGCGGTGAACTTCGAGCTGGACGGCCAGGAGTTCGTGGCGCTCAACGGCGGGCCCGAGTTCAAGCTCGACGAAGCGTTTTCACTGGTCGTGAACTGCGAGACGCAGGACGAGGTGGATTACTACTGGGACAAGCTCACCGCCGCCGGAGGCGAGGAGTCGATGTGCGGGTGGCTGAAGGACAAGTTCGGCCTCTCATGGCAGATCACGCCCACCGCGATCTACGAGACCGTCGCCGGGCCGGATAAGGCGGGCGCTCAGCGCGCGGCGGAAGCGATGATGCAGATGAGGAAGCTCGACATCAACAAGCTGCGCGAGGCGTATGCAGGCGCGGCGAGCGGGGCTAGCCGCTAGATCACGCCCCGGTCGCGCAGGAAGGGGATCGCCGCTGCCACCGCCTCGGGCGGCTGCGACTGGTTGATCTCGAAGACGCGCAGCGCCGACTTCGGCAGTCCGGTGCGGATGTAGTCCCACTCCACGTCGCCACGCCCGGGCGCGCGATGGTCCGCAAGGCCGTCGACGTCGTGCACGTGCGCGCCGATTGTGCGCTCACCGTTGGTATCGAGCCACAGCTCCTTCTCGACGAGCCCAAGCCTCGCCTGCACCTCGGCATGCCCGACGTCGTGCCAGTAACCGGCCTCGTGCGGGTGGTAGTCGACGAGCAGGTCGTCTGCCTCCACCGCCTGAGGGATCTCGTGGTAGTGCAGCCGGTTCTCAATGCCGATGGCGATGCCGCGCGGCCCGGCATAGTCGACCAGCTCGCGCAGCGTCCGGCGCGCCTTCTCGATCCACGGCCCGGCCTCGCGGTGCCGCCGCAGGTGGCACTCCGCGCGCAGCTCCTCCACGCGCTCTCCGTCGCGCGTGCCCGAGTCGTAGAGCCGCCGCAGCTCGCGCTCCGCGTCGAACATCGTGCCGCCGATGCCGCCGAGGTGCACGACGACGTACTTGCCTCCGGCGTCCCTCGTGAGCTCGATGGTGTGCTTCGTGTGGTCGATGGCGGCCCGCCGCTCGGCGTCATCGAGCGCCGCGAGGTTTAGCGCGCTGTTCGCCCGATTGTCGTCGATGCGCACCAGCGGCGCCGGGGCATGGATCGACGAGATGGGGGCTTCGGGATGCGACATGAGCCGCTCGAACTGCGCTTGAGGGGTAGCGTGGCTCACCTCGATCGCATCGTAGCCGAGCGCGATCGCCTCACGGACGAATGCATGCATGTCCGCGACGAACCGCTCCTGCTGCGCCCACATCGTGCTGAGGGAAAGGGTCATCTTATATGAGGTTAAGCGGTGCGAGCGCCGAGCGGCAGCATTTGCGCGCCAAGATGATTAGCTTCACGACGGGCGGGCGTTCGAGGCCTTGCGTGCTGCGCGGATCGAAGCTCGCGTCTTCGGCGAACATACTTCCGTCACGGGACGTCCAACTTATCACCCGATCGAGGCGACGTGGTCGAGACGCGTGATCTCCGGCCGTCCCGCGAGCATGCCACCGATCTTCCCGCCGAATGCCGCCATGTGCGGCGTCTTGCCGTGGTCCGCGAGCGCATCGGCGTCCACGTACAGCTCGATGAAGTAGAACTCGGTCGGCGTCTTCTGGGACTGCGCGAGCGAGTACTGGAGTGTGCGTCCCGACTCGTTCTGCTTCACCGCGGCGACCATCTCGGCGGCGGCCGCCTTGAACTCCTCTTCCTTGCCTTCCTGCACCGTGAGCTTCGCGAGTATCGGCAGCATGTCTCCTCCTCCAAATCTGAGCGATGCCCCATGGTGCGCGATCCTGCGCTTACGATCACCGGTTCCAGGACAGCACGCGTCGGGGACACGAAGAGGCCGCTCTCTCGAGCGGCCCCCTCTGGATTGTCCGCGATGTTCGCGCTTAGACCTTCTCACTCCGGCGCTTCAGACCGAGCGTGACGACCAGTCCGCCGGCGGCGATCAGCATCGTCAGCAGTCCGATGACGATCCTGCCGCCGGGGGTGTTGACGGCGCCCCAGCCGGCTCGCGGTAGCGCGACCACGGGGCTCGGACGCTGTTGCTGAGTGCTGGCGACTGCAACTACCGGCGTCCGTGTCGCGGTGTTCGTCGCCGTGCTGGGCGGCGTCGCGGTGTTCGTCGGCGTCGCAGAGTGCGCAACGACCGTGTTCACCGGCGTGTTCGTCGCGGTCGCCGTGCTCGTGGCGGTCGCGGTGTTCGTCGCCGTGGGAGTGTCGGTCGCCGTGCTCGTGGCGGTCGCGGTGTTCGTCGCCGTGGGAGTGTCGGTCGGCGTCTCCGTCGGCGTGTTGGTGGCCGTCGGGGTGTCGGTCGGCG
>CAZAPT010000033.1:0-18478 GCA_964487335.1 uncultured Dehalococcoidia bacterium
GCGCGGTCCTCGGGCGCGGCCAGGCGCTCGACGATCTGCTGCAGGTTGGGATCGACGTCGTACCAGTTGAGGCCGATGGCGCTGTCGAAGCGGGTGTAGTCGATGCCTTCCGCCGTTTTGGGGGCGGCGGGGCGCGTTTCAGTCGTCACGATGCACCTCTACGTGTGGACGTGCGTTCGGGCGAAGTATACCCGTGACCTCACCCCGAGCCCGTCCCCAGCGCTATCGATAGCTAAGCCGTCGGTACTGTCGGTAGGCGAAGGGCATCAATACTAAGATGGCTGGAACATAGATCGCCAGCGCCCACTCGCCCAGCCAGAAGAAGGCCAAAGCGACTGACAGCGCGGCAGCTGCGACAAGCACAACGAACAGCGCGATTCGGAGCGCGATCATCGATATGGATGATAGATCTAGCCGCCGCGAACGGAGGCAGTTCGCGAACGGCTTTCACCTTTCCTGACGGAAGTCGCTGGCGTCGCTCCGAGGCGGCAGCAAGCGAACAACATTGGCGCGAAGTCGCTTCGCCCGGCATTGTGGCGGCGAATGGACGCGCTGACGCTGATCCTGCTGGCGGCCGTCGCCTTCGCCGCTGGCGCGATCAACGCCGTGGCGGGCGGCGGCTCCCTGATCTCATTCCCCGCGCTGGTCGCGGCGGGATACGAGTCGAAGACGGCGAACGTCACGAATACCGTCGCGCTCTGGCCGGGGTTCGTCGGCGGGAGCGTGGGGTACCGGGAAGAGCTGCGCGTGCAGCGCCGGCGGATGCTGGCGCTGGCGCCGCCCGCCGTGGTGGGCGCGATCGTCGGAGCGGTGGTGCTGCTGGCGACGCCGGCGGCCGCCTTCGATGCGATCGTGCCATTTCTCATCCTCTTCGCGTGCGCGGTGCTGGCGTTCCAGGACCAGCTCGCGGCGTTCGCTGAGACTCATCATCTCGGCGCGGTGCACGGCGAGCACGTGCCGCCCGCGATGCTGGCCACCACGTTCGTGCTCGCGATCTACGGCGCGTATTTCGGCGCCGGGATGAGCATCATCATGCTGGCGCTGCTGGGCATCTTCATGCCCGACGACATCCAGCGGTCGAACGCGCTGAAAGTCATGCTGGCCGCGCTGATCAACGCCGTCGCCGTGGTCTACTTCGCGCTGTTCGGGCCCGTGCGATGGGGCACGGCTGCCGTCATGGCGGTCGGGGCGATACTTGGCGGCTACATCGGCGCGCATTTCGCGCGGCGGCTGGGGCGGCGGTGGCTGCGGGGCATTGTCCTCGCGTACGGCGTGACTTCCGCTATCGTGCTACTGTTGCGCTGATCCCCGCATCGCGCCTTCGCGCAGGAGGTGACGCCATGCTCGACACGAAGCAGATCGCATCGAAGCCGGAAGACCTGGGCATCGAGCCGGAGCGGCTGGAGGAGGTGTTCGCGCGGGCGAAACGCGACGTAGACGACGGCGTGCTGCCGAGCGCGCAGGTGGCGATCGCGCGGCACGGCAAGATCGCCGGCATGCGCACCTTCGGGACGGCGATCCAGGGCGGAGAAGAGAAGCCGGCGACAGACGACACGATGTACCACGTCTTCTCGTGCACGAAGGCGATCGTCGCGTCAGGCGTGTGGCTGCTGTTCGAGAGCGGGCAACTGCGGCTCGAGGAGCGGGTGGCGGAGATCATCCCGGAGTTCGGCACGAACGGGAAGGATGTGATCACCGTCGAGCAACTGATGCTGCACGCGGGCGGCTTCCCGCTGGCGCCGTTCAAGCCGGAGCTGTGGGACAACCACGACGCGCTGCTCGAGGCGTTCTCGCGTTGGCGCCTGAACTGGCCGGTGGACAGCCGGTACGAGTATCACCCGACGTCGGCGCACTGGGTGCTGGTGGAGATCATCCGGCGGCGGGGCGGCGCGGATTACAAGACGTTCATCCGCGAGCACATCACGGGGCCGGCGGGCCTCGACGACCTGTATCTCGGGCGGCCGGTCGAGCAGAACCATCGGGTGGCGGACGTGCGGTACATCGGCGAGCCGGTGGCGCCGCCCGGCGGGTGGGGCGAGGTGACGCCGCAGGCGATCTTGCGGTCGAACGACATCCGCTTCAGCAGCGTCGGCGCGCCGGGCGGAGGCGCGGTGGCTTCAGCGGCGACGATGGCGCTGTTCTACCAGACGCTGATCAGCGGCGGTGTGGCGCCGAACGGGAAGCGCGTGTTCAAGCCGGAGACCATCGAGTTTGCGACTAGGGTCCGGTCGAAGCCGCATCACATCGACCAGACGCTCCACTACATCGATCCGTCGCTCAACGTGAACACGAACCGCGCGCTGTCGGTCGTCGTCGCGGGTGGCGACGGCTACTCGCACATGCGGGGGTTCGGGCGGACGTGCTCGCCGCGCGCGTTCGGGCACGGGGGCGCGGGCGGACAGATCGCGTGGGGCGATCCGGAGACCGGGATATCGATCGGGTACTGCACTGACGGCTTCGTCGATGCGATGACCGTCGGCCGGCGGCTCACGGCGATCGGGAGCCTCGCGGCGAACTGCGCGGGGTAATGTCGTAGACGTGTGCGTTGACCTCCCGATTGGCGCCCCTACAAACCGCTCCGACCCTCACCCCCCAGGCGGACGCATCGGTCAGCGCCTACAACTGCCGTGTGCTACTTCGGTGCGAGGAGGTAGATGCCGCCTCCGAACGCTACGATGTAGATCTCACCGTCGGCGCCCTGCATGAACGACGAGATCGAGAGGCTCGTATCGGCGAGCTGGACGGCGCCGCCTCCGCCTGCTGTGTTCACCGCCCAGATGCGTCCGGAGCAGAAGTCGCCGTAGACGAACCATCCGGCCATCTCCGGCAGCCGGGAGCCGCGATAGACGTAGCCGCCGGTGATTGAGCAGCCCCGGTCGTGCCCGTATACGACGCGCGGCGGGATCAGGCCGTTGCGATTGCATCCGGACGACGGTTTGTAGCAAAGATCGCCTTCCATGATGTTCCAGCCGTAGTTGCCGCCGTTGACTATTTGATCCACCTCTTCGCGCTGGTTCTGGCCGACGTCCGCGAGCCATAGCGCGCCGGTCGCGGGGTCCAAGGCGAAGCGCCACGGGTTGCGCAGGCCGAAGGCGTACACCTCGGGCGCGCCGCCGCCGTGCGCGAACGGGTTGTCCGCCGGGATGCGGTAGGGATCCGCGGAGACGTCGATCCGCAGCACCTTGCCGAACAGGACGTTCGTGTTCTGTCCGTTGCCGAACGGATCGCCCGCGGAACCACCGTCGCCTACACCGATGTACAGGAAGCCGTCGGGACCGAACGCCAGGTTGCCGCCGTTGTGGTTCGAGAACTGCTTCGGAGGGAGCTCGAGGATGATGTTCTCGAAGCGCGGATCTGCGACGACGTTGCCGAAGAAGCGCGACACGCGGTTATGCCGGGGACCGCCGGCGGTGTAGTAGACGTAGAACTTGTGGCTCTGCACGAAGTCCGGCGCGTAGGCGAGGCCGAGGAGGCCTTCCTCGTCGCCCGGGTTATCGGTGTTGAGGCGGTCGTGAATGTCGAGGAACACCGTCGGCGGCGCGCCGCTACCAATGTCCGCGCGATAGATGACGCCGCTGCGCGTGACGACGAGGACGACGTTCGGCGCGCCGGGCATCGGGAAGGCGCCGGTCATGTCGTCGTACGAGATCTGCGGGAACACACGCACGGCTTGGTAGCCGTTGGCGCGAGGACATGCGGCGAGCAGGAACGCCGAAGCGGTGAGCGCGGCGAGGGCAAGCGCCATCCGAAGTCGGGTCATCGAGCCTCCGAGCCCTTGGGGGAGATGCGCGGGTGTGGCACCACTGTTCTAACGGTCGCCGGAGCCGGGCGAAAGTGGGGGAGTCGGAAGAACAAAGAACAGAGAACAGAGACGACGGACGGCCAACATCAAACAGCAAAAACGAGTGACTCCAGGCCCGTGCCGCGCCGCCCGGCGAATCTGTTTACATAGCGAGTCGAGAGCGGCTCGTGGACGGTTCGACCGATCGGGTGAAAACGTGATCCGTCCGTTAATGTTTGGCGCAGTCTCATAAGCCGGGCCTCTGTTATCTTGGCCGCGGATGCAGCTGACGCAAGCACCGCCTCGCCCCGACTTCCGGCGCCGCGAAGGCATCTTCCGAAGCATCCAGCCACGCGAATATCTCTTCCGCGCGATCGTCGGCATCGCGGCGGCGAGCGTCTTCCTCATCATTGTCGGGATGCTCTTCGAGCTGACGAAGGAAGCCTGGCCGGCGATCCAGCGGTTCGGCATCCCCTTCCTGTGGTCCGACACGTGGAATCCGCCGAAGGAGCAGTTCGGTGCGTACGCGTTCATCGTCGGGACGGTGATCACGTCGCTGGCGGCGCTGTTCTTCGGCGTGATCATCGGCGTGGGCGCGGCGCTGTTTCTAGTCGAGATCGCGCCGACGTGGGTCCGGGTGCCCGTGTCGTACACCGTCGAACTGCTCGCGGCGATCCCCAGCGTGGTGTATGGGCTCTGGGGCGTGTTCGTGCTCGGGCCGTGGATCCACAAGACGGCCGGGCCGTTCATCCTCGACCACTTCGGCTGGCTTCCGTTCGTGCACGGGCCGGCGCTCGGCGTGGGCATCATGGCGGCGGTGATCATCCTCACGATCATGATCCTGCCGACGATCGTCGCGATCTCGCGTGACGTGATCGCCGCGGTGCCGCGGTCGCAGCGAGAAGGTATCCTGGCGCTCGGCGCGACGCGCTGGGAGATGATCCGTATCGCCGTGCTGCCGTACGCACGATCGGGGGTGCTGGGGGCGGCGATCCTGGGGCTGGGTCGCGCGATCGGGGAGACGCTGGCCGTTGCGCTGGTGATCGGCAACAGCACGAAGGTGCCGGACTCGATCTTCTCGCCGGCGTACACGATGGCGAGCGTCATTGCGAACCAGTTCCGTGAAGTCGAGAACGACATGCACCGGGCGGCGCTGATCTACGTCGGGCTGCTGCTGCTGCTGATCACGCTTATCGTGAACGCGATCGCGCGGCTGCTGGTATGGCGGGTGACGAAAGGCCAGATTGTGACGGTGATCGAGTGATCGCCGCCCGGACGGCGAACCGGCGGCGGCGGGCGCTCGTCGACGGCATCGCGAGCGTGGGGATGGTGCTCGCCGGGCTGGCGGTGATCGTGCCACTGTTCGCGATCCTGATCTTCCTGCTGGTGAAGGGGCTGCCGGCGCTGAACCTGGCGCTCATCACCGAGAACCCCGGGCCGACGGGTGTGCCCGGCGGCGGCATCAAAAATGCGATCATGGGGTCGCTGGTACTCGTCGGGCTCGCGCTGCTGATGGGGCTGCCGGTTGCGATCGCGACGGGCATCTATCTCGCGGAGTACGGGCGCGGACGCGTGGGGTTCGTCGTCCGGTTCCTTGTCGATGTGCTGGCAGGCATCCCCTCCATCACGATCGGGCTCTTCGTGTACACGACGATCGTGCTGCAGATGGGGAAGTTCTCGGCATTCGCCGGTGGCGTGGCGCTGGCCCTGATCATGATCCCTGTCGTGAGCCGCGTAACCGAGGAGATGCTGCTGCTTGTACCGCAGACCATGCGCGAGGCGTCGTACGCGCTTGGCGTCCCGAAGTACCGGACGATCCTCACTATTGTGCTGCCGGCGGCCGCAAGCGGCGTGCTCACCGGCGTTGTGCTGGCGACCGCTCGCATCGCCGGTGAAGCGGCGCCGCTGCTGTTCACGGCGCTTGGCAACAACTTCTTCAGCACGGGCATCACCCGTCCGATCGACGCCCTGCCGCTTCGCGTATTCACCTATGCCACCGGCCCCTTCGACTACCAGCATGAGCAGGCGTTCGCGGCCGCGTTCATCCTCGTCATGATGGTGTTGATCCTCAGCGTATCCTCGCGGCTGATCTTGCAGAGGCGCGCCAGATGACGACCATGCAGCGCGAAGTGGAAGCCACGACAGTGCCGCCGGAGTTTGCCCGCGAGGACGAGACGACGCCGGCGGTCAGCATCGAGCACCTGACGGCGTGGTACGGCCGCACGCCGGGCGTGCGCGACGTGTCGATGCAGATCCAGCGGCACAAGATTACGGCGATCATCGGCCCTTCGGGGTGCGGGAAGTCGACGCTGCTCCGGTCGATCAACCGCATGCACGAAGTGGTGAAGGGCGCGCGCGTCGAAGGGAGCGTGCTGCTCGACGGTCAGGACATCTACGGTGAGGGTGTGGACGCGCCGACGGTGCGGCAACGCATCGGCATGGTGTTCCAGCGCCCGAACCCCTTCCCGACGATGTCGGTGTGGGAGAACGTCGCCGTGGGGCCGCGGCTGCTCGGCGCGCACGGCCGCGAGCTGTCGGACATCGTCGAGTCATCGCTGCGGCGAGCGGGACTGTGGGACGAGATCGAGGGCAAGCACAAGACGCCGGCGATCGACCTCTCGGGCGGCCAGCAGCAGCGGCTGTGCATCGCACGGTGCATCGCCAACAGTCCCGACGTGATCCTGATGGACGAGCCGTGCAGCGCGCTCGACCCGATCGCCACGATCCGCATCGAAGACCTGATGCGCGAGCTGGCGCGTGACTACACCGTCGTCATCGTCACGCACAACATGCACCAGGCGGCCCGGGTTTCGGACTTCACGGCATTCATGCTGGCCGAGGAGGGGCCAGGCGGGCGGCTCGTCGAGTTCGGCGATACTGATACGATCTTCACGAACCCGTCCGACCGGCGGACGGAAGCCTACGTCACGGGACGGTTCGGCTAGGAGATGCGAATGACCGCCGACCCGACGACGACCGGCGAACGCAGGCCGGTCGCCGCGCCCGCGATACGCCCCGAGCGGACGGTCGAGGAGGCAGAGCGCGCGGTCAGCCGCGAGGTGCGGCTGCGGGCGGAGCACGTCACCGTGCGCTACGGCGCGAAGCTGGCGATCGACGACATCTCGCTCGACGTGCACGCGCGGGCGGTGACGGCGATCATCGGGCCTTCCGGATGCGGGAAGAGCACTCTGCTGCGCGTGTTCAACCGAATGAACGACCTGATCTCCGGCGCGCGAACGGACGGACGCGTCGAGATGGATGAGACGGACATACTGGCGACGGACATCGACGTGGTGCAGCTCCGGCGCTACGTGGGGATGGTGTTCCAGAAGCCGAACCCGTTCCCGATCAGCATCTACGACAACATCGCGTACGGTCCGCGGCAGCACGGGACGCGCAGCAAGTCGAAGCTCGACGAGATCGTCGAGACCACGCTGCGTCGGGCGGCGCTGTGGGACGAAGTGAAGGACCGGCTGCATCGGCATGCGACGGCGTTGTCCGGCGGGCAGCAGCAGCGGCTGTGCATCGCGCGGGCGCTGGCGGTCGAGCCGGGCGTTCTGCTGATGGACGAGCCGTGTAGCGCGCTCGACCCGGCGGCGACGTTGAAGATCGAAGACCTGATGCAGGGGTTGGCGGAGGACCTGACGATCGTCATCGTCACGCACAACATGCAGCAGGCGGCGCGGGTCTCCGACTATACGGCGTTCATGCTGGCGGGACAGGAGCGCATCGGGCGGCTGGTGGAGTTCGGGCTGACCGCGAAGCTGTTCACGTCGCCCTCGGACCGGCGGACCGAGGACTACATCACCGGCCGCTTCGGGTAGGAGGAGCGCGATGACCCGACAGGTCTTCGACCGGGAGTTGCGCCAACTCCAGGACGACGTCGTCGAGCTCAGCTCGATGGTGGAGGCCGCGATCGAGAGCTCGGTGCGGGCGCTGCAGACGCGGGACATCTCGATATCGGACCGCGTGGTGCACGAAGACGCGGCGATCAACAAGAAGCGTTACGAGATCGAAGAGAAGTGCATCCACACTATCGCGCGGCAGCAGCCGATGGCCGCGGACCTGCGCGTGCTGGTCGCGATCCTGTTCATCGCGACGGAGCTGGAGCGGATGGCGGACCATGCCGAGGGCATCGCGCGGATCAACCAGATGCTGGGCGAAGAGCCGCTGCCGCGGCCGCTCGACGGCATCGACGAAATGGCGCGGCGCGCGAGCGACATGCTGCAGCGGAGCGTGGCGGCGTTCATCGCGCGGGACGCGGAGGCGGCGCGTCGCATCTGCGACGAAGACGACGTGGTGGACCGGCTGTACGACGACACGTACCACGCGCTGATCCAGGAGATGATCAAGTCGCCGAACGACGTGCAGCGCCTGACGTACCTGATCTGGACGTCGCACAACCTGGAACGCATCGCCGACCGGGTGACGAACGTGTGCGAGCGGGTGATCTTCATGGTCACGGGGCAGCTCGAGGAGATCAACGTCTCGCGCTATTGACGCGTCGCTCAGTCGTTCAATCGATCAGTCATTCAGCTCACGGTGAGAGCGGCTCGAGCCAGGGGTGGCCCGGCGTGGCGAGAGCGATCGCTTCGCGGAGCCATGTGCGCTCTTCTTTTGTGAGCGACGGCAGGGCTGAGGCGAAGTCGGCGGCGTTGCGGGCAACGTCGTGACCCTTCGACTTGTAGAGCAGCACCACTTCCGGTGCGAGGTATGGCACGCCGTAGCTGTTGCGGCGGCCGATGCTCTTGACGGCGCGGGTGATGCGATGGTCGCGGCGGTATTGCCACGTGTCACCGGTGTGGTCTTCGAGGAGGACTTCGAAGGCCCAGGCCTCGGCGTTGCGGTGGCGGGCCCAGAACTGGTGGTGCTCGGGCGCGGGCGCATTGCCGGTCCACGGGACGAGCTGGCCGTCGTGCGCGAGGTGCAGCTCGAAGTCATCGAGAAGCAGGCGGAGCGCGAGATGAGCGCCGCGCAGCACCGAGATGTCGATGTCGGCGTGCGCGCGCGTCTGGTGGCCGAGGTGGAGGTCAATCGCCCACCCGCCGGCTATCCACCACGGGATGCCGAGCGGGTCGAAGAGCGCTTGCGTTTCGGGGATCGTCAGCGGCTGCCACGGATCGTCGGGCATCCGCGGAGGAGCTTCGTTCACGTCGGCTTGATGGCGTGAGACGCGAGGCGATCGCGGACATCGTCGAGCGAGAGGCCCTCGATCTCGAGCAGCTTGATGCGCGCGTGCTCGCCCGACGCGAAGCGCACCTTGGAGCGCGGGAGGTCGAGCTCACGGGCGATGAGGCGGAGGAGCGCATCGTTCGCGCGGCCGTCCGCTGCGGGCGGAGAGACGCGGACGCGGAGGACGTCGCCGTCCCAGGCGTCGATCGCGTCGCGGCCGGCGCGTGGTGTAACGCGGACTCGGATGCGCGCCGTCACGCCGCCTTCCACATCGAGTGGAGGCCCTGGAACATCTTGTGGTAGCGGTTCTGGCCGATGTACTGCCACTGCCAGCAGGCCTTCGCCGGCTCGCGCCACTCCTCGAGCGGGATGTCCTCGAAGCCGAGGTGCTTCCAGAACGGCCACGCGTCCATCGTGAACAGGTAGAAGTCCGTTGCCCGCCGTTCCAGCGCGATCTCGACGAGCAGATCGACGATCTTGCGGCCGAGGCGCAGGCCGCGCGCTTCCGGCGCGACGACGATACTCCGCAGCACAGCGCAGTCGTCGTAGCTCTCGACGCCGCCGCACGCGAGCATCGCGCCGTCGCGCTCCGCGATTCGGAAGCTATCGAGGAACTCCTCGATGAGGAACGGCGGCAGGTTCTCGGACGCGATCATGTCGGTGAGGGCCTGGACGTCGGCCTTGGCGGCTGTGCGGAAGGTGATCTGTGCTTCGCCGGTGGTCTGAGCTTGCATGGGTGCTGCCTCGTGATAGGGGTAGTGTCGATTGTATCGAGCGCGGGAGATGCGTGGTTTGCGACGGCTTCTACGAGGCGGGCGCGTACACGCAGATGCAGGCCGAGCACTACGAACTATGGCACGGTACCGCCCGCCCGTGGGAGGCGATGCGGGAGCGCGCGCTCGCGGGGGCGAACACGTAAGCGGGAGGCGATCGCGTCGGGCTTGCAACTGGTTCTCCACTGCCCCGCGCTACCAGGTCGGGTCGCAGTTTCCCGATGGCCTGACGGTCGCGTCCAATCTTGGCCCAACGCTCGTCGGTAACGCTTACCGCCAAGAGATACGAGCGAAGGCGTTGAAGACCGATGACCACAATCGACTCCGTCACCGGCGTCACCGGTGTCACCGCCCGAAGCGACGTCCGCTTCCTGCGTTTCGCGGCGCTCTGCGGCATCGCCGCACAGATTATCTTCGTCGCTCTGTGGTTCGTCTGGGGATTTATCGAAAAACACTACGGAGTCATGCGCCAGGACGTGAGTGACTTCGGAGCGCTGGACGCCACGTACCCGGTCCCCTACAACGTCATTCTCTCGATCACCGGGGCGCTCACAGTGCCACTCGCGTACGCCGTGTATCGGGTTCTGCGACCCGGCCTCCTCCCGCTGCTGGGGTCGTTGGCCATCGCCGTCTTCGGCGTCGGCGACTTCCTCGATGGTGTCCTGCGGGAGGACTGCTCGCCCTCGGGTAACCGCGCCTGTCGCCAGGCCGCAGATGCGGGAAACTTATCGTGGCACCACATGGCGCACGACCTGGAGTCACTCGTCACCATCGCGTCCGTGATCCTCGCACCGCTCCTGCTGGCGTTCGTGTTCCGCCCGCGCGACGGTTGGCGTGACCTCACCGTTTACGCGTTCCTCACGGCGGCCGTGACTGGCGCTTTCGTCGCGGTATACGCGGTGCTCTTCGCGGCGCACGATGGCAGCCCGGTGAATGGCCTACTCGAGCGCGCCGCGATCGTCGTCGCCGTCAGCTTCCTCGCCGTCGTTGGGTACCGAATTTGGCGCGCGGCCGAGGGCGACGCCGAAGGACAGATGCCGCAGCCAACCCGCGCCACGCCGTAGACACGGGAACGGGCGCCCCCAAGCCCGCGCATGGCTGTCGTCGCCCTCGGCAGCTTCAACATGGACCTCGTGATGCGCACGAAGCCCGGTACTAAATGCCGTTGTCCCGCAGAAACTCCAGCACGGCGGCGTTGAACTTCTCCGGCTGATACAGGTTCACGGCGTGCGCGGCGTTCTCGATCACGACCTTACGGGCGTCCGGGATCTTCGATGCCATGTACTCGCCGCCGGCCTTGTAGCGTTCGTCGTCGGCGCCGAGGATGATCAGCGTCGGCACATCGATCTGTTCGAGATGCTCCATCACGTTGGCGTCGCGCTGCGTCAGGATGCCGCGCGCTGCCATCGCCAGGCCGGAGGCTGAGCGCTGGTACTGGCGGGTCTCGTCGATCTCGATGCCGCGGCCGAGGCCTCCGAGCCCGCGCTCTTCGAACCGCTTCGCGTATCCGATCGAGAAGTCGTTCCAGCCGGCGCGCGCTTCGTCCTTCCGGTAGCCCGGGCCGGTGTTGCACAGGATCAGCGCCGACACCATCTCCGGGTGCGCGAGCTGGAACTCGAGAGAGATGTAGCCGCCGAGCGAGAGTCCGCTGACCACGGCACGCCTGATGCCGAGGTGGCGGAGGAGCGACGCCATGTCCTCGACCGTGAGTTTCTCGGTGTAGTCGTCCTGCTTGGGCGGGCTGTCCGTACCGCCGTGGCCGCGCATGTCCCATCCGATCACGCGATAGTTGCGGAAGGCTTCGAACTGCGGGCGCCACATCTCGAGTGTCGCGGCGAAGGCGTGGGTGAGGAGGATAGGCTCGCCGTAGTGGGAGCCGTGCTCTTCGTAGTGGATCTGTATGCCGTTCAGGCGGGCATGGGGCATTGTGGCGAAGCTCCTCCGGCGGACGAATGGGATATGCGGGTATCGGAGCATGGTCGCCTAAGGGAGCGGCTGGTGCAATTCCCATGCGGATCGAATACGCCGTCTATCGGGAGATCCCGCATGCCTCGATCGCGAAGGCAGTCCGATACGAACTCGATGGACATGCCGATCGGGCGACCCGCGCGCCGCCTCCGCCTCGTAACCGGCGAGATGCCGGACTCGCCGCTGGCTTCGCTGACGAGGCGCCAGCGGGAGGTGCTCGCGCTGATGGCGGAAGGTGCGAACAACAAGGCGATCGCGCGGCGGCTGGTGCTCGAAGAGAAGTCCGTCGAGAATCACATCAACGCCATCTTCAACCAGCTCAAGATCGCGCGGGACACCGCGGCGCACGGGCGGGTGAAGGCCGTACTGCTGTACCTCGACGAGCGGGCGGACGACGAAGCGCCGGAGCAGCGAGCGGCGGCGTAGCCGTCCGTGCCCCGCTGCCGCCCCGTCCCGCCGGACGCATAGATCCGCCCTCACTTCGGACGAGTGGCCCGAACCGTGCCGGCATCTTTCGGTGCCAAAGCCGGTTGACGAACGTTCGTTCTAGCTCTATACTCCGCATCCGAACACCTGTGCGAAGTGCGGCGGAGGGCGAGGATGCCATCGCTGACGGCTACGGTCGATGCGCTTCGGCACGATCCTGAGCTGGCGTCGGGGTTCGTGGAGTGGCGCGAGCTGCCCGGGCGTGAGCCGCGGTTCGCGCCGTTTCCCATCGGCACGGACGAGCGGCTGATCGACGCGCTGGCACGGCGCGGCATACCGGAGCTGTACACGCACCAGGCGGCCGCGCTAGCCGCGGTGATGCAGGGGCACAGCATCGTGGTCGTCACCCCGACGGCGTCGGGAAAAACGCTCTGCTACAACCTGCCCGTCGTCCAGACGATCCTCAGCGAGCCCGAAGCGCGGGCGCTCTATCTGTTCCCGACGAAGGCGCTCGCCCAGGACCAGATGGAGGAGCTGCACTCGCTCACCGGCGACGCGTCGCTCGGGGTCCGGACGTTCACGTACGACGGCGACACGCCTGGCGATGCACGGCGGAAGGTGCGGGAGGCGGGGCACATCGTCGTCACCAACCCGGACATGCTGCACACCGGCATCCTTCCGCACCACACGAAGTGGGTGAAGCTGTTCGAGAACCTGCGCTACGTCGTCATCGACGAGCTGCACCAGTACCGTGGCGTCTTCGGCAGCCACGTCGCGAACGTCGTGCGGCGGCTGCATCGCGTCTGCCGGTTCTACGGCTCCGACCCGATCTTCATCTGCTGCTCCGCGACGATCGCGAACCCGCGGGAGCTGGCGGAGAACATCGTGCGGCGGCCGGTGACGCTGATCGATGACAACGGTGCGCCTGCCGGACCGAAGGTCGTCGCGATCTACAACCCACCTGTGGTCAACCGCGAGTTGGGCATCCGCGAGAGTCCCGTGGACGCCGCACGTGCCATTGGCTCACGGCTGCTGCAATCCGGCGTGCAGACGATCGTCTTCGCGCCGTCGCGCGTGCGCGTCGAGCTGCTCCTGCGCTACCTGCGCGAGTCGCTGAAGCAGGGCATCGGCCAAGAGCCGCAGGTCGAGGGCTATCGGAGCGGCTACCTGCCGAACGAGCGGCGGGCGATCGAACGGGGGCTGCGCGAGGGCCGCATCCGTGGCGTGGTGGCGACGAACGCGCTCGAGCTGGGCGTGGACATCGGCGGGCTCGATGCGGCCGTGCTCACGGGCTATCCCGGCACGCTCGCGAGCGCGTGGCAGCAGATCGGACGGGCGGGGCGGCGGAACGGCGTTTCGTTCGCGGCGCTGGTGGCGTCGTCGTCGCCGCTGAACCAGTACGTCGCGACGCATCCGGAGTATCTCTTCGACACGTCGCCGGAAGCGGGGCTGGTCGATCCCGACAACCTGCTCGTGCGCATCAGCCACATGAAGTGCGCGGCGTTCGAGGTGCCGTTCGAGGAGGATGAGCCGGCGGACGCGCGCTGCAGCTACGGCGACGACGCGCCGCAACTGCTGGAGATGCTGGCGTCGGAAGGTGTGCTGGTGAAGGCCGGCGGGCGCTACCACTGGATGGCGGAGGCGTTCCCTGCGGAGCACGTCAGCCTTCGGTCGGCGGCGATCGATAACTTCGTGGTCATCGAGCAGGGGCCGAAGCCGAAGGTAATCGCCGAGGTGGACCGTCCGGCAGCGCCGCTGCTCGTCCACGAGGAAGCGATCTACATGCATGGCGGCGCGCAGTACCACGTGGACCGGCTCGACTGGCACGAGAAGAAGGCGTACGTGCGCAAGGTGGACGTGGACTACTACACCGACGCGAACCTCGCCGTGGACCTGGAGGTGCTCGAGAGTTTCGAGCGCGCGCCGGCGAAGGGGTGCGGCGTCGACCACGGCGAAGTGGCGGTGCGCGACCTCGCGACGATATTCAAGAAGATCAAACTGGACACGAACGAGAACGTCGGGTGGGGGCGGATCAGCCTGCCGGAGGAGAGCCGGCACACGACGTCGTACTGGTTCGCGCTGGACGAGGACGCGGCGGAGGGGCTTTCGCGCGGCGCGCTGCAGGACGGGCTGTGGGGCATGGCTCACGTGCTCCGGCACCTGGCGCCGATCTTCCTGATGTGTGACCCGCGCGACCTGCAGGCGGTGGCGCAGATCCGATCGCCGTTCACCGGCGCGCCGACGCTGTTCCTGTACGAGAACCAGCCGGGCGGCGTGGGCATGGCGCGGCGGCTGTTCGACATGCACAGCCGGCTGATGCAGGCGGCGCGCGATCTCGTCGTGGCGTGCGGATGTCCCGCGGGATGCCCGGGATGCGTGGGGCCGTCGCTCGCGGAGCACGCGTCGGAGGCATCGATGAAGCGCGCGGCGATCGTGCTGTTGCGGCGGCTGAGCGAAGCCGCCTGATGCGGCGCCAGGCAGGACAGAGGGATCGATGATCGATCGCTGAAGCTCCGCCGATTGCGCGTCCTCCCGGCGAAACGCTCGAGCAGCGCAGGCTCGATCGGCTGCGGCAGGCCGTATCGTCGCATGCCGCGTCCGTGCGTGCGCCGTCGACGTCGGCACGGGTCGAGCCGAAGCGCGAGCGGTCGTCACGGCTCGAGGCGGAGCTGCGGGGCCAGTGGATCGAGTCGGCGCACGGCCCGGTGTTCGTGCGCGACCAGTGGTTCCCGCTCGAGCACCGGCACGGCGCGACGGCGATCGGCGCGCCGCTCGCGGCGTGCCCGGTGGCGATGGCGCACCTGCTGCGCGCCGATGTTGCGCCGCATGCATCGCGGGTTGCGTTCTTCGACATCGAGACGACGGGGCCGTCGGGCGGCACGGGGACGTACGTGATCCTCGCGGGCTTCGGTTCGTTCGAGGATGCGGGGCTGGGCGACGGGTCGCTGGCGTTCCGGCTGCGGCAGTACTTCCTGGCGGACATTGCGCACGAGCGGGCGATGCTCTCGTTGCTGGCCGAGGACTTCGCGCGATTCGAAGGAGTCGTGACGTACAACGGGCGCTCGTTCGACATGCCGCTGCTGACTTCGCGCATGACGCTCGGGCGGGTGCCATTCCGCGCCGATCGCTTCGCGCACTTCGACCTGCTGCACCCGGTGCGCGCGCTGTACAAGCACCGCATGCCGTCATGCACACTGGCGGACGCCGAACGGCGGCTACTGCGCATCGAGCGGTTCGAGGACATTCCCGGCGCGCTCATCCCGTCGATCTATTTCGACTATGCGCGCTCCGGTCGCTGCGGTCCGATGCGGGCGGTCTTCCGGCACAACGCGGAGGACGTGCTGTCGCTCACCGGCGTGTTGGCGTCGCTCGCGTCGCTGCTCTCGCACGACGAGCCGGAGCCGGACGACGCGCTCGCGCTCGCGCGATGGTGGGCGCGTCGCGGAGAGAACGCACGGGCGATGGAGTTGTATCGGACCGCGCTGCCGTGGCTCGAGGGCGCGGACGACTGGGGATGGGCGGCGGCGCGATATGCCGCGCTGTGCGCGCGCGCGGGGCAGCGTGACGAGGCTGTGAACCTGTGGCGGCGGCTGTGGGAGCGGGGCGACGAGAGGGCGGGGCTGGCGCTGGCGAAGCACCTGGAGCATCGCGCGCGTGACCTCCCCGCCGCCGAGGAGGTCACGCGCACTCTGTTGTTACGCTGCGCAGACGGCGATCGGATTGCGCTGCAGCATCGGTTGGCGCGGATCGTGCGAAAACGAAGCGCGGCAGCTTCGACGATCGCATAGAGACTATGCACCGATGGCATCAGCGATAGCGAGTGCACGGGCAACACGATTGAACCAGCGAAAGAAGACGAACGCGGTCCGCGCGCTCGAGGCGAACGGGGTGGCGCATCGCGTGATCGAGTACGACGCTGGTGATGCGTTCCACTCGGCGGCCGACGCTGCGTCGCTGCTCGGCGTGCCGGCCGAGTGCGTATACAAGACGCTGGTGGTGCTTCGGGAAGACGATCGCGTCGCGAAGCCGCTGGCGGTGATGATCCGCGCGGAGGCCGAGGTCGATCTCCGGCTGCTCGCGAGCGGGATCGGCGCGAAGAAGGTGCGGATGGCATCGCAGCGAGAGGCTGAGCGGCTGACGTCGATGCGCGTCGGCGCGATCTCGCCGCTCGGGCTGCGGGCCGGGGCGTTCGAGGTGCTGATCGACGAGGCGGCGCGCGATCTCGCGGCGATCTACGTCAGCGGCGGCGCGCGTGGGGCTGGAGATCGAGCTTTCGGTCGCGGACGTCGTCGAAGTGACGCGAGCGCGGTTCGTGCGGGCGACGCGATGAGCTGCGCCTTTGGCCGTGGCGTCAGAACGGCAGGATGACGTGCAGCAGCGCGAGCTGCGTGCCGATGGCGATCAGCGTGAGCGACGCGAACGCCGCGACGATTACCCATCGAAGCAGGCGCAGCGTGACGGCAGCGGTGGCGGGCTGAGCGAACAGCGCCTGCCGGTTGAGCATCACGAGGAAGAGGGTGAGCGTCGCCAGCGCCGGGATGATCAGGACGATGGTTTGCGTGAGACTCACCGGAGTGTCCTCCCTCCGTCCCACGCCCTGTTGTTCGCTCCCGGCGTCAACAGGAGTGCGGCCTCTCTGCCGTCCATCTTCATACGCGGGCGCATCGGGTCCTGGCGGTGACCACTGCACGCCCGATCTAAGAATCGGATCGGGCTCGCGGAACTGCATCGCGCGATGTAGCGAAGATCAGGTGGCTGATTCTGTGAATCGTTACGCGGATCACAATCCGGACCTCTTCTAGCTCAATCCCGGGGCACGCCCTCAAAGCTAGTCTAGGCCTAACTCCTCCAGTCGGTCGTCGTCGATGCCGAAGAAGTGCGCCAGTTCGTGCAGCACGGTCGCGCGGATCTCCGCCATGAGCTCTTCGTCGTCGTCGAAGTCCTCTTCGAGCGGGTCCTGGTAGATGTGGATCACGTCCGGCGCGACCATGTTGTAGCCGCCGTCGCGCTCGGTGAGCGGGATGCCGCGATAGAAGCCGTACATCGAGTCGTCGGGCGGGAGGCCGGCGTCCTCGAGGTCGGCGCGGCTGGGACGCCGCGTCACGACGATATCCACTTGCCGCAGGTGCTCGGCGAACGGCGATGGAACGTCGCGAAGGGCTTCCCGCACCAGGCGGATGAACGTTGCTCGGTCCAACGGGGTGGTTAGCGCGTGGCGGGCCAGAGCGTCTGGTAGCCCTCGCCGGCGATGGCATTGTGCAGCTCCGCGCGTTCCTTCTGGCGCAACTCGCACAGCAGGGCGTCGCACTCCTCGGCAGCGCCGCCGAAGCCGTTGCCGACGATCCGCTGCACGATCGCGTCCCAGATGCCGGTCTCGACGAGGCCATCGATGTAGCGCGGCCACCAGATGGCCGTGATCTTGTCAGGCAGCTTGAAGCGCGGCCGGAGGATCTTGAGGCTCTTGAAGCGCTCCTCGGCGGTGGCGACCTTCGGCACCAGCTTCACCATCGGGGCGTCGGTCTCGGTGAAGCGGTTGTCGATGAGCAGGCGCTCGGGGACCGTCACGAAGCGGAACGCGACGACGTCCGTCCCGCGCACGGTCTTGAGGATGTCGCTGTAGTCGACGAGATACTCGTTATCCATGAGTTCCGGCCCGGCGGGTGGGTGTGTGTCCATCTTATCACGGCCGTGACTCAATCCCGTCGCCGCGGTCCTCCTTGCGTCCATCCTCCGCCTGGAACCGTCGCCGCATGGCGGCTGTATACATCCTGAGTGGACACTGCGCTTCGCGAAGAACGCGACGCTATCGCGAGTGCTCGACGCGGTGATGCGGCTGCGTTCGGCGCGCTCGTTGAGCGATACCAGGAGGTAGCCTTCCGCACCTCATATCTCATCGTGCGCGACGCGGCGGCAGCCGAGGACGTCGCCCAGGAGGCCTTCATCCGCGCGTACCGCGGCCTCAAGTCCTTCCGGGAGGACGAGCCCTTCCGGCCATGGCTCCTTCGCATCGTCACGAACCTGAGCCTGAACGAAGTCCGCGCCCGCTCCCGTCGCTTCCGCCTCTTCAAGCGCACGCGCGTGCTCACCGAACCCGCAGTCGAAGCGCCGTCCACGGCGAGCGAGTCGCGCGAGGAAGCGTCCGACGTCCTGCGCGCCGTCAACGAGCTGCCGCTCGACGACCGGGTAGTGCTGTACCTGCGCTACTTCGTCGAGCTGCCGGAGCGCGAGATCGCGGATGCGATCGGGAAGGCGCCCGGCACGGTGAAGTCGCGCCTGCATCGTGCGAGCGGACGGCTGCGCGAGCTGATCGAGGCGAAGTACCCGCATCTCAGGGAGAGCGTCCGTGAATGAGATGAAC
>CAZAPT010000033.1:18578-33319 GCA_964487335.1 uncultured Dehalococcoidia bacterium
TCGAGCGCCTGCCGACGCCGGGGCCGGGCGAGACGCCGACGCCCTTCCCGTCGGCGCAGAGCATCCAGTACCAGGCGATGCCGGTGACGATGGACGACGCGGCGCGGATCGTCGGCTTCCGGCCGCTGCTGCCTGCCGACCGGGGTGGGGCTGAGCCGTACATCCTGCTCTACGGCCAGACGCCGGTAGCGGTGATGCACTACGACGATTTCGACCTGTGGGAGACGCGTGCGGGCGGGTTCTTCGGGAAGAGCGTCACGGCGGACGCCGTCATCAACCAACTGCAAATCAACGGACACGACGCGGTCTGGGTTATCGGCGGCAACCACATCGTCCAGTACTACAACGATGCGGGCACGCCGGTCGCCGGGTCGCAGCGCACAGTGGACCGCAACACGATGATCTGGAACGACGGCACGACGTTCTTCCGGCTGGAGACGACGCTCCCGGAATCCGATGCCGTCGCCATCCTGCAGTCGCTGCAGTAGCTCAGGGAACCGCCGTGGGCCGCGCGGTGTATCGACGGCAAAACGCAGCCGGAGGTGCACATGTCCCGGACCCGTCTGGTTGGCCTGACGATCGCCATGCTGGTGATCACGATTGGCTCGATGCTCGGCGCACGTCACGCGCACGCCGGGGGCGGTTGCACTCAGCCGCAGTCGGACGCTCAGGGCGACACGGTCGACCTGAAGCTGTTCTGCATGCTGCCGACGGTCCTTCGCGTCGATCCTGGCACGACTGTCACGTGGCGGAACGCCGATAAGGCAGCGCATACCGTGACCGGCGCGGCGGTCCGTACGGCACAGCCCAACGCCGGCTCCTGGGGCAGCTTCGAGGAGCTCAAACCAGACGAGTCGTTCACTCACACGTTCGATGACGCCGGCGTGTACCCGTACTACTGCATGCTTCATCCAGGCATGATCGGTGCGGTTGTCGTCGGCGATGGCGTGGCGAGCGATCCGTATCCGCCCGGCGGTCCGGCGAACACGTCCGGCGCATCCGGCACGACGGGTCGCGGCTCCGAGCTGCAGACGTCAACGCAGGCGCAGGAGCGCATCGCAGCGGCGCCATCGAGCGGTATCGACGGCATGTTCGTCGCGGTGCTCGCTGCGTTCGCCGCGGCGATCGGCGCGGGCGCGATGTTCACGTACCAGCGGCTGCACACATCGCGGCGCCGCTCCGTAGACGCAGCACGCTAACGAGCGAACCATCGAACTGCACACAAAAGCAACAACTCCGGCGATCACTCGCCGGAGTTGTGTGTCTGACTAATGGCCAACAGCTAAGAGCTAGCAGCTTTCCTTACAGCCGCTCGATGATCGTCGCGGTGCCGATGCCGCCGCCACAGCACATCACTTCGTGCCCGTACCGGCCGCCGGTGCGCTCCAGCTCGTGCAGCAGCGTCGTCATCAGCCGCGCGCCGGTGCAGCCGAGCGGGTGGCCGAGCGCGATCGCTCCGCCGTTCACGTTCGTCTTCGAGAGGTCGGTGTTCAGCTCTTTCTGCCATGCAAGGACGACGGACGCGAACGCCTCGTTGATCTCGATGCGGTCGATATCCTCGAGCTTCAGGCCGGCCTTCTGCAGAACCTTCGGCGTCGCGGTGATCGGGCCCGTGAGCATGAGGTGCGGGTCCGAGCCGACGACCGCCTGAGCGACGATCCGCGCGCGCGGCTTGAGCCCCAGCTCCTTCGCCTTCTCGGCGGACATCATCAGCACCGCGGCGGCGCCGTCCGTGATCTGGCTGGAGTTGCCGGCGTGGTGGATCCCGTTCTCGCCGAACGACGGCTGCAGTGTGCTGAGCTTCTCGAGGGTGCTGTCGCGGATGCCCTCGTCCGTCTTGAAGACGCCCTTCACGCCCTCATGCTCGACATCGACCGCGACGATCTCTTTCTCGAACTTGCCGGTGTCGCGCGCGGCCTTCGCGCGGTTCTGGCTCTCGAGCGCGAAGCGGTCAGTGTCCTCGCGGGTGATGCCCCACTTGCGGGCGATGTTGTCCGCGGCGACGCCCTGCGACGTCAGGTCGTACGCCTCGCGCATGTGCGGTGTGAACGGGAAGCCCGCGACCTGGAAGTTCGAGCCCATCGGCACGCGCGACATGACTTCGACGCCGCCCCCGATCGCCACGCCCACGACGCCAGACGAGATGAGGTTCGCGGCGAAGTGGATCGCCTGCTGGCCCGAGCCGCACTGCCGGTCCACCGTCGTTCCGGGCACTTCGATCGGGAAGTCCGCCTCGAGCACGACGTTGCGGCCGATGTTCGCGGCCTGCTCGCCGACCTGCGAGACGTTGCCGAAGACGACATCGCCGACGAGCGCCGGGTCCACGCCCGCGCGCTTAACGACTTCCTTGAGAACGATACCGCCCAGCTTGACTGGATGCGTGCCCGAGAGCATGCCGTTGCGGCGGCCCATGCCGGTCCGGACAGCCTCGATGATGACGACGTCAGTTGCCACGATTCCTCCTGCGATTCTTGAGAAGTATGCATGACATTCTACAGCGCGTTGCGCATTTGGGATAGTCCATGGTCTCGGCCTGCGCATTTCGAAGCGGATGGGCCGATCGGAGCGCAAGCGCGGCTTCCACGCCGTCGAGAGATGCGGTACTCCACACTTCATGGCGACCGTCACGCGAACCGCCTCGAGGCGCACCGACAGCGCGCGCATGACCATCGATCAGGTCGTCGCCGAGTTGCGCGCGATGGGGAATCCGAAGAACGCCGAGGGCATGGCGCACTTCGGGATCACCGGCGCGAACACGCTCGGCATCGGCGTCCCCGCCCTGCGAGCGCTCGCCAAACGATGCGGCCGCGACCATGCGCTCGCCGCACAGCTCTGGGCGACGAAGATCCACGAAGCCCGCATCCTCGCCGGCATGGTGGACGATCCGGCGAAGGTCACACCGGCGCAGATGGACCGATGGGCCAACCAGTTCGACTCCTGGGACGTCGTCGACGGCGTGTGCGCGCTGTTCGAGCAGACGCCCTACGCCTACGACAAGGCGAAAGAGTGGAGCGCGCACCGCAAAGAGTACGTGAAGCGCTCGGCGTTCACGCTGATCGCCTACTTCGCGATCCACGACAAGCAGGCGGCCGACGCGAAGATCCTGCAATTCCTTCCGATCATCCGTCGCGAGGCGCACGACGAGCGCAACTTCGTGAAGAAGGCCGTGAACTGGGCGCTGCGAAACATCGGCAAGCGCAACCTCGCCTGCAACGCTGCTGCCATCGCGACCGCAGAGCAGATCCGCGCCGACGGCACCCGCGCCGGCCGCTGGATCGCGGCCGATGCGCTGCGCGAGCTTCGCAGCGACGCCGTGCAGCGGCGCCTGCGGGCGAAGCGCGCATAGGCTCAGAGAAGGTCGGCGGCCGGCAAGGTCTCATGGCACGCGATGGAGAATCTCCCTGAGACGGGTGGAAGTGATTCCGGTCTCCTGCTCCTTGCGCAGAGGATGCTCGCGTTCGGCCACCGTTACAACGGGACGCTGGTTGACCTCAGCGAATTGCACTTGAACAGCTACGCCGATCGTCTCCGGATATCCGTTCACGTGGTTGGCAATCGCCGCGTCGAACGGTTCTTCGGAACTGGCATCGGACCTGTAGAGTTCGACGTAACGAAAGAAACGATCCTGGGGCACTTCGACCCAGAGCCCGTAGGCGAACGGTGATTCGCGGTTGCGTACCGGAATGGGTAGCCATCCGCGAATGAAGTGCCTGTACACGCCATCGTCCTCGATCTGGAAGTAGTCAGTGTCGTTTCCCCAGCACCGGCGTTCGCGTTCTTCGTTGGGTACCGCGAGATAGAGGTCTGGCTTGGCGTAGCCAATCTGCATGTCGCGGAGGTCATGCTCGCCTCCGCAGATGCTGCAGCTCACTCGCTCCAACGATGTCCTCGCCTCGCCGCCTCGCGCGTCTGCGGTGTCTTGGACCGTTCGATGGTATCACCGCAGCTCCTCACCGCGGATTACGTCTCCGTGACGACTACGTGATGCCTCTAGGGCCGCTTGCCCGCCGCTGCACCCGCGACTACCGTTCGATCAAGGGTGCTCAGGACAAACCAGGCGAAGATCCCCCCGAAGCCGCAGTCTTCATGGTTGAAAGACCCGAATGAACGACGCCGACCGCAATCCCCGCACCCAACCCGCCCCCATCGACCCGATGGCGTACTACTTCCAGGACGTGCTGCTCCTGAACCAGCCGCACGCCGTGCGCCTTTATCTCATCCGACACGGACAGTCCGGCGGAAACGTCGCGCGAATGGAAGGGCGCCTCGCTGAGTACGACCCGCCGCTCACCGAAGTAGGCGAAGAGCAGGCGCGGCGCCTCGGCGAGCGCATGGCGTCGTACGGCGTGGACGTCATCTACAGCAGCCCGCTGAAGCGGGCGCGGGACACCGGTGGCGCGATCGCGAAGATCACCGGCCACGAGATCCATATCCTCGACGACCTGCAGGAGATCAACGAGCCGATGCGCGACCTCAACGCGCCGCTCGAACCGCTGCCGGAAGGCGTCACGCACGACGACATCAAGGCCCGCTTCGAGCAGGACCCCACGTGGGACAACCTTCCCGGCTCCGAAGGAAGCGCACACTTCCGAGGCCGCATCTCGCGGGCCATCAGCCAGATCGTCGATGACAACCCGGGCAAGAAGGTCGCCGTGACGTGCCATGGGGGAGTGATCCAGTCGTACGTCGGTGAGATCCTCGGCCTGCGGACGGACTTCCCGTTCTATGCGTTCAACGCATCGATCACGTCGATCCGCGCGCACGGCGACCGGCGCGTGCTGTGGCGGCTGAACGATCTGGCGCATCTCGACGGTATGAGGATGACTTGATCCGCTTCGGCGGTTGCACGTCCGCGCTGCGATGCGTTACGGGCATCAGTTGTTTAGCCCTCTTATTCATCGCGTGCACCGCTGGATCGAACCACAGACCGACTCCGATGATTGGACCGATGAACGAGTACTATTCGGCGCTCGGCGACCTGATCAAACAGCTCGGTGACGCGAATCAGACGATCATCACGAGGAATCAGAGCGTCACGAGCGGGCCGAATCAGGTCACTAATGAGGCTGCGATTTCCGATTCTTACCGCGCGTTCGGGAGTGACGTCATCGCATTTCAGCGGAAGGCCGCCGAACTGGAACCGCCCAAAACGGCACAGGGCGCGCATGATCGCCTAATCGGGGCCTCGCGAGCGCTTGCCGAAGCCGCATCCACAATCGCTGAATTGTTCTCATCTTCGATCACGTCGACCGCTCAGCCGTCTGGACTTGTCGATGAGAATTCCAGCGCCATTTCCGCGTGGATGCGCAGTTGTATGGAGTTGAGCGCGTTGTCGTCTGCCGCGGCTGGCGCCGTCTATGAATGTGACCGCGCTGTACGGCAAGACTGAAGAATGCCTGAAATCGCGTCCGCACGGCTGAGCATCGACGCGTCGCTGCTGACGTTCGATGCGAACAAGCGCGTACTGGACGTCGGCTGCGGCGACGGACGGCACATCCTCGAAGCGGCTCAGCGTGGCGCGATCGCGGTCGGTATCGACTACGACCGGGCCGAGCTGGAGAAGGCGCGCGCGCGATGCGCGGTACAGGGCGTCACGCTGATGGTCGCCGACGCAACGCGGCTGCCGTTCGCCGACTGTGCATTTCACGCCGTCATCTGTACGGAGACGCTCGAACACCTGCCTGACGATCGGGCAGCTATCGCGGAGATGGCACGAGTGCTCGATCGGGGCGGCGTGTTGCTGGGTGCCGTGCCGTCGCACTTCACGGAGACGCTGTTCTGGAAGCTCTCGCGCGGGTACCGCGAGGCGCCGGGCGGGCATGTGCGCATTTATCGGCCGCGGGAGCTGATGCGACGTCTCTCGCGTGCCGGATTCTCGATGTGCGACCTGCGCTATCTGCACTTCATCGACTCGCTCTTCTGGCTGCGGTTCTGCCTCACAGACTTCCTGCGGCCGCAGCGCGCGGCCACCGCGTATGAGCAGGCGATCGCAATCGCCATGGCGCAGGAGCGCCGCGTGCCGGCGTGGCGGACGCGGCTCCGCGGCGCGATCGCGACGTCGGGGTTCATCCGCGCGCTGGACACGGCCGGCGCGCTCGTGTGGCCGAAGAGCCTGGCGTTCGTCGCTCGCAAGCAATGCGACGGCGACGATCGTTAATGCGCGCGCTGAATCGCTGCGATCCTCACCCTGCTATCATGCCCCTGTGAATCCCCAATCCCGCACATCTGAGGCGCGACGTTGACCAGCGCCGCCAGCCTCGCCGAGACCTTCTTCCGCGACCGCTACGCCATCGACCAGAACACCGCCGCCGAGGTGCTAGGCCTGGCGATGAGCCGCGGCGGCGACCGCGCCGAGTTGTTCTTCGAGCACCGCGAAGGCTCTAACATCGCGTTCGAGCAGCAGGCTGTGAAGTCCGCGAGCCGCACCGTCACGCAGGGCGTCGGCATCCGCGTACTGCAGGGCGACGCCATCGGCTATGCGTACACCGAGGACCTGAGCCGTGACGCCATGCGCCGCGCAGCCGACACCGCGGCCCGCATAGCGTCGCGCGGTGAACGCGCGGAGCCGGTGGACGTGATGCACTACGAGTCGGCGGACCACTTCGAGCCCGCCGCGAGCACCGTCGGAGTGGCGCCCGCGGATAAGGTGGACCTCATCCGCAGAGCCGACGCCGCTGCCCGCAAGCACGACTCGAGCATCGCGCGGGCGGACATCAACTTCATCGACGAGCTGAAGCACGTGATGATCGTGACCAGCGACGGGCGTGTGACCGGGGACGTCCAGCCGCTCGTGCGTTTCAACGTGTCGTGCCTCTCGGAGCGCGACGGGAGCCGGCAGACGGCGCGATGGGGCGGCGGCGGTCGCATGGGCATGCGCTACTTCGAGTCGCACCCGCCGGAGTCGATCGCCGAGGAGGCGGCGCGCCAGGCGGTCCTGCTTCAGTCGGCGATCGAAGCGCCCGCCGGCACGTTCCCGGTGGTGCTGGCCGCCGGCGACAGCGGCATCCTGCTGCACGAGGCCATCGGCCACGGGCTTGAGGCGGACTTCAACCGCAAGAAGACGAGCAACTACACTGACCAGGTCGGCAACAATGTCGCGTCAGAGCTCTGCTCAGTCGTGGACGACGGGACGATCCGCGACAGCCGTGGCTCAATCAACATCGACGATGAGGGCAATCTGCCGGGCTACAACGTGCTCATCGAGAAGGGCGTGCTGCGCGGGTATCTGCAGGACGCAATCAGCACGAAGCACTTCGGCGTCGGGCCGACGGGCAACGGCCGCCGGCAATCGTTCAAGCACTACCCGATGCCGCGGATGACCAACACCTACATGCTTGCCGGCGAGTCCTCGCCGGAGGACATCATCGCCTCGGTCGATCGCGGCATCTACTGCGTCTCCTTCAACGGCGGTCAGGTGAACATCAGCAACGGCGACTTCGTCTTCAGTGTCACTGAGGGCTACATGATCGAAGGCGGCCGCATCACCGCGCCGATCCGCAACGTCAACCTCATCGGCAATGGCCCCGATGTGCTGCGGAAGGTCACGGCGGTCGGCAGCGACTTCAAGTTGAGCGACGGGCGCTGGACCTGCGGGAAGGACGGCCAGTCGGTGCCGGTCGGCGTCGGCATCCCGACTACGCTTGTCAGCGCGATGACAGTTGGAGGAACGGCGATCGGGTAGCCCGTCGCCTCGAGGGAAAGGAAACGTGATGAAGCGGCTGATTATCCTGCTGATCGTGGTGGGCATCGCGGCGTTCGCCATCTCCCAAATGCGATCCAAGGAAGACGAACCGCAGATCGACTTCTAGGCGCGCGAAGGAGACGGCGCCCGGACCAATGCTCAGCCTCAACGGCACGCTATTCGACTGGATGAACGACGACATCGCGGGCCGAGTGGACTTCATTGACAACGTCATGAAGTTCTCGGCCACGTACCTGATCTACGTAGTCGCCGGCCTTCTGCTCGCGTCGTGGTTCGTCCGCGCCGGAAATGCAGAGCAGCGCCGCATCGCCGTCTATACGGGCTTCGCGGCCGCGGCGATCGGGCTCGCAGTCACGCTCGGGATCCAGCAGTTCTACGATCATCCGAGGCCGTTCGTGGATCGCACCGACTACGTGCTGCTGATCAGCCACGGTGCCGACTCGTCGTTCCCATCGGACCACGCGACCGTCGCGTTCGCGATGGCTGCGGGCGCGGGGCTATATCGGCAGCGGCTCGGCGCGATCATGCTGCTGCTGGCCTGTCTGATCGGATTCTCGCGCGTGTACGTGGGCGTGCACTATCCGGCTGACGTCGCCGCCGGCGCGGCGATCGGCGTAGTGGCGGCGTTCGCGGTGTGGCTGGCGCGTCCGTTGCTTGCGTGGGCGGACCGCATCATCGTCAGCCGTCTGGTGCCGCAGTTCCTGCTATGAAGGAGGACCTGCGCTCCGTCGCTGCCGCTATCGTGGACAAAGCGCGCGCGCTCGGCGCGGACGAGGCGGATGCGTACGTCATCAGTGGCCTCGAATCGACGGTGAGCGTGCGGCGCGGGCAGGTCGAGAAACTCATCGAAGCGGGATCGCGCTCCGTTTCGATCCGCGTGATCAAGGACAAACGCACCGCGGTGTGCAACACGACGGACATCACGCCGCGCGCGCTCGACGACATGGTGCGCACTGCCGTCGAATTGGCGAAGATCAGCGAACCCGACGAATTCGCCGGCCTCCCGGCGAAGGAAGACCTCGCCATCGACTTTGGCACGGGCCTGCAGCTCTACGACGAAGCGCTCGAGTCGCTGACTGTCGACGAGATGAAGGACGTCGTGCTGCGCGCGGAGCAGGCGGCGTTCGACTTCGACAAGCGCATCACCAACTCGGAGGAGGCGGACTTCGGGGTCGAGCGCGGAGAACTGGCGCTGGCGAACAGCCTGGGCTTCGCCGGAAGCTTCCCGTACACCGCGGCGAGCTTCGGCGTCGCGGTCATCGCGGACGACGCGGACGGGAAGAAGCGCAACGGCTACTGGTTCAGCGCCGAACGGCTGCTGCATCGCCTCGACGCCCCGGAAGAAGTGGGCCGGCGCGCGGCGGCTCGTACCGTCCGCAAGCTCGGCGCGAAGAAAGTAGCGACGCGGGAGGTCCCCGTCGTCTTCGATCCGATGATGGCGGCGCGGCTAGCGCGTATGGTCGCCGGCGCCGCGAGCGGTGAAGCGCTGTTCCGCCGCTCGACGTTCCTCACGGAGTCAGAGGGGCAGCAGATCGCGTCGCCACTTGTCACCATCGTCGACGATGCAACGCTGCCCGCGCGGCTCGCATCGAAACCATTCGACGGCGAAGGTGTACGCACGCGCCGCAACGTGATCGTCGAGAGCGGTGAGTTCCGGCAATTCCTCTTCGACAGCTACTACGCGCGACGCACCGGCAGGCGCACGACGGGCAGCGCTGCGCGCGCCGGAGACGCGATCACCGTCGGCGGCGGCAACCTGATGTTGGAAGCGGGACCAACTTCGCCTGACGAGATCATCTCGTCCGTCAGCGATGGGCTGTATCTCACCGACCTCATGGGCCACGGCGTGAACACGACGACGGGCGACATCTCGCTCGGGGCGGGCGGCGTGTGGATAGAGAACGGCGCCATCTCGTACCCGGTCACCGAAGTCAACATCTCCGGTAACCTTCGCGACATCCTCCAGAGTGTCGAGGCCGTCGGCAACGACGTGCTGTGGCAGGCCGGCACCGCCGCCCCGACTGTGAAGATCGCGCGCATGACGGTCAGCGGCCTCTAACCCGCGGGCGTTCCTCCACCCCTCCGACCCCCTGTTATGATTCACCGAGTTTGGCGGTCCAGATGATCCATCGCGGCAAACCGCGCCCCGTCACGCCCCTCACCGCGTCGGTCTTCGGCATCGCCCTCGCCGCGCTACTGACGGCTGCGCTCTTCCCCGTGTTCCCGGGCCGGCTGAACATACATTCCGGCGACATCGCGTCCCGCACGCTGCGCTCGCCGCGCGAGGTCTCCTTCACCTCAAACGTGCTCACCAGCCAGCGCCAGAACGAGGCCGAGGACTCGGTGCCCCCAGTGCTCGTCTTCGACGGCCACGTCCAGACCGCCGCGCTCAACGCTTTCGACGGCGTGGCCGGCCAGGTCTCGCAGATCCGCGCCCAGCCGTCGGACCCCACGCGGAAGCGCCAATCGCTCCAGCAGCTCCAGCTCTCGAACCGAAGCACGGACACCGCGCTCGGTCTACCGGACGACCGCTGGCAGGCGGTGCAGGCGGAAGGCCGGCGGGTACTCGGCCAGGAGCTGAAGACGTCGTTGAACGACAGCGCCGCGCAGGGGGCACGAGACACAGTCGATTCCACGATCGGACCGGACTTCACCGCCGACGAGGCGCTGCTCACCGCCGACCTTGTTCGTCCGCTGATCGTCTCGACGCTCGTGCAGGACAAGACGCTCACCGACCAGGCGAAGGCGCAGGCGCGCGCCGCGGTGCCGCAGGAGCGCATCACGATTGAGAAGAACGACGTGATCCTCGACGCGGGCTCTCGCGTGGACGATGTCGCGATCGAGAAGCTCCGCGCCGCCGGCGTGCTTTCGAGTGCCGTCGAGGGGCGGAAGGTCATCGCCGTGGCGCTGCTGTCGGTGATCGCCGCCGCCGTGATCGCCGGATACCTGCTGGTGATGCAGCCGCGGGGCATCAGCTCGGAGCGTCACCTGATCGCGCTGGCCATCATCACCGTCGCGCCTGCGCTCGCGGCGAAGCTCTACCTGCCGTACGTCCTCCCCGACGACCAGCGCCACTTCCTGGCGTTCATCCTTCCGCTCGCCGCCGCGCCGATCCTGGTCGCCGCGCTTCTCGAGACGGACGTTGCCGTTGTTGTCGCCTGCGTCGTCGGCATCCTCGTAGCGTTTATCAGCATCTTCCTGCCTGATGTCTCGCTCGTGACGGCGATCAATGCAACGGACACGATCCGCCTGCTGCTCGTGTACGCGCTCGGCCCGATCGCCGGCGTGTACCTGGTGCATCGCGCCGACCGGCTGAACCGATACTTCACCGCCGGCGTTGCGGTTGCGGCCATCGGGTTCGTCGCGCTGGCGGCGACGTGGTTCGTAGATCCGGACCGCACGAACGCGGATGTCGCGTGGATGGCGCTGGCGAGCGGCATCGGTGGCGTGAGCGCGGGCGTACTCGCCGCCGGGACGTTCGTGACGGTGGGCGTGCTCTTCGGCGTGACGACGCGGGTGCAGCTCATGGAGCTGGCGCAGCTCAACTCGCCGTTGCTTCGCCGGCTGCAGGACGAAGCGCCGGGGACGTTCCATCACAGCGTGATCGTCGGAAACCTTGCGGAGCGCGCTGCTGACCTGGTGGGCGCCGATCCGCTCCTCACCCGTGTGGGAGCGTATTACCACGATATCGGCAAGGTCCTGCAGCCGGGCATGTACATCGAGAACCAGGCGGCGGGCGCCAACCCGCACGAAGATCTCTCGCCGGAGGAGAGCGCAACCGCGATCCAGCAGCACGTCCTCGGCGGCCTCGACCTCGCGCGGCGCGCGCGGTTGCCGGCGCGCGTGCAGGCGTTCATCCCGGAGCACCACGGCACGCGGCTGGTGACCTACTTCTATCGGACAGCGGCGGAGAAGGACCCGACGATCGATCCGGAGCAGTTCCAGTACCCGGGCCCGCGGCCGCAGTCGCGCGAGACCGCCATCGCGATGCTGGCCGACTCCACCGAGGCGCTCGTCCGCAGCAGCGCCGACCGCTCGCCCGCGGCGATCGACCGAATGATCGACGAGGTGCTCGCAGAGCGCATCGCCGAAGGCCAGCTCGACGACAGTGACCTGACGTTGCGCGATCTGCGGACGATCGCAGACTCGTTCAAGACGACGATGCGCGCCGTGTACCATCCGCGCGTGCAGTACCCGGCACCCACGCCGCTGGAGGCGCGCCGACGCGTGCTGCGGCTGCCGCTGCTTGCGCAGGACCGCGCTGTCGGCCCGCGCGAGCGGCGCAGGCGCAAGTTTGAGCAGTAGGCGCTCCTCTCACCCAGCGCGCACGATAGGAGGGCCCGATGAACATGAAACACGACGCCCTGCGGCAGTACTATGCCTCGCCCGGCATCTTCACGTCGGTCGGCGACTTCGGGGCCCAGGTTGAGGCGCTCCCTGACGATGTGGCGACGCTCGCGGGCGCCGTGCAGAACGTCCTCATCCATCGCTTCTGGGCGCAGGGGTACGGCGTCGAAGTGCCGCCGGAACGTGACACAGAGCAGGGCCTGCACTCCGCGGACGCGATGCTCCGGCGCGCCATGCAGCTCGACGCTGCGCCGATCGGCGCCGATCGCCCGCCATCTAGCCGGGTATTTGGCATCTGCCGTCACTTCTCGACAATGCTCGCAGCGTTCCTCCGCCATAAAGGCGTCCCGTCGCGGGCGCGCTGCGGCTTCGCGACCTACTTCGAGCCGGGGAAGTACGTCGACCATTGGATCTGCGAGTACTGGGACCGGACCGGCGGCGGGTGGCGTCAGGTGGACGCGCAGCTCGATGCGTTGCAGCTCCACGTCGTGAAGCCGGACTTCGACCCGCTCGACGTCCCGCGCGATCGCTTCCTGGTCGCGGGCGATGTGTGGCGCAAGATCGGGTCCGGTGAGATCGACGGCAACACGTGCGGGATCGCGGAGTGGTGGGGCGACTGGTACGCCGTCGGCAACCTCACGCTCGACGTCGCGTCGTTGCAGAAGGTCGAGCTGCTGCCGTGGGAACCCTTCGGTGTCGCGAGGGCGCCGGGCTCGTCCGTGGCGGACGAAGATTTGTCGCTCGTCCAGCGCATCGCCGAGCTCACGGCCACGGGTGACGACGCATCGATCGCGGATCTGCTGAGGCTCGCGAACGACGACGCACGCCTGCGCCCGCCGGATGCGACGCTCGAAGCGGCGCGCCGCGCGGACGCCGAAGGCCCCGTTGCGGGGAACCCGATCGCTGTCGACTAGCCGAACGGCCTAACTCGCTACGGATGCGGTCGAACTCTGGAGCCAGCGCCGCGTGGCCGTCGCGATCTTCGCGAACTGGTACGCGATCGCCCCGCGTGGATCCGCGAGCACCAATGGCACGCCGCGGTCGGCGTTCACGGACAGGCGCACGTCGAACGGGATCTCGCCGATCGCATCGATGCCCGCCTCTGCCAGCCGGTCGGACTGCTCGAACATGTCGATGCGCTCGCCGCAGTGCGGGCATGCCATCGACGCCATGTTCTTCACCATGCCGATGACGGGCACGTTGTGCTCGCGGAAGAGCGTCAACGTCCGCTCCGCGTCCATCTGCGCGAGGTCCTGCGGCGTGGTCACGAACAGCGCTCCGGACAGCGGAAGGTCGCGCGCGATCACCTGGAGCTCTTCCCCCGTACCCGGCGGCGCATCGACGATGAGTACGTCGGCGTCCCATGCGACGTCGAACACGAGCGCGCGCAGCATGTGCTCGACCATGAGCCGGCTGGTGATGCGCGGCGCGAACCGCTCCGGCACCACGAAGCCGACGGACATCACTTCGACGCCGTACCGCTGCTCGGGCCGCGTCCGCTCCGACGGCGGCCGCACCCTGTTCGACGCGATCTGCCATCCGAGGCGGCGCGGCGCCTCATCGAGATGCACGCCGAGCATGTGCGGCAGGTCCGGCGCGTTGATATCGCAGTCGAGGATGCCCGCGCGCAACCCCATCGCCGCAAGCGTCAGCGCCAGGTTCACGGAGACCGTGGACTTGCCGACCCCGCCCTTCCCGCCGAGGACGGCGACGACATGACGCCCCGCGCCCCATCCGCCGCCGCCCCGGTACACGGCGCTGCCCGCGCGCACTTCGACGTCAGTTCCGGGAAACACAGACTCCAACCGGGCGTGCACACGACGGAGCAGATCGCGTGCCGCCATCTCGACGGCCAGTGTCACGCACATCCAGCGGTCCGCGAGCGCGATGTTGGCGATGTCGCCTGGATCGATCAGCGCAGGTTCGCCGGCGGCTGCGTCGAGCGCAGCGCGCACGGCTGCTTCCGACATCGCCGCCGATCCCTGTTGCCGCTTGGAGCCCATCGCAAGAGCGAGTCTACGTGCCGCCACCGACTCGCCGCCACGTCGGACACGCACTGGCGGATGCACACGGGAGCGAATGGGTGTACGATAGCCCCCTACGACGGATCCGGCCGGCGGCTGCGGGCATGCCGCGAAGTTGTGGATCCGGGGGAGCTGCACGCTGGCGATGCCCACGGTAACCCAGGTCCGCACGCTCTTTGACGCCATCGGCCGGGAAGAGTGGGACGAGCTCAGTGCGCGCATGGAGCGGCGGACGTACGCTCCCGGCGACGCGCTGATCGCGCACGGCACGCTCGAGCCGGACTTCCACATCATCGTCGAAGGTATCGCCCGCGTCTCCGCGGCAAATGCGCAGGGCGTGCGCCGCGAGCTGGGCGCCGTCGGGCCGGGCGAGCCGGTCGGCGATATGTCGCTGCTCACCGGCGAGCCGGCCTCCGCCGATGTGATCGCGGCGACTCCAGTGGTCGCCTACGCGTTGCGGCAGCAGGACATGGCGTCGCTTGGCGAGCTACGGCAGCGCCTGTTCGAAGCGCTCGCCGCGCTCCTCGCGGGCCGGCTGAAAAACGCGAACGCCCGCCTGATGGCGCGCGGCGACCGCAACGTCTATGCCATCGCCTCTGCAGCGAGCAACATCCCAGCGCTCGCGCGGCTGCCGACCGAGGTCGCGCGCGTGACGGGCGCGGGCACGC
>CAZAPT010000034.1:0-31158 GCA_964487335.1 uncultured Dehalococcoidia bacterium
TCGATGTTGGCACCGGCGTGTTGGTGGACGTCGGGAGCGGCGTGTTGGTGGACGTACGCGTGCTGGTCGACGTCGGGACCGGGGTGTTCGTGGACGTCGGCAGCGAAGTGTTGGTCGATGTCGGCACCGGCGTGTTGGTAGACGTCGGGAGCGGCGTGTTGGTGGACGTGCGCGTGCTGGTAGACGTCGGGACCGGCGTGTTCGTCGACGTCGGCAGCGAAGTGTTGGTCGATGTCGGCACCGGCGTGTTGGTGGATGTGGGCAGCGGGGTGTTGGTTGACGTGCGCGTGCTGGTCGAGGTCGGGACCGGGGTGTTGGTGGACGTCGGCAGCGGCGTGTTTGTCGACGTGCGCGTGCTGGTCGACGTCGGTACCGGCGTGTTGGTGGATGTAGGGAGCGGCGTGTTGGTGGATGTTGGGACCGGCGTGTTCGTGGACGTTGCCAGCGGCGTGTTGGTCGAGGTGCGCGTGCTCGTCGACGTTGGGACCGGCGTGTTGGTCGAGGTTGGCGCGGCTGTGTTGGTCGCGGTCGCACCGCCGCCCACGCCGGTGCATACGACGGTGGCATCAGTAGTTCCGGTCGAGATTGGAGCCGAAAACGCGTCGAGCGTGGTCGTGCCGAAGTTCGGGTCTTCGACGAGCGTGGTCATGTGGATCGTGAACGTGCCGTTCGTCGCGCACGCGAGGTCGATGGTCTCGGTCTGGCCAATGTACTGGATGTTGCCTGCGGACGATTTCGCACAGGCGTCCTGCACGAACTCAACGGAGTTGTCGCCAGAGAAGACGACGTTCGGCGTTCCCTGGCAGAGCTGCATTGGCGAGGTAGAGGTGTAGGTTGAGGTGCCGGCGGCGTTGAGTTGATCGTTGGGCCACTGCAGCTCGACCTGGTAGCCCTTATACGCCGTAGCAGCGGCGGTGATGTTAATCCCGACCGGGAAGGTTGCAGTGCCATTAATGACGATCGTGTTCTCCACGGTTGCCGGGGTGGAGGGATCCATGTCGATGGCCATCTGGTTCGGTTCTCCAGCGGCGCGTATGCGCGTTATCGCGAGAGAAGAAGCCAGAAAAATCGCAAGAATGGAGATGACCACGAGTCCAAGAAGCCGCACACGACGCATAGCGCCCTCCCTCGGGCAAGAGCGTTCAGGTAGCGCGATAATACGCGCATCGCATGGCCGGGCATGCGTGTGAAGAGGTGCGTTTTCATTTCAAATGCATAACGGCCAAAAGTAGTAGATCGTCGACAACTGGTATTTTTTCGCGTAGTTCTCAGTATTTCCGTTGATGGATCAGCCGTCGGTTTTCGGCCGTTTAATCCGGCGGTTGAGGAACGGGGAGAAGTGATTGGCGTACCGGCGCTGAACTTGCGAAAGGCGCCAGTCGTCGCCCCGGATGATGCGACGGCAGTCAGCGGCGCCGCAGTTGCATTGCATCGACCATGACGGATCGTCCGTCAGGACGGCGTAGTCGACGGTGATCTCTTCGTCCCTGGCGATCGGGCGCATTGTTTCGGTCGTAAGGGCGTCGCGCATCCAAGTGTTGGCCTCGCAAAAGTGGTTGCCGTACTGGGCGGGCGTCGGCGTGTCGAGGAGGATGTGCCAGCCTTCGTCGATCTGGGCGGCGCTGTACTGATCGAGGCGCGCGATCGCTTCGTGGAACTCTTCGTCGGTGAGGACGCGGCCGCCCATGACGACGATTGGCTCGCCGGCGGCGATGGCTTCGGCGGCGAAGAGGCCGCGGCCGTGGATCGGGGAGTCGCGGACCTCAACCTTCGGGTTGAGCCAGGTGTGTGCGGGCGCGGGCGGGGGCGGATCGGGCGAGGGCACTACTGTCCGATGGTGAAGGTCTTCGAGATGAAGTTGTCTTCGTCGGCGGCCGTGAAGCAGTCGACGCGGTACTCGCCGGGGGCATCGACACTGAAGTCGAACGAGAAGTTGCCGGGGAAGGGCGTTGCTTTCGGACTGCCGCCCGGGTCGGCGGGAATGGTGGCTTCCCCGATGGGCTTCACGAGGTTCTTCGATTGGCGCAGCTCGCACTTGATCGGGACGGCGATCGTGTAGGACTGCTTGTAGGAGACGGCGGCCGTCAGCGGCTGGCCGACGTGATGGTCACCGGTGACGGTGAGCGCGCTCCAGAACTCGTTGCCCTGTGGCGCATCGGAAAACGCTACGCCGCAGGCGGTGAGCATCGAAGCGAAGAGGAGGAGAGGGAGGGCGGCGAGCGCTGGCCTCACGATCGTGGATGGTAGTCGGCGCCGCGTGGGGGTTCAAGCTGTTGGTGTGAAGACTGAAGCGTGGATGGTGGGTGGATGGTGGATAGTGAGGCGAGAAGGCAGCGATTGGCCGGACGGCGAGGAACAGCTGACGCGGAGACTTGCCCCGTGAAGCCGCAGATCGTGCATCCGTGGGACCTTACGCCGCGCGAGGCGATGGATCTGCAGCGCGAGCTGGCGGCGCGCGCGGTGCGCGAGGGCGAGCCGACGGAGGAGTCGGTGCGGTTGATCGCGGGATGCGACTGCGCGTTCGACAAGCCGAACCGTCGCGCGATCGGGGCCGTGGTGGTGCTGGCGTATCCGTCTATGGAGATCGCGGAGCGCGTGACCGTGGAGGCGGCAGTGACGTTTCCGTACGTACCGGGGCTTCTCTCGTTTCGGGAGACGCCGGCGCTGCTGCAGGCGTTCGATCGGCTGAAGTCACGTCCGGACCTGCTGATGGTCGACGGTCACGGGTACATGCATCCACGGCGGTTCGGGTATGCATGCCATCTCGGGTTGTTGCTCGACGTTCCGACGATCGGGGTCGCGAAGTCGCGGTTGATCGGCGAGATGGCACCGGCGGGGGCGGCGCGGGGGTCGCGATCGGACATCATCGATCATGGTGAGGTGATCGGATCGCTGCTGCGGACGCGGGAGGGAGTGCGGCCAATCTTCGTGTCCGTCGGGCATCGGATGGGGCTCGCCGCGGCGGAGCAGTGGGTGCTGCGATGCGCCTCGAAGTATCGGGTGCCGGAACCGACTCGGCTGGCGGACCGGCTGGCCGGAGAGGCGAAACGGCGGATGATGGCGGCGACGCTGGAGATGATCATCGAACAGCGGGCGGGCGAGCGAGGGCGGTGGGAGTGGGTGGCGGACGAGGATCGCGTGGTGTTCCGGCACGAACTCGATCCCATGCCGACGCACTACGGGTGCTCGGTGGATCTCATGAACGATGCGGACGCGGAATTGCTCGACATCATGCTGGTGGACGGATGTGAGCGCGAGCGCGGGGAGCAGTTGATGGTGCGGGTCGTCGACGTGCTGGAGCGGAGGGATGGCGACCATAAGCTGCTGGCGGTGCCGGCGGACGATCCGGAGCGGCGGCTCGACGGCGTGCGGGAGAACATCTGGCGGTGGTATGTGGCGCAGGGGAAGCTGGTGGTGCGATGGGGCGGGGAGGATTCGGCGATGGCAGTGATCGAGGCCTGTCGGGTGTAGTGGCTCAGTCCTTCAGTCTTTCAATCGGTGATTCGCGATTACTTCAGCCGCCGTCGCACCGCAGGCGGATCGCGATCGTGCGGCAGTAGGGCTGGTAGCCGAGGGCGCGGGCGATGGCGATCGAGGGGAGGTTGGACTCTAGCGTCTGCCACTGAGCGACGAAGCCGGTGTCGATGGCGTGCGCGGTCGCAGCGGTAGCGGCGGCGCGACCGAGGCCACGGCCGCGGTGGGACGGGTGGGTGACGATGCCGAGGGTGGCGATCTTCGGCGGGAGGACGCGGTAGGAGGACGCGGCGACGAACGCGCTGGCTTCGAAGCAGCCGACGATGGGCGCACGGTCGAAGTCGATGTCTGCGTGGTCCCATTCGATGGGATCGCACGCGGCGGCGAGGGCGCGGAGGGCGGGGGCGTCGTCCGGGGTGAGGAAGCGCGCGGAGGACCGGGACGCATCGGGTGGAAGCGTGTCCGTGTACCGGAGGGCGGCGGGCCCGACGACGAGGCCGGCGGCATCGCCGAGGGCGGCAGTGAGGGTTTCGGGTCGGAAGGCGTCGTCCGAGGTGAGGGCGGCGAGCGTGTCGCGGACCGACGTGAGGAGATGATCGGGGACGGCGACGATGCAGGTGTCGTTGCGGCGGTAGGCGTAGAGGCCGCGGTAGTCGCGGAAGTCCTCGGACGTGTGGGCGATGAGGGTGACGCCTTCGGTGTCGAGGGCGGCGGGCGGGACGCCGAGGCGCCGGGACCAGTCGGCGTCGATGACGTCGAGGGTGGTGGGGGAGAGCATCGTGCGGGAGGATAGCGTGGGTGGGCGCGGGATCGGACGTGGCGAAGGGGGCGGTCACGCCGTCACCTGCGGCGACTCTTCGAGGGCCGCTACATGCACAGCTCGCTTCGGTGTCACGCGCCAGTGTTGGGCTGAGAACAGATCCTTCGCTGCGCTCAGGATGACGGTGTTTGCGGCTCAGCAGGACAGAACTGTGGCTCGGGATGATGGTGTGCCGGCGGTCGGAGTGTGTGCACGGGCTCAAAACGAAGGTGCGCTACCATTGATCGACGACGATTACGGCGCAACGAAGGGGCACCGCGAGGATGCAGGAGCTACGAGAGCGGCTGAATGCGATCCGCGACCGCATCGCGCATGTCATGGTGCGCCTTTGACATCCCGAAGTTAGAAGCCGAGGCAGCAGAGCTCGAGACGCAGGCCGGCGACCCGGCGTTCTGGGACGACCAGCAATCCGCGCAGGGGACGATGAAACGGCTGGCGAGCCTACGCTCGACGGCTGAGACCTGGCGCGTGCTTGAGGCCCGGACCGATGAGCTGCTGCAGCTGCTCGAGCTAGCGGAGCCGGAGAACGACGAAGCGACCGCGGCAGACATCGAGCGGGATGCGACCGGGATGGAGCGGCGGCTCGACGAGCTGGAGTTCGAGCTGACGTTCGCAGGACCGTACGACGATCGGAGCGCGATCATCGCGATCCACGCGGGTGCGGGCGGTACGGAGTCGCAGGACTGGGCAGAGATGCTGATGCGCATGTACTTGCGATGGAGCGAGCAGCACGGCTTCGTGACTGACGTCATCGACCTGATGCCGGGCGAAGAGGCGGGGATCAAGAGCGCGACCATCGAAGTGACCGGCGCACACGCATATGGCTACCTACGCAGCGAGCGCGGGGTGCACCGGCTGGTGCGGCTGTCGCCGTTCGACTCGGCGCACGCGCGACATACGTCGTTCGCGCTGGTGGAGGTGCTTCCCGAGGCATCGGACGCGGCCGAGGTGAAGGTGAACCCGGACGACCTTCGGGTGGACGTTTTCCGGGCGAGCGGGCACGGCGGCCAGAACGTGCAGAAGAACTCGACGGCGATCCGCATCACGCACATCCCAACGAACATCGTCGTGACGTGCCAGAACGAGCGGTCGCAGCATCGCAACCGCGAGTCGGCGATGCGGGTGCTGGAGGCGCGGCTCATCGAGCGGGAGCTGGCGCGGCAGGCGGAGGAGCAGGCGAAGATCAAGGGCGAGCACGTGAGCGCAGGATGGAGCAACCAGATCCGCAGTTACGTGCTGCATCCGTACAAGATGGTGAAGGACCACCGGACAGGGTACGAGACTAGCGACGCGGCGGGCGTGCTGGAGGGGAACCTCGACGACTTGATGCGCGAGTATCTGAAGGCGCAGGTGGGGGTGGCGGTTGCGTAGGTTTCTTGTCGTAGGGGCGCTCGTGGCGATGTTTGCGGCGAGCCCAGTCATCGCGCCCGCTGTATCGGGGGGCCATCGGGCGCAAGCGCAGTCCTCGGCGATCGTGGTGCAGTCGGACGAGCCGCACAACGATTTCCCACTGGGGGTGACGTTCGGGGTGACGTTCACGGCGCCGGCCTCGCCGAAGGAAGTGCGGCTTCAGTACTCGATCGCGCCGGACGGGACGGGTGCGACCGCGGTCTCAAGCTGCACGGGCGACGCGACGTTCTCATGCACGTTCAAGCTGGCGAGCACGCAGGGGATCATCCCGGGCGCATCGATCACGTACCACTGGAACATCCAGGACAGTGCGGGGAACACGCTCTCGACGCAGGACAAGACGTACGTCCACGCGGACAACCGCTTCCAGTTCAAGACGCTGCAGAAGGAGAACGTGACGCTGTACTACTACAGCGGCAGCGACGCTCAGGCGCAATCGGTGCTGGATGCGGCGGTGGACTCGCTCGACAAGACGGGGCAGCTCGAGAACGTGCAGGTCACTTTTCCGGTGAAGGTGTTCATGTACCGGACGGCGAGCGAGATGCAACCGGCGATCGCGCCCGGGTCGAGGTCGCCGGGGCTGGTGATCCTGGGAGAGGTGGTGTACTCGGACACGGCGATGGTGTCGGTGGACAACGTGCCGCTGGACACGGCACGGCACGAGATCGCGCACGTCGTCACCGGCTTCGCGACAAAGGGGCCGTTCGGGGTCCCCCTGTGGCTGAATGAGGGGATCTCGGTGTACTCGCAGCGGCAGATCCTCGACAGCGAGCAGGCGGCGCTCGACGACGCGATCGCAAGTGACAACGTGCTGTCGATGAAGCAGCTCAACTCATCGGCGACGGGGCGGACGGGGAGCACGGTGAGCCTGTTCTACGCGGAGGGCGGCTCGATCGTGAAGTACCTGGTCGATATGTACGGACCGGAGAAGTTCGCGCAGCTGCTGAAGACGTTCAAGGACGGTTCGACGCCGGACGACGCGTTCAAGGCGGTGTACGGCATCGACTCGCTGGGCATCGAGAACGGATGGCGCGGGTCGGTGGGGCTGAAGGCCCGCACGGCACCGGAAGCCACGGCGGCGCCGGCGGATACGCCGGAATCGCGCGCGCAGCCGACGTCGAGCAGCGGGAGCTCTTCGCAGCCGGCGAAGACGTCATCGGGCGGCGGAGGGACGAACGTGGTGCTGATCGCGGTGATCGTCGCGCTCGCGCTGCTGGCTGCGGCGATCGGGGCGGGCGGCGTGGCGGTGGTGCGGCGGCGGATGTAGGCGATCAGCGCTGGCTTCGCGTCTTGTCGTTGCGGCCGAGGCTGATGCCGATGTCGATGAGCTTGGCGCCGAGGACGCCGGGGCGATAGGAGTACAGCGCGGCGGTGCTTCGGCCGGCATCGAGGGTGTAGAAGAACTGCGTCGCTTGCGGTGGCTGCTGGAACTTCTGGTAGTCCTCCCATTCGAGCAGCCAGACATAGGTGATGTTGCGTTTCGGGTCGATCGCCTTTCCCTTATCGGAGAGCTGGCTAATCGACGACTTGTCTTTCTCGAGGATGTCGAGGTTGAGCTCGTCGCGGTAGAGCACCGCGAACTGTGGATAGACGAAGCCGATCATCACGACGCTGTTTGGGGGGAGGTCGAGGCCGCGAATGTCGCGGGCGAAGGCCATCTGCGCTCGCTGCGTGTCGCGGTTCGAGAGCAGCATGCCCTGTCCGACGCGGAGGCTCTTCACAGAGGAGAGCGCGACCTCGTGGTTGATCGTCGTGAAGTCGACGAAGCCGGCGGCGACGATGGCGACGATCGCGGCGGCGAGGACCCATCGATGCGCGTACTTTGCGAGGACGAAGTACGCGAAGGGGAACAGCGGGATCAGATAAGCCGCCTCGTGGGGCAGGCGGCTAAAGGTGAAGGCGACCACGAGGATCGCGAGCACCCACACGCAGACGTTCTTGTCTTCGATGAAGTCCCTCGGCAGGCGGAAGAAGCGCGGGAGCGAGACGGCGACGGCAGCCGCGAGTACGAGCGCGCCGAGGAGACCCAGCGAGTCCTTCGCGAGCAGGCGGATGACGTCTCGATAGCCGACTTTCGCGTCGTAGAAGTTGAAGAAGCTGGGCCCGTACTTCCAGACGATGGGCGAGAAGGCGAGGAGCGCGACACCGGTCGCGAATATCACGTAGGTGCGGATCTCGCTGCGCTTGCCATCGCGCCAGAGGTAGACGCAGAACGGGAGGAGCATCGCCGCGGAAGGGATGCGGGAACCGATAGCCAGGCCGATCATGATCGACGACCAGACAGGGCGGTCGGTGAGGAGGAAGTAGTAGGCAGCGAGGATGAACGTGAGCGCCCACTCGTAGTCGATGGTATTCATGCTGTTGATCCACAGCAGCGGGGTGAACGCGAAGCCGACGACGAGCAGCCCGCGGTTCGGGAGATCGAGGTGACGGACGATGCGGGCGAAGAACCAGAGCCCGACGAGCGAGATGAAGACAGTCAACATATTCGTCGCGACCCACCCGCCCTTGACGATGGACGCGTAGGCCAGCTCGGGGACGGGGTAGCCGGGGAGGCGCGACGGATAGAACTCGTGCTTGTCCCAGAGCCAGTAGCCGGTCAGGGCGATGCGCCAGGCGTCCGGCTTGGTGCCGTAGCCGTTGTCAACCCAGGGGACGCGGCTCGCGACGTACAGGACGGCGAGCGCGGCGAAGGCGAGCGGCTGGGAGAGGTCGAGGTCGAAGAGGCGTCGGAGGACGTGGGTCGGGGGTGTGCGTCGTTGTGCGTTCGTATCTGCGGGTGGAGAGAACGGAGTTGGGGCCGCGATGGGTTCGGCGCTAGCGTCCGTGCTCGTGCTCACCGCCCCACCTTCACGTCAGCCGGCATCGGGGGGAAGTGTAGCGGGAGGGGATCGGGGGATCACGAACGACCCGGTGCGCGCGGGTTGGCGAACGCGAAGGCCGTTTTGTGGGTGATATCCGCGATTAGTGGTCGCCGCGCCAAACGACGAGGGCGGCCACATGGGGCCGCCCCTACGCGTGAGTTCGCGCGCGGCCCTTCGTTCACAGCTTGCCGATGAGGGTCTTCATCAGCGCGCTGGTGCGGCGCATGGAAGCGGCGGCGTCGTCGCCGACCGGGAAGATGGCGGCGGCGAAGTCGGTGGCGCCGGCGCTCGCGATGTCGCGCACCTGACGTTCGACCGCCGCCTCATCGCCCACGATGGCGACGTTCGCGGGACCGTCGGCGCCTTCGAGCTTGAGCATACGCTGGTAGTTCGGGAGCGTGCCGTACATCTGGAAGAGGGCGGCCGCTCGCTGCCGCGCGGCGTCGGCGTCGTCGGTGACGGCGACGGGAAGCGCGACGACGATGCGGGGCGCAGGGCGGCCGGCGCCTTTCGCCGCGGCGGTGATGCGCGGTGCAACGTGCGTTTCGATGGTGCGCGCGCCGGTCATCCATGTCACGGTGCCATCGGTCAGCTCTCCAGCGGTCCGAAGCATGATCGGCGCGAGCGCGGCGATAAGGACGGGCGGCGGCTTCGCGACTTTGAGTTGCAGCGGTGCGGTGACGCGGAACATCTCGCCCTGGAACGCGACCCGGCCGTCTCGGAGCAGGGGAAGGAGCACGGACAGGTACTCGCGCATGTGCTGCGCCGGGTGGTCGTAGGACATGCCCCACATGCCTTCGATCACCGGCTTGTGCGAGAGGCCGATCCCGAGGGAGAGGCGGCCGTCCGTGGCGGACTGCACGGTGAGAGCCTGCTGCGCCATGACGAACGGATGGCGCGCGTAGGTCGGAACGACGCCGGTGCCCATCTCGACGCGCGAAGTGCGCTGGCCGGCGATCGCAATGGCGGTGAGCACGTCGGGGCCGAAGACCTGACCCATCCATACGCTGTCGAAGCCCGCCTTTTCGGCGTCCACGATCTGGTCGACTGTAGACGCGAGGTCGCCGCCGCCGATGAACAAGCCCACCCGCATCGGCTACAGCCCCTTCAGGAAATCGATGAGCGCCTTGTTGACTTCGTCCGGGCGTTCCTGCTGGGTCCAGTGGCCGGCGCCTTCGAGCATGACGGTGCGCTTCATGTTGGGCACGAGCGGCTTCATCGAGTCGGCAGATGTGAAGGCGATCACGGGATCCTTCGTGCCGGCGATGAACATCGACGGCTGCTCGATCTTCGACACGCCGATCTGCGGCAGCTCCTCCCAGTCGCGGTCCATGTTGCGGTACCGATTGAGGCCGCCGGTGAAGCCGGTGCGCTCGAACTCGGAGACGTAGTAGTCGAGGTCTTCCTTGCTGAGCCACGACATCGGCTTGGGCTCCGGCATGCCGTCCATGAGCTTCGCGGTTTTGGGCTTGTTCATGAAGCCCTCGCCAGGAGTGGCGTCGCCGGAGGCGCCGAACATGAAGTAGCTCATCATCTTTCGCTTGTCGGCGTTCAGCTCGGCCTCGGCGACGCCGGGCTCCTGGAAGTAGATGATGTAGAAGAAGTTGTTGCCGAACATCTGCTTCATCAGCTGCACGGGCGCCATCGGCGGGCGGGGCATGTAGGGCACGCTCATCCCGACGACGGCGCGGAAGCGGTCGGGGTAGAGGACGGCGGAGTCCCAGGCCATCGGCGCGCCCCAGTCGTGGCCGACGACGACGGCGGTCTTCTCGCCGAGCGCATCGAGCACTCCGATGGCGTCGGCGGTCATCTTCTTCATGCTGTACGCCTCGATCTCCTTCGGGGCGTCGGTGCGGCCGTAGCCGCGGACGTCGGGCGCGACGGCGTGGTAGCCGGCGCCAGCGAGGGCGGTGAGCTGGTGGCGCCACGAGTACCACGACTCGGGGAAGCCGTGGAGCATGAGCACCATCGGGCCATCGCCCGCCTCGGCGATGTGCATCTTGATGCCGTTGGTGTCGATGGTGCGGTGTTTGATCTCGGCCATGATGGCGCGTCCCTTCGTGATGTTATGTGCAACGGACATCGCACTATCGATGGTGGGGGCGGTTAGCTCAAGGCTCGCTGGAATCGCTGCTTCGAGCGGCCATTCTCTTATGCGAGAACCGCTGATCGGGCGCGACAGGGTTTGTCGTGGGGCGGGGATATACTTGCGCCGATCATGCCCCGACCTCGATTAATCCTGGGGACGCTCGAGCGGCTCGAAGACGCGCTCTCGGATGCGGTCGCACGCGCGCGACCGGACGACGCGCTCGCGCCGGTGACGGTGCTCATCGGGCAGGCGCTGCTGCGTCCGTACCTGCAGCGGCGGCTGGCGGCCCGCGGGATCGCGCAGATCAACGTGCGCTTCATGCTGCCCCACGAGCTGGCGGCGGAGCTGGCGCCGAAGGACGATCGTCCGCGGCTGACGCCGGCGGTCGAGCGGCTGCTGGTGCGTGAAACGGCGGAGTCGGCGCGCGGCTACTTCGAAGGAATCGCCGGGCGCGAAGGGTTCGTGAAGGCGCTGCGGCGGCTGTTCCGGGACCTTGAGATGGGCGGGTTCACGCCCGAGTCGTTCGCGTGGGCGGCGACTGCGAGCGCGGTGGCGACGAACCGCGCGAAGCTCGACGAGCTGGCGCGAATATTCGCGTCGTATGAGGCGCGGCGTGCGGCGTTTGCGTCGGCGGCGGATATGCATCGGGCGGCGGATGCGTCGGGATTCGAGGGGCCGCTGCTGGTGTACGGGGTGTGGGCGCCACGCGCGCTCGAGTCGGCGCTTATCGCGCGGATCGCGGAGCCGGCGGCGGTGACGGTGTTCCTGCCGTCGTCGGGGAACGAAGCGGACGAGGCGCATCAGGCGTTCGGCGCGATGCTGCGCGATCTTGGGGCCGAGGAGGAGATGCTCGATACGGGCGATGACGCTTCGGCGTTTGCGCTGCTGCGCGATGCCGTGCTTCGGGTGCCAGGCGGCGATGCGATCGAGACGGATGCGGTTGAGCTGATCGGCGCATCGGACACGGTGCGGGAGGTGTGGGACGCGGCCCGGACGTGCCTGCGTTGGGCGTCGGACGGGATGCGCTTCCACGAGATGGCGGTGGTGTACCGGAATGCCGATCCGTACCGGGCCCTAGTGGACGAGATCTTCGCGGAGGCCGGGATCGAGACGTACTTGCACGAGGGGCGCCTGCTGGCTTCGCATCCGCTGGGGCGGCGAGTGTTGTCTGTGCTGGAGCTGGCGGCGGTCGGAACGTTTCCGCGCGCTGGCGTGATGGAGTTCCTCACGGAGACGGAGCTGCCGCGGGCGACGCGCGACAAGTATGACCGCGTGCGGCCTTCGGAGTGGGAGACGTTCACGCGCGAGGCAGGGATCGTCGAAGGGGCGGAGCAGTGGGAGGACCGACTCGAGCGGCTGGCGAAGGAGAAGCGCGCGGACGCGGAGGAGGACGAGCGTCGCGACTGGCTCGCGGACGTGGCGAATCGTGTGGATACGTTCCGGGGGTTCACTCGCGACTTCGCGGCGGCGCTCGCGTCTCGGCCGGACGATGGGAAGTGGGAGGAGCATCTCGCGTGGTTGAAGGGGATCGTCGCCGAGTACGCAGATGGCGTGGAACCGATCATCGACGCGCTCGAGGACCTGAAGCAGCTCGCGGCGGTGACGCCGCGCGTGCCGTTCGACGTGTTCTGCCGCGCGGTCCGCGACGACCTGGAGTCGCGCGACACGTCACGGGTGCTGAACGAGCCGGTGCGATTGTTTGGGCGGCGGGGTGTGGCGGTGATCGATGCGACGTCGCTGCGGCACCTGCGGTTTCGCGGCGTGTACATGCTGGGCGCGGCGGAGCGCGCGTGGCCGCCGCCGCCTCGGCCGGACCCCCTGCTGCTGGAGCACGAGCGGCGCTCGCTGAACGCAGCGAGCGTTGCCGCGCTGCCGATGCGGACGGAGCCGGACGACGAGGCGCTGACGTTCTGGCTCGGACTGCAGGCGCCATCGGAACAGCTGCGGATCTCGTACGCGCGCGCGGACGCGGGGCGGACGGGGAAGCACACGCCGTCATACTTCCTCCGCGCGGTCGTCGAGGCGCTCGAGGGGGACCGCATCGACATCAACAAGCTTGAGAGCAGCAAGTATGTGCGGCGGATCCTCAGCGGGAGCCTCGCTGCGCCGGACGGTGCGGATCCGCTGTCTCCGGCGGAATATGACCGCACGCTGATCCACGCGTACCTGCACAACAGCGGAGACACGACGGGGATTCGCGCGCTCGCGTCGGAGAGTCCGAGCTTCGGACGGGCGATCGATGCGCGGTCGGCGCGGTGGGGTGCATCGCTGACTGCGTATGACGGGACGATGATCAGCGCGGGCGCGATCGACGCGGCGCGCGATGCGTCGCCGTTTAGCGCGGCGGTGTCGCCGTCGCGGCTGGAGATGTACGCGGAGTGCCCCTACCGGTACTTCCTGCGGTACGGGCTGCGTATCGAGCCGTTGCAGGAGCCGGACGACATCGAGCGCATCGACAATCTGGAACGGGGCAGCCTGATCCACGAGATACTCGAGCGGTTCATGCGGGAGATCTCCGCCGCCGGCGATCCGCCGCGGGCGGAAGCGCGCGAGCGGCACATCGCGCGGCTGCTGGACGTAGCGCACGACGAAGGGCGGAAGCGCGAGGAGCGCGGGTTGACGGGCCGGCCGCTCCTGTGGGCGATCGACCAGCGGCAGATCCACGAGGACCTGGTGCGCTGGTACGACGTGGAGGTGAAGTACGCCGCCGCGGGCATGACCCCGAAGGGCTTCGAGGTGTCGTTTGGCCCAATGCCGTCGTTCGGGCGCGAGGGCGACGCCGATCCAATGTCGTCGGAGGAGCCGCTGGTGCTGCGGGTGGACGGGCGGGAGATCCGGCTGCAGGGGCGCATCGACCGCGTTGACGTCGATGAGGAGCGGGACCGCTTCCGGGTGATCGACTACAAGACGGGGAAGTTCCGAAGGACCGAACCGTTCGACCACGGGAAGGCCCTGCAACTGCCGGTATACCTGCGCGCGGCGTCGGAGCTGCTGGGCATCCCGCCCGAGTCGGGCGACGCGCAGTACTACTTCGCGTCAGGGCGCGGCGGATTCCAGCGCAAGGGTATGACTGGCGAGGAACTGAAGGAACGCGCGGGTGACTTCGAGCAAATGCTGCAGACGATCGCGGATGGAGTCGAGGCCGGGATGTTCGCGCCGAACCCGGGGAAGGGCAAAGAAACGTGCCGGTGGTGCGACTACACGACGATATGTGACGCGCGCATCGACCGGATCGCGCAGCGCAAGCGCGGCGACGAGCGCGCGGAAGCGTACATCGCGCTGGAGTCGATCAATTGACGACGCTGACGGAGTTGGTCCCGATTGACCAGGAAGAACGCCTCGCGATCCGAGATCGCGTCGACGAGAACATGTGCGTCGAGGCGGGCGCGGGGACCGGCAAGACGACCGTGATGGTCGAGCGCATAGTCAACATCATTGCGACCGGACGGGCGAAGGCGCGCGAGCTGGCGGTGATCACGTTCACCGAGAAGGCCGCGGCGGAGCTGGCGGGGCGAGTGCGGCAGAAGCTGGAGGACGCGCGTGCCGCCGCGACGACTGATCCGGTCGTGCGCGAGCGGCTGGACGACGCGATACGCGATCTGAACCGCGCGCACATCGAGACGATCCACGCGTTCGCATCGTCGCTGTTGCGGGAGCGGCCGGTGGAGGCAGTGTTGGACCCGGGGTTCCAGGTGCTGGAGGGGCTGGCGGGCGAGCTGGACTTCGAGGCGGCGTATGGCGAGTGGACGACGGAGCAGATGAGCGCCGAACAGCCGCCTGCCGCGCTGGTGAACGCGCTCGACCTGGGGCTGGAGTATCGGTGCGTCAGGGAGGCGGCGGTGGCGCTGCATACGCATCGCGATCTGCTGCCGCTCGATGCGTATCCGCGGCAGGATCCGGGGCTCGACGAGTTGCTCTCGATGTTGTCGCGCGAGGCAGCGACGCTTCGAGAGCTCGCGCAGTACGCGGCCACTAGCGAAGACGGGGCGTACGCCGATCTGCTGCGTATGGTCGAGCTTTCCGATGATCTACAGGCGCTGCGATCGCATCCTGACGCACTGGAGCGCGCGATCATGCAGGCTCCGCGCCCACGCCGGAACGCCGGCAACCGCGGAAACTGGCATCCGGCGCAAAGGTGCACCGACGCCAAGGCATCGCTCGAGCGGATCCGGCTCGCTCTCGAAGCTTCGGCGTCGGCGATGAAGCAGAACGCGACGTCGGCGCTGGTGATGTGGTTGCAGGGGTTCGTGCGGGAGTACGAGGGGCAGCGGAAGGCGGCGGGGAAGGCGAACTTCGACGACCTGCTGATCTGGGCGCGCGACCTGGTGCGGGACAACCGGGAAGTGCGGACGTACTTCCAGCAGAAGTTCGCGTGCATCCTCGTCGACGAGTTCCAGGACACGGACCCGCTGCAGGCCGAGCTGATCATCTTCCTGTGCGGGGACGGCGCGAAGGCCGACGACTGGCGCGAGGCGAAGCTCCGGGCGGGAAGCCTGTTCGTCGTGGGCGATCCCAAGCAGTCGATCTATCGCTTCCGCCGCGCGGATATCGCGATGTACGACGAGGTGAAGCGCACGATCTTCGGCGGGCGGGTGCGACGCATCGTTCAGAACTTCCGCTCTGCGAAGCCGATCATCGACCTCGTCAACGAGACGTTCGAGCGGATCATGAGGGCGCGCGAGGGGACGCAGCCGGAGTACATCGCGCTGGAGCACCGGCGCGACTATGAGCCGGCGCGTGAGCTGGCGCTAACGATCGTGCGTGGGGACGTCACTCCGGCGGGCGAGAAGCTGTCGGCGACGGACACGCGGCGCTGCGAGGGTGCTGCGATCGCGTCACTGATCAAGCAGGCGGTGATGGAGCGGGCGTGGCCGCTGAAGGATGGAACACCGGCGCGGTTCGGGGACATCGCGATCCTGATCCCTTCGCGGTCGGAGCTGGAGCACTACGAGGACGCGCTGGCGCGCGCGGAGGTGCCATATCGCCATGAGGGCGGGCGGACGTTCTTCCTGCGGCAGGAGGTGCGCGAGCTGGTGGCGGTGTTGCGAGCCATCGATGATCCGGCGGACGGCGTCGCGGCTGTGGCGGCGCTCCGGTCGGCGGCGTTCGGGCTTTCGGACGAAGAGCTGCTGCTGCACAAGGCGGCGAAGCGCGGCTTCGACTTCATGTCGGTGCGCGACGTCGATGAAGGCGTCGTGCCGGACGCGCTCCGCGTGCTGCGCGAGTTGGCGAAGAAGCGGCACGTTCAGCCCCTTCCGGAGATCGTGCGGGCGGTGCTCGACCGGCTGCGGCTCGTGGAGTTCGCGATGCTGCAGCCGCAGGGCGAGCAGGTGGCGGCGAACCTGCTGAAGGTTATCGACCAGTCGCGGGCGTTCGCGGATGCGGGCGGCGGCGGGCTGCGGGGGTTCGTGCGATGGCTGAAGGACAACATGGAGCGCACCTCGGACGAGACGGACGCGCCCATCAGCGAAGAGACCGACGACGTGGTGCGCATCGTGACGATTCACGCTTCGAAGGGGTTGGAGTTTCCGGTCGTGGTCTTCGCGAACATGAACACGCAGCGGGCGGACCGAACGAAGACGATCGCTGACCGGCGCGGGCGGCGGCTGGAAATCCGGTTGGGAAAAAAGGAGGCAGGGTTCCGGACGCCGGGGTTCGAAGCGGCGCTGGCCGACGAGCAGGAGCACGACGATGCGGAGGAGCAGCGGCTGCTCTACGTCGCGGCGACGCGCGCGAAGGACCGGCTGGTCGTGCCGTTCTTCTCGACGCCCAAAGATGGTGAAAAGCCGCCGAAGAACGCCGCCGATGTGAAGTGCATCCTCGACTGGTTGCGGATCGCCGGGGCGGACGCGGAGGTGACGATAGAAGCGTCGTCGTTGCCGGCGATCACGGCGGAGTCACCCATCTGGCGGCGGGCGATCGGCGAGGCCGGTGACGCGGACGTGCGGGGGGTGATCGAGGAACGCGAGAGCTGGATTGAATCGCACCACGAGCTGATAGCGCAGGCGTCCGAGCCACTGGACGTGCGGACGGCGACGGGGTTGAAGGAGGAGACTGACGAGCAGGACCGGCCTTCGCCGCCGGAGGACATCGTGCGGCGGGGACGTGCGGTGGACTTTGGTTCCGCTGTGCACCAACTGCTCGAGCGTATCGACCTTCGGCGGCCGGACGACGCGGATGCGATGAGCGTGGCGATCGCGGCGGAGTACGGGATGCCGGAGCGTCGGGACGAGATCGCGAAGGTGGCGCGCAATGCGCTCGGAAGCGAGGTGATGGCGCGGGCGCTGCGGTCGTCGCGGGTGCTGCGCGAGGCGCCGTTCGTCGCGCCGCTGCCATCGGACGATGGAGCGCGCGGGCTGGCGGAGGGGAGCATTGACCTGTTGTTCGTCGAGGACGGCGGGATCGTGATCGTGGACTTCAAGACGGACAACGTGACGCACGCTCAGGTCGACGCGAGGGCGGAGGAGTATCGGGGGCAGGCTCTGATCTATGCCTGGGCGGCGCATCGGGCGACGGGAATGCCGGTGCGGGAAGTGGTGTTGCTGTTCGCGCGGATCCCGGTCGAGAAGGCGTATGCCGTGGACGAGGCGTTCATGCGCGAAGCGGAGGAGATGCTCGCGGCGCCTGCCGTCGCTACTCCAGTCGCTTGATGCCGGGGCCGGCACGGCTTGAGTTCGTCGGCGTCAGCGTGTTGGCGAAGCGCTTCCGCCGCTCAGGCGGCGTGCGTCATCTGCGCCATCTCACGGCACGAAGCAGCGCAGCGTATGCACGCTTCTGCGCACGCTTGCATCATGTGGTCGTCCGTGAAGCGGGCGCAGTCACCTGCGCAGCGCTCGCAGACATCCGCGCAAACGCCGCACGTCTCGGCGTGGAAGTCCGAGGCGCGGATCATGAAGTTCGCGCTCGTCTCGCAGATTTCGACGCAGTCGAGCATCAGGCGGATGTGGTCCGGAGCGACGTGCTCGCCACCCATCTGCAGGCAGTGCTGGAGCGTCGCCAGGCACACGTGATGACAGTTCTGGCATACGTCTATAGCCTTCTGCATTTGAGGGGAGGTCATATCCATGTGGGGCATCGCCAACCTCCTGTTCTCTACCCTTGTGGTTCGGTTCAAGTGTACGGTTGCGATCGCGGCGCCCTCCATTATCCGGACGGCGTTCGGTGGCGCGACTTCGTGCCAAGGAGCGCGGCGCGCTAGGATCGTCGCGATCCAGGAGGCGAAGATGGCGCGCGTGCGGCTGAACGAGACGCAGGACCTGCAGGAGCAGTATCGCGAGCTGTTCGACCGCATCGAGGCGCAGCCTGGCGGAATCCTCAACATCTATCGCGTGCTGGCGCATTCGCCTGAGGCGATGCGGCGGTTCATGGCGCTCGGGCGGCAGTTCCTGGTGCATGGGAAGCTCGATCCGAAGCTGCGGGAGCTGGCGATCCTTCGGGCGGGGTTCATCTGCCGGTCGCGGTACGAGCTGGCGCAGCACATCGACTTCGGGCGGCGGGTGGGACTGACAGATGCGCAGATCCGCGGGTGCGGGGATCCGAACAGCGCACTCTTCGACCCGCAGCAGATGGCGGTGCTGACGTACGCGGGCGAGCTGACCTCGGACGCGCGGGTGTCGGATGCGACGTTCGCGGCGGTGGCGGACTTCCTCAACGAAGAGCAGATCGTCGAGCTGACGCTGGTGACGGGGTTCTACAACCTGGTGTCGCGGTTCCTGAACGCGATGGAGGTGGACGTCGATCCGGCGGCGCAGCGGGACTTCGACGCGCTGGAGCTGTCGGTGTAGCTTCGCTGTCGCCTCGTCTCCCCACGCTCGTTCACTACGAAGCCGGCGGATCGGTTGCAGGCGGGTGCGGCGTCGGTCTACGATTGGGCCTGCTTCGCCACGGCATCGCGACCGGAAAACGCAACGATCGAGGAGTCCGCAGATGAAAATCTCGATGTTCCACCTGATGCCGTATCGCGACCTGCCGGCGGACTTCGAGAAGCGGTACCACTCCGTCTGGGTGGACCCGCCGTTCTGGGAGCTGGCGACGCCGGAGCGCTGCGGCCAGTACTACAACTGGACGCTCGACGAGCTGATCCACGCGGCGAAGACGGGCATGGACGGCATCTGCGTCAACGAGCACCACCAGAACGCGTACGGCTTCATGCCCGGGCCGAACCTTATGGGGTCGGTGCTGGCGCGCGCGACGAACGACCTGGACGTCGCGATCGTGCAGATGGGCGCGACGCTGCCGACGACGAACCCGCCGATCCGCATCGCCGAGGAGTACGCGATGCTCGACTGCATCAGCGGCGGGCGGGTGGTCGCCGGCATGCCGCTGGGCAGCCCGATGGACGCGAACCTCTGCTACGGGATCCCGCCCATCGAGCAGCGGGAGCGGTATTACGAGGCACACGACCTCATTCTCAAGGCCTGGGACGCGCGCGAGCCGTTCGCGTTCAACGGGAAGTACACGCAGCTTCCGATGGTGAACATCTGGCCGCGGCCGGTGCAGTCGCCGCATCCGCCGGTGTGGGTGCCGGGCAGCGGGAGCCTCAGCACGTGGGACTTTGCCGCGGAGCACGATCACTGCTACTGCTTCCTGAGCTACTTCGGGAGCAAGCTCGCGAAGAGCGTGATGGACGGGTTCTGGGAATTCGTCGGCACGACGAACCGCGACCAGAACCCGTATCGCGCCGGCTTCCTGCAGCTGGTGGTCGTCGGCGAGACGGACGCGGCGGCGGAGCGCGACTACTACGAGCACATCCGCTACTTCTACGACAAGTGCATGCACATCGCGCCGGAGTTCGCGGCGCCGCCGGGGCACCAGGACTACAAGAGCCTGGTGAACAGCATGAAGAAGCAAGTCGTGCAGACGATGGACATGCGCGCGCAGTTGCCGAACTGGAAGTTCAAGGACTTCGTCGAGAACAAATTCGTGATCGGCGGGAGCCCCGCGACCGTGCGCGACCTGTTGACGGAAGCGATCAAGGACCTCCGCGTCGGCAACCTGATGGTGCTGCTGCATATCGGGTCGATGCCGCACGAGCTGACGCTGAAGAACATCGACCTGTTCGCGCGCGAGGTGCAGCCGCACGTGCGTGACATCTGGGACGACGAGTGGGAGAACCACTGGTGGCCGGAGAAGTTGCGGGGAAAGCGGGCGTTGCCTCGTGAGGCGGCCGCGGTCGCGGGCGGTGGGACCTAACCCCCGTCCCCTTCCCTAAAGGGAAGGGGAGCTCATGCGGGGTTGGCGCCTCGTTCGGAGTGTCGAGCCCAACTCGAACCCGTAGGAAACAGAAGAAGGATGGCGGAAGATGGTGACGACGCAGGACCGGACTGTGACGGCGTGGCGGAAGCAGGTGCAGGCGAACGTGAAGGTCGCCGGCAGCGGGCCCCCGGTGGTGTTCTTCCACGGCGCGTTCGGACTGCAGTGGGACCCGTTTCTCGACAAGCTGGCCGAATCGCACACCGTGTACGCGCCGGAGCACCCGGGCACGACGTCGGGCGCGCCGGACAGCATCAAGCCGATCGACACGTTGTGGGACCTGGTGCTGTACTACTACGAATTGTTCGACGAGCTCGGCCTCGACGCGCCGGCGCTCGTCGGACATTCGTTTGGCGGCATGGTCGCAGCGGAAGTCGCGGCGACGAACGCCTCGCGCACATCGAAGCTGGTGCTCATCGATCCGGTCGGACTGTGGCGTGACGATGCGCCGGTGACGAACTGGATGATGACGGCGCAGGACAAGCTCGCCGGCATGCTGTACGCCGACACGAACAACCCGATCGCGCAGATGATGTCCGCCGCGGCGCAGATGACCCCGCAGCAGCGGCAGGCGATGATGGACGCGCAGATCCAGATGATGTGGTCGCTCGCGTGCACGGGGAAGTTCGTGTGGCCGATCCCGGACAAGGGGCTGAAGAAGCGGCTGCACCGGATCGCTGCGCCGACTTTGATCGTGTGGGGGAAGCAGGACGGCATCGTGCCGCCGATCTACGCGCAGGAGTTCGCGGATCGCATCGGCGGGGCGCGGGTGGAGCTGATCGACGGGGCGGCGCACGTGCCGCAGATGGAGCAGACGGAGCGCGTGGCGAAGCTGGTCAGGGAGTTCCTGGCGAAGTGAGCACCGAAGTTGGTGGGTGGAGACTGAGATGACGCTGCATCCCCAGGTGAAGGCCGTGCTCGAGCAGATGGCGGCGATGAACCTGCCTGAGCTGTGGTCGCTCACACCGGAGGATGCACGCGCGCAGTACGAACGGTCGCGGCTCATGGCACCGGACCTGCCGGTGTCGCGCGTCGAGGAGCTATCGATTCCGGGGCCGGCGGGCGCGATCCCGACGCGGCTATACTCGCCGAGCAGCGATCCCGGCCAGCCGGTGGTGGTGTACTTCCACGGCGGCGGATGGGTGATCGGGAACATCGAAACGCACGACTACGTGTGCCGGCTGATGGCGAACGGCGCGAAGTGCACGGTGATCTCGGTGGACTACCGGCTCGCGCCAGAGCACAAGTTCCCGGCGGCGGTGGACGACGCATACGCGGCTACGAAGTGGATCGCGGAGCATGCGGCGGAGTTGAAGGTCGATCCGAAGCGGATCGCAGTGGCGGGGGACAGTGCGGGCGGGAACCTGGCGGCGGTGGTGGCGCTGATGGCGCGCGACCGCGGCGGACCATCGATCATGCAGCAGACGCTGGTCTATCCGGTGATCGACTACAACTTCGAGACGGGGTCGTATCGTGACAACGCGAAGGGCTACTTCCTGACGCAGTACGGCATGCGCTGGTTCTGGGCGCACTACCTGCGGTCCGAAGCGGACGGCGCGAAGCCGTATGCATCGCCGCTCCGGGCGGAGTCGCTCGCCGGGTTGCCGCCGGCGCTGGTCATCAGCGCGGAGTACGATCCGCTGCGCGACGAAGACGCAGCGTACGCGGAGCGGCTGCGCGCGGAGGGCGTGGACGTGACGTACACCTGCTACGACGGGCAGGTGCACGGCTTCTTCCAGACGCAGGTACTGTACGACGACGCGAGGGTCGCGATGCGGCAGGTGTGCGAGACGCTGCAGGCGGCGTTCGAGGGGAAGCCGGCCGTTCGCGCGTAAGACGCGAAGAGTTCACAGTAAACAGTTCGCAGTTGACAGTAGGGGCCCTAGCGGGCGATGAGAGCGGCCGTTTTGGCGTGTTCGTAGAGAGGCGTCGCATGGAATATCGGAATCTGGGGCGGTCGGGGCTGCAGGTGTCGGTGGCGGGGTTGGGGTGCAACAACTTCGGGCGGCGGCTCGATCTTGAGGGGACGAAGGCGGTCGTCGGGCGGGCGCTCGACCTGGGCGTGACGATGTTCGACACGGCGGACATCTATGGGCCGGGCGGGCTTTCGGAGGAGTATCTCGGCAAGGCGCTGGAGGGGCAGCGGCAGAACGTCGTCATCGCGACGAAGTTTGCCGGGCCGATGGGCGAAGGGCCGATGCGCGGCGGCGGGTCGCGGCGGTACATCATGGGCGCGATCGAGGCGAGCCTGCAGAGGCTGGGCACGGACTACGTCGACCTGTACCAGATGCACTTCCCGGACGTGCGCACCCCGATCGAGGAGACGATGCGCGCGCTCGATGACGTCGTGCGGTCGGGGAAGGCGCGATACATCGGGTGCTCAAACTACCCGGGGTGGCAGGTGGTGGAGGCCCAGTGGATCACGCATACGGAGCACCTGGCGCCGTTCGTTTCGGCGCAGAACCAGTACAGCCTGCTGGAGCGTCGTGTCGAGCGAGAGCTGGTGCCGGCGTGCCAGAAATACGGGCTGGGCGTGCTGCCGTACTTCCCGCTCGCGAGCGGATTCCTCTCGGGAAAGTATCGCGCCGGCGAAAAGCCGCCGGAGGGGACGCGGCTGGCAGCGGCGGGCGGGATGGGGGACCGGGTGCTAACGCCGGAGAACTTCGAGACGCTCGGCAAGCTGGAGACGTTCGCGGAGGCGCGCGGTAAGGGCGTACTCGATGTCGCGATCGGGTGGCTGGCGAGCCAGCCGCATGTGTCGAGCGTGATCTCAGGGGCGACGAAGCCGGAGCAGGTGGAGCAGAACGTGAAGGCGGCGGAGTGGCGGCTTTCGGCGGAGGAGATCGCCGAGGTGAACGCGGCGACGGGGCGGAGTTAAGCGCGATACGGTCTGAATGGGGTCGCGTGCCGGAGCCTGGCGACCCCAGTCCGACGCCACTAGGGCGTCAAGCGGGGCGAAGATGCCGCGTGGACGCGAAACAGGACTTTAACGTCCGTGCGACATCTTCGAAACACTCGCGCCGTACGATGGCAGTGTGATTCTTTGAACGTAGGGCGAAACCCCGCAGCAGAACCCGCGAGCGAAGGCTGGCGGGTTTCTGCTATCTGCCGCGATCGTAGAATGCGGCGTGCCTGATTCATCCACGCGCGGCTCGGCGCTGGTCACCGGCTCATCGGCAGGTATCGGCGAGGTCTACGCCGAGCGGCTGGCACGCGACGGGCGCGACGTGATCCTCGTCGCGCGGAGGCGGGACCGGCTGGAACTGCTGGCGGCGCGGCTGCGCGAGGAAGCGGGCGTCGAGGCTACTGTAATCGCGGCGGATCTCACGAAGAGCGATGAGCTGCGGGCGGTCGAGCAGGTGATCGAGGCGAGCGGATCGCTCGACTTCGTCGTGAACTGCGCGGGATTCGGCGGGTACAAGCCGTTCATCGAGCTCACGGCGGACGAGGCGGAGGAGCTGATCCGGCTACACATCGTCGCGCTGACGCGGCTGACGCGCGCGGCGCTGCCGGGGATGGTGTCGCGTGGGCGCGGCTCGATCGTGAACGTGGCGTCGCTGCTGGCGTACAGCGCATCGGTGCCGGCGCCGCCGCTGCCGTTCCGGGCTGTGTACGCGGCGGCGAAGTCGTACATCGTGACGTTCAGCGAGATCGTCGCGGCGGGAGGTGAAGGCCGCAGGCGTGCAGCTGCAGGCGCTGTGCCCGGGGATCGTGTCATCGACCGAGTTCCACGACGTGCGCGGGCTGACGTCCGGCGGTATGCCGCACGGAATGTCGCCGGAGGACGTGGTCTCGGCGTCGCTCGGCGGGCTGCGTGCTGGCGACGTCGTTTGCGTTCCGGCGCTCGACGATCGGTCGGTTGTGCAGCGGTACGAGGAGGCGCGGACGGCGCTGTTTCGGTTTGCGCCGGCCGCGGAGGTCGCTGGGCGGTATAGGCAATAATGGCTATCGCCTCATCGCGCGTAATCAAGCCATAGAGTCGAAAACCTGCCCCTTGTTCTTGCAATCGGGGCACTCTCAGAAGTAGCGAGCCCCGAGCCAGCGTCGCGCTGCCACGCGATCATCCTCAATCGGTTGTTCGATCTCGGAGGGCATGCGTCGCCGAGTTGGTGCGTAATTGGGTACAGCAACCTTGTTGATCTGTGTGACGATGCCATTGGCCGCGTACCACACAATCGCCGACAGCGCGTCGTACCAACGTCTCCCGCGCCATCGCACCTCGGCGGAGCCGCAAATCGGGCATGACTTTGTCTGACGCGTCGTTCGATCGATCATTTGAGTCCGCTTGAAACCTGTCCTGCCATCGTGTGTACGTGAAGATCCTCGCGACTTCTAGGTGTCGCGCGGTCGCGACTGAGTCGAGGCGTTATGCGCGCGGGAGCCCGAGGCCGCGGCCGGCGATGATGCCGCGGTTGATCTCGCTGGTGCCGGCGGCGATGGTCAGCGCGGCGGAGTTCAGGTACATCGTCTCGATGCGGCCCTCGAGCGGCGCCCACTTCGAGCCGGGCGCGAGCTGGCCGCCCATGCCGAGCAGATCCATGCCGGTGCGCGCGAGGCGCTGGGCCAGCTCAGAGCCGTACATCTTCGAGACCGATGCTTCGTAGTTCGGCACGCGGCCGGCGCTCTGCAACCAGGCAACGCGGTAGGCCAGCATCTCGCCGACGTTGAACTCGATCACCAGGTCGGCGAGTCGGTGGCGGACGGTGTCGAAGGCGCTGCGGGCGGCGCCAGTGCGGACCTGCTCGCGCGCGTAATCGATCAGCGCGTCGCAGGTCTTGCGGCCGCTGATCACGCGCTGGATGCCGGAGCGCTCGAAGTCGAGCGTCGTCGTCGCGACGTACCAGCCGCGGTTCTCTTCGCCGACGAGGCAGTCGCGCGGCACGCGCACGTTGTCGAAGAACACCTGGTTGAAGGTATGGCGGCCGAGCATGTCCACGAGCGGCTGGATGGTGATGCCGGGGGACTTCATGTCGAGCAGGAAGAACGAGATGCCGCGGTGCTTCGGCGCCTCGGTGTCGGTGCGAGCGAGCAGGATCATCCACTGCGCGAAGTGCGCGAGCGACGTCCAGATCTTGCTGCCGTTGACCACGTAGCTGTCGCCGTCGAGGATGGCGCGCGTCTGCAGGCCCGCGAGGTCAGAGCCGGCGCCGGGCTCGCTGAAGCCCTGGCACCACACGGCGTCGCCGGCGACGATCGACGGGAGGAAGCGCTTCTTCTGGTCGTCGGTGCCGTGGAGCATGATCGTCGGGCCGACGCGGTCGACGCCGAGGTCGGTGGCGGGCGCCTCCCAGTAGGCCATCTCCTCGTTGAAGACGAGCTGGCGCATGAACGACGCGCCCTGCCCGCCCCACTCGACCGGCCATGCCTGCGTGAGCCATCCGCGCTCGGCGAGCTTCTTGATGAAGGCACGATGGTTGCGCCATCCCTCGGAGTCGCGCGAGCCGGCGCCGGCCAGCTCTTCGCGAAGGAACGTGCGGATTTCCTCGCGGTACGCTTCGTCTTCGGGTGTGAAGCGGAAATCCATTTTTGTCAGAGCTCCTTTCCCTCAACCCGGGGCCCGCCCACGCGATTTTGGTCAGATGTCCAGAGCACCGGCGGACGAAGGTGCTAGGCTCATTGCGTGTCCGATGCTCTGTTTCTCTGGCTCATTGCCCTCGGTGTGACCGCGCTCGCCATACGGGCGGATCTGATGGTGGCTTACGCTCGCTGGTGCGGCCGCGTTGTTTGGGGGAAGGACTTTGGCCCCAACGCCTTCATGCTTTGGTGGTTTCGCATCGGTTGTGGGATCATCGCGGTCGGGTTTGGCTACGGAGCGATTGCTTATACGCTGAGGGCGATTGGGGTGTGGAACTTCTCAACCTAGGTTCCCAGTAGCTTGACCCGAAGGAAGTCATGGCATCTCCGCGATGCCGCCGATCCTAGCACGTCTTGAGGCAACAACAAGGAATTAGCGGCGAGCCCGTAGAGGTAAGCCCCACCGGGAAGAGGGGAGCCTGCCGTTGCGGAAGTGCGCTCGGGTTTCGTTAGTCCTTCGCTCGTTCCGCTGGACTTCGCGCTAGCAGCGACTCTTGGGTCCGGACGACATCGGCGTCGATCAGCCGCTGGATCGATGCGTCATCGTAGCCGTGGTCGCGGAGGACTTCGCAGGTGTGCTGGCCGAGAGCGGGCGGGGCGGAGCGGACGTGCGGCGGGGTGTCGCTCATGCGGACGGGCGGGCCAGGCATGCGGAGACCGCCGAGGACGGGATGGTCGACGTCGATCATCAGGTTGTTGGCGACGGCGTGCGGATGCTCGAAGATTTCCTCGGGGAAGTTCACTTCGCCGCAGGGGACGTCGGAGCGGTCGAGGATGTCGATCCACTCGCGCGTCGTGCGATCGCGGAACGTCGCTTCGATCGACTCTGTGAGTCGATGGTGCGTTTCGCGGACCGCTTCGGAGAACCAGTCGTAGCGCGCGCCGTCGACGGTCGGGTCTTCGAGGCCGAGCGCGTCACGGAGCGCGCGGCGCTGCGCGTTCTGCAGGCAGGCGACGACGATCAGGCCGTCCTTCGTTTCGTAGAGGCGATAATAGTTGTTGCGCCCGCGGCCGGCGATGTACTCGCGGCGGAGGGCGTCGGACTTCTCGAAGCCGCCGTCACCTGATGCGCGTAGATCAGCGAGAGCGCCGAGGAAGCCTTCCCGGACGGGGCGGTCGACATCTTCGATCGACATCAGTGGACGGTACTGGGCGGCGAGGCCGGATGCGAACAGCGACGATTCGATGTACTGGCCTCGGCCGGTGGTGATACGGGCATACAGCGCGTTGACGATCGCGAAAGCCATGAACATGCCGGTGGTGAGGTCGGCGACGGCGGTGGTGGCGATGTAGCCGGGTATGCCGCCGCGCTCCATCTTGTGCTCGTACAGGATCATGCCGGTCGCGGCCTGGGAGAGGATGTCGAAGCCTGGGCGCCCGGCGTAGGGGCCATCGTGACCGAAAGCGGTGTTCTCGCAGTAGACGAGGCGCGGGTTGTCGGCGGACAGCGCTTCGTAGCCGAGGCCGAGGCGCTTCGCGACGCCCGGGCGGTAGTTCATGGTGACGACGTCGGCACGGGCGACGAGTTTGTGCGCGATCTCGCGCGCTTCGTCGCACTCGAGGTTGAGCGAGATGCTGCGCTTGCCGCGGTTCACGCCGAGATAGCCGCGGCCCTCGTACGGCGCGACAGGCGCGGTGTGGCGCCAGGCGTCTCCTTCGGGGCGCTCGACCTTGATGACGTCGGCGCCCATGTCGGCGAGCATCATCGTGCAGTACGGGCCGGCGATGTACTCGGTGAAGTCTACGACGGTGATGCCGGTGAGTGGGGAAGGGGGCATGGGAGTCCGTCGGTCTTTCAGTCGGTCAGTCGATCGGCGGTCAGAGATCAGAGGTCAGCGAGGGCATCGTATTCCGCGGAGGCCTCGGTGCAAAGCGACCACGAAGGCGGCAGTATCGTCGCGAAGGCTAGTGGTAGGTAATCGTCGCCACCCAATTGCCGCCGGGATCCGTTCCGGCCGGATCTCGGTAGAGCACCAGGCGATGACCTCTACCCGACAGCCGGAGCCCGAGCCCGCGCTGAAATAGCGCCCGGATCTCGCGCGTCGCCGGGTCGATCGCGACGTACTGCGCGCCGGACTCGTCCTCAGTTCCGCCAGGCCGCTTCGCGAAGAGCAACCACGACGCATCCGGCGTCCACTCGAGGTCGGTATACGCACGCGCATCAGCAGATATCAGGTCAGTGGTGGTTCCGGTCGCCGCATCGTAGAGATGTAGCGCCGGAACGCGGCGCGCGTCCTGGTCCGCATACGCAAGGATCGGGGCGGTGGGGGACCAGGCATACGGCGCCCAACGCCGGGTGTCGAGCGACTGGGTAACGGTGTGAGAGTCACCAGTCTGGAGATTCTGAACGGAGATGGAACTTGCGGTGATGGTGGCCACGTAAGATTCATCGTTAGATACAAGGAACGGAAGATCGTTGGTCGGGTCGTCGTGAGCGATTGGTGACGCTCGGCCAGCACTCCGCGTGTGTCCGCTGTGCGAGTCGAAAATCGTGAGCTGTCCATCGCTCACGAATGCGACGTCGCCGTTGGGCAAGACTTGAAACCACCGCGCGAAGTCGCTGGTCCCGACAGGCGTTCGCTGCGTACCATCGATCGCCTCGATCAAGAGTTGAAGAGGTTGCAGCTCGCTCGTCAGCGCCCCGGTTGAAATCGTAATCGCGACCGACTTCGAGTCCGGCATCCCACTCTGCTGCGACGGCGTGCCCCTCGAGAACGCGACTGTTCGTGCCGTCAGCAGAGCTCACGAGCAATCCGTCGGGTGCATTAGCGATGCGACCGGATCCGTCCGGAGAGAACTGCGGGAAGGCAACGTCCGAGCGGGATAGGTCGGTCACGAAGATGTCATGCGCAGTTCGTGCCATGACGGCGGTTGCGGATGGCGACGCGGTTGGTGAAGCCTGGCTTGTCCGATGTTGCGAACCGCATGCCAACGCCGACAGGCAAAGTACTGCAATGAGTAGCGCGGTGGCCGGATGTCTCGGCATGGCTCGCAGCTGTCGGCCGAATGAAGCACGTAGCACGGTTATCACGATCGCGCGCGGGTCAACACGGACTGCGCGAGTGGATTATTCTGCCCAACTCGTGCCGGTACAAGAAGGTCGAACAGGCGAGCGGGCTAGAGCTTCGCGCGTGGCGGACGCATCATTGGGCGATGGCTGAGAGAATTGATGTGCTGGTTGTGGGCGCGGGGAACGCGGCGCTGTGTGCGGCGCTGGCGGCGCGGGAGGCAGGGGCTTCGGTGGTGGTCCTGGAGGCGGCGCCGGAGCATCTGCGTGGCGGGAATACCTACTTCACGGGCGGCGGGCTCCGGTTCCCGTACGACGGCATCGACGACATTCGGGGGCTGATCCCGGACATGACGGACGCGGAGACGCGGGGGGTGGACGTCGGCGCGTACCCCGCGGCGCAGATGTACGACGACATGATGCGCATGTCGGGCGGACTCGCCGATGATGCACTGGTCGATCTGGTAGTGCGCGACGCGTTCCCGACGATGCTGTGGATGCGCGATCGCGGCGTTCGGTGGGTGCTGCAGCACGGGCGGCAGGCGTTCGACGTCGGCGGCGTGCGGAAGTTCTGGGGCGGGCTGATCAGCGAAGCGGTCGGCGGAGGGAAGGGGCTATCGGACCGGCTGTTCGAGCTGGCGGACCAGGCGGGCGTTTCGGTGCGTTACGGCGCGAAGGCGCGTGCGCTTCGGACGGACGGAAGTGGACGCGTGACGGGCGTCGTCGTGCACGGACCGTCGGGCGTCGAAGAGATCGACGCGTCGAGCGTGGTGCTGGCGTGTGGCGGCTTCGAGGCGAACGCCGAGATGCGAACGCGGTATCTCGGCGCCGGGTGGGAGCTGGCGAAGGTGCGGGGCACGCGCTTCAACACCGGCGACGGCATCCGCATGGCTCTGGACATCGGCGCGCAGCCGTACGGCCACTGGAGCGGGTGCCATGCCGTCGCGTGGGACCTGAACGCGCCGCCGTACGGCAACCGCGCGATCGGCGACCTGTACCAGAAGCACTCGTACCCGCTGGGGATCATCGTGAACGTGGACGGCGAGCGATTTGTGGACGAAGGCGCGGACTTCCGCAACTACACCTACGCGAAGTACGGGCGGGAGATCATCGCACAGCCACGGCGGGCGGCGTTCCAGATCTTCGACACGAGGACGATCCCGCTGTTGCGGGACGAGTATCGCATCGCGCAGGCCACGAAGGCGGAGGCGGACGACATCGGGACGCTGGCGGAGCAGCTCGGGATCGATCGCGACGGGCTCGTGCGCACGGTCGAGGCGTACAACACCTCCGTGCGAGATGGCGAGTTCGACCCGTCACGGCTCGACGGCAAACGCACGGACGGCATCGCACCGCCGAAGTCGAACTGGGCGCAGCGCATCGACACGCCGCCGTTCGTGGGGTTCGCGGTGACCTGCGGCATCACGTTCACGTTCGGCGGGCTGCGGATCGACGGACACGCGCGCGTGCTGGATACGGAGGACCACCCGATCGCGGGGCTGTATGCGGCGGGGGAGCTGGTCGGTGGCCTCTTCTACTTCAACTACGCGGGCGGGTCGGGGCTGATGGCGGGGGCGGTGTTCGGGCGGATCGCCGGGGTGTCGGCGGCGCGATACCTCGCGTCCAACGGGTGATGCGCGGAATTCCCTAACAATTCCGCAAGAACTACCGGCGGCGCATCGCGCGATACTTGAGGCGACCGCCGCGCATGCGCCCGCCAGCATCGCGGCGGACGTGTTTGGCGGAGGAGGACATCATCGCCACCGGCACGCGATATCCGGTAGCAGAAAGCGCGGTCGCTGAACCGGCCGAGCGGAGGCTCGAGGCGTCGGCGATTGCGGTCGGACGGCGGGTGCTGCCGTTCGCGCCTCTGGCGGCCGTCGTCGCGCTGTCGCTGACGCTCAACGTCTGGTCGCTGTCCGTCGCGGGCTACGGCAACACCTACTACGCGGCGGCGGTCCGCTCGATGACGTTGTCGTGGAAGAACTTCTTCTTCGCGTCCTTCGACCCGGGCGGGTTCATCAGCGTGGACAAGCCGCCGGTGTTCCTATGGGTGGGCGCGCTCTCGGCGCGCATCTTCGGATATTCGACGTGGTCGCTGCTGCTGCCGAGCTCGATCGCCGGCGCGACGAGCGTGGCGCTGATATGGCTGATCGTGCGCAAGTACTTCGGCGTGATGGCGGCGACCATCGCGGGCCTCGCGCTCGCGCTGACGCCTGTTTCGGTGGCGGTGGACCGGCTGAACCTGCCCGAGCCGTTCATGATCCTCGCGCTCGTCGGTGCGGCCGCGGCGCTGCTCCAGTCGCTCGACTCGCGGCGATGGTGGGCTTGGACGGCGCTATCGGGCGCGCTCGTCGGCGTGGCGTTCAACACGAAGATGCTGGCCGCGTGGATCCCGGGGCCGGCGTTCGCGCTCGCGATCGTCGTGGCGACGAGATCGATCTCATGGCCGGCGGCGAAGCAGTTGGCGGGAAGGCTGGCGGTGCTCGGCGCGGTGACGCTGGTGGTCTCCGGATCGTGGATGTTCGTCGTCGGTGTGTGGCCTTCGTCCGACCGGCCGTACGTGGGCGGCAGCACGAACAACACCGCGCTTGACCTGGCGCTGGGCTACAACGGCTTTAGCCGAGTCGACGGCGTCGACCAGGGCGCGCCGCGCGGTGGCGGTGGT
>CAZAPT010000035.1:0-29970 GCA_964487335.1 uncultured Dehalococcoidia bacterium
TTAAAGCGGTACGCGAGCTGGGTTCAGAACGTCGTGAGACAGTTCGGTCTCTATCCGGCGTGGGCGAAGGAGATTTGAGAGGAGCTACCCCTAGTACGAGAGGACCGGGGCGGACAGACCTCTGGTGTGCCGGTTGTTCCGCCAGGAGCATTGCCGGGTAGCCAAGTCTGGTTGGGATAAGCGCTGAAGGCATCTAAGTGCGAAGCCCACCTCAAGATGAGATCTCCCACTGGGTAACCAGGTAAGACCACGGGCAGACGACCCGTTTGATAGGCGGCAGGTGTACGTGCAGCAATGCATTTAGCTAAGCCGTACTAATGGTCGAGGGCTTGACCTACATTGAATCGCGCACACGATACGCCACCGCGCCAAACGCGGCGGCACAGTACCAGCGGTATACTTCCCTGTTCGATGCGCCCGGCCGACGCCGGAGCGCACAACCGCCGCGGGGTAGAGCAGTGGCAGCTCGTCGGGCTCATAACCCGGAGGTCGGAGGTTCGAATCCTCCCCCCGCTACCAACGTCCGATCAGCTGGAGATCGCACGGATCTCCAGCTCTAACAATCGAATATCTCTGGTGGTCAGAGCGAGGCGGACCCACCCGTTCCCATCCCGAACACGGAAGTGAAACGTCTCAGCGCCGACGATACTGGGGGAGCAATCCTCTGTGGAAAATAGGCCACTGCCAGGGTATTAGCGTGAACGCTCCAAGCCAAAAGCTCGGAGCGTTCGCCATTTCTGAGCAGATGACGGCTGATCGGCGGGTCGCCGACGGAGACCCGCTGACCCCTCATTGACACCGCCCGATGACACCCGCCTGCGGCCAAACGTACACTCGATATATGAGTGAGACCCCGGCGCCGCGACGGCGCAGCCCTCGCCCACGCCTTCCGCGCGACCTCAACGAAGGCCGCCTCGTCCTCGACGGCGCCTACCGCCGCGCTGACGGCTTCATCAACGTCGGCGAGCGCCGCGTCTTCCGCGTCCTCTGGTTCTTCCTCCCCGAGACCTCCATCGCCAAGGACGGCCGCTTCCAGTTCTTCATGGCGTCGACGTTCCTCGCCGATGGCGCCCGCGACGCCATCCGCTACGGCGCCCTGATCGCCGTCGTGAGCAGCGGCGGCTCCGCCTTCGACGCCGCTCTCATCGCCGTGGTCTCGCTGATCCCGCCGACGCTCCTCGGCCTCTATGGCGGCGCCGTTGCCGATGCCATGCCCAAGCGCGTCGCCCTCGCCATGGTCTACAGCCTTGATGCCGCCCTGTGCTTCATCATCCCGATCTTGTTCGGCACCGACATGGGCGCGCTCATGCTCCTGCTCTTCGCGGTCAACGTCCTGGGCCAGGTCTCCGGCCCGACCGAGCAGTCGTTCACGCCGCTCGTCGCCTCGCAGGCGCAGCTGGCGACCGCCGCGTCGCTGTCCTCGCTGGCGTCAAACGTGGGCACCGTGTTCGGCACCGCGGTCCTCGCGCCCGTGCTGCTCAAGCTGTTCGGCGTGCGCGCCGTCTTCTACGTCGCCGGCATCATGCTGTTCCTGGCGACCGGACGGATCCTCAATGTCGAGAGCACCAAGGACACGCAGAAGTTCAAGTTCCACCGCCCGAACGTCAACGCGCGCGACACGCTGCTGCGCCTCAGCCAGCAGCCCGCCGTCGTCACGATGATCCTCGTCGCCGTGCTCGCCGGCACCGCGAATCTGGTGCTTCAGACGCTGGCGCCGCGTTACGTGGAGTCAGTGCTCGGTGTCGATCCGGTCGATGCGGTCTACGTCTTCGGTCCCAGCGCGCTGGGCCTCGTGCTTGCTATCGCCGCAGCGCCGTGGCTGATCAAGAAGATCGGCGAGCGGTTCAGCGCGCTCACCGGGTTCGTCTGCATATCCACCGCGCTGTGCCTGCTCGGGCTGATCAACCACGGGGTCGCCGACCTGCTCGATGCCATCAATCCGTTCCAGCTGCTGTCGTACATCGGCATCGACATCAGCCCGGAGCTGCGCGCAGCCGCGCTGCTGGCGGTCCCGCTGGGCTTCGGCCTCTCGCTGACGACGACGGCAGTGCAAACCTACATCAACCGCCGCGTGCCGCTGCCGTACCAGGGGCGCACGTTCGCCGTCCAGAGCACGCTGAAGAACGGCCTCGCGATCATCCCGCTGCTCACGCTGGGCGGCGCGGCGTCCGTCTTCGGCGTGGACAACGTCCTGATCGTGTCGCCGTTCCTGCTGCTCGCCGCCGCGTTCGCCCTCTTGCGCCTGAGCCTTCGCTACTCAGGCCACTCCGACGTCCGCGGCATCCAGGTGCTCGAGTCGTTCTGGGAAGAACCTCCGGACACCCCCGCGGAGCCTTCAGAGCCGCCCGACGCCGAGCCGCCGCTCACGGGGGCACCCTCGCCGGCTACGCCGCCTGCAGCTCCCTGATCATCGAGGTCAGCCGCTGCTCTTCGTCCGGCGTCCGCGCGGGTATCGCGAAGCCCGCGCGCGTCGTCAGCCCGCCGTAGTGCTTCAGCAGCTTCGGCACGATCTCGTCGTACGTGCCGATCGTGCAGAACTGCTCGAGCATGCCGTCGGTGATGAGCTTCGGCATCGCGTCCCACTCGCCCTTCGTCGACATGTCGAACAGCTGATCGCCGACGTCCTTCCACCCGTGCACCTCGAGCACTGGGTGATAGCTGCGCGTCGATGCATAGAACGAGATCTGCCGGCGCACCGGTTCCGCGTTGCGGGTCACCTCCCCGCTGTCCTTGCCCGTGATGAGGAACCCCAAACCGGCAATGTCGATGTCCTTCATCGAGCGCCCGGCCTTCTGCGCCCCCGCCTGTACCGCCGGGATGATCACCTCCTGCAGGTACTTCGGCGTATTGAAGCCGTGGAGCCGCAGGCCGTCGCATACCTCGCCCGCCAGCCGGCAGTTGAACACGTTCACAGCGGAGATGTAGATCGGGATGTTCGGATGCTCGATCGGTCCCGGGTTGAAGAACGGCGACATCAGCGTGAATTCGTAGTGCTTTCCACGGAACGATGGCCGCGTGCCGTTCTGCCAGTTGTCCCAGATCGCCCGGATCATCTGGATGTACTCTCGCAGCCGAGGTCCCGGCGGCGAGTCCCACGGCGTCCCGTACCGGCGGATGTTGTGGCCCTTCACCTGCGTCCCCAGCCCGAGCAGGAAGCGCCCGTTCGTGAGCTTCTGCAGGTCCCACGCCATCTGCGCCGTCACCATCGGGCTGCGCGGGAACGCGATGGCCACGGCCGTGCCGAGGGTCAGCCTCGAGGTGTGCTCGCCCGCCAACACGAGCGGAAGAAACGGGTCGTGCCCGGTCTCCGGCGTCAGCACGCCGTCGTAGCCCAGCCGCTCCGCCCGCTCGGCGTCGGCGGCCGTGCGCGTCATGTCCAGGTTCGCCGTCGTCTCGACCTTCATCGCCCGCTCCTCCGCTGATCTGCGTTTCGCGGGACAAGCCTAACCGCCGCGTGCCGTTCGAGACAGCGCTCCCGATCTGTTGCCTCGCCGCCGGACGTGCCATCGTTCTTCCACGAACGCTCACCTCACATAGAAGGACGGATAAGAAAATGAAAGCAGCCGTCTACTACGAGACCGGCGCCCCCGACGTGTTCCGATACGAAGACCTGCCCGACCCGCCTCTCCAGCCGCGCGGCGCCATGATAGATGTCCACGCGGTCAGCATCGAAGGCGGCGACGTCCTCAACCGCGCGGGCGGCGAGCTGCCGAAGAAGCCGCACATCGTCGGCTACCAGTGCGCCGGCGTGATCAGCGAAGTTGGCGCCGAAGTAACCGACCGCAAGCCCGGCGATCGTGTCGTCGCCATCATGCCGAACGGCTCACACGCCTCGAAGGTCTCCGTCCTCTCGAACCAGACGTGGCTCGTGCCGGACAAGCTCGACATCAAGGAAGCCGCGACCGTGCCGGTCCCCTTCGGCACCGCCGACGACTGCCTCTTCGAGTTCGGCCACCTGAAGTCCGGAGAGACGGTGCTGATCCAGGCCGGCGGCGGCGGCGTCGGCCTCGCCGCGATCCAGCTCGCGAAGCGCGCGAGCGCGACGGTCCTCGCGACCGCCTCGAGCGACGACAAGCTGCGCCGGCTCGAGGAGTTCGGCATGGACCACGGCATCAACTACCGCGAGAAGAACTTCGTCGAGGAAGCGCGCAAGATCACGAACGGCCGCGGCGTCGACCTCGTCGTCGATTCAGTCGGCGGCTCGACGCTGCAGGGCAGCTTGGAGGCGCTGGCCTACCGCGGCCGCGCCATCACCGTCGGCAACGCCGGCCGCGAGGGCAAGGCGCTCGATGTCAGCTCACTGTCCGCCGGCAACCGCTCGCTCACCGGCATCTTCCTCGGCGCAGAGTCGATGCTGCAGGCCGACCGCGTCCGCGCGATGATCCAGCGCCACATCGACGACCTTGCCGCAGGCAAGCTGCGCGTCGTCATCGACCGCACCTACCCGTTGTCCGAAGCGGCCGCCGCCCACGCGTACATCGAATCGCGTCAGGCCTTCGGCCGCGTCGTGCTGGTGCCATAGCGCGGAACGTCTTGCGGGGAACGCCCATCGGTCACGTCAAGCGCCACGATTCGTCATTCTGAGCGCACTGAAGAATCCGTTCGGTCACCACTCCGAGTTGGTGCGCGCGTCCGACGCTGTGATCCGCGAGACCACGGAAGCCGGAATGGCACCACGAACAGGATCGCGATCGCCAGGTAGCCGAACAGGGCGGCGATCGGCACCAGTATCCCCAACGCGAGCATGACGACGTACCCGCCGAGCGCTGGTGCAAGGCGCTGGCTCAGCAGCTCGAGCTCTTCGTCCTTGACGTCGATTCGAATGAACTGCTCCCGGCGTGCGTACCGCCACAGAACGGCTACCAGCACCGATGCCAGGAGGAAGCACGCTCCGTAGAACGTCACGGCGACGCGCTCGGCATCCTCATGGTGGATGTACTCTGCCGCGAGGTGGGTGGGGAACGGGATGAACGACACGACCATCAGCAGCAGCAGGTTAGCCCGCAACAGCCAGGCATCCGCGCGCTCGAGATACTCGGTGATCGCGTTGTGACTGAGCCAGATCGCACCGATCGTCGCGAAGCTGACCACGTACGCGAGATAGCGAGGCCACTGCTCACCGATCGCTGCCAGCAGCCGGTCGCCGGAGCCCGACGGCACCGACAGATCGAGCACCAGCAGCGTGATAGCGATGGCGAAGACGCCGTCGCTGAACGCCTCCATCCGGTCGGTGCTGATCCTTGGTCCGGCTCGCATGCGGCAGTCTCACGCCGGGCGTGCAGCGGCCGGCATGTAGATAATGCGCCGTCACGATGGGGCATCGCACCGCCGAGTCCAGTGACGCGAACGGTTAATACCAACCGCTTCAGCTCACGGAGGGCTGAAAAAGACTGACGGACCGAAAGACTGACCGACGCCTACGTCACCTGCGCCATGTCGGTGACCTTCCACGCTCCGTCGATCTCCTTCCAGCGCGTCATCATCGTGCCGCTGCCCGATGCCGCCTCGACCGACAGGTTGTAGACGTACTCGCCGTTCTCTTCGCTCTGCTTCTCGGCCTTGATGTTCGTGATCCCGGTCGGCGGCCCGCCGCCGCCCATCGCCATCGCCTTGCCGAGCGCTTCCGGCGTCAGCGTCGCCATCAGCGTTCCGATGTCCATCGACTTGATGGCGTTCACGTAGTTGTTGACTGCTTCGTCGATGTCTGGCACGTCTGCCTCCTTATGAGGGCTGCTCCAGCTTCACGATCTTCCATGTCCCGTCGATCTGACGGACGGTCTCGCGCATCGTCAGGGACTTCCCATCGTCGCCGGTGTACGTCACGTCGAAAAGGTGGTCCGTCCCGTCGGAGCTCAACACGGCGACGCTGTTCCCGGTCGCCGGGTTCGGCCCGCCGGCCATGAGCTGCATCACCTGCGACATCGCCTCAGGCGTCAGGTCTCCAAGGACCTCGGCGACTCGCCCAGACGAGGCCTTCATCGCGTGGTCCCGCATGAATTCTTCTGCGTTCATGTTCCTCCTATTGCTCCATCGCCAGCGCGGCGATCTTCCACGCCCCGCCGACGTCGCGCCATGTGGCGATCGCCGTGAAGTCCTGGTCGCCCTCGAACTTGATCTTGAAGACGTGGTCCTCGCCCTGCACGTCGTGGCTCTGGATGTCGAACGACTTCAGCGCCGGCATCGCGCCCATGTTGCCGCCGCCCGACATCACCTGCGCCATCGCCTCCGGCGTCAGGTCGTTCATCACCCGCATCAGGTCGCCGATGAGCAGCGCCTGGCAGTTCTCTTTCACCGCTGTTTCGACGTCGGTATCCGGCATGGCTGCTCCTTCGCTAGTGAACGACTCTCGACGGCTCCCGGCATCGCTTGAGAGCGTCGCGATCATAGGAAGGGGACGGCCCTATGTCAACGAATTGGCCCGTCCACAGCCAAGTCGACATAGCTTGACACCCTTGATCGACGGCAGATACATTCCGTCCAGTGTCAACCGGCGAAGCCCCCGCATCACCCCGATCCACCAGAGGTCAACGCGCGCTCATAGCCACGGCGATTCTCATCTTCGCCGCCGTCGCCGCATACCTCGCGCTTGTCATCATCACCCACGTCGACAGCATCTTCTTCCCCGGGAACGAGATCAGCATCCCGGGTGGCTCTGTCGTGAACAAGGTGCTCCCCGGCGTCGATGCCACCGGCGACAGCGGCAGCAACAAACGCATCAACATCCTCGTCATGGGCCTCGACCGGCGCCCGAGCGACGGCGACCTGCCCACCCGCACTGACACGCTCTTCGTCGTCACCGTCGACCCGAAGACCAAGTCGTCGAGCATCCTCGGCATCCCCCGCGACCTGCTCGTCGATATTCCCGGCAAGCAGGGCGGCACGTACCAGGACCGCGTCAACACGATCTACGTCGCCGGCGAGCTCAGCAAGTACCCGGAGGGCGGCGTCGGCCTGATGAAGGAAGTGCTCGCCGCTCAGCCCTTCAACATCAAGATCGACAAGTACGTCATCGTGGACTTCCCGGGCTTCCAGCGCATCATCGATGCCCTCGGCGGCGTCGATGTCGACGTCCCGGACGAGGTCTACGATCCCTACTACTCAGAGAGCGAGAAGCCCGGCGACTACAACCCGCAGCACTTCTACCCCGGCACGCAGCATATGGACGGCGCGACCGCGCTCGCCTACTCGCGCATCCGCTTCAGCAGCGATGACCTCGACCGCATTCAGCGCCAGCAGCGCGTGATCTTCGCGGCGATCGACAAGGCCAAGTCGCTCGACGTCCTGAAGAACGGCTCGTCGCTCTGGTCGAAGTACAAGGACGCCATCAACACTGACATCAGCGACACCCAGATCCCCGGATACGCCATCCTCGCCAACCAGGTGAAGGACAACCTGCGTGCCGTCTCCCTCGGCAGCGCAACCGTCCCGTGCAACCAGGGCGCCGCGCAGGTGCTGTGCGGCAGCAAGGAGCAGATCTCAAAGATCACGGCGGCGCTGTTCACCGACAAGCCCGACGCCAATGCGGTCGGCACCGCCGCCGCACCCGCCCCGGTTCGGGTCGAAGTCCAGAACGGCACCGGCACCGACAGCCTTGCGCGGCGCGTCATCGAGTACATCGCGTCGAAGGGCTATCCCATCGACGATCTGAATGCGAACAACGCCACCGATGGCGAGCTGCACGCCGCGTCGGAGATCATCGACGTGGGCGGCGACAACCAGAAGAACGCCTACCTGCTCGCGAGCTGGCTGAAGATCCCCATCGGCCAGATCCGCAACGCCACGCCGGCCGAGGTCGCCGGCATGTCGAGCGCCCCGGATATCGTCGTCATCCTCGGCGGCGATGTGGACTACGGCCAGCTCATCCAATCGCCCGCGACCACCGAAGCCGCCGGCGGCTAGTCTTCAACCCGACGTCGAAGCGCTACTACAGGTGTAGGGGCGGCCCCCTCTGGCCGCCCTCTTCGTACCTGCGCCAATCAGCGATGTCGGCGCGTCACCGCTGTCACGCCCGCGACGCCAGCAGATCCTTCAACGCCACCAGCCGCTCCACCGGCGACGGCTCCACGCCGTTCAGCAGCCCGAGATAGTAGCTCACGTAATCCCCGAGATAGATCGCCCACAGCATCTGCGTTAGCCCCCGCTCGCCCGGCACATCGACCACCTCCGCATCCACGCCGCACCTCCGCATCTCCACGATCGTCGCATCGACGCGCGTGCGGATCCGCTCATGAATCGTCGCCTGCCGCAGGAACACCGCGTGCAGCAGCGGGATGATCCGCTGTGGCAGCCCGAACGCCTCCAGCGCGTTGTGGTTCATCTCCGGCAGCTCTTCCGCCATCGCCCAGCTCTTCGCGTTCTCGTTGATTTGCGTCCGCCATCGATATGCGACGGGCGCGAGCGCCTCCGCCCCAACGATTACCGGCAGCCGTCCGGCCATCCGCCCGGCGATCTGCTTCGCCGCGTTCGACGCTTCCGGCGAGCCACGCCCAATGTTCTCCCGCAGCGCCCGCATCGCCGCTGTCCCGTCCCGCACATCGTTCAGGAGATCCGGCAGCGGGCCCGCCCCCGAACAGACGCCCAGCAGCGACGCGAAGCTCCACCCCAGCGCGGACCGCGGCTCGCCGCGCCACTCGAACGTCAGCGCCGGCAGCCGATGCTCCCGCGCCATCTCGAGCAACCGTCCGCCCGTCGTGACGACCGCGCACTTCGCGCCCGCGTTGATCGCTGCGTCGAGCGCGCTGATCGTCTCTTCGGTGTTCCCGCTGTTCGACGCCGCGAGCACCAGCGTCTGTGCCCCGACGAATGCCGGTACGCCATACCCGCGCGCCGCGATCACCGGCACGCGCCCGCCCTCGGCCGACGCCAGCGCAGACATCAGCATCCCGCCGATGCCTGATCCCCCCATCCCCAGCACCACCACCGCATCAACGTCCCGATAGTTCGCGGGCAGCTCCAGCGCGCGCCCCGCCGCCCACGCCTCCTCCACCTGCTCCGGCAGCCCGTCGATGCGCCCCAGCAGCCCGTGCAGGTCCAGCCGTTCGTACAGGTCGTCGCCATCGAGCGCGGGAGTACTCATGCGCCCGTTGTAGGCGATGCGCGGTGGCCAATCAATCGGAGATCGTCTAGTTCTGGACACTCGCTCCGCGCATTGCCAGAATCCGAACATGCGCCGCCCCCTCGAAGGCATCCGCGTCCTCGACCTCACCATCTGGCAGCAGGGGCCGTACGCCTCCGCCGTGCTCTCCGACCTGGGCGCCGACGTCATCAAGGTCGAAGAGGCGCAGTCCGGCGATCCCGGCCGCTACTTCGATATCACGAAGGAGCTTGGCCTCAGCAGCTACTTCGAGGCCCACAACCGCGGCAAGCGCTCGCTCGCCATCAACCTCAAGCATCCGCGCGGCCGCGAAGTGTTCCTCCGCATCGCCGAAGGCGCCGACGCATTCCTCACGAACTTTCGGGCCCGTGCCATCGAGCGCATGGGGCTGACGTACGAAGCGCTGTCCGCCGTAAACCCGCGCATCGTCTACGTGCAGGCGTCCGGCCACGGCCAGTACGGCGATGACGCCGATCTCGGGTCGTTCGACATCCTCGCGCAGGCTCGCGGCGGCCTGATGAGCCTGACCGGCGAGCCCGACGACCCGCCGCTGCCCGCCGGCGTCCCGCTCGCCGACCAGGTCGGTGGCCTTCACGCGACGATCGCGATCCTCGCCGGCGTGCTCGGGCGCGATGCGACCGGCAACGGCATGAAGATCGACACCTCGCTGCTCGGTAGCCAGATCTCGATGCAGTCGTTCAACATCGCCAGGCATCTCTTCACCGGGCAGATCGTCCCGCGTCGAGAACGTGGCGGCATCACGCCCTTCTGGCGCGTATATAGGGCCTCCGACGGATGGTTCGTCATCGGTATGCTCCTCGACCGCTGCTGGCCCGATGCCGCGCACGCCATCGGCCGCCCTGATATCGCCGAAGACGAGCGCTTCGACACGTACCGCAAGCGCGCGGGCGAGCACGCGGCCGACCTCATCGCCATCCTCGACGAGACGTTCGCCACCGAGCCGCGCGCGCACTGGATCGAGCGCCTGAACGCCATCGGCATGTTCTCCGCGCCCGTGCAGGACTACGCCGCCCTCGCGGCAGACCCGCAGGTGCTCGCGAACGCCTACATCCACGAAGTCGAGCACCCCGGCCACGAGCCCGTTCGCATGGCCGGCATCGGCATGGCAGTGGACGGCGAACCGGTGCGCATCCCGCGCCTCTCGCCGCAGCTCGGCGAGCACACCGAGGAAGTCCTGCTCGAAGCCGACTACTCCTGGGACGACATCTCACAGCTCCGCGACGACGGCGTGATCGGCATGCCCCGCGAACCGAAGGACGGCGCCAACTCGTGACGCTGAGCATGCCGAAGGTCTTCGCGCCCGCACGCGGCTCCGACGAGGGCATCATCGAATGGGCGCGCGAAGCCGAAGCTTCCGGCATCGATGGCATCTTCGTCGGCGACCACGTGACGTTCTACGGATCCGGTAGCGACGCGCTGGTGAAGCTCGCGCCGATCGCGGCCGCCACGTCGAAGCTCGAGCTGCAGACGTGCGTCTACCTCCTCGCCCTCCGCCACCCGACGCCCGTCGCGCTGCAGGCCGCCATGGTCGACGAGCTGTCGCGCGGACGCCTGATCATGGGCGTCGGCATCGGCGGGGAAGACCCGAACGAATGGTGGGCGTGCGGCGTCGACCCCAAGACGCGCGCCCGCCGCACCGACGAGTCGCTGCAGATCCTCCGCAGCCTGTGGACGAACGAAGAGACCACGTTCGACGGCAAGTACTTCAAGCTCAACCGCGTGCGCATGCGCCCGAAGCCCCACCGCCCCGGCGGGGTCGAGCTGCAGGTCGGCGGCCGCTCCGACGCTGCCCTCAACCGCGCCGCCCGCTACGCCGACGGCTGGACCGGCATCTGGGTCTCCGTCCGCCGCTTCACGGAGGCCGGAGAGAAGATGCGCGAGTTCGCGTCAGGCGCCGGCCGCGACCGCATCGAGTTCACACGCGGCATGCAGTTCTGGATGGGCGTCGATGACGACGAAGCCCTCGCCCGTCGCAAGGTCGCCGAGAGCATGCAGGCCTTCTACCGCATCCCCTTCGAGCAGTTCGAGCGCTACACGCCGTTCGGCTCGCCCGCGAAGATCGCGGAGTTCGTCGCCCCGTACGTCGAAGCCGGCTGCGCTCACATCAACCTCGTCATCGCCGACGCCCCGGACGCCGTCCTCGACAAGGCGCTCGCCGTCCAATCCGCCCTCCGCGCGATCTGCAAGTAGCCGTGCGCGAAGAAACGTTCGGCTGACTGTCTGCTTTCCGGGCACCACCGGATCGTCATGTTAAGGTGCGCGCGTGCCAACCGCCGCAAAGAACCCGAACGGCGATCGAGCGATCCTCTGGGACAACGATGGCGTCCTCGTCGATACCGAAAAGGTGTTTTTCGAAGCCAACCGGCGCGAGCTGGCGACCCTGGGCATCGAAGCAAGCTGGTCTGATTTTGAGGAGATCAGCCTGCGCCGCGGCAAGAGCCTGTTATCGCTATCCCGTCTCGACGGCGATGATCTGCGCGCGCTCTACGGGCGGCGCAATGCGCTCTACACGGAGCTTCTGAGCACGGAGGAGATCGCCATCGCCGGGATGGGCGAACTGCTCGCGCGGCTGGCGCCGCGCTTCCGCATGGGGATCGTGACCTCTTCGCGTCGCGAGCATTTCGAGATCATTCATGCGCGATCCGGGTTCATGCGGCACTTCGAGTTCCACGTCGTCCGCGAGGACTACCCGCTGAGCAAGCCGCACCCTGATAGCTATCTGGTAGGGATCGATCGGGCGGGCCTGCCACCGGATCGCTGCCTCGCCGTGGAGGACTCGCCGCGCGGTGTCGCCGCGGCGCACGCGGCAGGTCTACCGGTCGTGTACTTCTCGCCAGGAGGAGTGGGGGCCGAGCGCGAGGTCGGCAGCGTTTTGGCGCGGGTCGAGACCGCCTACGAGCTGGGCGAGGCCCTCGACAATTGGGCTGGGCGGTAGCGTCCGATTTTCAAATCGGAGTGCTGAAGGCACAGCTAAGAGCTATTCGACAATCGGCTTCTCCACCGTCACAAACGAGGCCACCCGCGTGTGATCGATGAAGTTCTTCTCGTCCTCCAGCGCCGCCGCCACTTCCGGCGTCCCCATCGCCGCCCGCATCGCGTCGAGATCGTCGAACCACAGCTCGGCCGCCCCGTCGAACCCCGGTGCCGTCTCGCGCTCGTACAGCTCCGGCAACACGTGACACTGCACGTACCGCCGCACCCCCGGAATCGCCGCCGCGATCGGCGCATGCGTTCCCCGCCAGTACGTCTGAAACTCTTCCACCGACATCTCCGGCTTCTTCGAGATGCAATAGATCAACTTCACCATCGAGTCGCGATCCTTTCGTAGATGCTTCGCCGGACTGCGAGGCAACCTATCGCACTCGAGTCACCACGAACAGCAAACAGCAAACAGCACGGAGCTATTCCGCTGCAGCGTAGCCGGGACGGACGAACAGCACGGCAACCTTGTCTTCGTAAGCTTCGGTCCACCCCGCATATCGCAGCGCGCCGGCCAGCGGCATGTTCGGCGGGATCAGCGCCACATCGACGTCGTACTGCTCGAAGGGCGACTGCCAGTCCCGCGCGTAGATCGCATTCTCGTATGTCGAGAGCAGCCCGCCGTACGGGTCCGCCCGCCCGTCGATGAAGATCTTGTTCTGCGGGTACAGCCGGTCGATCAGGTACCCGCCCCAGATGTACTCGTTGAAGATGCGTGCCCCGGGATAGTGCGCTTCGACGTAGTCCGTTGCCGCCGCCGGCTGCGGATTCCGCGCTGCATCCGTCGGCGCAGCCCCTAGCGTCGGATGCCCCGGCGCCGCCATCACCACTGATCCCAGCGCGATCGCGCCGGCACACAGCAGCGCCCAGTTCAGCAGCGGCACGCCCGGCGACCGCGGCGCGTCCGACGGCCGCTCGCGCATGATCGCCCATCGCTCCGCCATCGCGATCCCCACGCACGGCGCCCACACCGCCGCGAACAGCGGCTGGTGCCGCATCGACTGCAGCGCCATCGCACCGAACACCACCAGCAGCGACGAGCGCCAGGCGTCGAACCGGCGCCCGTTCGCCCCGAACACCATCGCCGTGATCAGCAGGATCGCCAGCGGCAGGTTGCGCATCTGGTGGAAGTTCGGCGCCTGCCATTCGTCCACCAGCTGCAGGTTCGGGTTGTTGTTCCGCAGGTACGACAGCGGGTACGTCCACACTTCGTACGTGTTCGGGTTGATCGCGGTCGCCGCGAAGGACACGAGTAGCACGATCGACACGTGCCGCCACCCCGGCCCCACGCCCGCCTTCCGGTCCCACCACTGCGACCCCGCCAGCAGCGCGATCAGCACGAGGCCGATGACGTAGCCGCCGTGGAGGTTCGCCCACAGCACCATCAGCGGCACCAGCCGCCACAGCGTCTTCCGCTCCCCCCGCCGCGCCGCGAACAGCTCCGACAGGAACAGGCTCGCGAAGAACACGGTGAACATGAACGGGCGCACGCGCCAGAACTTCATGCCGATGATCGCCGGCGCGATCGAGAGCGCGATCGCCGGCGTCTCGCCGATCCCGTGCGCCCGCAGCAGCCGGTACCCGATGAACCACGCCGCGATCCCCAGCCCCACGAACAGAACGAACAGCGCCAGGTACCCGAACGCCGAATCGACGCCGTACATCAGCACCTGCGACAGCCACTCGTGGTCCGTGTACGCGTGCCCGGCCGCCGTGAACGAGTAGAACTCCGTCCTCGGCACTGCGAAGTTCTCGACGATCCACTGCCCGGTGCGCCGCTGCCACCAATAGTCGAAGTCCACCGGCTGCACCGCGGCCAGCGCCAGGATCGCCAGCGGGATGAGGATCAGCCCCGTCGCGTGCACCGACAGCGCCGGCACGCGGAGCGCCAGCGGCCGGAGAGCCCGCGGCTTCGAGGCGGAAGAGAGCACAGAGATACCCCTGACGGGCGCTATCCGATGTCCGTCAGGTGAATATCGGCCTCCCCGGTTCGAGGCCGTACGGCGCGAGTCTAAAGAGGGAAAACCCTAACTCCCGAAGGCGGGGTGCTAATCACGCGGGAAACCCCCTCGGAGACACTGCGTGAGTCCACCTTTAGGAGGCGGGGCGGAGTTCGAACCCGTCCCCGTCCTCGGCGCTGCCGCTCATTGCTAGACGACGCGGTTGCCCGGTGCTTCGTCCCACTTGCGGCAGATCTCCTCATGGAGCGCCCGAATCATTGCTAGATCTTCACCTTCCGGCTCATATCCAAAGTGGCGCCATCGTCGCTGCTCAAAGAAGAGGCAGCATCGGAGTTCCTCAAAGCTGCCTGTCCAACGGCCAGTCTTGCGAAGTTGCTTGGCCTTCGCATTGGCGAGCGCGCCACATCGACTGAAACCGTCCGCGGCGCCCTCGTGTGGAAAATGCTGGGCCGCGTACTCGTAACCGTCGACAGTGAGCGCGTACTTGAAGATGTCCCAGATGTTCGTGAGTTGGGGATTCGGTCGAACCCACATGGTTCCACCGTGGGGCGGAAACAAGTGCACATCGCTAGGTTCGAACGGATCCATATGCGTGGCGAAGCGAGTGAACCCTACCGCCGCTTCGAAGCCGCCCCCGCCCGAAGCGCTTCCGCCATCTCGACGATGCCCGTCGCCAGCCAGTGCGCCGCCCGCCACCGCCCCGTCGCCAGCAGCTTCGAGACGTCCAGGCACGACCGCCGCACCTCGCCCCGAGGCGCCACGTACTCGACCGTTCCCGTCCCTCCGAACACAGCCAGCATCAGCCGCGCCAGCTCGTTGATCGTCGTCGGCACACCCGTACCGACGTTCCACACGCCGGTCATGCCTTCGTCCTCGAGCGCCAGCAGCACCGCCGCCACCACGTCCGCCACGTGCACGAAGTCCCGCTGCTGCTCGCCGTCCCCGAAGACCTGGATCGGCAGCCCGTTCGACAGCCGCTCCGCGAAGATGCTCGCCACCCCGCCCTCGGCGTCCGCCCGTTGCCGCGGCCCGTACACGTTCGACAGCCGCAGCGAGATCGACGAGATCGGGGCCGCTGCGACAACGTGCTCACCCTCGAGCTTGTGGTCGCCATACGGGTTCTCGGGTCGCGCCTCCGTCTCTTCAGACGCCGCCGTCGGCGTCTCGCCGTAGACCGCGCCGCCCGACGAGATGAACACGAACCGGTGCACGCCAGTCGCGATCGCGCCGTCCAGCACGCGCCGCAGCCCATCGATGTTGATCCGCCGGTCCAGCTCGGGATCCGCGACGGAGCGCATCACGTTCGTCTGCGCGGCACAGTGCACCACGGCGTCGAACGGCGTCCGCTCGAACAGCCCTTCGAGCCGCGACTCCGACATGTCCAGCACGTGCAGCGGCGCGTCCGCCGGCACGAAGGACACGTGCCCCTTGCTCAGGTCGTCGAGCACGTGCACCTCGTCGCCGCGCGCCAGCAGCGCCTCCACCACATGCGATCCGATAAACCCCGCGCCGCCCGTTACAAGCACTCGCCTCGTCATGTTCGCCCTCCAGAGATCGCCACCGGCTCTCGCGCCGCCGGCGATGTTGTCTGCGTCACCCTCTCCGCTTCGTCGAGCGCTTCTCGCGCATCCAGCCCGAACGTCTGTGGCCGCTCCGCGAACCGCTGCGTCGCCGCGACCGCCGCCACGATGATGAACATCACGCCCCCCATCCCCAGCACTGCATGCGCCCCGTGCGCGCCGAAGACCGCCAGCACCACGCCCGCGATCGCCGGTCCGGCGGCATGCCCGAAGCCGTCAGCCGTCATGAACCATCCGATGACGCCGCCGCGCATCCGTCCCGCGCCGTCCGCGAGCGACATCATCGTGGCCGCGATGGTCGGCACTGCCAGTCCGAAGCCGGCGCCCGCGATCCCGGCGACAACCATCACGAACGCCGGATCCGTCCAACGCGTGAGCGCGAGAATGCACACGCCGGCGATGAAGAACCCCGGCGCCATCACGCGCCGGGCGCCGATGTGGTCTGCGATCCATCCGCCCGCCACCACCGCCAGCGCGCCGCCGAGGCCCGCCGGCAGCAGCAGAATCTCCTCGCGCGTCAGGGACACGCCTAGCACGTCGCGCCCGTACGCCCGGAACACCACCGTTAGGCCGCCCAGCGCGCACGCCTCGACGAGGATCACCGAAGCGAACGCCACTCGCGCCGGCGACGCCAGGATCTCGCGTAGCCGCCGCAGCGACGGCAGCTCCACCTGCTCCAGGTGCAGCGCCTCGTTCACGTGTAGCGGCGTCAGCGCGGCGATGAGCAGCGCGATCGTCACGCACGACGCCGGCACCAGCATCGCCTCGTTGAACGACGCCATCGCCTGCACGCGCGCGCCCAGCCCCAGCCCCGCCAGCAGCGCCACGCCGGTCGCCAGCGTCAGCATCGACGTGAACCGCGCCTTCTCGCCCTCGCCGAACCGCGCCGCGCCCGCCGAGTAGATCGCCGGCCACGTCAGCGAGGCGCCCAGCCCGTCGAGCGCCGCGACCGGCACGATCAGCCACGGCGCGACGTGCGCCAGCGGGATGATCGCGAGCGTCGCCACGAACAGCAGCCCCGTCCCCGCGATGAGCGCGCGCCGCGTGCCCATTCGGTCCGAGATCACTCCCGCTGCCACCTGCGTGATGAGCTTCGCCAGTCCGTACGCCGCCAGCGCCCACCCGGCGATCGCCGCGCTCGCGCCGAGCGACTCCGGCAGGTACGTCTGCAGCACGACGAGGTACACCATGAGGAACGACGCGTCCGCCAGGAAGCCGATCGCGAGCAGCGGCGCGCCGCGCTTCGCAATCGCCGCCGTACCCCTGATCGATGCCACCATCGCCCGAGGCGTCATGCCGCTTTGCACTCCTTCACCGACGCCGGCGCGGGCCGCGCGTTCCGGAACGCCGTCACGTCGTACACCGCCATCGATCCGCGCTTGCTGGTGTACGTCACAGACGCCAGCCCGCGCGACACGAGAGAGTCCAGCATCGAAGGCTCGTTCGTCGGGAATTCGCTGCGGTATGCCCGCTCCACCACCACCCGGTCCACGTGCTTCGCGGCGAGATAGCACTCGTACTGGCTCTCAGACCAGCTGCGGCGGTGCTGGCTCTCGCTGAAGAACTCGTTCGAAAGCACGCCGCCCTGCCGGATCAGGTAGTACCCGCCCTGCTCCCGATCGTTCGGGCTCAGGACCCGGTACACCCGTCCCTGCGCGAAGTCGCCGGATGAGATGTACGCGCCGTACAGGTTGGACGTCCGGTGCGTCATGCCGTAGTAGCTGCCCTTGTCGGAGATGGTTCCGAGCCCCGCCGTCTGCGCGAGCGGCGTATGTCCGACGAGCCCCGAGCTGAGCCCGATCCCGACGGCCGCGATCGCCACGAACGAAGTGCCCACCGCGCGATAGTGCGCGCGGATCCACGGCGCCGCCGCCGCAAGCGCAAACGGCGCGACCATCACCGTCCCGCGCCGCGGGAGGTCCTGCAGGATCGAGCCGATGATCGTGCTCGTAGAGTTCTCGTTGACCGCCGGCGTCCGCAGCGTGAAGTAGATGAACGGCGCCAGCGCCGCCAAAGCTATCCCGCCTGAAACCAGCAGCGGCGCGCGCATCGACGGCCGCCGCACCAGGCAGAACGCGACGTACGCCCCGACCGCCAGCCCGCCCTCGATCGGGTGCGTCGAAGCCGTCAGCCACATCGCGAAGGCAGCGACGACCCAGCGCTCCCGCTCAACCGCCCACACCAGCCCGAAGAACGCGGCCGTTGCCCACAGGAACGAGTACTGCCCGCCCGCCACAGCGTCGATGAAGAACGGGTTGGCGATGAACAGCAGCATCAGCCACGGGTCGCGCAGTTGCGGCCGCACGATCGTCGCACCCACTGCCACTGCCACACCTGCCAGCACCAGGAACAGCGTCACGGACCAGTCGCCGAGTACCGGATACACAAGCGCGTTCACCATCCAGGGCACAAGGCCGTACGGGAACGTGAACGCCTGCCCGTCATCGAGCCCGCTGAACCGGATTGGGACCTGCCCGCTCGAGAACAGTGAGTGGCTGATGTACCAGACGTGCGCGTAGTTGTTGATCGTGTCGTTGGCCAGGTAGATCGGCTGCGTCAGCATCACCAGCAACGCGCAGATCGCGGCGCCGAAGAACAACGGCAGTCCGTAGTATCCGAGCGCCCGAGGCACCCCGGCCGGGAGCCGCCGCGCCGCCGTCACTCGCCACCATGCGCATGGCATCGCGATCAGGTCGATGATGACGTCCTTCATCCGCGTGCGCGATCGGAAGACGGGTATATCGACCAGCGTCGTGTCGTGGATCTTGTACCCGAGGAGCGGCAGGATGACCGCCACCTCGACGGTCTCGCTGTACTTGTAGCCCTGGTAGTACTGCAGCGCGTCCAGCAGCGGCCCGATACGGAAGGCGCGGTACCCGGACTCCACGTCCTGGAACCGCCGGCCTGACCAGATCGAGGCCCACGCCGACATGACCCAGTTGCCGAGGCGCTTGTACAGCGGGTACAGCCGGAAGTCGCGCCGCGCGATCACCGCGTCCGCGCCCTCTTCGATGGGCTTCAGGAGCAGGTCCAGGCTCGCCGGGTCGTGCTGGCCGTCAGCATCGACCGTGAGTACGATGTCGTCCTCGTCGATCTGCTCCTGCTCCACCATCTTGCGCAGGTGCTGGAACGCCGCGTAGTACGCCGCCGACATCCCGCGGTTGCGGTTGAACGCGACGAGGTGCGCGTGCGGCTTGTCCGCCAGCCACCCGAACACGACTTCGCGAGTGTTGTCCGTCGAGCCGTCGTCGACGATGAGCAGCCGGTCCACGAGCGGGTACAGCCGTTCAAGCACCGAGGCGATCGTCGTCGCCTCGTTGTACGCCGGCATAACCGCGATGAGCTTCGGCCGCCGCGTCTCGACCGCGGCCTTCGTTGCCGGAACTTCGCTCAGCCCACGCTCTGGCGACTCGATCATGCCGACTTCACCGCCGCGCGCTCCTGCTCCAGGAACCACGCGACCGTTCGCTCCATCCCGGTGTCGAAGTTCACCTTGGGGGTCCAGCCGATCTCTCTTGCTGCCTTCACGGACGACACCTGCTTTCCGCCGTAGTCACCCGCCCGGGCGGGCACGAACTCGATGCCCTTGCCGCCGACGAGCTTGTGCACCGTCTCCGCGATCCGCAAGATCGAGACCTCCTCCGTCCCGTCGATGTTGTACGTCTGGTTCTCCGCCTCCGGCGCCAGCGCCAGCACGTGCGCCTCCGCGAGGTCTTCGACGTACACGAACTTCCGGTGCTGGCTCCCGTCGCCCGCGACCGTCATCGCCTCGCCGTTGAGCGCCTTCCGCATGAAGATCGGGATCACCAGCGAGGGGCGCATCCGTGGCCCGTACGGGATGCCGTACCGAAGCACCGTGAACGGCACGCCCCACAGCGTCTGGTAGTCGTGGCACAGCATCTCCGACGCCAGCTTGGTCGTCGTGTACACGTGCCCGGTCGCTGAAACGTCGAAGCACGACGTCTCGTCTACGCGCTCGCCGCGCGCGGCGCCGTACACCCACACAGTGCTCGCCAGCACGACGCGGCGCAGCCCGTTCGTCCGCGCCGCCTCCAGCACCCGCGACGTCCCCAGCACGTTCAGCGCGACCGACCCTGTCGGGTCGGCGACGACGTTGTTGACGTCCGCGACCGCCGCGAGGTGGAACACGACGTCCAGGCCGCGTGTCGCGTCGTTCAGCATGTCCTGGTCCAGGATGTCCACGCGCACGCACTCCACGTCGTCCCGGTGAGGCCGCCCGACCGCGTCGAGCACCCGCACATCGACGTGCGCGTCAATCAGCTTGTCGACGACGTGCGAGCCGATGAACCCGCAACCGCCCGTGACTCCTACCTTCATGCGTTCGCTCCTACTCGCTGCTCTGCGAGCACATTCCCGATCGACGCCACGACGTATCGGGCATCCTCGTCTGTCATTACCGCCGATACCGGCAGGCAGATGTGCCGCGCGCAGATCTCCTCCGCGACCGGCAACGCCCCCGCCTCCTGCGGACCGAACACCGGCTGCAGGTGGCACGGCGCCTCGTACACCTCGCCGCTCAGTCCGACGTCGTTCTGTTCGCGGAGCGTCTTCTTCAGCGCCGCGCGCTCGACGCCCGCCGGCGGCATCGCGATGTACTTGTAGTAGTTGCACGAAGAGCCATCGGGGATGCGCAGCGGCGTCACGCCCGTCGTCGGCAGCTCGCGGTCGTAGATCGCCGCGATCCGCTGCCGCGCGGCAATGAACTCCGGCAGCCGCGCCAGCTGCGAGCGCCCGATGATCGCGTGCGGCTCGCTCATCCTCCAGTTGTTGCCCAGCAGCGTGTGGAAGTTCGACGTGAACCCCGCCTTGCCCTGGTCGCGATACACCCGCGCCTGCTCGTTGATCCGCTCGTCGTCCGTCGCGATCATCCCGCCCTCGCCGGACGTGATCACCTTCGTCGGATAGAACGAGAACGCGGCCGCCAGCCCGAAGCTTCCCGCCGGCTCGCCCTCGAAGGTGCTGCCGTGCGCGTGCGCCGCATCTTCGATTAGCGGCACCCCCGCCCGGTCGCACATCTGGCGCAGCTCGCGGATCCGCGGCGTGATCACCCCACCGATGTGGACGACGACGACCGCCCGGGTCCGCGGGCCCATCAGCGATCGCGCGTGATCGACGTCGATCGAGTACGTCGCGGGATCGCACTCCGCGAACCGCACCGTCCCGCCTGCGTGCATCACAGCAGCCGGTGTCGCGAAGAACGTGTTCGTCGGCACGATGACTTCGCCGCCGGCCACGTCGATCGCGCGAAAGATGATCTCGAGCGCGCTCGTGCCGCTGCTCGTTGCGATCGCTTGCTTCGTGCCGGCCGTTCTGGCGAATGCCTCCTCGAACGCCGCGCCGTGCTTCCCGATCGTCAGCTGCCCGGAGGCCAGCGCCTCGTCGATGGCGGCCAGTATTTCTCTTCGGTCTTCTTCAGGTATATGGATCTTCGCGGGTGGGACTCGCATGACCTTCCTTTCCTCGCCCACGATCGTAGGCGAGGAAGCATGAAGGTTTGATGAAGCCCCGTTGAAGAAGCTCTATTGATTCGCGAGTGGCAACTCCACCCGCACGACCGTCCCGTCCGTACTCGATGACAGCGCCACCGACCCCCCGTGCGCCTCGGCGATGTGCCGCACGATCGCCAGCCCCAACCCGCTCCCGTCACGATGCCGTCGCCGTCCGCCCTGGCCCCGGAAGAACCGCTCGAAGGCGTGCCGCATCTCCTCCGGCGTCATCCCCGGTCCCTCGTCGCGCACTTCGGTAATGACATAACGCCCGTTGCTGCGCGAAGTCAGCGCGATCGGCTTGCCGGGCTCCGAGTACCGCGCCGCGTTGTCCACAAGGTTCTCGAAGAGCTGGCTCACCCGCTGCTCGTCCACGTTTACCCGCAGCGGCTGCTCCGGCACGTCAAGCTCGATCTGCCGCTCCCGGAAGCGCTGCTGTTCGTGCTCGCCCACCCTCCGGAGCAATTCGCCGAGGTCCGTCGGGTTCCGCTGCAGGATCAGCCGCGCGTCCACCTGGGACAGCAGCAGCAGGTCGGCGAGGATACGGCTCATCCGCCGCGACTCCGCCTCCGTCTCCGCGATCACCTGCTCGCGCTCCTCCGCCGGCAGCGCCCCGCTCCGGAGCACCTCGAGGTTCCCCCGCACCACCGCCAGCGGCCGCCGCAATTCGTGCGAAGAGTCCGCCAGGAACGCTCGATGCGCATCGAGCGTCGATTCCACCTTCGCGATCAGTTCGTTGAGCGTCCGCACCAGGTCGCCGACTTCGCCGCGCTGCTTCTCGCCCTCGATGCGCCGCGAGAAGTCGCCCGTCGCCTCGATGTCACTCGCTGTGTCCGTCGCCACCCGGATCGGCCGCAGCGCCGGCCCCGAGAAGATGTACGCGAGCACGTTCGCCACCACCAGGACCGCGATCCCGCCGCCGATGAGCAGGTTGCGCGTCGTATCGAGCGTCGCGTCCGTCTGATGCAGCGACCGCGCGACAAGCAGCCGGTCCCCTGGGTCGGTCGGTATGCCGATCGACTTGTACAGAATTCGCACTCGCTCGCCGTTTGACGCCCGGTGCGTCTCCAGCGCGTCTGACGTCGTGGCGCTGGCCTTCTTTGTCGGCAGCGGCAGATTCGATGTGAGGTTCGTCGACTTCTGCAACGGCGTGCCGTCGTCGTCGAGCACTTCGACATAGACTCCTGGCGCCGCGATCTCGTCCAGCACGGACTGGTCGAGCTGGATCGTTCCGTTTGTCGCCGATGTGATCTGCTCCGACGTGATCTGCTGCGCGCGGAACCGGAGCGTGTCGTCAACCGACGAGTACAGCCGCGACGACATCCGCAGGTAGACGAGCACGCCGAACAGCGCCAGCACCCCCGCGAAGAGCAGGCTGTACAGCAGCGTCAGGCGGAATCGTAGCGACAACTATGCCTGCCTCAGCACGTAGCCGAACGCGCGCACCGTCTGCAGCAGCCGGCTCGCGCCGCCCGCCTCGAGCTTCTCCCGCAAATGCCCGATGTGCACGTCGAGATAGTTCGACTCGCCGCCCTCGTATCCCCACACCTGCAGCACGATCGCCTCGCGCTTCATCACCGTCTCCGGGTTGCGCATGAAGACTTCCAGCAGCCGGTACTCCGTCGGTGTCAGGTCCAGCTCCGTCTCACCCCGCATCACGATATGCCGCCGCGTGTCCATCGCAACATCCGCGTACTCCAGGCTCTCGCCCGCGTCCGCCGCCAGCCGCTCGCCGCGGCGCAACAGCGCCCGCAGCCGGGCCGCCAGCTCAGCCAGCTCGAACGGCTTCGTGAGATAATCGTCCGCCCCCGACTCCAGACCGAGGATGCGGTCCGGGACCGTGTCGCGCGCCGAAAGCATCAGGATCGGGATGACGAGCGTCTCGCGCAGCCGCCGGCACAGCGACACGCCGTCGAGGTCCGGCATCGTCACATCGAGGACGGCGACGTCAACCTGCGCCGACTCCATGTACGCCAGCGCGTCCCGCGGATCGGCGAAGGTCACGACGTCGAAGCCGTGCACGCGAAGGCCCCGCTTCAGCACGCCCAGCAGGCGCTCGTCGTCGTCCACGACGACAGCACGCACTGGGCGCGGCGGGGCGGAAGGTGCTCCGGCAGTAGTCATAACGGCGTCATCACGCCGAACTCATCTTAGCGAAGCGACGTTGGGCTTCAGCACGACGGGAGATACCCGGGCTTCCCCAGCAGCTTGTCCAGCGTCACCGGTTGCAGCCCCTTCGCCCGCAGCCCGTCCAGGATCTGCGGCAGCGCTGACAGGATCACCGATCGGTCCGCACCGATATTCCCGTCGATCCCGTCGTGCAGCAGGATGATCGAACCCGGCTGCACCGCGTCCAGCACCCGCCGCGCGACGAGGTCGCCGTCGGTCGTCGCCCAGTCGCCCGCCGACACGTCCCATGTCACCATCGTCATCCCGGCGTCCCCAACGACGTGCGCCATGAACGGCGTGTGGCTCCCGTGCGGCGGACGGTAGAACGCTGGGCACTGCAGGCCGTTGCGCTGAAACGCGTCCTGGTTCTTCTGGAGCTGCGTGTACTCCGGGTCGAGCCAGCTCCACGCGTCGTGGTCGTACGAGTGGTTCCCGAGAAGCATCCCGTCGTCGAACAGCGCGTGTGAGACGTCCGGCTGCTGGTCCAGCGCCTTCCCAACCGTGAAGAACGTCGCCTTCGTCCCGTGGCTGTCCAGGATGTCCTTGATCTGCAGCGTGTACGGCGGGTCCGGCCCGTCGTCGAAGGTGATCGCCACCATGTTGCTGTCGCGCGGCCCGTGACTCACCAGCCCGCCGAACCACGTCACTCTCGGCGTCGTCGCCCCCACGAACGCGACCCCGCCCAGGGCCAGCACCGCCCCCAGCGCGGTCGCCGCGATCGCCCCTCGCACCGTCCACCGCCGCTGCGTCTCCCGGGCGATCGCCGCTGCCGCCGACACCGCGGCAATCGCCGCCCCCACCGCGATCGCCGCATCCCGATCGAACACCCGCACGACGATGAGGATCACCGTCGCTGTCGCTAGCGCGGCGCAAACGAGCGCGTCGGCTGGTTGTAGGGGCGTACCGGCGTTTGCGCCCGTCGAAGGCTCGCCGTGGCGAGCTGGCCGGGAAGGGTCCGCAACAATCGCGCGGACCCCCACGATCAGCCCCGCTCCAAACCCCGCCGCCACCGCCACCACCCACGCCGCCCCCGCAAACGACACCTGCGCCAGCAACCACCCACACGCCCCCACGACGACTACGCCGACAACCGCCAGCACCCGCGAAGGCGCGAACATCGACCCGAGCGCAAACCCCGCGGCTGCCAACCCGACCGCGATCGCCATCTGCACCGCCGACGCGTGAACCGGCGCCCCTGCGATCGACAGCGCCGGCAGAGCGATCACCGCGATCGCAGCCGCCGGAAGCGCCCGTGTCACAATGTTTGGGATGCGACTTCGTCGCGAGACGCCATCGACCGTGCGTTCGGTCGTCGGGACGGGATCAGAGACCGATGCCATGCGCGATCAGCGTAGCGCAGTGCACAGTTCCCGCTTCGCCGGCCCCGACGTCGCCGAGTGGCTCCGAGACCCCGCGAACATCGCCCTCGCCGCCGCCTGCATCGCCTGGGCCGTCGGCCTCGCGATGGTCCTCACACACCCGATCTTCGTAACCAACGACTCGCTGAATAACTACGCCCACGTCTGGTACGTCAGCGACCGCATCTACCACGGGCACGGCGTCCCGCTGCATATACCGGTCCTCGCCCACGGCGACGCGTACGCGTTCCCGTACGGCTTCGTCCCGTGGTTCACCGCCGCGCTGGTCCGCCCGCTCTTCGGGGACTGGACCGTCACGCTGTGGCTCGTCCTGGGTTTCCTCGGCACGGTCGCCGCGATGTGGTGGGCCTTCCCGGAGCTCCGAAGCGGCTGGTGGTTCGCGCTCCTCCTCATCGAGCCGATGCTCGTCGAGAGCCCCCTCCTCGGTCAACTGCCGTTCCTCTGGGCGGCCGCGATGCTCTTCGCCGCGATGAAATGTTGGCGCCGCTCTCGGTTCGTCGCCGCAGCCATCCTCTGCGGCCTGAGCCAGGCCACACATCCCGCCGTCATGGTCCCGATCGTCGCAGTACTCGTCGCCGCCCGCCTCTACTGGGAGCCGTCGCGCCCGAAGCTTCTCCTCGCCTACGCCGCATCCCTCGTCATCGCCGCCCCGGCGATCTGGCTCACGCTCGCCTCACCGTCAGTAGGCGACAGCAGCCGCACGACGCTTCTCGGCAACTTCTTCGGCACCGTCAGCCTCCGCGCGATCGTCATCGCTGCTCCGTTCATCGGCCTCGCCCTCCAGCGCATCACCTCATTCATGTCGAGACGCGCGCGAACGTCATCGATGCCGGAGACATCCACCAGCCAACATCCAACATCCAACCTAGCCCTCGGCGACAGGCCGCCGTCGGCCGTCATGGCGCTCCTCTTCGCAGGGCTCATCGCCCTCAACATCGTCCTCATCCCGATCCGCCACAACCAGTTCGGCTGGACCGCCCTCACCCGCGACGATGACACATCCTTCGAAGCGTTCTTCTCGACTCCCGCCTTCACGCCCGGCGCCACCTACCGCCTCCTCCGCGTCGGCGACGGCAAGGTTGGCATGTACCAGATGATCCAGCACGGTGCCCTCCTCGACTCGGAGTTCTTCCCCGAAAGCATCGACCGCCGCAGCTGGCCCGATGCGCAGCAGTACGCCGACTTCCTGCAGAAGCGCCAGGTAGACTACGTCGTCGTCTTCAACAACTACGACGTCCGCTATCGCACGAACGAGCACAACCTGCTTGAAGTCCTGTCGTCCAACCTCGCCGACTCGACGCTCTGCGCCTCGCGCGTCCAGCACACTCCGGCGTACGACGTCTACCGCACGTCCGCCTGCGCCAATGTGCGAGGACCAGGTCCCCGTCTTCGATAGAATCTCATTCGGAACACACATAGGTAGGCGACCAATGCCCCTCTACGAGTACTACTGCAAATCCTGCGATGGGATCTTTGAGACCGTTCGCCCCATCGCCCGGGCGTCCGAGCCCGCCCCCTGCCCCGCCTGCAACCGCAAGTCCGAGCGCATGATGCCGACGTCCTTCGCCGCCTTCACGATGCGCGAGGGTTACCCTCGCGCCATCCCCGATCGAGGCACCTACTGGCACCTCGGCAAGGAAGTGAAGCGCCCGATCACCGGCTCCGTCCGCATGAACGAGCACCCGGAGATCAACAAGCCTGAGCCGAAGCGCAAGAAGTCCAAGGGCGAGCTCGAGATCGCGCGCGAGAAGCGCCACGTCGAAGCCCAGGAGAAGCGCCGCGCGCGCGCCGACGGCATGCCGGAGATCATCGACCGCACGCGCCGCCGCGACGACGACTGACTCAAGCTGAGAGACGCGTCGTGCAGGGGCGGTCCCACGTGCCCGCCCTCGACTTTTGCGCTAGCTCTCTGTGCCGGACGCGACCGCTGAACGACTGAGCAACTACTCCAACAACACGCACTCGCTCGGATCCACATCCGGACGTAGCGCGTTGAAGATCGGGAACCGCAGGTACCCGTCCCGAGACCACTCGCTGAACCGGATCCGGCACACCAGCTCCGGCCGCGTCCAGTAGATGAACCGCGCGATCGGAGGCGGATCCGCGAACGGCGATACGTCCGTCAGCAGCGGCTCCAGCGATGCCACCAGCTCCCGTGCTTCCGCATCCGCCAGCCCCCCGCTTACCGCCCCGACGTAGTCGAAGCGTCCCCCGTCGTACGCACCCAGCAGCAGCTGGCTGAACGGCTCGCCCTTCCGCCGCGCCCCACCAAACGTGTATCCGCCGACGACGAAGTCGCCGCTCTCCAGCGCCCGCACTTCGAGCCAGCTCTTCGACCGCCGCCCCGGCGTGTACGTGCTCGACTTCTGCTTCGCGACGATGCCGTCGAGCCGCCGCTCCGCCACCGCGTCGAAGAATGCCACCCCCTCGTCCGGCACGAAGTCCACCGCCGCGAACCACGGCCGCGGGCGCAGCTGCTCGTGCAGCCGGTTCTTCCGCTGCCACAACGGCCGGTCCACGAGCGACCGCCCGTCGAGCCACAGCACGTCGAACGCCTGGAAGCAGATCTGCGCGCCCCCGCCACGCTTCGCCTTCAGGAACGAGGGCACGCCGCCTGCGCCGTCACGATCGGAGTATGAAGGCGCGAGCGATGCCAGTCGCGCGCGTAGCAGGTCGAACGAGGGTTGCCCCTCCGCATCGAGCCCCACGATCTCGCCGTCGAGGATCGCCTCGTGCACGCGAAACTGCTCGCCGATACCGTCCAACTCCGGGAACGCCGGCGTCAGGTCGATACCGTTGCGCCCCATCAGCGTCACGCGCCGGTCACTGATCCGAGCATGTGCGCGCACGCCGCTCCACATCAGCTCGAAGATGTAGTCCGGCGAGTCGAATGGTTCTGTCGTGGAAGTGGCGAGCATCGGCGCGATGCGCTCCGGCATCCGCGCGGCGCGTGTGATCGAGATCGTGTCGGCGGGCTCACGCGCGTCCGGACTCACCGCGCCAGTATAGACGCGCGGCGCGACAATCACTGTCGCGCGCCACGTTCGGTGCGCGACTCACTCGATCACTTCACGTAACGTCGAGGGTAGCGCGGCGACGGATTGTGCAGCGCTACTCGAGTGTGCAAACGGAGCGTCATCGTGCGCGAATGCTTCGTCGTCCTGAGCGAAGCGAAGGATCTCGCGCGAAAGGCACCACGCGTGCCAACACGACGAAGTAACGAACCAAAGTTTGAAAGACTGAGCGACTAACTCGCTCTCCGCCGCCGCGTCGGCTTCCGCTCCCGCTCGGGCTCTTCCTCTTCCTCCCGCGCGGCGGCGCCACGCCCGTCCCCGCGGTCCGAGCGCGCGGATTCGATGCTCTGCCGCAGCGCCTCCATCAGGTCGGTCACCTTCCCGGCCACCGGCTTCGGACGCTTGATCTCCTGCCCCTCCGCCTTGCGCTCGATCAGCTCCAGCAGCGCCTCGCGATAGTTGTCCTGGTACTTCTCCGGCTCGAAGTCGCCCGTCAGCATTTCGACCAGCGACTTCGCCATCTTCAGCTCGCGATCGCCCACCTCGACGTCCGGCACGTCGAGATCCACCGCCGGACGGATCTCGTCGGCGTACAGCATCGTCTCGAGCGCGATCGTGTTCTCGTACAACCGCAGCGTGCAGAGCTGCTCCTTCTGTCGCAGCGTCACCTTCGCCAGCGCGACGAGCTTCGAGTCCTTCAGTACTTCGCGCAACAGCGCGAACGGCTTCCCGCCGACCTTCTCCGGCTCCAGGTAGTACGTCCGCTGGTAGTGGATCGGGTCGATCTGCTCCTGCGGCACGAAGTCCGTGATCTCGATCGTGTGCGTCGTGTCCACCGGGACCTTGTCGAAGTCCTCCGGCTCCATGATCACGTACTGCTCGGGCGCGATCTCGTACCCCCGCACCACATCGTTCCACTCGACGACCGCCTCGTCCTCCGGGCAGTAGCGCTGCGTCTTGATGCGCGCGCCGTCCTTCTGATGCAGCAGGTGGAACGCCACGTCCTTCTCTTCGGTGGCCGTGTATAGCTTGATCGGGATCGAGACCATCCCGAAGCTCACGGCGCCCTTCCAGATCGCTCTTGGCATCGTCGTTCTCCTGCTGCGCGCGCCACGAGAGGCGCATATTCAGCTTGTGGAAGCCCGCTCACCCTGTCAATACGGGCTTTCGCGAAGAAATATAACGCCCGCGTGTCACCTGGCCCCGCCGGCGGTACAGTCAGCCGTCAGTAGGTGTCAACAGCGCGGAGCATGCCCGAGCCGCCATGCCGGTGTCTGAGAGCACTCCATAGATGCCCGAGACCGATCCCGGACGAGAACCCGGCGCGCGCTCCATCGCCGATGTCGTCCTCCCGCGATCTCGGTTGCTGCCCGATGGGGTTCTCGGCATGGACCTTGGCCTCACGCTCTCTAAGATCGCCCGCCGGGCCGACGGCGTCATCCAGCTTCGCGCCGCCCTGACATCCGAGTCCCGTGATCTAACGGCCGTGATGGATCTCTCTGCTGCGCCGGCGATCGTCGGCGTGACTGGCGCTCGCGTCGACGTGATGGACATTCCGTCGTCAGCGAAGCACGTCCAGGAGATAGATGCCGCCGCCCGTGGCGCGTCCGCGCTCATCACGAATGGAGAGCGATCTCCCAACAACCCATTTATCCTCGCGCTCCTCGGCACTGGCACCGCCTTCGCCCTCGTCCGCGACGGATCCGTCACCCACCTCGGCGGGACTGCCCTCGGCGGTGGATCGTTCACGGGCATCGCTAGCCGCATCGACCCATCGCTCGACTACCGCTCGATGATCGCGCGCGCTCAGCACGGCGATCGACGCAACGCCGACCTGATGATCAGCGATGCGTACCCTGAAGGCATCGGCCGCATAGGCCCAGACCTCACCGCCGCCCACCTCGCGGGCGACGGCGGCTCGATCGACGACGTCCTCGCCGCGCTGCTCAACCTGCATGGCGAGAGCATCGGCCAGATCGCAGCGTCACGCGCGCGGATCTCCGGCGCGTCGCAAGTTGTGCTCGCCGGCGGCTTCGTGCACGACAATCCCGCGCTCGTCGCGTCGCTGACGGCGATGATCAGCATGTTCGGCGTCGCCGTCGAAGCTGCGCCGATGCCCGCATTCGCCGGCGCGATCGGCGCGGCCATCATCGCTGCGGAAGCTCGCACCTGATCGGAGGTCCTCGATGAAACTCGGCGTCGTCTTCCCGCAGTCCGAGATCGGCACGGACCCGGCTGTCATCCGGGACTACGCCCAGGCCGCCGA
>CAZAPT010000036.1:0-29028 GCA_964487335.1 uncultured Dehalococcoidia bacterium
AGAATGGAGTGGGCGGGCCGAGGCGGTCGGGGTGGTGACTATGGGGTAAACGTTGTGGGCACCCAGGGGAGGGCACGGCGGCGACGTGGCGAAGTCTGGTTCTCCGACGACGCGATCCGCCACCGAACTCACAAGAGGGGTGATCGTATTCGAGCACGCGATGGTTTAATTCATCCGCAACCCAAAGTCGGCCGCCGCTATCGATCACGACACCAATTGGCTGGCATAGTGAAGTCGCACTGCGGCCTCCGTTATTACAAAAGCCCGACTGCAGGTCAGGCTGCCCGAAGACGCGGGTCGCCTGAGCATTCGTCAACGGATCGTCGTATTCGAGGACTCGATTGTTCGTTAGATCAGCGACGTAGAGGTGGCCGACCGCATCAACCGCCACGCCCGAGGGCTCGCACAACGTGGTCGCGGTGATCCCAGAACAGCCACTTGTTACGAAGTCCGGCTGCCCCAGTACATGGTCGGCTACGGCACTTGTGAACGGGTCCGAATACACAAGCACGCGGTCGGTGTACTGATCTGCAACGAACAAATGACCGTTTTGGTCTACCGCCGCAGCCACAGGCAAGCAGAGGTTGGAGGCTGTCACGCCGCCCTGGTAACACGCCGTGGGTTGGTGCACGTCGAAGTTGGGGTACCCGAAAACTCTCTCGGCGAACTTGTTCCCGCCGCCCGCGCTGGCTGGAGAGGTGAGCACGCAGGCGGCTAAAGAGGCGACGACCAGCGCTGTCGCGGCGTAACGCCCGCGGTTTCTGACATAGCGCGATGCGAGTTCAGTTAGTCTCAACCCCAGCTCCCCCAGATAATCTCGATAATACGCCTCGGCCGAGGCCTTGCATAGCGGGTGGGAGAGAGCGACGGAAAGCACCGAGTAATCTCGAGATGCGCCGCATTAAGCACCCTAAGATAAGCCCAGGGGCACGGAGTCGCACGTGAGCCAACTGGTGCCCTAATGGATCGGCGTTTACTTCACCACCACATTGATCAGACGGTTCGGGACGTAGATCACGCGCGCGATCTCGCGGTCGCCGACGTGCGGGCGGACGCGGTCGCTCGAGAGGGCGCGGTCGCGCGCGGTGGCTTCGTCGGCGTCGGCGGGGAGCAGGATGCGGTCGCGCACCTTGCCGTTCACCTGCACGGCGATCTCCACCTCTTCGAGCGCGGCGAGCGATGCGTCGTACGCCGGCCACGACTGGTTGTGCACGCTGTACTCGCCGCCGATGCGCCCCCACAGCTCCTCGGCGATGTGCGGGACCGGCGGCGCGAGCATCAGCACCAGCGCGCGCATCGCTTCCGCCCAGGCGTCCCCGTCGGGCGGATCGCCGGACTCGCGCAGCTTCGTGAGGTAGTTGGTGTACTCCATCAGCGCGGCGATCATCGTGTTGAAGCGGAAGCGCTCGATGTCGTCGGTGACGCGCTGCAGCGCCCGGTGCGTCCACCGGCGCAGCTCGCGCGTCTCGGGCGCGTCGGGCTTCGGTGCGGTCGCGGTCGCATTGGCGGCGATGTTCCACACCCGGGTGAGCCATCGGTACACGCCGCTGATGCCGGCCGGGTCGTACGGTCCGCCTTCGTCCCACGGGCCGAGGAACATCAGGTACGCGCGGAATGTGTCAACGCCCCACTTGCCGATCTGGTCGTCGGGCGCGACGACGTTGCCGCGCGACTTGCTCATACGCTGGCCATCGGGGCCCAGGATCTGGCCCTGGTTGAATAGCCGCGTGAACGGCTCGCCGAAGTCCAGCAGACCCATGTCGCGCGCGGCCTTCGTGAAGAAGCGCGTGTACAGCAGATGCATGACCGCGTGTTCGCTGCCGCCGGTGTACTGGTCGACGGGCAGCCACTTGCGCGCGAGATCGCGGGTGAATGGACGCTCGTCGTTGTGCGGGTCGATGTATCGCATCTGGTACCACGCCGAGCAGACGAAGGTGTCCATCGTGTCGGTCTCGCGCCGCGCGGGCTCGCCGCCGATCGGGCACTTCGTGTGCAGGAAGCCCTGGTGGTACGTCAGCGGGGACTCGCCGGTGGGGCGGTACTGCGCGTCGTCGGGCAGGACGACGGGGAGGTCGCTCTCGGGCACCGGCACGATGCCGTGGGTGCCGCAGTACACGACGGGGATGGGCGCGCCCCACATCCGCTGGCGCGAGATCAGCCAGTCGCGCATGCGATAGCTGACGGTGCCGCCTCCGAGGCCCTGCTCCTCGGCGTACTTGATGACGGCGGGGATGGCCTCTTCGTCGGGGGTGCCGTCGAAGGGGCCGGAGTTGATCATCGGCCCGCCGTGCGGGAGCGCTTCGGTCAGCTCGCCGCCGTCCCAGTCGGGGTGCTTGAAGACGGGGATCACCGGCAGGTCGAACTTCTTCGCGAAGGCGAAGTCGCGCTGGTCGTGGCCGGGGACGCCCATCACCGCGCCGGTGCCGTAGGTGGACAGCACGTAGTCGGCGATCCAGATGGGCACCTTCTCGTTGTTGAAGAGGTTGGTGACGTACGCGCCGGTGAAGACGCCGGTCTTCTCGCGCTCGGTGGACATGCGGTTGATCTCCGACTCGCGGCTCGTCGCGTCGACGTACGCGCGGACCTCGCCGGCGCGATCGGGCGTCGTGATCTGCGCGACGAGCGGATGCTCCGGTGCGAGCACGAAGAACGTGACGCCGTAGATGGTGTCGGGGCGGGTGGTGAAGACGCGGATCTCCTTCGCATCGACGCCGGGGACGTCGAGCCCGAACCGCAGCTCCGCACCTTCGCTGCGGCCGATCCAGTTGCGCTGCATCGCCTGGATCTGTGGCGTCCAGTCGATTCCGGTGAAGTCGAGCATCTCGTCCGCGTAGGCGGTGGTGCGGAAGAACCACTGCTCGAGCTGGCGCTTCGAGACGACGGCGTCGCAGCGCTCGCACCGTCCATCGATCACCTGCTCGTTCGCGAGCACCGTCTGGTCGTTCGGGCACCACCACACTTCGGCGTTCTGGCGGTAGGCGAGGCCGCGTTCGAGCAGCTTCAGGAACCACCACTGCGTCCACTTGTAGTAGTCCGGCGCGGCGGTGATGACTTCGCGGCTCCAGTCGAACATCGCGCCCATCGACTTGAGCTGCGCGCGCATGTGGTCGATGTTCTGCCACGTCCACTCGGCGGGATGCGCCTGGTTCTTGATGGCGGCGTTCTCGGCGGGCAGCCCGAAGGCATCGAAGCCCATCGGGAAGAGCACGTTGTACCCGCGCATCCGCTTGTAGCGGGCGGCGACGTCGGACGGCGCCATCGCCCACCAGTGGCCGATGTGGAGGTCGCCGGAGGTGTAGGGGAACATCGTGAGCGCGTACCACTTCGGCCGCGGGTCGTCGTCCGGCGTGCGGTAGAGGTCGTCGGCCTCCCAGCGCTCCTGCCACTTCAGCTCGAGCGGGCGGGGATCGTAGCGCTCCGTGCGCGCGGGGCGGCTCTTCGTCTGCGTCTGCTCACTCATCGCTCACCTCCGTCGAGGTTCTTCGTCACCCAATCACTCTTCTCTGGGCTCTTCGCCTTCGTCCTCTGGGTCGCCGTTGAAGTTGCGGACGCTCGGGCGCAGCCGTTTCGTGAGCGGCGCGAGCTCGAGGAGTACGACGGCAAACAGCGAGCCCATGATCGCGACGATATACGCCTCGATCCCGAGCGCCACGCCGATGGCGGCGACGGTCCAGATCGTTGCGGCGGTGGTCACGCCCTTCACGCTGTAGCCCTCGCGGAAGATCAGGCCTGCCCCCAGGAAGCCGATGCCGGTGACGATCTGTGCGGCGATGCGGTCGTCGCCGCCGTAGCGTCGCGACATGTCGGCGAAGATCGCGGAGCCCATGCAGACGAGCGCCATCGTGCGCACGCCCGCCGGATAGCCGCGGTACTCGCGCTCGAGGCCGATGACGCCACCGAGGACGGCGCCCAGCGCGATCCGCCCGACGATCTCCCACTGGGTCACGGCGCTTACGGCCATCGATCGCTCCGCCTTTCGGCTAACAGAAAGCCCTTCATCCCGGCAGGGACGAAGGGCAAAGCTCCGCGGTACCACCCTGGTTCGCCCGCACGAGGCGGACGCGCTCAGTGCGCTGTATCGGGCGCGCCCGTCGCCGGCTTGCGTTCGACCCTCACCGGCGCCGCTCCCCGGCGAGTTCCGCGCTGCTGTGCCGGCTTGCACCTTCCGCCGGCTCGCTGATGGGTGCGCGTATTACTCCGGATTGCCGCGTTCCTTATATATGGCGGCAGTATAGCCGGAGACCGCGAGCCCCGCGCCAAGGCTGCTTCGATGTCCCCGGTTCGCCTCGAAGGCCGTAGTACTAGTGGGCCCAGAGGCAGGACAAGCCGCGGCGATCGATCAGGAGTGATGTATGACGCAGGAACTCGTGTTGGGCGCATCGAGCATCGCCGCGGCAGCGGCAGATGACGGAGCGCTCGCCACGGCCGCGGCGGGAAGCCCGGAGCGTTTCGAAGAGCTGTACCGGCGGTACCTGCCGCAGGTGTATCGATACGTCCGGACGCGCACCGCGTCCACGGAAGAAGCGAGCGACGTCACGCAGACGGTGTTTTTGCGTGCGTTCGCGGGACTAGGGAGCTTTCGGCGGGAGCGCGGGACGTTCGCGGCGTGGCTCTTCCGGATCGCCCGGAACACGACGGTGGACGCCAAGCGGCGGCATCGGGCCACGGTGCCGTGGGAGTTGGTGCCGGACTTCCCCGCGCCAGACGACGACGCCGGCTCGCCCGAGGTCCGCGCGCAGCACGCCGAGCGGATGGAGCAGCTCAGCAGCCTGGTCGGACGGCTCGACGCCGAGAAGCGCGAGATGCTGGCTTTGAAGTTTGCGTCGGGATTGTCGAACTGCGAGATCGCCGCGGTGCTCGGGAAGAGCGACGCGGCGGTGAAGAAGATGATGACGCGGACGCTAGCCGCGTTGAAGGAGCAATACGATGAGTAACGACTTTGATCCGGCTATCGACGACCAGCCGGACACAGGAACGGAGCGCGTCGCTTCGGACCTGCAGCTGCTATACGAAGGCATCGCAGTCCCGTCACTGCGATTCCGGGCCGCACCCGAGGCGACGACGATCGGCCGGCGGCCACGGCTCGCGTGGCCGCGAGGATTGATGGGGCGGCTCCTGGTCGGCGCGGGCGCAGCAGGCGTCGCGGCCGGCGTGCTCGTCGGTGTGTTGCTGTGGCCTTCGAAGAGCAACGGCGTCGTCACCTCGGCGGACGCGGCGGAGATCCTGCAGCGCAGCAGCGCCGCCGTGTCGGCCGATGCGGCGCCGCCGAGCACGGTGCAGTACCACGTCGTGGCGCGGGAGACGTCAAACGACAAGGGCGGCGGGACGACTGAGACGTGGTTCCAGGACGCGTCGCACTTCCGCTCGGAGCAATGGGTGGCAGGCGACCGCGTCGGCCCGCCGACGTTCGGCGCAATGCGCGACGGCTCAGACGTGTGGATCTACAGCACCGACGCCGGAGGCGCGCGAGCAGTGCACGGGGACGCCCAGGTGCTCGGCATCGGCGCCGCCGACAAGATCCAGGGCGCGCCTAGCATGTCGGAGCTGCTCGCCGTCTACTCTCAGGGCGGATGCTTCATGACGACCGTGTCCGGCACGGACACGGTCCTGGGGCGAACGGTCGACGTAATCACTGTCAGGCCAACGCCGGAGTCCTGCAATCCCGGCGCTGCGACTGCGAAGATCGGGTTCGACTACGACGCAATTACGACGGTCTGGGTGGACGAGGCGACATTCATCCCGCTGCGCATGCGCGTCGTGCACAGCGCGGATGATCGCCTGCTGGTGGACTACGAGGTGTCGGAGCTCGAAACCGGCGCCGACGCTCCGGCCGCTGACTTCCAGTACCACGCGCCACCAGGCGTGCACGTGGTCGAAGCGGCGGACGTGCTGGCCGCGAAGGGGGCGCTGAGCCCGAGGGACGGCAGCGGCCACAAGTAAGAGCCACGCCCTCTTGCGAGACGAGCGGACGTCCGTCGGCGCCCGCTCTTTCGCGTGTGTGGTACCTAACGACGCTGACGGATGGCCACGAATCCGGCGGCCGTTACCAGCGAGATGCCGGCGGCGATCGCGATCGTCAGCAGCAGCGCGCGGAGAGCGCTACCGTCGCCACCGGAGGCACCGGAAGCAGGCGGCTCGTCGCGGCGCACATCTACGTCAGCGATGCCGCCGACTTGCTGCGGCACTGAGGTGTTCGTGGGCGTCGGCGTTATTGTCGGGGTGGCGGTGACCGTTGGCGTGTTGGTCACGGTCGGGGTCTCGGTCGCCGGCGCCTGGACGATGACCTTACCGACCATCGCACCCGCCGCGATGTTCGCGTCGATGACGCTTGGGTCGGCGGCGGCTCGCGAGGAGTGGATCGAGCAGTAGTACGTGTATACGCCGGGCGCCGTGAATGTGTAGTCGAAGCCAGGACCGGCGCTGCCCCAATCCGGGAAGCCGGGCGTGGACTCGTCGTACGAGGCCAGGACGTGCGTCTCGCCGTAGGAGTTCCAAAGCCAGTAGACGTCGTCGTTCACGGCGATCGTCACGATCGGCGGCGTGAACTTTCGTGCCGGGTTGGCACTCGCATCCTGTCCGACGAACACGTTCGCGGTGATCGCTTCGGCCCGCCGCGTCACGGCGATACCGATCGATGCGCAAGCGACCAGCGCGACGAGCATCGCGGCGACAAACGAGCGGTTGCGTAACGGACGCATCGACGCACCCTGTGCGCTGAGACTCACCTTGACGGTCATGCGCGGCAGCCATGACACAATGCCGTGCAGGCGGTGGCGGGGATGACAGGATACTACTGATTTGTCGATGGTTCGACTTCCCCGTCGGACCTTCCGAGGGAAGCACCTGGAGCCTGGGTCGCGGCGGGTCGTCGGAGATTGGGACTTGACAACATACATTTCAGTGATATCGTAGGCATCGCTCCAGTCCCGCGTCGTCGCGGATGGGCCGCGAGCCATCCCCCGGCTTGTGGCTGACGACCCGATTCCCCCGCCCGGGCCGCCGAAGGAAAGGCGGTGCCCCTATGCTCGCGTTGTCCCGTGTGTTGAAGAGAGTCGCCCTCCTAGGCGCGCTGGTGCTCGCCATGGTGGTGGCGGCGCCGCGCGTGAGCGCTGATCCGAGCATCGGCGTGAATCCCGGCGGTCCCCTCGGACTCCCCGGAGGCGCCGTCCTCGAGCCGGCGCCGGGAGCGCCGAACGTAGGACCGCTACCCCCACCCGTGGTCGCGATCGCGCCGGCCATGCTTGGGCTGCCTGCTGCCGTCACCATCGACGACATCTCGTACGGCGATGATGTATTGCCGGCGGGAACGCCATGGCACCTGGAGTTCTCTGTCGCTGCCGGCTCAACGGGATTTCCAGGGACGCCGGCGGTTGGACCGCTCCCGAGCGTCTGGCAGGAGGGACCCGCGACACCGCCGGGCGACCAGCACGTCGAGGGGGACATCTACTCGAGCTTCCGGATGGGCGCGGGTCCACCTCTCGGGGCGTTCCCTCCGGCAGCGCCGCCTGTTCCTCCCTGCATCGTCCAAACGAACATCCAGTCCGCCGATGGAAACGGACTGGGACCCAACTTCGGCATCCCCAATGTCGGCCTGGGCCTGACGGAGCCGGCAGCGATTCCGCCGCCGTTTGGAGATGACCTCGACAAGCTCGACATGACGGACCCCACGGCGGTCGCACCCGGAGGCATCCCTGCCGCGCCAGTGTTCTTCACAATCGATGCCGGGAGCGTCGGCGCGATGCCGATCGTGCCGCCGAACTTCTCGCCGCCGTCCGCAGCGACGGTATACGCGTGGGTGCCGGGATTCGGCCTCGCGGACTGGGCGCCGGCGCCGGTGCTCGGGCTCGGTGGTCCCGGCAACGACATCGATGCGCTGATGGTCAGCTACACGAGCGGCGCGCCGATCATGGCCGCGCCCGGATGGATCGGGCCGCCGGATGTGATCCGGTTCTCGCTCGCGCCGGGATCACCCGCGAACCCCGGCCTCGGCTCGTTCTGCTTCGGTCCGGGATCCGGCCAGCCGGACGACGTCTACGCCGACATGGCGCCCTTCGGCGCGCCGCCGGCGCCGTTCCTCGATGCCGAGATGCTCGGCCTCAACACCATCCGGTCGGGCGGCACGGGAAACGACAACCTCGACGCCATGGACATCTGCGGGTTTTCGGGACTCGACGCCGATGGCGACATGATCGACAACAGCTGTGACTTCGACCGCGACGGCGACCTGATCGGCAATGCGATCGACAACTGTCCGGACGTCTCGAACCCGACGCAGACCGACACCGATATGGACGGCATGGGGGATGCCTGCGATCCCGTCGGCGACGGCGATGGCGACGGCGTGCCGGACGCCACAGACAACTGTCCGACCGTCCCGAACCCCGGACAGGCGGACAACGACGCGCCCGGCGGGCCGTTTGGCGGGACGCAGGCATGGATCAGCGACGGCATAGCGCCCGAAGGAGCCAGCACGGGCGGCGACGCCTGCGACACGAACGACGACAACGACCGCTGCACAGACGTGCAGGAACCGGCGCTCATCCCGCCGCGCAACGCGATGAATCTCTGGGACTTCTCCGACATGTGGGTGCCCGCCCTGCCCGCCGCCGGCGCCCGGAACGGCGCAATCAACATCGCGGACGCGATCGCCGCGCTTTCGTGGATCGGGGCGTTCGACGGCGGGCCACCGAATATGAACGGGAACGACTATGACAGCGACTCGAACGGAAACGGCATCGAAGACGGCGCCGAGTACGACCGCACGCCCGCCGGACCGGGACTCTCAGGGCCGCCGAACGGCGCCGTGAACATTGCCGATGCAATCGTGATCGTCGGCCAGATCGGAGATGTCTGCCCGTAGGCGGTAAAGGTGACGGCAAGCGAAGAGGGCGGAGTGATCCGCCCTCTTCCTTCAGATGTGCTGGACGCATCGACTGACGCACTGATTGTCTGAGCCTCGTCTGCGCTTTCCGCAGTCGCGGCAGCGTTGCAGGGCTGCGATTGGCCCTTCAAGCTCACCTCATGAAGTTGCTGCTGTTGACGATGCTCGCCGCAGTCGCCGCGACCGGCGGCCTCGCCGCCGTCTGGATGCGGGAGCGGCGAGCGAAGACGGTGTTTCCCGCGAGCCAGGCAGGCGCGCTGCTCAATCCAGCGCGGCGCCTGATCCAGCGGCCGGAGCAGATGGTCGCGGCCTTCGGCGTCACGCACGGCGATCGGGTGCTGGAGATCGGGCCGGGGCCCGGGTACTTCACGTTGCAGGCGGCGTGCGCGGTGGGTGATCGTGGCCGCGTCGTGTGCCTTGATCTGCAGCCGGCCATGCTCGAGCAGCTACGCGAACGTCTGCCGGACGCAGCCGCGCCGCGCGTACACCCGCTCGCCGCCGACGCGATGCGGCTGCCGCTGCGCGATGCCTCGTTCGATCGGGCGTTTCTCGTCAGCGTGCTGGGCGAAGTGCCCGACGCGAGCGCATCGGTCGCCGAGCTGCGGCGCGTGCTGCGCCCCGGCGGCACGGTGGCGTTCGCCGAGGCGCTGACCGATCCGGACTACGTGCGGCAGCGAGAGCTGCGGCGGTTGTGCTGGGAGGCGGGGCTGCGGTTCGTCGAACTGCGACGGCAGGTCGTCGGGTACATCATGCGGTTCGAACGGCCGGAGACAAACGGGCGACGCGAAGACGCGGGCTGAAAGCCCGCGCTACGGACCGAAAACACTCTGGCCGGGCCGGTGTTCATCACACAGAACCGCGCGACTCCCGCTCTCGGGCGGCGTGGAAGGCCTCGTACGCCGCGGCCTGCGCGTCCGACATCCACGGTGGGCGGACGCGGTGTCCGACGGTCGAGATGTGGTTCTCCTCCACCTCCTCCATGTACTCCCAGGCCTCGCCGCGGACGATCGAGAGGATCTCGTTGATCTCGCCCGCGTGGTAGGCGTGGTGGTTGGAGATGAGGACGACGATGTCGAACAGCGGCATCGTCTGACCCCAGTGGAGCTTGTGAGGCGCGTCGAACTCCTCGTCGGGAAGCCCTGAGAGCGCCGTACGCCACTTCTCGATCGACTGCTCGTACCAGGCGATGACCTCGTCCACGTAGTCCTGCGTCGTCTCGACCGTGTCGCGCAGGCCGCGTGGCCAGGCGAGCTCCCGCCAGCGCACCGGCGGATCTTCGAACGCGAACGATTGGTAGGCGTGGCTCCATCCCGCCGTGTGCTTGAGGAGGCCGAGCACCGAGCGATGCCCGCCCGCAGCGTGCAGCGCTTCCTCCGCCGTCAGGCGGGCGACGTTGGCGCTGACCGTCGAGGCGTTGGTCTGGAGGAGCTGGAGCGCCAGTTCGGCGCGCGTCCGCATGGAACTGAGTCTAAAGAGTGAAGGGTGAAGAGTGAAGGAGGGAGCAGGAGTTAGGGACGCGCGCGGCGTCCGAGCCGATACGCCTATCGTCGTTGATCGGCCGGTGACCGCCTACGGCTCCGTTGGCGTAATCCAAGGATCACCCCCACGAAATATGTTCGTAACACAACACGGGTATGCTCCCTCCAATCAAATAAGCAGCAGGGGAGGAGAACATGCCGGAGATCAATTCGGGCGATACCGCATGGGTGCTCGCCGCGTCCGCGCTGGTGCTCTTCATGACCCCGGGCCTCGCGTTCTTCTACGGCGGATTCGTCCGCAACAAGAACGTGCTCGGGACCCTCATGCAGAGCTTCATCGTGATGGGCGTGGTCGGCGTCTTGTGGGTAGTTGTCGGCTACTCGCTGGCGTTCGGCCCAGACGTCGGGGACTGGGGACTGATCGGGGACCTGCATTACTTCGGGCTGCGGCACGTGGGTGCGGTAGGCGACTCGCAGGCGGGACCAGGTATCCCGTCCGAAGCATTCATGATCTTCCAGGCGATGTTCGCGATCATCACGCCTGCGCTGATCACAGGCGCCTTCGCGGAGCGCGCGAAGTTCGGCCCGTTCCTTCTGTTCATGGCCCTGTGGTCGCTGCTCGTGTACTGCCCGGTCGCGCACTGGGTGTTCTCGGTGAACGGCTGGATCGCGTCGGACGTGAAGGGCATTGACTTCGCGGGCGGGACGGCGATTCACCTGAACGCCGGGGCCGCTGCGCTGGCGGCGGCGTTCATGTTCGGGCGCCGCAAGGGCTTCAAGGTAGAACCCATGGAGCCCCACGACGTTACGTACATCGTGCTGGGAGCAGCGATCCTGTGGTTCGGATGGTTCGGCTTCAACGCCGGCAGCGCCGGCGCCGCGAGCCCGGTGGCGGTGAACGCCTTCACCGTGACCAACACGGCGGCGGCCTCGGCGGCCCTTGCCTGGATGCTGATGAGCTGGTGGCTGAACGGGAAGCCGAGCGTTATCGGCGCGGCGGCTGGCGCGGTCGCCGGCCTGGTAGCCATCACGCCTGCGTCAGGCTACGTCGAACCGATGGAGGCGATCGCAATCGGCGCGATCGCGGGAATCATCTGCTTCCTGGCTGTGCAGCTGCGGGAGCGCTCGAACGTTGACGACTCGCTCGACGTCGTGGCGGTGCACGGCGTCGGGGGACTCTGGGGCGCGCTCGCGACCGGCATCTTTTGCGTCGCGGCGGCGACCACCGGCGCCAATGCGCTCGGGTTCCAGGTCGATGGCCTCACGAACGGCGGGGGACTCGACCAGTTCTGGCGCCAGCTCGTCGGAGTGCTGGCCGTCGCGCCCTACTCCTTCATCGTTACCTTCGCCATCCTGAAGGCGCTTGACATGACGATGGGCATCCGTGTCAGCGAGGAAGACGAGGTCTCGGGCCTCGACGTCTCGCAGCACGGCGAGCGGGCGTACGTCTTCGGCGGCAGCGGTCCGGTGCTCGGCATCCCGGAAGCCATTCCGGTGCACATGCACGCCGCGGGCCTGCCGCTCGATGCGGAGCACACGCCACAACGCCAACCCAGTCCGGGCGCGGCCCAATAGCCGGGGGAATTGTTACGAGATGAAGAAGATCGAAGCGATCATCCGGCCCGAGAAGCTGGATGACGTGAAGCAGGCACTGGCGGAGAAGGGGTACATCGGGCTAAACATCGTCGGCGTCACGGGACGCGGCGTGCAGAAGGGGATCGTGCACGCCGGTCGAGGCGCCCAGACGTACTCCGTCGACATGCTTCCCAAGGTGAAGCTCGAGACGGTCGTCGCGGACAAGGACGCCGACGAAGTGGTCTCGATCATCCAGGCGGCGGCGCAGACGGGGAACATCGGCGACGGCAAGATCTTCGTGATCCCGGTAGAGCAAGCGATCCGCGTCCGCACGGGCGAGCGCGGTGACGTAGCGGTGTAGCAGAGAAGCTGGAGGCACGAGTGGCGGACTTCTACAAGGCGGAATACATCTGGATCGACGGCAGCGAGCCGACCGCTCGCCTCCGGTCGAAGACGAAGATCGTCCCGAAGGGGCAGCAGCCGCCGATCTGGGGCTTCGACGGATCGAGCACGAACCAGGCGCCGGGGTCGAACTCCGACTGCGTGCTCCAGCCGGTATTTATCCGGCCAGATCCGATTCGCGGAGGCGACAACAAGCTGGTGCTGAACGAGGTGCTGCTCACCGACATGACGCCGCACCCGAGCAACACGCGCGCAGCTTGCGCGGCGACGGCGAAGAAGTACGCCTCGCACGACACGTGGTTCGGCATCGAGCAGGAGTACACGTTCTTCGAGGGCCAGCGGCCGCTCGGCTGGCCTGAGCTGGGGTTCCCGGGACCGCAGGGTCCGTACTACTGCGGCGTTGGCGCGGACGAAGTGTTCGGTCGCCAGATCGTCGAGGCGCACACCACGGCATGCCTGAACGCCGGCATCGCGATCTCCGGTACGAACGGCGAAGTGATGCCGGGACAGTGGGAGTTCCAGATCGGACCCGTCGGCCCGCCGGACATCGGCGACCACATGTGGATGGCGCGCTGGCTGCTGTACCGCGTCGCGGAGGACTTCGGCGTGAACGCCACACTCGACCCGAAGCCGGTGAAGGGCGACTGGAACGGCGCGGGCGCGCACACCAACTTCTCGACGAAGGAGATGCGCTCGAGCTACCAGCCGTGCGTCGACGCGGCCGAAGCGCTGAAGAAGAAGCACGACCTGCACATCGCGAACTACGGTTTCGGGATAGAGGGGCGGCTGACCGGGCTGCACGAGACCGCGTCGTTCAAGATGTTCAACTACGGCGTGTCGGACCGCGGCGCTTCGGTGCGGATCCCGTGGCAGGTGGCGCGCGAGAAGAAGGGCTACATCGAGGACCGGCGGCCGAACGCGAACATGGACCCGTACGTCGTGACCCGGCTGATCACCGACACGGTGTGCAGCGCATTCGAGGCGAAGGGTGGCCGAACCAGGGTTTCGGCGAACGGTGCGAAGGCGTCGAAGAACGGCGCGATGGCGAAGGTCTCGCGCAACGGCACATCGAAGACCAGGGCGAAGGCGGGTGCGCGGCGGTAACGGCGCCCACCGATAGTGCGGTATCGTTGCCCCGGTCTTCGCGAAGGCCGGGGCAATCTGCTCGATCGAATATTGGAGGACGGCGATGAACAAAGATCAATTGGCGGTACTGATCAAGGAGCGGAACATCCAGATCGTCGACCTGAAGTTCGTCGACCTGCCGGGGCTGTGGCAGCACTTCACGGTGCCCGTCGCGGAGGTCGATGAGAACATCTGGATCCACGGGCTGGGCTTCGACGGTTCGAGCATCCGCGGCTTCCAGAAGATCGAAGAGTCGGACATGCTCATCGTGCCTGACGTCAACACGGCGGTGCTCGATCCGGCGACCGAAGAGCCCACAATCTCGCTGATCTGCGACATCGTGGATCCGATCACGCGCAAACCGTACTCGCGAGACCCGCGGGCGATCGCGAAGAAGGCGGAGGCGCACGTCAAGTCGAGCGGCCAGTTCGACACGAGCTACTGGGGGCCGGAGGCGGAGTTCTTCGTTTTCGACGACGTGCGCTTCGAGCAGAATGCGCACTCCGGGTACTACTTCGTCGACTCGGTCGAGGCGGTGTGGAACAGCGGCGGCGGCGACGGCACGAACGTCGGCTACACGATCCCGCACAAGCTCGGGTACTTCCCGGTGGCCCCGCACGACACCCTCATGGACATCCGCAGCGAGATGGTGCTCACGATGAAGGCCGCCGGCATCGAGGTCGAGGCGCACCACCACGAAGTCGGCACCGCCGGCCAGTGCGAGATCGATATGCGCTTCGACACGCTGACGAACATGGCGGACAAGCTGATGATGTACAAGTACATCGTCAAGAACGTCGCGCGGAAGCACGGGAAGGTCGCGACCTTCATGCCGAAACCGCTGTTCGGCGACAACGGCTCAGGCATGCACTGCCACCAGAGCCTGTGGAAAGACGGCACGAACACCTTCTACGACAAGAGCGGCTACGGGCTCACCAGCGAGCTGTGCCGGTTCTACATCGGCGGACTGCTCAAGCACGCGCGTGCGCTGATGTCGTTCTGCGCCCCGACGACGAACAGCTACAAGCGCCTCGTGCCCGGATACGAGGCGCCGGTGAACCTCGTCTACTCTGCGCGCAACCGCAGCGCCGCGTGCCGCATCCCGATGATCAGCGAGAACCCGAAGGCGAAGCGCATCGAGTTCCGCCCGCCGGACCCGACGGCGAACCCGTACCTGGCGTTCTCGGCGATGCTGATGGCGGGGCTCGACGGCATCGAGAACCGCATCGACCCGGGCGCGCCCCTCGAGCGCAACACGTACGAGCTGGCGCCGGACGAGGCGGCGAACTTGAAGACGGTGCCGGGATCGCTGGAGCAGTCAGTCGCTGAGCTGGAGGCCGACCACGACTTCCTGCTGAAGGGCGACGTGTTCACTCCGGACGTCATCGAGAACTGGCTGGAGCTGCAAAAGGAAGCGATCGACGAAGTGCGGCTGCGCCCGCACCCGCACGAGTTCACGCTCTACTTCGGGGCGTAGCAGCGAGCGGTGGTCAGTCGTATGTGATGAGGGCGCCCGAGCATAACTCGGACCTCGCGGCCTCCTGCGCATTCACCGCCCTGCGCATGTGCCGTCGGGACGCTCGATTGGCCCATCACTGTTCACGCTGACGAGCTGGATCTCGCGGGACGGCGCGCTGAATCCGCTGGCGGCCTGCTCTTGCGGCAGGCGCAGGCCGATCGGAAACAGCGTTCGCTCATCGAACCACTCGTATTGCTTACCGGCGCTGGTGGACGCTTCGACGAGGATCGCGGCGCGGCCGGAATACGTCACGGTGTCGCGGTATGTGCCGAGCGCGGTTCGGGTCAGGCGGTCGAGATACATCGCGCCCAGCGCCGCGATCCGAGTGCGCGCATCTTCGGAGCGGCAGGTCCACAAACCGTCAGCGGAAGCGGACCAGGCTTGGTCCGGCCCAGCCGTCCGGGGCGGGCGTCCGAAATACTTCGCGGACGTCACCCCCCGTCGCGGGCTGCACGTTACCCGCGAAGTCGAACGTCGCACCATCGGCATGCTGTTCGTCGGCGTCCAGCACGATGTTGAGCGCTCCAGTCGCGTGATAGTGCTCGATGCTGTCCTCGCTGCCGAGGCCATCGGCGACGTAGCGCTTCTCAGTGCCCGACACGAGAGTGAGGTATGCCTTCACCCCGCCCCGCAGCAGCGCCTCGCGCTCGGAGTCAGAGAGTCCTTTCAGACCGAGGATCCGTTGCCTCAAGATCAGGCGCTTCCATTCGTCCTCGGTGATCGCGGCGTGCGGCGAGAGGTCTCCGCTCCAGGCGTCGAAGTACGTGAGCGGATCGTAGCGGTCGAGTCCTGAGACGCCGCCGGCGTAGCCGGTACTGTCGGGGAGCGGCGCGCGCGAGTCGTGTGACCCGCATCCGACGATCGTCAGTACCGCGATCAGGGCGAGACTGCTCACGAGGCGGCGCAGGATCATCGGACGAGCATCCCTCGCAATCGAAGTGAAACGGTCACATGTGTCATCGTCGGCGAGGCAGCTGGTCGCGAGCACCCTTGTGCCGGCTGACACGGGGCGGTCCCAGATTTGAGACAGCTCGCTTGACGCATTATCATGCGCGGTCACCCCTCTCCCGCCAGAGCACAAACGAGTATGCGAGCACGAGATCACATCCGCCTGCTGCGCCGCCTCGCGCTAACTGCTGCCGTCGTGGCTGCGGCGATCTCGCTGGCGCCGGCGACACGCGCGCACGCCCAGACCTTCACGGTGAACAGCACGGCCGACGCGGTGGATGCGGTGCCGGGCGACGGCGTCTGTGAGACGGCTACGCCCGGCGAGTGCACGCTGCGCGCAGCCGTGCAGGAGGCGAATGCCGCGCCTGGCGCCGACACGATCTCCATCCCGGCCGGTACCTACCGGCTCACGATCTTCGGCGGTGACGAGGACAATGCTGCGACGGGTGATCTCGATGTTCTCGACGGAGTGACGATCATCGGGTCGGGTCCGTCGAACACCATCATTGATGGCGTGGGGAACGACCGTGTGTTTGATGTCTGGCGCAACGGTCCGGATGGAACGGTAACGATCGGCAATCTGACGATCTCCGGCGGCGGGAGCGTTGACGACGGCGGCGGGGTCAGGAACCTGGCAGGCCTAACGCTGACGAACGCAGTCGTCGAAGGGAATAGCGCGCGCACAAACGGCGGAGGCATCGCGAACTTCGGAACAACGGAGGTCGGCGGCCAACTTAACATGACCGGAGGCACGGTCAGCCGGAACGGCGCGCAATACGGCGGCGGTCTGCTCAATCGCGGCGAGTCAAGTGTCAGCGGTACAACCTTCGACGGTAACACGGCGGTCGTGTTCGGAGGGGGGATCGCGCAGGAGGGCGGCGATGCGACGCTTGCTCAGCTGACCGTCGTGAACAATGCCTCGAACGAGGGCGGAGGCATCTTCAACGGCGTCGGCGGCCCGGTGTCGGGAAGCTTCAGCCTTTCAGACAGCACAGTAAGCGACAACACTGCCCAGCTTGGTGGTGGTGTCGCCAACGAGGGCGTGGTGACGATCAGTGGCGGCTTGGTGAGCGGAAACACGGCGGATTATGGTGCCGGTTTTGTCAACCTCGCGTCGTGTCTGTGTCCGTCGACCATCACGGGCACCACGCTAAGTGCGAACACGGCAAAAAACAATGGCGGCGGTGTCGCCGTGCTAGGTGGCGCTCTGACTCTCGTCGACGTGACGTCCTCGAACAACGATGCGAATTGGGGCGGCGGTCTGTTCGGTGGCGCCGGCGGTCCTGTAGTTGGGCGCCTCACCGTTCAAGGGGGGACCGTGACAGGGAACACCGCTGTTTACGGAGGAGGCTTGCTCAATCAAGGCGCCACTGATGTGCAACGAACAACGTTCTCGGGCAATTCGGCGCAATCACTGGGAGGTGGCATCACTCAATTCGGCGGCGATCTGACGCTCGACGGCTTGAACGTGACCGACAACACCGCCCAAGGCGGCGGCGGGGTGTTCAACGCCGTCGGCGGCGCAGTCGTTGGCACCATCGCTCTATCGAATAGCACTCTCTCTGGGAACTCGGCGCAGTTGGGCGGTGGGCTCACCAACGAAGGGGTCGCGACGATCACAAATATGCACATCGACGGCAATACGCAGTCAGGGCCCGGCGGAGGTGCGGGAATCCACAACGGCGGTCCTCACGGTCCTGCGTCGCTGACCGTACATGATTCGTCGATCGATGGGAACTCGGCCCTCAACCTCGGCGCCGGTGTGTTAAACGACGTCGGGAGTTCTCTCACGATTCTGAACACGTCGGTCAGCATGAACACAACGCAGAACTCTGGCGGCGGTATCTTCAACGCCGGCAGCCTGACATTCTCAGACAGTGCCATCGACGGGAACACGTCTTCAGGTACGGGTTCTGGCGGCGGAATCTACAACGGGCTTGGGGCGAGCACTTTGGTCGTAGGATCCAACAGCGACCTTAATGAAAATATCGCCTTTGCTGGCGGGGGAATTTTCAATGAGGGCGGCACCGTTCGCCTAACAGCAGTGCAGATCGACGGAAACGGCACTCTCGACCGTACCACGGGAGGCGGCATCTTCAATGGGAGCTCCGGGGATACGTCATTGACGAACAGCACTGTGAGCATGAATCGCGGTGTAGTCGGTGGTGGTGTGTTTAACGCGGCGGCCCTGAACGTCGCGGGCTCGACGGTCGGCGGTAACGCGGCACGTGACGACGGCGGTGCGATCTACGACGACGAATCGGACGCTGGCGGTTCGATGAGTCTCATCAGCAGCACGATCAGCGGGAATACGAGCTACGGCGACGGGGGCGGAATCTACAGAGTAGGTTCGGCGACCAGGTGGATGAACAACGTGACCGTCGCCGACAACACCGCTGACAGCAATCACGACGGATCCGGCGATGGCGGCGGCGTTTTCGAGGCGGGCACCGGCAACACCGGCGCTATCTCTAACTCGATCATCGCTGGAAACACAGCGCGACTGGGCGGTGCGCCTGACTGTGCCGGCTTTGTCGCGCTCGATGATTACGACCTTGTGCAAGACCCGACCGGCTGCACCCTTCACACCAACTTCAGTTTGATCGGCGTGGACCCGATGCTAGGACCGCTCGCCGACAACGGCGGGCCGACGATGACGCACGCGCTTCTGCGCGGCAGCCCGGCGATCGATGCCGCCGACCCGGACGCTCCAGGCAGCACCGACATCTCGTGCGAGACGACGGACCAGCGCGGGATCGCACGTCCGCAGGGCGCGCGGTGTGACATCGGAGCGTTCGAGCTTGTGCCTCCGCCGGCCACCGCCACGCCGACCGCCACCGAGACGGCGACGGCCACCGCGACTCCCACGGCCACAGATACGCCAACGCCTACATCCACGGCGACCGCTACCGCTACCGACACGGCTACAGCGACGGCGACTCCCAGTCCGACCGTCGCGGCGACGGCGACGCCCGAACCGTCGGATTGCATCGTGGCGAGCAGGATCGCCATCGTGCTCGGCATCCTGCATCGGTTCGGCGCGAGGAGCGGGACGCCGCTGTATCAGACGCGCTACGACCTGGACCGCAACGGCGTCATCAACTTCGACGACCTGTTCCTGGCGTTGTCGGCGTCGCGCTGCCAGGGCTGATCCGCACCACGGGCGACTCCGGCGCTTTACGCGGCTGGCCGAATTTACGCAGAGTTTGCGCTCGCGTTGTGCTGGGATGACGACGTCCGCCGTCCTTGGCTCGATAGTAGCTGCAGAGCCGCAGAGTTGCGGCGAGCTACTTCGAGGAGGAGAGCATGATCCGGAAGCTACTTGGGCTGGGAGCCGCGCTCGCGGCGATCGCGCTCGTGGCCGTCGCGGCCGGGGCGGCGCCGGCGTCCGCGGCAGTCGTCGCGGGTAGCGGCACGCTCACGGCGAACGGCACGGGCGTCGTCGGGGTGCGGGGCGCGGGCGATGAGACGGCGAGCGCCACGAACGGCATCATCCTGGTGAAGGACATCGGCGGCGGCGCGACGATCGACATAACGGGAGCGACGGGCCACGCGCCGTATGGCGAGTTCACCGCGTACTTCGGGTTCACGAGCGCGCACGTATCCGGCTCGCAGATCGCGGTGGTCGTCGTCGGGCAGAACATCAACCTGACGGCGACTGGGCGTGGATGGGCGTACCTCAAAGGGAACGGCACGTTCTCGGTGAACGGTGGCGAGCTCCAGCCGTGGAACCCGAACGGCGGCTTCGCGGGGATCGGCGCCGCGCGGCCCGCGGGTGCGGGCGTGCTCGTCGCGAACGGCACCGGCGTCGCGGCGACGCGCGGGTTGCTCGATGAGACGGTGAGCGCCAACAATGGCATCCTGCTGGTGAAGGACTTGAACGGCGGCGCGACCATCGACGTCACCGGGTCGACGGGCCAGGGCAAGTTCGGCGAGTTCACCGCGTACTTCGGGTTCACGAGCGCGCACGTCACGGGAACGCAGGTCGCGGTAATCGCGGTCGGCTCGGACATCAACCTGACGGCGACGGGGCGCGGCTGGGCTTACCTGAAGGGCAACGGCACGTACACCGTCAACGACGGCCCGTCGCAGCCGTGGCACGCGGACGGTGGGTTCGCGGGGATCGCGTCAGAGTAGGCGGTACGCGTCACGCATCGAGAACAGAAGGGCGGCTGCTGAGCCGCCCTTCTTCGATCCTTCCGTCGGGCCATCGCGCCGACCGGCCTTGTCGCAGCGCCGTCGTACACTCGTCGCGCTATAGCGACAGGGAGGCAGCGATGATGCAGGGCGTGGTCTACATCACCAAGACGAACGACGATTACCTCAACGGACTGCTCGCGACGATGACCACGGAGGGCGCCGAGTTGGTGTCGGTGGTGCCGAAGGTGGAGACATCGCTGATCGGGCTGCCGCAGACGGTCGGGTTGTGGATCTTCTGGAAGAAGGCATGATCGCAGGCGACATACACTTCCAGTGCGGCGGGCGACGGGTGCGATGGTCCGCTCTCCGCCAGGAGCCCCTATGCCCATGACTGACGCCGAACGCGACGCATTTCTCCAGACTCCGCGGCTCGGCATCCTCACGACGCTCGCCGCTGACGGCGCGCCCGTGTCCGTGCCGGTGTGGTTCGAGTGGGACGGCGCGCGCGTGCGCATCTTCTCGAGCGCGACGTCCGCGAAGATGCGGCGCATCGAGCGCGATCCGCGGGTGACGCTGCTGGCGGCGAACGCCGTCGGCGAGCCGGAGGCGTGGGTCGCGTTCGCCGGCGAAGCGACGGTCTCGCGCGACGGCGCCTTCGCTCTCGCTGAGCGGCTCGCGCGTCGCTACTGGAACATGACATCGAGCGAACACCAGGCGACGCTCGAGGAGTGGCGGAAGGGCGAACGCGGGCTGCGGGTGATTGAGATCGTGCCGCGCGCGATTCGGACGTCGCAGGGCTAAGCAGACGTCTAGTTCGGCGATCTTCTCTTGTCTTATTGAGTTGCTACGAGGCGTGATTGAAGGTCAGCTAATCGCCGATCCGCGGCGGACGCGATCTTCGCGGTGAGCTGATGGTCAATCGGCGATCTGTCACTAAAGTCCGCATTCAAGACGAGGTTCCCGCGTCTAATGATGATGATGTCCGAATATTCGCCGGCGACGTGCTCGGTGAACGTGACGGAGTCGTCGCCGAATGTCCCTAGGAACAGGATTGTGGTTGTCGTGGGTCGTCGGGCGTGACGACCATGTTGTCGAATACACGCCGGATCAGTTGGATCACGCATGGTCCGTCAGGCCACGCCGAGATCGTTTCAGCTAGGTTCTCGGACGGTGGCAACGTGAATGCGACTTGTCCGGTTCCATCGGCCGTACCCGTGCAACTCTCAGACGGAATTACCGGGCCGACTAACCTGCGCGACAGGATAGTTCCGTCTGGAAGATCTTCGATGCGAAGCAACCCATCGTTGATGACGTCTGAGATGTGCAGCACCGATCCGGCCTCGCTCTTCGAGCCATCGGCGACTGAAGAGTGCGAGTCACACGATAAGAGGACCGTCAGTGAACAGACGAGCGTTGCGAAACCAATCCAATGCGACACTCGCACATTCTACGCGGGCGTCTCATCCCCGCGGCCGCGGAACACCAGCCGCAGCGCCGTTCCCTCGAAGCCGAAATTGCGGCGGATCACGTTCTCGATGTACCGCCGGTAGCTGAAGTGCGCGCGCGAGGGGTCGTTGAGGAACAGCACGAACGTCGGCGGGTCCACTTCCGCCTGCGTCGCGTACAGGAGCTTGAGCCGTCCGCCCTTCGACGGCACCGGCGGTGGCTTCTCGGCGATCGCCTTGCGCAGCGCGTTGTTCAGCGCGCCCGTCTCGATGCGACGCTGGCGCTCGTCGCCGATGCGCACGGCTTCGGCAAGGACATTGCTGATCCCCTCGCCCTCCTTCGCGGATGTGAAGCGGATCGACACCCACGAGGCGAACTTCAGCTTCCAGCGCAGCCGCCGGTCCCAGTCCTCCTGCGTCCACTCGCGCTCGCGCACCAGGTCCCACTTGTTCGCGACGACGATCACGCCGCGGAACGCCTCGAGCGCGTAGCCGACGATGTGCGCGTCCTGCGCCGTGAAGCTCTCCGACAGGTCGAAGACGCACAGCGCGACCTGCGCTCGCTCGAGCGCGCGCCGCGCCCGCAGCGCCGAATGCTTCTCGACGCCCGGCTCGATGCTCCCGCGGCGTCGCAGGCCCGCAGTGTCCACGAGCACGAGCTCCCGGTCGCCGAACGTGAACGGCGTGTCGATGGCGTCGCGCGTCGTGCCGGGAACGTCGCTCACGATCACGCGCTCCTCGCCGAGGATCGCGTTGAGCAGCGCCGACTTCCCGACGTTCGGCCGGCCGACGATCGCGAGCCGCAGCTCGTCCGTCTCGAGGTCCTCCGCTTCTTCCGCTGGCGGCAGCGAGTCGACGACCATGTCGAGCACATCCGCGACGCCGAGGCCGTGGTTCGCGCTCGTAGCGATCGGCTCGCCGAGCCCCAGCTCGTAGAACGACACCGCCGCTTCCTGCCGCTCGAGGTTCTCCGCCTTGTTGGCGAGCAGCAGCACCGGCTTGTTCGTACGCCGCAGCAGGTCGGCGACTTCCTCGTCGGCCGCAGTCGCGCCGCTCTTGGCATCGACGACGAAGAGGATGATGTCGGCCTCGCGCAGCGCCTGCTCGACCTGCGCGCGTACCAGCGGGGTGTACGTGCCGGGCTCGTCCGGCTCCAGGCCGCCGGTATCGACGATCTGGAACTCTCGGTTGCGCCATTCGGCGTCGCCGTAGATGCGGTCGCGCGTCGTGCCGGGGATGTCCTCGACCAGCGCCGGCCGTCCGCCCACGATGCGGTTGAACAGCGCGGACTTCCCCACGTTCGGGCGCCCCACGATCGCGACGATCGGGTTCTGCGCGATGGCGGTTGACGTCGTACTCGAATGCTGGCTCATGTCGAACTTCACCACGATGCTCTCGCTGCAGACAATGTGGCACAGCCGCCTCGCCTGTGCATTTGGGAGTCGTTGTGAGGCGCCGAAACGCCTACGGCCGCGCTGTAAGGGCCACGCCGACCTGCGCCGGATCGACTCGCACCACCGTCACCCCCGGCGGCGCCTGCACCTGCGGCGTGATCGCGTACAGCCCTGGTCCCAGCCCGGAGCAGTCGACCGTCACGGACACGGCGCCCGGACCCAACGACTGCAGCGTCGGCAGATCGCCGGACAGGGTAACCGTCACCGTGGCATCGGCGACCGTCGCGGCCAGATTGTTGCTGACGTTACGAAGCTGCGGCGCCGCGCCGAACGTGAACTCGCCGCGCGACGGCGAGATCGCGATGTGGACGTTCACCTTCGTGTCGGTCTGCAGGTGCGCGCGGTCCGGCAGCACAACATCGACCTGGCGGATGACGTCGCTGCGCTGGTCGGCGATCGAGATCTCTTCCGTCGCGATGCCGCGCACAGCATCGATCTGCTGCAGCACATCTTTGGGCGCCGTGACGACGACGGTGTTCGGATCGACGGTGATCCCCGTGACGTTGTAGCCGGCCGCCGGGATCCCGCGGATCGATGGCGTCACGGCGAAGTTCTGGCTGAAGTCCGTCTGCACGAGCTTCACGCTCACGCTGGCTGACGCAGGGTTCACGGTGACGCGGCTGATCTCGCCGCCGCGCGCGTCTCTCGGCTTCAGCGCGACCCGCTCGTTGTCGATGTCCACCCGCAGTCCCGTGAGCCCGACGTCCGCGGCCGCCGAGTCCACCAGCGCGACCAGGCTCTCGGCGCCGCTCACGGTCGCGCGTTCCGGGGTGACGCTCTGGTCGCCCGCCGTAAAGCCGAGCTGCGGCGTGCCGGTCAACGCGACCTTCACGGGCACGTCCTTCGACCGCAGGTCCTCGAGGGTGACGTCCACCTTCAGCGGCGTCACGTCGGTGATGCTCACATTGCTGTTCGGCGGCTTCACCGACACCACGACCGATGCGACGCCCTTCTGATATCCACCGAGGTTCGCCGTCGCGTCGAAGTCGTTCACGCTGAGCTTCGAGAGATCGCTCTGCGTCGCCTCGACCTGCACGCGTACGCTCGTCTCGGACGCGTTCGCAATCGCCAGGTCGTTCGGCACGTTCACGAACTTGATGGGCACGGCGCTGTTGAAGGTCTCCACCTGCTTCGGGTTCTCGCGCTCGTTCACGAAGAGCCACAGGCTCAGCGCCAGCGCCAGCGAAAGCACGGCCAAGCTCAGGTTCCCCGCGACCGACGACACCGCGCCGCGAAGGATGAACCACGCCGCGTGCTGGATGCGCTGCAGCGTCGTCATGGCGTGCTCCCGTTCCGCCGCCCGCCAACCAGCCGCTCGAGGAGTGAGTGCAGCCGTGCATCGTCGAGCCGCATGTACATACGCCCGTCTGCCGCGACCGAGATGCGTCCGGTCTCCTCCGACACAACGAGTGAGATCGCGTCGGTTCGCTCGGTGATGCCGAGACCCGCGCGGTGCCGCGTTCCCAGCTCGCCCGGCGGGGAGTTGTCGGACAGCGGCAGCGTGCATCCGGCAGCGACGATGCGGTTGCCGCGCAGCACTGCGGCGCCGTCGTGCAGCGGCGAGTTCGGATAGAAGATGCCTTCGATCAGCTCCGGCGACGCGATCGCGTCAACCGCAATCCCGGTCTCGATGTAGTCGCCCAGCCCCGTCTCCCGCTCGATCACGATCAGCGCGCCGAACTTCCGCCGCGCCATGTCGAGGGCGGCGTCGCTGACCGAATCGACCGTCTCGGTGTACGGCACGCCGGCGCCGAACGCGCGCGCACCGGTCCGCCCAACGCGCTCGAGCGCGCGCCGGATCTCCGCCTGGAAGATGATCGGGATGCCGATCAAGAGTCCGAGGAAGGAGTTGCGCAGCAGGAAGTTCAGCACCTTCAGGTCGAAGACGCGGCCGAGCGCGAACGCCGCCACCAGCACGATGAACACGCCGCGGATCACCGACATGGCGGTCGTGCCGCGGAGCAGCAGCAGCACCCAGAAGAACATCAGCGCGATGATCGCGACATCGAGGCCGGATGTCGCGTCGAACTGGCGGAAGTTGTCGTGCAGGAAGTCCCAGAGGTCAGTCATGCGCTACCGTGCGTGCTCGCTCGCGACCAGCGCGAGGATGGCCTTCTGCGCGTGGAGGCGGTTCTCCGCCTGGTCGAACACCACCGACTGCGGTCCCTCGATGACGTCTTCGCTGACCTCGTCGCCGCGATGCGCCGGCAGGTCGTGCATGAAGATCGCCGACGGCTTCGCCAGCGTCATCAGGTCCGCCGTGACCGTGTACCCCGCGAACGCCTCCTTACGCTGAGCGTACGAGTCCTCTTGCCCCATGCTCGTCCAGACGTCCGTATAGACCACGTCGGCCCCCCGAACCGCCTCGGCCGCGGATTCGTAGCGGTCGAAGCGCCCACCGTTCTCTTCGGCAACCCGCTCAACGAGGCGCATCGTCGGATCCGGTAAGGCATACCCCTCGGGCGAGGCCATCGCGAAGCTGACGCCGGACAACGCCGAAGCCTCGGCGAGCGAAGCCGCCACGTTGAATCCGTCGCCGACGTACGCCAGCCGCACCCCGCGCAGCTTCCCGCAGTGCTCGAGAACGGTGAGCAGGTCGGCCAGCGCCTGGCACGGGTGCTCCTCATCTGAGAGGGCGTTGATGACAGGCACGTCGGCGTGCCGGGCGAGGCCGAGCAGCGTGTCGTGGGCGTAGGTGCGGGCGGCGATCACGTCGACATAACGGCCCAGCACCCGGGCGACGTCCGCCACTGGCTCCCGCTGGCCGAGTCCCACCTCCGACTGGCTCAGGTACACCGCGTGGCCCCCGAGTTGTTGCATCGCCACATCGAAGCTGACGCGCGTTCGCAGCGACGGCTTCTCGAACACCATGGCCAGCGTCTTGCCAGCGAGGAGGTCGCCTCCCCCGCCGTCGCGCTTCAGACCGAGCGCCGTCTGGAGGATGAGCTCGACCTCCTCCGCGCTGAGGTCGGCGATGGACAGCAGATCACGCCCGTACACGCATCAAATCTCCCGAAACACGAAAAGTATAGTGGCTATCGGTTCGAGCCTTCATACGAGGACGTTGCGTCCTGCGCAGGGTGCTCGGACGGCTCCCGTCGACGAACCGTAGGCCGGGCGTGCAGCGTCCCACTTCCGGCCATTGGAGAATAGGCTCGATGTTCGAGCACCTTCCCGCGCCCCGCTCCGCGCCTCGAGCGAGACTTCTCGTGCTGATCGGCGCACTGGCGGCCGCGACCGTTGCATGCAGCGGAGGGGCGTCGACCGCGCCGACGGCGATGACAACGCCGCCGATGGCAACGGCCGCGAGCGGCTTATCGTCGCCGACCCCGGCACCGATCTACTGCGCGCCCTCCGGCGTCATCCAGCCGAAGTCTCCCGCCGACGTCATCGTCAACGCTGACGGCGACGGGGTCCCCGATCGCCTCACGATCTTCACCCAGCCCGGGGCGCCTCCATCCGATGGGGGATCGACACCAAGTGGAGGCAGCCAGCAGCTCCAGCTGGTCCTGGACGAGCGCGGCGCGTTCAACATCGAGGCAGCGCCCACGACGTCGCAGCGAGTCGTGCCGATCGGTGGCTACGATGTGGACGACGATGGCCGCGATGAGCTGTTCGTGGCGACGGGCAGCGGCGCGTACACGACGTGGGTAGATATTTTCAAGCTGGATCCCGCGGCGTGCGCACTCGCCCGGATCACGAATCCCGATCCGCACTGGATGCCGCCCCTCTTCGCTGTCGGCGCGAGCGTTGGCAACGGCGCCGGACTGCAGTGCCGGGACGAAACGCTGGTCGAGACGACCTTCAGCCGGATCTCTGAAACGCCACTGCGCTACGGCGGCAAGACGACGACGTATGGTCTTGTCGACAATCATCTCGAGGCCGTGCCGTCAGGCACCGGCGAGTGGAGCGCTGATACTGTTCCCTCCTCCGCATCGTCATTCGACTGCGGATCGCTGCGTCTTCCTCCTTAGACCCAACGCCACCCGCTGAGCGACAATCGGTCGATGGCATCCGCGCAGACCGGGCCGCGCACGCTCGCGCGCAAGCTCACGCTCGGCGACGCGATCTTCGTCGGCCTCGGCGCGATGATCGGCGCCGGCATCTTCTCCGCAATCAGTCCGGCGGCTGATGCGGCGCAGAGCTGGCTCCTCGTCTCGCTGCTCATCGCCGCGGGCGTCGCGACGTGCAACGCGCTGTCGTCGGCGCAGCTCGCGGCGCTGTATCCGGCGGCCGGCGGCACGTACGTCTACGGGCGCGAGCGCCTCGGGCACGTGTGGGGGTTTCTCGCCGGATGGGGTTTCGTCGTCGGCAAGACCGCGAGCTGCGCGGCGATGGCGCTGACCTTCGGCACCTACGTCAACGAGGATTACGCGCGGCCTCTCGCGGTCGTTGCCGTGCTCGCATTCACCGCAGTGAATTACTTCGGCGTAGAAAAGACCGCCGCCGTCGCGCGCTGGTTCGTCGTGATCGTCCTCGTCGTGCTCGCGTGCGTCGTGCTCTCGACGATCGGACTCGATCACCCCGATCTGACGCAGCCGTTTCCGTCCGCACCGCCGCCCGGCGGGCTCGGCGTGCTCCAGGGCGGAGCGCTGCTCTTCTTCGCGTTCGCGGGCTACGCGCGCATCGCCACGCTGGGCGAAGAAGTCACGGATCCGGAGCACACGATTCCGCGTGCGATCCCAATCGCGCTCGCGATCACCGTCGCCGTCTACGCGGCCGTGATTTCAGCCGCGCTGATCGCGCTCGGTCCGGAGGGGTTGGCGCACGCTGCGGCGCCGCTCGTCAGCACGGTCGAGGCTGGGAACGCCGATTGGCTCGCGCCGGTCGTGCGTGCCGGCGCGGCGATCGCATCGCTCAGCGTCCTGCTGTCGCTGCTCGCGGGCGTCAGCCGCACGTCGTTCGCGATGGCGCAGAAGCGAGACCTGCCGGCGTGGTTCGATGCCGTGCATCCCCGGCATCGCGTGCCATACCGCGCGGAGATCGTCGCCGGGATGATCGTCGCGGCGCTCGCGGCGACGATCGACGTGCGCGATGCCGTCGGCTTCAGCTCGTTCGCCGTCCTCTTCTACTACGCGGTCGCGAACGCGTCCGCGTGGACGCTTGCGCGCGATCAGCGCCGTTGGCCGCGATGGATCTCTGTCGTCGGCGCTGGCGGTTGCGTTGCGCTCGCCGTCAGCCTGCCGTGGGCCACGCTGATGGCCGGCGCAGCGCTGTTCGCCGTAGGGATGTGCCTGTTCCTCGTCCGTCGGTCGCGGAATCCGCCCGCGAAAATGCTTGAGGCGAGAGATCCCGGTGTCGACACCGGAAGTTCAGATCCGATGTAAACGGCCGGCGAGAGATCGCCGCCGCTGACCGGCGTGCCGCTCGCGTGTCATCTGCATAACTTCTGCTGACCGATGCGGGGCCTCACCCGTCGGGCGATTGAAGCTCTGCGGCCGCGCTTCGCAGACTGGCGATGAGCCGCGTTTTCGCCGAATCACGCTTCCCGAGGTTTGCCGTATGCGACGCATCCCGCGCCTCCCGCTGCTGTTCGCCGCCATCGCTCTCCCGCTCGTTGCCGCGTATCCCTCAGGCGCGGCGTCGCCCCCGCTGGTGCCGGCGCCGTCATCGACCACCGTGACGGTGCAGATCTCGCCGAGCACCCAACAGACGAACGCCAGCACCGCGATCGACGCATCGAAGCAACCGCCGGCGCTCGTGAACAACGCGACGACCGCGGCCGCGACGCCGGCGTCGTTCGTCTCATCGCCAGCCCCCCAAACATCACTGGTCACCGCGATGCAGCCTTCGACGGCGCCGGCGCCTACGTCGAAAACGGCGACTACCGCCTTCAGGCGTCGTCGCCGTCGATCGATACCGGCGACAACGGCGCACCCAACATCCCGACATCGGACCTCGACGGGCGCATCCGGATAGCCGATGGAAACGGCGATACCGTTCCGGTCATCGATCGCGGCGCGTATGGGTTCCCGGCCACAGATTCCGACGGCGACGGTTGCCCGGAGACACAGGAAGGTGGAAAGGGTCGGCGAAATGGCGTGAATACGGACCCGTGCTT
>CAZAPT010000037.1:0-28623 GCA_964487335.1 uncultured Dehalococcoidia bacterium
AGGACGCCGTGCCCGGCGATCCGGTCGGTACGCACGCCGGTGGGATCGGAGCCGCCGGGTGCGCCTTGCCCGGAGTCAGAGTTCGAGCTGCCGTCATCGTTACCGGCACCCTGGGCGCCGGAGCTCGGGACGGCATCGTCGGACGCTTCGAGTGCTGCGGCCGGCGGCGGATCGGCAGCGTCGCGCTGCACCGTGGCTGTCTGTCCGCCGTCGCCGCTGCTCAACAGGACGGCAGCGGTGACGAGGCCGGCGATGCCAATGACGACGGCGCCGACCGTCGCGGCCATGAGCATGCGACGGCGGCGCTGCTTGCCGTGCTCGCGCGACCATGAGTCGAGACGCCGCAGCAGGCGCCGGATTATGTCGCTCGCGGGCGCCGGAAGGTCGCCAATATGGGCAGCGGTACGCGATGGCGAGATGCTGCGTCGCCGTCTCGATTCAAGGATCCTGCCCAGTTGCGAGTTGCGTTCCACGGCCTTCCTCCTCTTACCGAGACACTCGGCGAGGCGCGGGCCGCGGACCGTATCAGATCCATCGCAGCAAGGCGCAGGATTGGTAATTCTTAGTTTCGCGCGAATCGGTGCGAGCTGGCTCCGGGAACGTCGCGGCGTTAGCCGCACGTGACGGTGAGGGGCGTCACCGGGAGTCCGGAGGTCTCGGTCGACCACGTCTCTCCGCGGGCGATGGGCATGGCGGAGGTCAGGGTGCCGGTGGTGATGATCTCGCCGGGCTGGAGCGGCGGCGCGGTGGGCTGTTCGGCGAGGGCGTCGGCGAGGAAGGCGAGTGCGAGCGCGGGGTGGCCGAGAGCGTTGGCGCCAATCCCGGTTTCGACCAGCGCGCCGTCCTGAGCGAGCGTCACTGTGCAGGAGGCGAGCGCTTCGACCATGTGCGTTATCTCGTGTGAGTCGAGCGGCAGAGGCTCGCCGACGACGAGGGCGGCGTGGTGGCTGAAGTCGAGCACCGAGTCGGGGGCGGTGAACTTCCAGCCGGCATAGTGGCAGTCGACGATTTCGAAGCTGCGCGCGAGCCATTCGACATGCTGGAGGACGTCTGCGGGCGCGGTGCAGCCGGCGGGAACAGGCGAGCGGAGCTTGAACGCGATCTCGGGTTCGATGCGGGGCGAGACCATCTTCGCGAGCGACATGGTCGCATCACCGTGGACTGTGTGCTCGTACATATGGCCCCAGATCGGGGCGTAGACGTTGTACTGCTGCCAGATGTTCCGGTTCGTGTAGCCGATCTTCCGGCCGACGGGCTGCTCGCCGCGGGCGATGCGGAGGCGCGTGATCTCGGCGGCGACGGTGTAGGCAGTGGCAAGGTCGAGACCGTCGTAACGACTCGTCGGCGGGTCGATGAGGTGTCCGCTGTCGAGGGTGTCGAGCAGTTCGTGCGCGAGGTCGTGAGCGTCGAACGGCGGCATGCCGTCTGCTGGCGGCGGCCTACGCGACCGGTGACTTCGCGCGCGTCTCGGAGTCGGCTGGCGACGGCGCCGCCTTCGGGAGCTTGGTCATGCGGGCGATCAGGCTGTCGAAGAGGCGGTCGGGGAGCACCGAGTGGGCGAGCGCCTGGATGCGGGCGTCGGTGCCGACGATGTAGCGCGTCTTGGGACGCTTCGAGGTCAGGGCGTGGGCGACGGCCTTTGCGACGGCGTCGGGCGGGATGCCACGGCCCTCGGCCTCGCGCGCAGCCTGGCGGATCGCAGCGATGGTGCCGTCGTACATCGCGTGTTGATCGGGCGTCAGCGTCGCTTCGAGATCATTCGCGCCCGCCTGGCCCTTCTCCCAGATCGGCGTGGCAATGCTGCCGGGCTCGACGACGGCGACGTGGATGCCCCACGGGCGCAGCTCGATGCGGAGGACGTCGGTGATCGCTTCGATGGCAAACTTCGACGCGCAATACGGGCCGAGGAGCGGCGTTGAGACGCGGCCTCCAATCGAGCCGATGTTCACGACGCGGCCGCGGGACTTGCGGATGAGGGGCAGGAACGCCTGGGTGACGGCGACGGGGCCGACGAGGTTGACCTCGAGCTGGCGGCGGAGATCATCGAGCGGGACGAGCTCCATCGGCGCCGCGACGGATATGCCGGCGTTGTTCACCAACCCGGCTAGGCCGCGGTCGCCGACGGCGTCGGCGACGGTGCGGGCGGCGGACGCGATGGAGGTCGCATCCGTTACGTCGAGCGTGATGGGCTGGAGAAGGCCGGCAGAAGAAGCCTTGGCGAGCAGGTTGTCGGCGTCGGACTGCTTCCGCACGCCAGCGAAGGTGCGGAAGCCCATCTTCTCGAGGCGGAGCGCGGTGGCTTCACCGATGCCCGTGGAGGCTCCGGTGATGACGATCCCCGGGCGAGCGGTGGCGCCGTTGATGCTCATGCTGTCCTCCTTCGCGCCGAGTGGTTCGGGCACGAGAGCTGTGGTGGTGCGGGCATGATCGGTTACTGAGGCACAATCGTCAATTGGTGCCGGGCATCAGCCGACGCGCCGCGCGACGCGGCCACCCAACAGCAGATTCCGCGGGCGCCCATCTTCGAACCCGCTGAAGCGCACGGGTTCGAACACCCCGGGGATCACGGCGGACCCCACGAATGACGATGCGTCGGCGGGTGTCAGCAATTGAGGCGGAAGCTCCTGGTTCACGTCGGCGAGCGCCCCGGTGTTCTTGTACTGGGAGTAGAGCTGCCCGTCGCGTTCGCTGACCTCGATCCGGGCGGACACGCGCTCGTATGTGCCTGTGTACAGTGACAAGTCAACCTCCGCCGGTTGCTCCGGGGGCTTCAGGCGCGCGGGAAGCTCGATGCCCAACTCGCCAAACAGCCAGCGATGGACGCGATCCGACAGCAGCCGGCCCGTCGGGGAAGTGTTCGTGAGGATCGCGATGGCGGCTCGCTGCTCGGGCCAAACCCGCAACGATGAGAGCTGCCCGATCGTCCCGCCGTCGTGGCCGATCACTCGGCGGCCGTCCCAATCGAACAGCATCCAGCCCAGGCCCCAGTGCGCCGCGCCGATAAGCGGGTCGGGGAGATCGAACTGTGCCTGCTGCATCGCGTTCACGGACGCCTCGGACAGGACGCGCGTGCCGTCGGGCGCAACGCCGTGATTCATGTGCATTCGGGCGAACGCAAGCAGGTCCTCGACGCTGGCGCAGGGAGTCGATCCGGCGGGCGCCTGGCTCGGACTCATGCTCCAGACGGGCGTCAGGGTCACCTTCCGCGACAGGTCGACCATGTGACCCGCGGCGGCGCGGTGCAACAACGCCTCTTCGGGCAGCGTGGTGGTGTGAGTCAGGCCGAGCGGCTTCAGCAAGCGCTCGGTGAGCGCGTCGCGCCACGGCTTTTCGGTCAGCACCTCGATGATGCGGCCCAGCACAACGAATCCCGCGTTGGCGTACGACCACATCTCGCCGGGCGGGAAGACGAAGGGAAGCCGCGCGCAGGCGTCGACGTAGCGCGCGACGGTATCGTCGCCACGGCCGAAGTCATCGAAGAAGTCGCCGTCCACGCCGCTCGTGTGCGTCAGGAGCTGGCGGATGGTGACGTTTCGGGTCAGATCGGGATCGGCGAAGCGCAGGTACGGCAGGTAGGTCACCGCTGTCGCGTCGAGATCGACGCGGCCCTCGTCGACGAGCTGCATGATCAACGTCGTGGTGTAGACCTTGGTGATCGAGCCGATCTGGAAGAGGGTGTCGGGCGTGACGTCAACGCCGGTGTTGACGTTGATCACGCCGGTCGACGCCGATCCGCTTTCGTCGCCGTGGATCCAGCCGACGGCCGCGCCGGTGACGATGTAGCGCTGCGCCCAGGTGCGCAGCCGCTCTGCCATCTCTTCGGATGCGGGAAGCGTCTTCTGGAGATTCGATGTCATCCCTGTGCTCCTCTTGGCGGTGCGCGCATGATCGGCGACGGTGCGGCGATCGTCAAATGGCGGTGTCGGCACGGCGGAAGGCGATCACCGGTACGAGCGCTTCATCGAGGTCGAGGAAGTGTGCTTCGCCGAGGCGGTTGAACTCATCCCGGGCGCGCTGCATCTGGTCGATGAGCGCGCCGGTGTCCACGCCGAAGGCTTCGGGCTGGAACTCGCTCACTTTCTCGATGGCGGCGTCGAGGAGCTTGAGGATGCCCGGATATTCGCGGCGCGCGTAGTGCACGAACGCCGCGGCGAGCTGGATGATGCCCTGGAAGAACTGTCGCTCCGGCCAGGGCGTCACCATCCAGAGATCTTCGAGGGTCTCGTGCGACTCGAACCAGCAGCCGTCGTTGAACTCTTCGAGCGATTTGTAGAACTCGCCGAGCCGCGAGGACAGTTCCTCTGCTGTGAGGATCGGCAGGTTGCGCATCGCTTCGGCCACGGGCGCGGCTCCGTCGGAGATGCGGGTACGGGAGAGTGCGGCTATTGTAGCGAGCGACCTGCGAGCGAGTTCGAGGAGCAACGATGAAGGCAGTGCGGCTGCATCGGTCGGGAAGCGCTGACGAGTACGTGTACGAAGACGCGCCGGAGCCGTCGGCGGGGCCGGGCGAGGTGCTGGTGCGGGTGAAGGCAGTCGCGCTGAATCATCTCGAAGCGTGGGCCGGCAAGGACCCTCGAAAGGCGGCATTCGATCCGCCACGGATCCTCGGATCCGATATCGCAGGGGTCGTGGAGCGCGTGGGCGACGGCGTGACGTCGGCGAAGGCGGGCGACGAGGTGGTGCTGCATCCGGGGGTGAGCTGCGGCGCGTGCGAGGCGTGCCTTGGCGGCGACGACAACCTGTGCCGGCAGTACCGGCTGCTCGGCCAGGGTCGGGGCGGCGGGATGGCGGAGTACGTCGTCGCGCCGCAGGCGAACGTGATGCGCAAGCCGGCGAACCTCTCGTTCGAGGAGGCGGCGTCGATCCCGCTGGTGTTCACGACTGCGCTGCACATGATCATCACGCGCGCACAACTGCGATACGGGGAGACGGTGCTGGTGAACGCGGCCGGAAGCGGGGTGGGCGTGGCGGCGATCCAGGTGGCGAAGCTGCACGGCGCGAGGGTCATCGCGAGCGCGGGCTCGGACGAGAAGCTGGCGAAGGCGCACGACCTGGGGGCGGACGAGACGATCAACTACACGACGCACGACCTGGCGGAGGAGGCGCGCCGGCTGACGGGCGGGCGCGGGGTGGACATGGTGGTGGAGAACGTCGGCGCGGAGATCATGGACAGGAGCATCCGCGCGCTGGCTCGCAACGGGCGGGTAGTGACATGCGGAGCAACGGCGGGGAACGATGCGACGTTCAACGTGTCGCGCTTCTTCCTCTCGCAGCAGGCGATCATCGGGTCGTTCATGGGGACGAAGGCGGAGATGATTCGGTACCTGCCGTGCTTCGCCGACGGGCGGCTGCGCGCGGTGGTCGATCGCGTGTATCCGCTGTCGGAGGCGCGGGCCGCCGTGCGGCGGCTGCTGGACCGGGAGCAGTTCGGGAAGATCGTGCTGGCCGTGTGATAGTCTCCGGTCGGCGGAACCAGCGCACGTACCGGGAGCAGCGATGAGCACGCCTCCTACTATCCATTGCTCCAGCTGTGAGCAGCCCCTCTCCGTTCCGCGGGCTCGCCGCGCGCGCCGCCTTGCGTGGGCATTGGGTGTCCACGTGGTGCTAAGCGCGATCTTCGGGAGCAGCGGTGGCTCATCAGACGAGTGGGGTGAACGTTACGAGGTCAAGTGTCCACAGTGCGGAGCCACTAGCAAGTTCAGGGTCGACTTCAATGGCGCGCTGAAGCCGGTCAACCAGAAATAACCCAGCGTTCGCGAGAGCGCTTCCCACTGTGAACTGCGAACCGTAAACTCGGCGAATGGCTGACTACGCGAAACCGCTGCCGTATCCATCGCCCGAGACGCAGCCGTTCTGGGACGCATGCAAGCGGCATGAGTTGTCGCTGCCGTACTGCCGCGCGTGCGAGCAGTTCTTCTTCTATCCGCGCCAGTTCTGCCCGAAGTGCTTCAGCTGGGACATCGAGTGGCGGACGTGCAGCGGTCGCGGGACGCTGTACACCTTCGCGATCCAGTTTCGGCAGCAGATGCCGGGCTTCACGCCGCCGTACGTGACTGCGATCGTGCAACTCGACGAGGGGCCGCGCCTGATGACTACCCTTATCGACGTCGAGCCGTCGCCGGGCGAGATCGTGTGTGACATGCCGGTCGAAGTGGCGTGGGAAGACGCGACGGACGAGATCACGATGCCGCTCTTCAGGCCCGCGAAGTGACGCTCACATCGGCGCGGCGCGCCGCGCGACGACCGGCGGCGACCGCGCGAGCGGGGACGAAGCCCTCGCCGCAGCCGGTGGACCGCTCGAGCCTCAAGAAGCGCGTCGCGATCGTCGGAGCGGACGAGACGGACAGCATCGGCATCGTGCCGGACATGACGCCGATCATGATGCACGCGCAGGCGGCGCGAAACGCGTTGCGCGATGCGGGCATCGACAAGTCGGAAGTGGACGCGGTGTTCACGTGCGGCATCGGCGGCATGGCGAGCACGCAGCTCTGCGAATACCTCGGCATCGTGCCAAAGTTCACCGACAGCACGATGACGGGCGGCTCGTCGTTCGTGATCCACGTCGAGCACGCCGCGGCCGCGATCAACGCCGGGCTGTGCAGCGTCGCGCTGATCACGCACGGCGAGACTGGGTTCTCGGCGAGGAGCCGGCGGGGACCGCGCGGTGGCGGGTTCTTCGACGCGACGTTACCGGCGGCGCAGTTCGAAGCTCCGTTCGGCGTCGGCGGCGCGCCGAGCGCGTACTGCATGGCAGCGACGCGGCACATGCACGAGTACGGCACGACGAGCGAGCAACTGGCGGAGATCGCGGTAGCCACGCGAAAGTGGGCGCAGCTCAACCCGAAGGCGATGATGCGCGACCCGCTGACGATCGAAGACGTCCTGTCGTCCCGATGGATCGCGTACCCGTTCCACATCTACGACTGCTGCCTGGTGACGGACGCGGGCGGGGCGATCGTTGTCGTCGGCGCGGAGCGGGCGCGGGACTTCGCGAAGGCTCCAGTGTGGGTACTGGGGTCGGGTGAGGCTAGCACGCATCAATCGCTGCTGGGGATGGATGACATCACGCGGACGCCGGCGCGGTACTCGGGGAAGGCGGCGTTCGAGATGGCGGGCGTGCGGCAGGAGGACATCGACGTCGTCGAGGTGTACGACTCGTTCACGTACACGGCACTGGTGACGCTCGAGGAGCTGGGCTTCTGCGAGAAGGGCGAGGGTGGACCGTTCGTCTCGAACCAGCGCACGGCGCCGGGCGGCGACTTCCCAATGAATACGAACGGAGGCGGGCTCTCGTACACCCATCCGGGCATGTACGGGATGTTCCTGCTTGTCGAGGCTACGCGGCAGATGCGCGGCGAGTGCGGCGAGCGGCAGGTGAAGGACGCGAAGCTGGCGCTGGTGAATGGCACCGGCGGCACGCTGAGCGCCACCGGTACGCTGATTCTCGCGCGCGACTGATCAACTTCGCACTCGTCGCTGACTCGAACTCGCTACGTCAGGCGGGCGTGGCTTTGTCCAGGTGCCGCCACCATTCGACGAGCGCGTCCTGCCATCGCGTCCACCGATCACGGCCCACGAGGATGCCCATGCCGACGCCGAGCAGCGCCATGCCCGCCAGCATGATCACGATCCAATTCGGCAGCGCATGGATGGCGTCGAAAAGGGAGCGCGCGGCGACGAGGACCATTGCACCCAGGGCGACGGCGAGGAGCGCGCGGCGGCGCAGCGTAACGGCAATCGTGATGAAGACTACCGCCTCGATCAGCACCACCGACTGATACCACCAGCCACCGTCGAGGGAACGAAGGAACGACGGGGCCATGATGAGCGCCGCTCCGGCGGCTTCCGCCCACGGGGCGATGCCTTCGGTGTCGGGGATCAGTCGCAGCCGACCGAGCCCGAACACGCCGAGCGCCACCAGGTATGCGCCGAGGATTGCGGTGTAGGGCTGTATCGATCCGGGGTGGAACCGCCCGACGGCGAGGAGGACCGAGATGACCATGATGGCGGTACCACCGACGAGCGCCCAACCCCGTCGCCAGATCGCGGCCTCGGCGATGGCGAGCGCGCCCACGAGGCCGACGGCGAGCGTCGTGGCCTGGTACGGCAGCGAACGCTCGAACGGGACGTTCCCGTAGAGATGGTGGTGCGTGTGGAGCATCAGCGCGCCGACGCCAGCAGCGGGCGCGACGAGCGCGTACAACCCACCGCACGCGCGGAGGGCGTTGGACCATCGCGGCGCAACCTTCAGCAGCGCGACGCCCGAGGCCCATAGACCGATCGCGATGCCGGAATATGCGAGCGGGACCGTGTAGAACGGCGCATCGGCGGCCGCGCGCCAGGCGGGAACGGCGGCAAAGCCGAATGCGATCGCAGGGGCGCCGAGCAGCGGTTCGCGCTCGAACACGGCGGCGACCGAGTAGGCGGCGATGAACGACGTGAGCACGATAGCGAGCGTCTGCGCGTCGTTGGAGCCGGCAAGCGACACCACGGCGAGCAGCAGCGACATCACATAGATGTGCGGGGCGAAGTCGCGGCGCCACCATCGCGTCGAGGCGGCGACGGCGATGAATCCGAGCGCGAGCCAGAGCACCGGCCACGCGAGCGTTCCGGATTCGGTGTCGTCCGGCCCGCCGGGGAGGCCGCGCAGCAGGAATACATAGCCGAGCGTGAGCGTGAGGCCGGCGGCGTAGAGCCATCCGGCCGCAAGCCGCACGCGCTCGTCGTCCTTCATGCCGAGGACGCGTCCGGCGGTGAGATTGCTCGTGTCGCCGAGAGCGGCGAGCGCATAGAAGAGCGCGGCGGACAGGTGCACGAACGCACCGGCTCGCGCCGCGTGCGCGTACGCGTTCTCGAAGGCGAACCATGCGGCGGTGACGGCGATCGCCGCGGCGACGTCGCGCACACGCGCGTCGAGCCAGCGCGGCGACCAGAGGCGGCCGCCCGCGGCGAAGACGTTGCCTGTCGCGACGAACGCGACGCCGTAATACTCGGCGTCGAGCTGCGCGACGTAGACGATTCCGGCAGCAACGCCCGTAACGGACGCGACGAGCGCAGCAGAGAGGTCCGCGCGGCGTTGGCGAGAAGCGTCGAGCGCGAAGAATAGCGCAACGAGCGCGAACGTGACGGGCAGGAACCAGTGCGCATCGGGGTGATACGACGCGCGCGGCTGCGCGACGGCGATCGCGGCGAGGGAGGCGAGGAGCGCGGCACCGCCGGCGACAGCGCGCGCGAGCGCGAGGGCATCGGTCCGCCAACCGTCGGCGAGCAGCGCGTCTAGATGGCGCGCTAAGACGGAGCGCTCGGCGACGACGAGAATCAGCGCGGGCGTGATGATCGCGAAGGCGTAGTACTCGGTGTTCGCGCCGAGGGCGAAGCAGACCGAAACGCAGATCGCGACAGACGCGAGGGCGAATCCGGCGACAGCCGCACGGTCCCGATGTGCGACGGCATCGAGCGCGTAGAAGGCCATGGCCATCGCAAATACGGGCACCGCGAGCCAGCGCGCATCGATACCCAATGCCGCGCTGACGGCGACAGCGCAGCCACCGAGCGTGGCGACGTGGGCAACCAGGCGGACGTCGGCGGCCCAACCGGTCGCGAGCCTCTCGCTGAGCTTGAGGCGGCGGGTGGCAGCAGTCAGCGCGAGCAGCGCGATCGCCGGCGCCACCAGGGCAGGCGCGTAGAACTGCCTGCTCACGTCGAGCCCGAAGACCACGGCCGCCGCAGCGGCGACCAGGCTCACGGCGAAGCCGGTGGCTGCGGCACGCTCGCGGGTGCCGAGCGCGTCGAGGGCGTAGAAGATGGCAGCGAGCCCGAATGTTGCCGTCATGATCCATGTTGCGTCGAGGGCGAGTGCGGCGACCAAGGCGACGAACGCTCCAACCGGAACCGATGCGCGCGCGATCAGCATCGCGTCCTCGCGCCAGCCTTCCGGGAAGATGCGATCGAACAGGTTCGAGCGTCGCACAACGACGACCAACGCGAGCGCGAGCGCGGGGTCGACGATGGCGGGAGCGTAGAACTGCAGGCTGACGTCGAGACCGTAGACGACGGACGCGGCGAGGGCGACGAGCACTGCGGCGGCTGCGACGACACCTTCGTGACGGCGCCAGCGCCAGGCGTTCAGCACGGAGACGCAGAGGATCACGGCGGCCGACGGTGCGAGGAACCATCGAGTATGGAGGACGAACTGGTGCTCGGAATTCGAGCTGGCGGCAGTGGCGACGACGATCGCCGCGATTCCCGTGCCAACGAAGGAGACGAGAACGCCGCCGAGGTTCGCCGAGTCGCGCGTTCCTTCTGGGAGCCGGCGGGCGATGCGTTCGCTCTCGAGACCGAGCGCCATGAGCTCGAACGCCAGCGCGAGCGCCGCGATGGCAACGACGTAGTCCTCGACCGGCAGGTGCGTCGCGTAGACGAGGGACAGCCAGACGCCGGCGAACATAGCAAGCGCGGCGACGGAGGCTTCGCGGTGCCGCTCGCGAAGCAGCGGGAAGGCGGCGTACGCGAGCGCCGCGGCGAAGGTGAGCGGGAGGAACCATCGGGTGTGGTCGGGCGCTTCGCGGCCCATCATGGCAAAGACCAGCGCCACGAGAATGGCGAAGGCCACCGACGCCGCAGCGACCGCGTGCGCCTCGAACAGCCAAATGCGCGTGAGGCGTTCGCGGAGGTCCTTCGGGGCGACGACATCGGCGGCGGCGATGGCGAGACACACGGCGAGGAAGCACAGTGCAACCCACGCAATGCTGACATCGGCAATCGCGACAGCGGCTGCGGCGGCGCTGAAGACGGCGATACCGGCGCTCAGCGCGTAGTTGCGTCCGGCGCCGATCGCAGCCACCGCGGAGTACAGCAGGACCGTCGTGAGGGAGCCGGCGAGCCACATCGCCTCCGCGTTCAGCTTCTCGTCGCGGAAGATGTTCGAGGCGGCGACGAAGTTCAGCGGGACGAGCATCATGCCGACAGCGAGGAACACGCGTCCGGCGATCGCGACGCGCGGGATGCGGATGCAGGCGATGCCCGCGGCGATGAAGGCGAGCGTGTACGCAACGAAGAGGCTCATCTTCAGTGGACCGCTCACGGCCTGCTTCGAGTAGCCCACGTAGATGAGGGCAGCCACGACGACGAGGAAGGCGCCGGCGAACAGGAAGAGGTTCGCCTGCTGTTCGGCGAGCCAGCTCCAGTCAATTGACGGGGCGGAAGGTCGCGGCGGGGGTGGGCGTCGCGGCGGGAGGTCAGCGCGGGCCGGCGAGGCCGGTGCGGGAGGTGGCGACGCTGCCGGTCGCGGCATCGACCTAGCGACGGCAACGGCGGTGGCCGGAGACGCGGCAGCCGCGGAACGCCGGCCCGTAAGTTCACCGAGGTGCCGGGAATAGCGGTCGAAGATGCGCTGGCGCTGGGGGGCAGTTACCAGGTCATCGAACGCGCCGGCGTGGACTTCGTTTAGCAGGAACGCCGTGCCGCGCACGCGTTGAGCGGTGGATGCCTGCATCCGGGAACCGCACGCCGGGCAGAAGTCGCCGTCCCAGGCGGTCTCGGACGCGCATTGGGGGCAGAACAGACTTGAATCTGCGGCCATGGCTTTGCTCCTCCTCGTCGGGTCGATTCTCGGCGACGGAGCCCGGCCGGCGTAAGGTGCGAATGAACCAGTTCGAGCGGTCGTACGTACCAGTCGCCCAGAAGTGCCCACCGCGGCTGGAAACGTTCCGCCCGTCGGTCAACTCCACCTCTCGGCACCGCGCGCGCAGGTAAAGGATTCATAACGTCCGGCCGCAGACGTCCGACGAGTGATGCCTGAGCGAGGCGAGCCAGGCGTATCGTGAATCAGGCACAGGCCGGGAGGCTCGACATGCGCAGTAAATTCGCCATTGCAGGACATCCACTTCATCCGGCGCTGGTGGCCGTGCCGATCGGGCTCTTCGGCTGGACGCTCCTGGCGGACATCATCTACCTGGCGTCAGGGCGCGATCACATGTGGTACGACATCGCGTTCTGGACAGGGATCGCGGCGATCGTGAGCGCGCTGGTCGCGGCGCTCCCAGGGTTCGGGGACTACTTCACGATGGCCATCAACAGCAGGGCGCGGGGGATGGCGACGGCGCACATGCTGTTCAACCTCACAACCGTGGCGCTGTACTTCGTCGCAATGCTGCTGATGCTGGACGACAACGCCGTCGACAAAGGGGCGTTCTCGGTCGTGCTGATCCTGCACGCCATGGGGTTCGGAATACTGGGGCTCTCAGGCTGGCTCGGAGGCGAGATGGTGTACAAGCACCACCTGTCGGTGGTCCCGGACGACGCCCAACTCGAGCGCGAAGAGAGCATGCGACACGACCTGCGCCCGGGGGTTCAAAAGCGATAACCCGCGCGGACTGCGGCGGACGCGTGAAAGGGCGCTCGATCGAGCGCCCTTTCACGTAGGGTGTGCGCGCTGTGGCTAGCCGCCGGTGCTGCCGCCTCCATCGGAGCTACCGCCGCCGGACCCACCGTTCTCACCGCTGTTGTCGGAGATGCCCGGGTTGTTGTTGGTGTGTGACGAGCCACTGCCCCACGGGCGTGCGTATATCAGAGCGAACGCGAGGATGGCGAGTACGAGCAGGGTAATCAGCGCGATGACGAGCCCGCTGCCATACTGAGCGCCGCCTTCGACGACTTCGACGTGGTCGTGCGGGTCATGGTGCGCATGCGCCATGAAGAACCTCCTTCGCAATGCGCATTCAATGGCACCGCAAACGACCGCTGGTAACGAGCGACGGTAGCAGCGATGGAGGGAGCTTACGAACGCATCGCAGCCCTTTACGAGCGTCAATGCCCCAGATGGAGGCTGCAACCAGTTTGAAACGTGCCTATCTGCGTCGTACCGCCGCTGTAACCACGATTCGGGCATAGTCAGGAAGAGCACGACCCGCCGCACCCAGATACGAGGTGGAATTCTCAGGGAGGATGTCATGCCTCAGTCGTCGGACAAGTGGATGGGCCGCGGCAAGCAGGCAACCGGGAAGGCCAAGGCGACCGCCGGGAAGGTGACCGGCAACCGCCGCACTCAGGCCTCCGGCAAGGCGGAGAGTGCGAAGGGGAAGGTCCAGGAGGTGGCAGGCAAGGCGAAGGAGAAGCTCGGGTCACGCCGCTAGGAGGCGCTCTTCTCCAGGCGAGGGGGAGGGAAGGAACAAGATCGTGGTTTCTCTACTCTGGTTGATCTTCGTGGTGCTGCTGGTCCTGTGGCTGGTGGGCTTCGCGGTGAACTGGGGCGCGTTCGTCTGGTTCCTCTTGATCGCGGCCCTCGTAGTGCTGGCGCTGAACCTGATAGCAGGATCACGCACCGGCCGTTGGTACTAACGTTGGCGAGGTGGGCTATCGGAACGAACGGATCAATCACAGCAGACACTCCCTTCAGAGCGGCATCCTCAATTAGCTCGCCGATACGGCTCCTGCTCGTAGACGAGCAGAAGCTGTACAGAGACGGGTTGACGACCGTGTTCTCGCGCTCCGGGGACGTGCGGGTGGTCGGGCAAGCGCGGACCGGCGCCGAGGCGTGCGAGAAGGCGCGCCGACTTCAGCCGGACGTGGTCCTCATGGATACACGCCTGGTTGACATGGATGCGGTGGCGGCGACACGGGCGATCCTGGCGGAGCTGCCACAGACACGCATCTCGATGCTGACGGATTCGCACGCCTCAACCGACCTGCTGGAGGCGGTGAAGGCAGGGGCGCGCGGGTACATCACGAAGGACTGCAGTATCGAGACGCTGGTCGATTCGGTACGGCGGATCGCGCAGGGGGAGGCGGTGATCACACCGAACCTGGCAGCGAGGTTGCTCGACGAGTACACCGCGATCGCACGGACGCGTGATCACGAGACGCGCGTGCTGGAGCTGGACAGCGCGAAAGTGACGGACCGCGAGCGGGACGTGCTGGAGCTGCTGGTGCAGGGCGCGACGAACCGTGACATCGCGCGACAGCTGTTGATCACGGAGAATACAGTGAAGGTGCACCTCCGGAACATCCTGGAGAAGCTGCACCTTCGGAACCGCCAGCAGGCCGCGGCCTTCGCGGTCAGCTCAGGGCTCGTCCGTCTGTCTCGCGAGGAGGCGACGGCGCAGCGCGCATAAGGCGAGTTCCCGGCCGCGAACGAGGCGCAATTGAACCGAGCACTGAAGTATCGCCGCATGCGGCATGCGCGAGCGTCGCGGCGTGCGGCGGCATCTGATCCGCGGAAGCTGCTGCTGGCGTTCGTGGTGCCGCCGATCCTCGCGATCCTCGGCGGGTTCGCGGGGCTGGCGGCTGTGGCCGCGGGCTACTACGCGGACGTCGGAGATAGCGCTGGCTCGCCGGAACAGGCGATCGCCGCGCGAGGCGGCGGGGCCCGGATCTACGACCGGCACGGCACGCTGCTGTATGAGTTTCTCGACGAGAAGTACGGCATCCAAGAGCGGGTGAAGCTCGACCAGGTTTCGCCGTTCATCCGTGACGCGACGGTCTCCGCGGAGGACGCGAGCTTCTACTCGAACCCGGGCATCAACGTGAAGGGACTCACGCGGGCGGCGCTCGAGAACTTGCAACCCGGCGATAAGTTCCTGCAAGGCACGGGCGGCAGCTCGATCACGCAGCAGCTGGTGAAGCAGATCTACTTCAGCGCGGAGGAGCGGCAACAGCGTTCGTTCACGCGGAAGCTGCGCGAGGCAGTACTCGCGGTGAAGCTCACCAACGAATACGACAAGGACCAGATCCTCGAGTGGTATCTGAACGAGATCCCGTACGGCGGGATCTTCACGGGTGTAGAGGCGGCCGCGCAGGGCTATTTCGGAATCAGCGCGAAGGACGTGACGCTCGCGCAGGCGGCGTTCCTCGCGGGACTGCCGCAATCCCCGGCGGACTACGATCCCTTCCTGCATCCAGACGCGGCCAAGAAGCGCCAGCAGGAAGTCCTGGACCTGATGGCGAAGGACGGCGTGATCACGCAGGACACGGCGAACTGGGCGAAACTCGAGGTGATCACGCTGCACCCGAAGAGCCCGCCGTTCCTGGCGCCGCACTTCGTGCAGTACGTGGGCGACTACATCAAGGCGACGCTCGGCGAGGACGCGCTCCTGCATGGCGGGCTGAACGTGCTGACGACCCTCGACCTGGACCTGAACAACAAGGCGAACGAGATCCTCGAGAGCAACCTGGAGAAGTACGAGAAGTCATCGAACGGACACAACGGGTCGGTCGTGATCATCGACCCGCCGTCGGGGCAAATCCTGGCGATGGTAGGCAGCCGCGACTACTTCCGGCAGGACGTGGACGGGAGCGTGAACAACGCAACTGCGCTGAATTCGCCGGGGTCTACGCTCAAGCCCTTCACGTACGCCACGGCCTTCGAGCAGGGCTGGAGCCCGGACTGGCCGATCGTCGACACGCCGATCACGTACAAGTCGGCCGGCGAGCCGGACTTTACGCCACGCAACCCGGACGGGCGCTCACACGGAGTCATCCCCCTGAAGCAGGGGCTGGCGAACTCGTTCAACATCCCGGCGTTCAAGACGATCCTCTGGGTCGGCGTGGACAACATGGTCAACACCGCGAAATCGATGGGGATCACGACGCTTGACCGCGACCTCGGCCCGGCGGTGACACTGGGCGGGGTGGACGTGAAACTCATCGACATGGTGTACGGGTACAGCACGTTCGCGAATAACGGGCTGATGGTCGGGGTGCCAACGACGCAACAGCTGCCGCCTGGCAACCGTCCACTCGACCCGGTGCCGGTGCTGGTGGTGAGCAACCGCCAGGGCAAGATCCTGATGAACAACACGCAGCCGAAGACGCAACAGGTCATCAAGCCGCAGTACGCGTACATGATCACCGACGTGCTCTCGAACGACGAGAACCGCCAGATCACGTACGGACGCGGCAGCAACCTGAATATCCCGGGCTGGCGCGTGGCGGCGAAGACCGGCACGAGCGAGCCGTACGAGAACAGCCGGCTCATCGGCGACACGTGGACGTTCGGGTACACGCCAGACATCGCCGTCGGCGTCTGGGTGGGGAACAGCGACAACAGCCCGATGGTGAACATCCTGAGCACGACCATCGCCGGGGCCACGTGGCACGACGTGATCGTGCAGGCGCTCGCCGGGAAGACGCCACGAGACTTCGTCAAGCCGGACGGGATCGTAACGGCGACGGTGTGCGTGCCTAGCGGGATCAAGTGGACGCCCGGCATGAATTGCCCCACGGTGACGGGGACGTTTGCGCAGGAGGCGCTGGACCAGCAGACAGATGACTGGTGGGGCGGTCAGAAGCTCGGCGGACCGCTGCCGCTCGACGCGCGGGCTGCCAAGGTGCCGGCCGAGATCACGGGCTGGAAGCGCTATCTCGCCGATGAATACTTGCGCAGCTATCGGGGCACTGCCCCGCCGCGGACGAGCACCTCGAGTGCTCCCCCACCGGCGCCCAACGCGCCGGCGCCGACGCCGCGGCCGGCCGCGCCGGTTCCGCAACAGGCGGCGCCGCCCACGAACGGTAACGGGAACGGCCGTCCGCGTTAACGCGAGCTAGCTCTTCTCCCTCATTTCGTCCGATGCAAGCGCTTTGCAATGCAGGATCGTCGCGTATTCCGCGAACGTGAGCCACTTCGCGCAATAGTGGATCGACGAAACTAACGGAAGGGCGAAGCGATGTGCGTGTCATGCGGCTGCCGGTTGTTCAACGACGATCACGGCGATCCACGAAACATCACGATGGAAGAGTTGGAGCGAGCCGCGACCGCAGCAGGCATGTCTCTCGACGAAGTCGTGGAGCACATCGCTGAAGCGACGAAGGCCGGCGACGGCAGCGTCGTTGAGCCGGACGACAGCAGGCAGCCGAGTCGAGGCGCCTCGGCGACGAGAAGGAGGTAGCAATGCTACGGAGCCTGGTCACAACGATCGTGGGGCTGGTGTGGGCAGCGATCCTGATCCTGGTGGGCGCGCGGTTCATCGCGCTGTTTGCTAACGCGAACCGCGACAGCGAGCTCGTGCAGCGGATTTACCGGCACAGTGACTTCTGGGTGAAGCCGTTCTTCAACATGTTCGACCTGGGGAACAAGGCGGTAAACAGCACAGGCGGGGTCTTCGAGCCGGCGTCGCTGATCGCGTTCATCGTGTACTTCATCGCGGGGTTGTTGGTGATGTCGATCCTGTCGGCGTCGTTCGGCTGGTACCCGCGGCGGCACACGTACGTGTAGGACCGCCGAGGGAGACGTTCTGGAGCGCCCATCGCGTGATGGGCGCTCCATCGTGTCGGGCGATATCGTGAGCGCGTTTCCATTTGGAGGCGCACTGAGATGCGGCTGACGCATGAGCAAGCTCCGGTTCACCATCACGATGACGCTCGACGGGTACATCGCCGGGCCGAACCAGAGCCTCGGGCATCCGCTGGGGGAAGGCGCGGAGCATCTGCACGACTGGGCCTTCGCCACGAAGACCTTTATCGACATGCACGGCATGGAAGGAACCGGAGACACCGGCGTGGACGACGACGTCGCGCGCGAGAGCGTGGACAACGTGGGCGCGACCATCATGGGGCGCAACATGTTCGGCGGCGGTCCCGGCCCGTGGGGCGACTGGCGCGGGTGGTGGGGCGACAACCCGCCGTTTCACACTCCGGTGTTCGTGCTGACGCACCACCCGCGAGAGGCGCTCGTGATGCGAGGCGGGACGACCTTCGAGTTCGTTACGGACGGTATCGAGAGCGCGCTGAAGCGCGCCCGGGACGCAGCGGGAGGGAAGGACGTGGCGCTTGGCGGCGGGGCGGAGACCGCGCGGCAGTACCTCGCCGCCGGCCTCATCGACGAGATGGAACTGCACATCGTCCCGATCGTGCTCGGGGATGGCGAGCGCCTGTTCAAGAACGTGACGGCGATTGAACTCGAGCAGGTGCGGGCGATCCAAGGCCACGGCGTAACCCACGTCAAATATCGCGCGGGCAAGTAACCCCGGATCGATCGACCGCCTCCCGTCAACAGCATGATATGGTCGACGCGCCGGCGAGTTGGGCGCGTATAAAGATCACCGCGATTGACTCTTGACGCCCAAGCATTTCGAAAACAGAACGACGCACGTTACGTCGAATCGCTGATAGCACGTTGCAAGCCACGACGCTGGTGCGCTTATCGGCGGGGATCGGCGGTTCTCCTAGCATGAGGCACATGCGGGACGTCCAGCCGAACAAGCCGTAGGAAAGAGGCTCCTGGTGAACACTCACACCAACACGATCCCCACAAAGCTCGACCTGAGCCGGCGGGTGGGACGCACGACGAGCGTGGAGATCGAGTACTTCTGCCGGAAGTGCAAGGGACACTACTCCCGCATCGTGCCCATCAAGGCGTTTGAGTCGACGCGATGCCGCTGCGGATCCTCGAATCTGCTCATCTATTCGCTCGCGGCCGATGTTACGGCGCCGCTGCGGGCGAGCTGATTCGGGAGCGTCAAGCCGCTCGGTGGAAGACGCGACGACACAACACAAGAAAGAGCCTCCGGTGACAAACCGGAGGCTCTTCGCGTCTGTGTCGGGGATGGGCGAGAAAGCCTAGGTCATCACCTCGAGGTCTTCGTCTTCGGTGATCTCTACCTCTTCGGCATCTTCGACAGAGGACTCGCCACCCTCGCCCGGAATGTCGAGCATGTAGCCGATGCCCTGGAAGGTCTTGATGAGTTGCGGCTTCGAGGGCTCTACTTCGAGCTTGCGGCGGAGGCGAGAGACCCAGACGCGCAGGTACTGCAGGTCATCGCGGTACTCCGGTCCCCAGACTTTGCTGAGCAGCTCCGGGTTCAGCATGATCTTGCCCGGGTTGGACGCGAGCACCTGGAGCAGCAGCCACTCGGTCCGCGTCAGGGTAACGATCTCGCCGTCGCGCTTGACGAGGCGGCGGTTGAGGTCGATCTCGATGTTGCCGACGCGGACGATGTTCTCGGTGCTGGATGAGCCGATGCTGCGGCGCAATACGGCGCGCACCCTGGCGCTCAGCTCCTCCGGGCTGAAGGGCTTGGCGAGATAGTCGTCGGCGCCGAGCTCGAGGCCGCGGACCTTGTCGGCGTCGCTGCCCTTGGCCGTGAGCAGGATGATGGGAATGCTGGTGCGCTCCCTGAGCTTGCGCATGACCTCGAGGCCCGTCATGTCCGGCATGACGACGTCGAGCAGCGCAATGTCGGGGCGCTGCTCCTCGGCCATGCGGAGGCCCTCCTCACCGCCGCCGGCAGTGACCACGCGGAAGCCCTGCGTCGTCAGCTCAAGCTTGATGAGGCGCAAGACTCCAGCTTCGTCATCGACGGCCAGTACCAGCGGTTCTGTGCTCATCCGGGTTTCCTTTCCGAAGGCGGTTCAAGGGGGCGGGAAACGCACTTCTCAACGCTCGATGCTACCAAGCCACTAGCGGCTGCGCGCAAATATCGGAGGGGCGAGGATAACAGTTCCGTTACACCGCCATTTCGATCACCTGCCTTGACGTGTCAGGGGCCGCGCAGAACCGTAACAACGGGCGTGTGGCGGGAGGCGATGGGCTTCGAAACGGGTCTGAAACGAAGGGGCGTACGCAGGGTTAGCCAGCGTCAACGGCAGATCGCCTACGATCGAATTGAACTGAGAAAGGAGCACGTATGGCTACGATCGAGAAGTCCATCGACGTCGATGTCCCGGCGCGCGTGGCATACAACCAGTGGACGCAGTTCGAAGAGTTCCCACGCTTCATGGAGGGTGTGGAAGACGTCCGCCAGGTCGACGACACGCACCTGCGCTGGGTGGCGGACGTAGGCGGGAGGAAGAAGGAGTGGACGGCGCGGATCACCGAGCAGATCCCCGACCAGCGGATCGCGTGGCGCAGCGAAGGCGGCGACGCGAATGGCGGTGTGGTGACGTTCCACAAGCTCGACGACAACCGATCGCGCATGATGCTGCAGCTCGAGTACGAGCCGGACGGCATCGAATCGATCGGGGACAAGTTGGGCTTCATGAGCCGTCGCGTCCAAGGTGACGTGGAGCGGTTCAAGAAGTTCATCGAGGCGCGCGGACAGGAGACCGGCGCCTGGCGAGGCACGGTCTCGCAGCCACACTAGGAACACGCATGACAGGAGAGGGCCCAGTACGGGCCCTCTCCTTCACTACAGACCGGATGTTCTTGACAGTGTGTGTGCGCGAGAGGATGGAACCGGACGATTGCACGGGAATGCAATGAGGCCGTCGCCTGCGATTTCGCCGCCTATGCGCGGCCGGAGTTACGGTGAGGCATCTTCAGCGACGAGAATGGCTATACAGGTGAGAGCTTGATCGCCCCTCCGACCGAGCGGTGCGTCGCAGTTCTGGACGATGACATCAAATTCATCAGGCTTGTCGAGCGGGTGCTGGGCGAGGAAGAGATCGACGTCCTTCCCATCACGACGCTCGATCTCGACGAGGCGGTGCGGATCCTTGCGGAACACGCATGTCTTGTCGCGCTGGTGGACATCTATATGTATGGAGATGCCACCGGCTTCGCCTTTATTGAGAAAGTTCGTGCAAACGAGGCGACGGCGAGCCTGCCGCTGATCGTGACGAGCGGCGCGCATCGGGAAGTAGGACGTAAAGTGTCGTTCCTGGTCGAAAACCACTGCACGGTGCTGCTCAAGCCGTTCGAAGTATCGGACCTCATCGCCAAGGTGCGGGGAGCGACACCGCCGCGCGCGAGAGCGCCCGAGCGATTACGAGCGATCGCGCCGGCGGAAGCAATCGAGTAGGACAGCCAGTAATGCCGAAGTTCACAAGGCCGGCGTATGCGCCCGCCTTCTTTCTGTCCGCGGACGCTCCGTTCTATCCGCAGACCGATAGCGCGCGCACGAGCGCGTCTCCGACACCGATGCGTTGCGCAAGCCTCATGGCGCCCGCCAGGTTCTGCGTGGGCACCCAGTCGTAGGTCCAGAACGCCCAGTCCATGAGGGCGGCAGCGTCGGCGTCGCGATCCTGGCTGTCCAGGACGGTAACAAACAGGTGGTGGCCGTCCCGCACGGCGGATGCGACGAGGGTCCAGCCGGCGCGCTCCGTCCAGCCGATCTTCACGCCGTCAGCGCCGGGATATTTCTGGAGGAACGAGTTGCCGTTGTGGAGCCAGTACTCGGACGGTGGCGCGAGCAGCCAGTCCTGTGTGCCGACGACCTGCGCAAACTGCGGATTGTTCATTGCGTATCGGGCGAGACGCGCCAGGTCGTACGCGCTCGAATAGTGATCGCGCGCATCGAGCCCATGGGGGTTCGCGTAGTGCGTATTGGCGAGGCCCAGCTGCGAGGCCTTCTGGTTCATCTCATCAACAAATGCGGGAGTGCTACCATCAACGCTTTCGGCGAGCAGCACGGCGGCATCATTCCCGGACGGCAGCATCAGACCGTAGAGCAAGTCGCGCACGGTGATCGGCACGCCGGGCTGGAGACCCATGACGGAGCTGGTGGTCATCTTCGTGGCATCCACGTCTGAGACGACGACGCGATCGAGGTCGCCGTGCTCGATGGCGAGGATGGCGGTCATGATCTTGGTGGTGCTGGCAGGACGCCGGCGCTCGTTGGCGTTGAGGTCGTAGAGCACGCGACCGGTGTCGCCGTCAACGACGACCGCGGCCTTGGCGGTGATCGCGGGTGGCGGCGGGAGCTGCCCCCGAATGAACGGCACCGCAGACGCAAGGTTCCCGGACGCGGCGACGCGCGATGCGCCGCACTCAGGCACGCCGATGGCGCCGGAGTCCGCACGGGTCGGCGCGGCAGGCATTGCGAACGTGACGAGGGCTACTGCGATTGCGACGATGAGGGTGATACGAAACATCGGCTCCTGCCGGGTCCTGAGACTGACGTCACTGCTTTCTGCGCGTGCGGCGCGAGAGGCGCTACCGACGCGCGCTACTGGTACATGACCATGTCGGGCTGCGGGGAGAGCTGCATGATCTCGTCCTCACTGAGGACGGGGTGATCCTGCAGGATGAAGACGTTGTATGAACGGCGAACCGCGTAGGAGCGGGACGCGAACTCCTGGTACTTGTCTGCCTTCTCGCTCGGCGCGCCGATTCCGTCCATGTTCAGGACCAGGTCAACGTTCGGCACCTGCCGGGCGGCATCGCCATCGACGATGGTGTCCTCGAGGTACTGGTGGATGACGAGCATCTTCGGGGGCAACTGGTACTGGGCGACGATCCAGGCAAGGTAGTCCTGCACATCGTTTATGTCGGTGCCGGTGATGCGCCCCGGCGTCGCCAGTGGGACGCCCTCGGGCCCGACGGCGTACTCCGGATCGATGGCAACATGGACGCGCGGGTTGACGAGGAAGCGCTCTATCTTGCGCACCTCATCGAGCGCGTTGCTGCGCCCGATGTGGAGGTCGAGGATGATCTGGAGGTCGTAGCGGTCGGCGACGTCGAGGTAGGCCTGCACTGAGGCGTCATCGAGGTACTGGATGTAGAGACCGTTCTCGGTCGGATCGGTCTGCGCCTGCCCGTAGATGAGGTCGATCGCGGGCTTCACGTGACGGTCGCCGTTGAGGTTGTCGTAGATGCCGGCTTCATCCAGCAGGCGGCGCGCAGCCTCGTCCGGTGGGAAGAGGCCCAGCACGCCCAGGTCCGGCGAGAGCGGCGACCCATACAGCGCAACGACCTGACTGTCGTCGAACACGGACGATGGGTGCTTCGGCGCTTCAGCCGGCGAAGAGGCGGCTGCGGGAGGGGTCGAGGCGGCGGCTGGAGGGGTGGACGCGGCGGCCGATGGCGTCGAATCGGCGGCTGGTGGCGCTGTGGCGTCTGTCGCGTCAGGCACCGACGGTTGCTGCGACGTCGAGCTCGGCGGCTGGTTGGACACCGGGACGACCTGTGAGCCGGCAGAAGCAGCTGCGGGGTCGGCGGCTGGCGGAAGCGACACTGGCGGAGGGTCAGACGGTGTTGGGGGCGGCATGCGCAATGGAGCTACGAGGCTCGCCGGCAAGCCAGAGTGGGCCTCGGTGAGCGTCAGCGTCGACAGGGCGCCGACGAGGCGAGCGCCAAGAACGAAGACGCAAAGTAACAAGAGGGTCCGATCGATCCTTCGGATCACGTGTGGCGGCTCCGCGGGGCAAAGATTGGGGAGATTGGGTGGGTGATGTTTGTGACTTCTGACACTATATTCGGCTACGCGATTCCATATCAATGCCTATGCAACGGCGGCGGCACCGAATTTACTGTTTTGTTATGTGTGCGAAGAGCGTGCGCGAGCGTCGATCGCGAACGAGCCGCCGATCGCGCGTACAACACTTGCGAGAGCCTCGTCATGCGCGAGGCGGCGTTCATGGCGCAGATTTGAGCGTGTGAGCGTTACCGTTAGGGCATAAGAACCGGGGGCGAGCGAGACCGCTCGTCAGGCGACTTCGACGAAGTCGCGGTTCAGCGTCTGCGACGACCGCCAATCGCACTGAGACGCTGCGCCACCCGGTTCGTGGCCGTAGGCGCTAACGCGCTGAAGGCCGACGGGGCTCCGGGTTGCGGGAACTGTGGCGGGCTCGCGCCCGGGGCTAACCGAATCCACTGAACGGCGGGCGTCGCGCGGCGCCCGTTCGTGATATCGGATGTAGTGAATCTTGACGGCTTGTCGGTTTCAGCCCATCGCCATGCAGACGATGGAAGCCGTTACAGGAGCGCAAGCCGGACTCACCCATACTAGTGGCAGCTACCGGGTGCGACCGGCGCTCAACGCCACCGAGGAGTGTCCAAGATGTCCCAGACCTTGAGCCTGCTACCTTTTTCCGCCGGCAGCATTTGGGAAAAGGTCGCGCTGATCGCACTGATCCTGCTCGTCACGTACGTCATCACACTCTGGGTCACGATCGTGATGTGGACGTATCGCGACGTGCAGGCACGGACGGCGGACCGCAGCGTGCAGGCCATCTGCACGTTCCTTGTTGCCATCTTCAATGTTCCCGGATTGGCGCTATACCTGCTGCTACGGCCCCAGGAGCGGCTCAGCGATCGCTTCGAGCGGCAGCTGGAGGTCGAGGCGTTCATGCGGGACATGCGTGACAAGCCCACGTGCCCCTCGTGCCGGCGAACGACCGACGAAAACTTCATCGCCTGCCCGTATTGCAAGACAGCGATCCGGACAGCATGCGACCGCTGCTCGGCGGCGCTCGACCAGAGCTGGGTGATGTGCCCGTATTGCGGCACGGAGCGCGGACGGACGGCGGAGCCGGAGCGGCGGGCGGAGACCGCGGCGGCCGGGGACCGCGGACGACAGCCATGGCGGACGAACGGCAGCCTGAAGCGCAACGGCGCCCTGTCGCCGTCGACGAGCCCTTCGCTTCCACCGCGGTAATCGCGCCACCCCGCGGCCGACGGGCAGAGGAGGGGCGGTAGCGTGGCCGCGATCCTGGAGAAGCTTCCCGAGATACACGTCGGGCGCGCCAACCTCACCGAGATCGCGAAGGACACGCTGACCGAGGTGTCGGACGACGACATCCCCGGCCTCGCGTCGGAGATGGCCTATCACTCCATCCTGGCGATGTTTCCGTTCCTGCTGTTCCTCGCGGGCCTGACGGCGTTCATCAACAGCTTCGTGGACGTCGGAAACCTGGTGGACCGAATCATCGACCGGGCGAACGACATTCTGCCGGACGACGTGACATCGGTGATGCGCTCGTTCACGGACGGGATCGTGCATTCGCAAGGCGAGGGAGCGATGGTCATTGGGCTTGCGGGGACGTTGTGGGCTGCGTCATCTGCAACCGGGGCGGCCATGAAGGCGCTGAACCGCGCGTACGACGTCGAGGAGAACCGCGGCTTCGTGAAGCGGAAGGTCGTGGCCATCGGGCTCACGCTGATATTCGGCGGCCTGATCCTCGGAGCATCGATTTTGCTCGGGATGGGGCAGTTCATGGCGGGCGGCTTGGGGAAGGCCCTGGGGTGGGAATCCGAATTCGTGGCGTTGTGGAACTGGCTGACCTTCCCGCTTGCGCTGCTGATGGTGACGCTGGCGGTGTCGATCCTGTACTGGCTTGCGCCGGCCGTTCGGCACACGTACCGATGGATCACGCCGGGGGCGCTGCTGTTCGTGATCGGGTGGCTCGCGGCGTCGATCGGATTCGCGCTCTACATCTCGAACTTCGGTTCGTACAACCGGAGCTACGGCTCGATTGGCGCGGTGATCATTCTGCTGGTGTGGCTGTACTGGTCGAACCTGATTCTGCTCGTTGGCGCGGAGCTGAACGCAGTCCTGGCGCGGCGCAACGACCCGGAGTATCAGGACGAGCGCGGGATGCGACCGGCGGGAGCGGGTTCCCGCGCACAACCCTAACCTGCGGCATTTCCCCTCAAGCGATGACGCTAGCGGATGCGACGATGGTGGGCAGCCGGTCGCAATGCAGGTGCGGGCGGAGCGCGCCGCGAAGGACATGAATACGGCTCCCGCATCTCTGCGGGAGCCGTTTCAGACTGCAACGGTATATCGGATCGCCGCTCAGGATCTCGAACGAGAGCGACGGGTGGCGCTGCTGCGGCGGGTGGCAGTGCTGCGGCGGACGCCGGCCGTGCGGGCGCTGCCGCGACTCCGGCTGGTAGCCGAGGTGCTGCGAGCACGGATGCCGCGAGAACCGCTCGTGGAGCGCGTTCGCGTTGTGCGTCCTCGACCAGCGCCGTTGCGTGACGAGCTGCGGGCGCGTGTAGTGCTCGTGCGGGAGCCCCGGGACGATGTGGAGCGTCCACCGGAGGCTTTGCCTACAGTGCGCGTGGTGCGGCGCGCCGTGGAGCGGGAGCGCGTACCACTCGTGGAGCGGGTGCGTGTACCACTCGTGTAGCGGGAGCGCGTACCACTCGTGGAGCGGGAACGCGAACCGCTCGTGGAGCGGGAGCGCGTGCCGCTGGTGGAGCGCGATCGCGTACCGCTCGTGGACCGGCTAGTCGTACGCCGGGACGAGCCCATTCGCTGCGCCTGCTGCATCAACGACGGACGGCGCATCTCCATCTGCTGGCCGATGCGCTGCAATGCCTCGGGGCCGAGCTCAGCGGCCTTGGGAAGCGTCTGCGATTCCTCCTCCTCGATGTGGTGCTTGACGTTCTCCGCGAGGACCTTGAATTTCGCTTCCCAGCGCTGGCCGTTCTGCTTCATGCCGCGTAGCTCATCCATGAGCACTTCCGCGACGTGGTGCTCCTCTTCCGCCTCGTCGACCATCTCCCCGGTGCCACCTTCGCGGCGCACCGCCGGGTAGAAGATCGCCTCCTCAAGGTTCGCGTGAACGGTGAGCTCGAGAATCGCCTGATCGGCCAGCGACTTCTTCGTCTGCCGGTCTTCAGCGTCTTCAAACTGGCGGAACATCTCCTTCACTTTCTTGTGATCCTCACGCAGGATCTGGAGTGCATCTGGCATATAGAAACCCCTCCTTCGTCGGGCCATGAACCCGTGACTGAACTACGCGCGGTTCCAGTTGGTCAGTATCGGCGAGGGTGTGTTGCAGCACCGTAAAGCTTGCGAGAGCGACCATGAAGAATGGCGGTTGTTTGCGGTGTCGCGAACAAGCCACGGCGGAGAGATCCGTTGCTGCGCGTCAGACCAATTCACTGACGCGTTCGACTAACGCATCCACGTCGAAAGGCTTGACCATGTATGCGTCGGCTCCAAGCTTGCGCTGCGCTGCACGGGCGTCGTAGGCGGAGAGGATCAGCACCGGTGCATCGACGTTTCGCGAACGCAACTCGTGGTAACACTTCCATCCGTCCATCTTCGGCATCGCCAGATCGAGGATGATTGCCTCCGGCGGGCAAGCGATTGCGTCGGCGACGCCCTCTCTGCCGTTATTCGCCGTGATGACCTCAAAGCCGTCCTCCCGAAGCATGAGCTTCACCATACGGAGCAGGGCAGGGTCGTCATCGATCACGAGCACGCGGGGATGCCGATCTGATCGTGTGGAGATTCGATCCATGGGTACAGCCTAGTCCGCGAGGCGTAACGCCTGATGCGTCCTGAGATTCGGGGTGATTACAACAGGGTGAATTCCGCGTCTCGCGCGTCCGGGTTAACTCGCCGCGCGCACGTATGGCTGGAGGCGCTCAGGGCGGCGTATGCGCGAGCGTTACGGAACTGAGATGCCGGAATCGCGGTGGCAACACGTCCGCAAGCGCCGGCGAGGATAATGCAGTCAATTGGCCCCGCCGACCCCCCTCGAAGGAGCCCCGCATGGACCGCGTCTCGCCGTCGCCGCGTGTTATCCGCTACGGCAGCCACATCGCCGACCGCATCGTCTTTCCGAAGAAGGAGAGCCGGTATCCGGTACGGGTGCACATGACGTTCGTCCGCCTGACGCGGCGGGGCACCGGCAACGCGGCCTGAGCGCAACTCAACTTCACCGGGCATAGGCCTCAAACCGTCCCCTCGATCGCTGCTTCGCTGATCCAGGACATCCGCCTCGTGCCGGAATACGACGAGGTATGACGGCGGGGAGCCGTCTCGCCTACTGACGACGGTGCCGATTGTCCACGACGGCAGTGCCTCGTGGTGCGGTCCGGTGAGGTCGAAACGCGCCGGCTGGACACCGTCCAGGCGAGTCAGCACGTGCTCGCCAGGGTCGTAGGTGAACGTCGCTCGGGTCTCTGTGGCCATATCGATTCCCGCCATCGAACTCAGGATGGGGCCGGCTGGCGACAACTCCGGTCGCACGACGACAACTTCCGATGATCTTTCGGCTGTCATACGATTGCGTCGATGACGACGCCGCAGCGACGCTCGGTACGGCTCAACCGGCTGCAGGAACTGCTACGCGCGCAACCGGGCGGGTATAGCGCGCGCGACCTGGCGCGACTAACGGGCGTAACGCAGCGGTCGATCCAGCGCGATTTGCTGGTGCTCCAGAGCGAAGCGGGGGTCCCGCTGATGGAGGACCACGGGCGGTACTCGATACTGCAGGCAGAGCGGCTCTCGCCGATGCGGCTGAACCTGCAGGAAGCGCGGGCGCTTCTGCTCGCGACGCGACTCTTTCTTCGCTACAGCGACGAGGGCGACCCGTTCGCGGCCTCGGCGATCCGACAGCTGGCGGAGGTCATGCCGGTACCGGTGCGTGACCAGGTGCGCGCGGCAGCCGTCTCGCTCCAAGGACGGCCGCTCGACCCGGACTTCTCGCGGCACATGAGCACGATCACGGACGCATGGTCGCGAAGGCGGCTTCTGCGGCTCAGCTATCGATCCGCGGGGAAGCAGCGGCCAAAGGAAGTGATCCTGGAGCCGTACTTCCTGGAGCCGAGCGCGGCAGGGTTTTCGACGTACGTCATCGGGTACTCGCGGACGCATAACGCGATGCGGACGTTCAAAGTCGAGCGGATCCTCTCGGCGGAAATGCTGCCGCGGGCGTTTGACCTTCCCGCGAACCTCGATGTCGACGAACTGCTGGCTTCGGCGTGGGGAATCATCTGGGGCGACGGGCACCTTGTGAAGCTGCGATTCGCACCGGAGGTGGCGTGGCGGGTCAAGGAGTCGCGGTGGCATCCTACGCAGACGCTCGAGGACACAGATGACGGCGGATGCGTGCTGACCTTGAGTGTGGCGAGCCTGATGGAGCTGGGCCGGTGGGTAAGGAGTTGGGGGGATACCGTCGAAGTGCTGGCGCCGCACGAGCTGCGCGAGGAGTTACGAGCGGAGGCGCTGC
>CAZAPT010000038.1:0-26887 GCA_964487335.1 uncultured Dehalococcoidia bacterium
GGTTCCTCGCGACCGTACGGCGTGACGGCGGACCGCGGCTTCATCCGATGTGCCCGCTGATCAGCGATGATGCGCTGTTCGCGTACATCGAGCCGGGACCGAAGCGATCCGACCTGCGGCGTGATTGCCGGTATGCCATGCACTGTTTCCCGCCGGCGAACAACGAGGATGCGGTCTACATCACGGGCATCGCGAAGCCGGTCGCGCCCCACGATCCGAGACGCGATTCGGTCGACCAGCAGTGGGCCAGGGAGCGATCGATGGAGCGGCCGCCTGAGCAGTTGTCGCGGACGCAGCTCTTCGAGTTCTCTATCGAAACGTGTCTTCTCACACGCACGAAAGGCCACGGCGACTGGTCTCCGCAGCACACCGTGTGGAACGCGAAAGCGTAGGCGTCCCACCCGCCAGCGCGTGATCTGAGGGATCGTCGGCGCCCGGCGCGGCGACTCGATCCGCCGTGAAGGCTTCGTGCATCCCCGGTGCGTTCCCGGGCAGCTTTACAGTGCTACCGGATTCATTGTCCGCAGCGTCATCGTACGCTCGAACTCCCGCAGCCCTTTGGACTACCCTCGCCCCATGCGCACGCGCCTGATCTCGGTGACCGCAACTTGCCTCACGGGCGCCGGCCGTTTGATCGTTTTCGTGCGGATGAATCAAAAGACAATCAAAACGATCAGACATTCGAATCTGCGCAACCCGTCCTCAACGCCGCGTCAGATTCGAGGGGTGCCAGTACTCGACAAAACAAAGATCAATCAAGAACGGCCGTCGTTACGCTGCGGCAGCGGCGGCGTCGAACGCCAACGGCAGCGAGCGCAGCCCCCGCAGGAAGATCGAGCTGACGCGGTCCAGCGGCGCCTCGTCGATGCGACGCAGATGCGGCATCCGCGCGAGCAACTGCTCGAGCGCCACCCGCGCCTCGAGCCGGGCGAGCGGCGCGCCCAGGCAGAAGTGCACGCCGAGCCCGAACGCCAGGTGGCCCTGTGCGTTCCGCGTGACGTCGAATCGGTCGGGGTCCGGAAACTTGCGCTCGTCGCGGTTGGCCGAGGCGTAGAGCGGGATGATCGTCGCGCCCGCCGGGATAGGCGTGCCGGCGATCTCCGTATCCGCGCTCGTCGTGCGGAACAGGAACTGTACCGGCGAGTCCCAGCGCAGTGCCTCTTCGACCATGTTCGGGATGAGCGATGGGTTGGCGAGCACGGCCTCGAGCTGGTCGGGGTGCCGCAGCAGCGCCAGCGTCGCGTTGCCGATGAGGTTCGTCGTCGTCTCGTTGCCGGCGATGAGCAGCAGCCCGGTGAACGCCACGAGGTCGTCTTCGCTCAGGTGCGCGACGGCGTCTTCGTCGGACGCCTTCACGAGCGCGCTGATGAGGTCGTCGCGGGGTTCGGCGCGGCGCGCCCGTATCGCTTCCGCGAAGTACTCCGTGAATTCGCCGCCATCGCGCTCGATCCTCGCGCGCTCTTCGTCGGTCGTCGCCGCTTCGCCGCCGATGATGGAGTTCGACCAGCGCTTGAAGTCGTCACGGCGCTCCACCTCGACGCCCAGGATCTCCGCGATGACCGTCACCGGGAGCGGTATCGCGAGGTCCAGCACGACGTCCATCTCGCCGCGCGCCGCGACGCGGTCGAGAAGGCCCGCCGTGATCTCGCGGATGCGCGGCTCCAGCTCGGCGACCATGCGCGGCGTGAACGCGCGGTTCACCATGTTGCGGATGTTCGTGTGCAGCGGTGGGTCAGTGTTGATGATGGTCCGCGATGGGTTCCCGCGGATGTTCATCGTGATGGCCGAAGAAGAGAATAGGTGCGGGTTCTTGAGGACGTGCGAGACGTCGTCATAGCGGCTTATGGCGTAGAAACCGAAGTCACCCGCCTTGAAGACCGGCGCTTCATCCCGCAGCTCCGCGTACGTCGGATACGGGTCGGCCTGGAACTTCGGGTCGAGGGGATTGAGCTCGGGCATGCGTCTCTCAACGATCTGTCTGGTCTCGAACACCCATTATGCGCGAAAGAGCAGCACTCGCGGCATCGGGGATTACCCTTCGTGTCGGCAGCCGCGATGCGCGCCTACTTTTGCGCGGCTCTGACTTCTTGCTGGTATGCGCGCGCGAGCGCGATGAGCAGCTCGTGGAAGCGAATATCGCTGGTGAGCTCCGGATGAAACGATGTTGCCAGCATCGAATTCTGCCGCGCCGCGACGATCGTGCCGTCATCGAGCTGGGCGAGCACTTCGACGCCCGCACCGGCGGCCTCGATGACCGGCGCGCGGATGAAGACGGCGTGGAACGGCGCTGTGCCGAGCGCCGGCACGGCGATGTCCGCTTCGAAGCTGTCGACCTGCCGTCCGAACGCGTTGCGCCGGACATCGATGTCCATCAACCCGAGGCTCGGCCGGTCCAGATCCCCGGCGCGCTTCGCGAGCACGATCGCGCCCGCGCACGTCCCCCATACCGGCATCCCCTCGGCGGCCAGGCGCGCGATCGGGTTGCGGAGTTCGTAGATGTCCAGCAAGCGCGTGATTGTCGTGCTCTCGCCGCCGGGGATGATTAGCGCGTCGACGGCAGAGAGGTCTCTCGGCAGGCGCACTTCCACCGGTTCAGCGCCCGCACGCCGAAGCGCCTCCGCGTGCTCCGCGAAGTCTCCCTGCACCGCCAGGACACCAATGCGAAGTGGGGCCATTCGCCCATCATATCGAGCGTCTACTTCAAGGCATCAGCCTTGCGAGCTACGGCGTGCGCGATGTCGGCGGACGTTACGATGCTGTCCAGTCGATCTGCGCGTGGAACGAGCCGACGCCGATATGCGGGGTGCTGCCGTTGACCAGGTTCACGTCGTACGTCGCGTTCGCGCCGAGGACATAGATGTGCTTCGCATCACCGCTCCATGCAAGCGTCGGGAGGTCTTCCTTGAGGACGGCAACGCGGCGCGCCTTTCCGCCCTTCGCATCGACCGTCCAGATGTCTTCGGGCAGCCCATCGAGGAGAGGGACGCGCGGAGGGGTATCGATCGGAGCGAGCGAGACGTACCGTTGGTCTGCCGACGCGCCGGTCTGGTCGGCAGAGGCGAAGGCAACGGTCGAGCCGTCCGGGGAGTAGCGCGGCGAGTTGAATGGCTGCAGATTCTGGTCGAGCCCGACGATCGTCGTGAGGTTGTTGCCGGTCGCGTCACCGGTAGCGAGCGTCTCACCGGTGGTCTCGCTGATCACGGCATAGACGCCATGCTGGCCGTCCGGCGACAGGTCGAAACCGACGATGTTCTCCGCCATTTTCTCCTTCGCGCCATTCGAAAGCGAGATGCGCTCGAGCGTGAAGACGAAGGTGCTAAAGCCGTTCTTCACCGCCGGCTCCTGCACCACGGCGAGGACGTGATCGCTGTCCGCCCAGCGAGGAAGACGCACCTGCTGGTTCGGCGCGTCGTGCTTATAGACGAGGCGGGGGTTGCTGCCGTCACGGTTCGCGACCCACAGGTCTGATCCTGCGTCGAAGTTGCGCTCCGGCGGCGCGACGATGACATAGACGATGCGCGTGCCGTCCTTCGAGACTGCGGGATCCGCCAGCGTGTCGCCGTTGTCCGGCTTGATCAGCGCCTGGCCTTTCCCGGTCGAGAGGTCATACGCACCGATACCAGCAGTGCGAGTCACAACGAGGCTTCCCGGCCCGGAGCCGCTGCTTCCGGTCGCACGAGTAGCGGTAGCGCCGCCGGTCGAACCGCCGCCGCCGCACGAAGCAAGCGTCAGCGCGGCAACGATGAGCGCGGCAGCGATCGCGACGCGATGCATCGCAATGAGCCTACTCTAAGGCGCCACTGTGATCACTGGCCGGCAGAAGGGATCGGGCCGCTACCGCCGTCGTTTTACACGTGTGGCCGCGCAGTGGCCGGGCGTCGAACGCAGATCCTGCAGATGCGAAGAGACGGCGAACGAGTCGCCGTCTCTTGTAGGACCGGATCAGACGACAGTCGCCCGAACATCCTCCTCCCCGCCTGGGAGAATGCGCGGGCTTCCATGCCTGATGCTCTGTAGGGCTTTCCGGACCTGAGAGCGATAGTACTCCTGCCGAAACGACAATGCAATACGTCCGGACCATTTTGTTACGACTTTGCAAGGCATGTCCCAGAGCTGGTTCTTGGCACGGTGGCCCTCCCACCCCATGGCGCTTCATGGACCGGCATGACCCTGGTCCGAATCCAGCCCGAACTCTCTCAGCGCGCTGGCAGCGCCTTCGTCGAGTTCGACCGAAAGTCCGTTCGCGACGCACGCGACGAGACGGTACAAGCCGACGACGAGAACGACCTCTACGATCTCCCGCTCGTCCATCGCGTCCGCAAGTGAGGTGAACGTCGCATTGCTAACCGTCGCCGCGAGCGTAAGCTCGCGCGCGAATCGGGAGACAGTGGCGTCCATCGGTGAGAGCAGTGACGCGTCGTCCTCGGCGATGATCGCTCGAGTCTCATCACGTGATAGCCCCGCCTCTTGCGCGTCGAGCAGATGCCATCCTAGCGCGTATTGCCCGTTCGAAGCAGCGACCGCCGAGAGGATGGCGATCTCTCGAATGCGCGGCGTGAGCGCGCCACGATAGAGCGTCACGAGCAGATCGTAGAGCCGCCGAAGCGCGGCCGGACTGTGGGCCATTGCTGGATAGAGGTTGATGAATGCGCCCTGCCCATCAAGCGATTCAACGAACCCACGGTGTTCGTCCGGAAGGTCGCGCGGCGTCAGGAGAGAGACGCGCCCCATCATGGCCCTTCCTCGCTCCAGACGAGGTCAGCGACGCATGAGGGACTCATGCGTCGCTCGATGCTATTTAACGATCAGGTCTTCTTCTGTCACTGCGCCATCGACGATGCGGAACGCGCGTACGGGCGGCGGGTCTTCGGCAAGTGAGACGAGCACGTAGTAGGGGTCGGGCCAGCCCGCAGCGAAGCGGACGTCGGTAGGCGAGGGCCGCCCTTCGGTGGCGACGTGGGAGTGGTAGATGACGAGGAACTCCTCGCCGCGCTTGTCGAGATCCCGGAGCAGCTGCAGCAACTCCTTGCCATCCATCTCATAACGGTACGGCCGCATGCGCTCTTCCGCCGCATTGCTCATCCGGTACAGCTTCGTCGCGCGATGGTCGGTGCCGGCAATGATTCCGCAGCACTCGTTCGGAGCGTCGCTCCTCGCATGGGCAATCATGTCGTCGACGTAAGAGCGCGGGAGGGTGAGCGCCATCAGTCGCCGGTCGGCATCAGCATGCCCATCGCCCCGCGCGGCGCCTCGACCGTCATAAGCGGGAGCTTCAGCGACCGGTACGCGTTTGCGAGGGCGATGGCGGAACACGACTGGCACAGATGCTCGATGTCGCGGTCGAGATTGCGGAAGGTCTGCTTGCCCTCGGGAAGGCGCTCGTCGACGAAGTCGCGCGTGAGCCACGCGAAGTGGCCCTGTCGGCCGCAGCGCGCGCACTTATCTCCGATGGTGAGCATGAGCCACGACAGGGCTTCGACGTCCTCGCGGACAAACTGGTACGCGGGCATCTCGTCGAGGCGGTAGTAGTAGTGGGCGCTGTACTCACCAAAGGGCTCGACGATCACGGCAACGCCTTCGACTCCGGCGTAGGCGTCCTTCAGCCCTTGTTCCAGGCAGTTGTAGCCGAAGAGCACGGGGTCGCCGTCGTACGCGCCGCGGCATGTCGGATCGAGGCCGACTCGGCCTTCTTCCGCGCCGCAGGCGTCGCACTGCTGGCCCTCTTCGAAGAGGTCGCCGCCCTCGTCGTCGTCTTCTTCGACGACATCATCGTCCTCATCGTCGCCGCTGACGATGTTCAGACCATCCTCGTCTTCTTCCTTCACCTGATCTCGCTGCTGATCGCCCGCGCGCCGAAAGACCATCTACCACGCCCTCAGTTCGCCGTCATCGAAGCAGCTCCCGGGCGAGAGCTGCATGCGCACGAAGTTCTCGCTGAGCTCGTCCCCAATCACGTGCTCCGCCCAGTGCTCCGTTTCCCCGTCAGGCAGACGCTCGCACAGCGCGCGCCACGATGCGTGTACCAGCGTGTCATCACGCGCGATGCCGAAGTCCAGCGACCAGCCGCCTTCCATCTTCACGCGCCCGGCCGAGTTCGTGCGAATGATAGAGAACCGCGCGTCGCCGCGATAGCGGTCGAGCACGTCGGCGTCGAACACGATCTGCAGCAAGGCGGGCTCCCGGCTGCGAAGCGCTCGCTGCACGGCAAGGCGCGGATAGACCATCAGGCCGCGCTCATTTCATCTGGTGTCGTGCCGGAGGCCGTCGCTATTTCTCGATTGGCACGTCGATCAGGCTGCCGTACTCGGTCCACGAGCCGTCGTAGTTCTTGACGTTCGGGTAATCGAGCAGGTGCTTGAGCGCGAACCACGTGTGCGACGACCGCTCACCGATCCGGCAGTAGGCGATGACGTCCTTGTCCTTCGACACGCCCTTGGTGCCGTAGAGCTGCTCGAGCTCTTCCTTCGACTTGAAGGTCCCGTCCTCGCGCACCGCCTGCGCCCACGGCACGTTCGCCGCGCCGGGGATATGACCCATACGCTGCGCGGTCTCGGGCAGGCCGGGAGGGGCCATGATCTCGCCGTTGTACTCGGCGGGCGAGCGCACGTCGACGAGGGCGCGCTTCTTGTCGCCGAGGGCCTTCAAGACTTCGTCTCGTCGCGCGCGCAGCTTCTGGTCACCGTCCTTCGCTTTGTAGGAGCTCTTCTTCGGCGAAGGCACATCCTTGGTCTGCGGGCGGTTCTCTTCCGTCCACTTCTTGCGCCCGCCGTCCATAAGCTTGGCGCCCTTGTGGCCATACATCTCGAGCAGCCAGAACGCATAGGCAGCGAACCAATTGTTGTTGTCGCCGTAGAGGACGACCGTGTCGTCGTTGCTGACGCCGGCGTTACTCAGCAACTCCTCGAGCCCCTGTTTGGAGATGATGTCGCGCCGCGTCTGGTCCTGCAGCTGGCTGGTCCAGTTGAAGGCGACCGCGCCGGGGGCGTGGCCCTCGTCGTAGGCGGTGGTATCTACGTCGACTTCGATGAGCTTGACCTTGGGGTTGTCGAGGTTCTGAGCGACCCAGTCGGTGGAGACGAGCACATCCGAACTCATTGAGATGTCCTTTCTCGAGCGTTGCGGGGCGGTTGAGCCAGTTAAGAAGAGCCGCGGGGCGTCCATCGCCCTGCGATCGATTCTAGGATTGGCCGATTCGCTATGTCAAAAGCGCGTACTAACTCTTCGACCAGTCGGAACCGAGGAGCGCGGCGCAGAAGAGGATCGCGACCGAGACTGCGAGCACGAGCGCGGAGAGGATGACTGACCAGCGCCGGGTGGCTGCGATCTCCGATTCGGGCGCGTTCTCCTCCTGCAGTTTAAGGAGCCGGCGCCCGATCAGCCCGCCGTGCACGGCGGTGAGCACGATCACGATGACCACGAGCGTCAGCTTGACCATCAGCACGTTCGAATAGCGGTCGAGGTCCGTCAGTCCCTCGTCGTGCGCATGAACCCAGTTCTGGATGCCCGTCAGGATGAGCACGACGAGCGCGCCGCCGGCGAGCCACCCGAACCGCGTGGTGAGCATGCGGGTAGCGCGAGTGCGCTGCTGGACGTCTTCGATCGTGCGCATGGCCGGGACAGCGCCGACGAACAGCAGCACCTGCGGCCCAACGAAGATCGCCGCCGCGAGGATATGAATCCAGAGGACGATGGCGTCGCCCATCGCGCGGAGTGTATCGCGCACGGTTCTTGAGTCCACGAGCATGCGCGAGACACGAGCCTGGACGTGAGTGACGAGGAGGCTACCGACTTCGCGCTATCCTGAAGGACCGACACCGCCATCGAAAGGCCGTTCCGCTGAGGCGTTTCTCGCCGATCCCCATCGTCATCTTCGTGCTCATCGCCGGCGCCGCGTGCAGCAGCAGCGGCGCATCGGGCGGCGCTACGAGTACGCCACCGCCTGAGCCGACGGCGACGGCGGTGGACCTGAACGCCGTCTTCCACAACTTCATCTACCCGATACGTGGCGGCTGCCTGCCAAAGAGCGACAACCTCATGCCGAACGCGAAGCGCGACTACCGCAGCGGGATACACGAGGGAGTGGACTTCTATAACGTGGACAACTGCACGCCCATCGCGAAGGGCACGCCGGTGATGGCGGCAAAGGACGGCACGGTGATCCGCGCGGATTGGGGTTACCACTCGCTGACGCAGGCGGAGCTGAATGCTGCAGACCAGCGGATCGCCGCCGGTCACGCCAACGATCCGGACATCCTCGACCTGTTTCGCGGCCGCCAGGTGTGGATCGACCACGGCAACGGCATCGTCACCCGGTACGCGCACCTGAGCGGGATCGCGGATGGCATTCAGCCGGGGACGCAGGTGGCGCAGGGCGAAGTCGTCGGTTACGTCGGGGATTCCGGCACGCCCGAGTCGTTGAGCGCGCCGGATACGGAGTTGCACCTGCACTGGGAGGTTCGTGCCGGCCCGGACTTCCTCGGCAAACGCCTGCCGCCAGACGACGTGCGCGCGATCTACACGGCGCTCTTCGAACCGGCGTCGCCGCCATGAACGAGACGAGCGACGCGCCGGTCGACGAGCAGTCGGGCATCGAAGAGCGTCCGCAGAACCGGCGCGAGTGGGCGGGCGCGCTGCGCAGCCTCGCGCTGCCGGTGCTAATCGTGGCGACGATCGTCGGCGGACTGTTCTACCTTCAGCGCAGAGACGGCGGGAGCGGCTCGAACAGCGGCTATGGCACTGTCGCGCTGCCGGCAGAGCTGAACACGACGGGGAAGGCGCCATCGAGCGACGTCGGGCGCGCCGCGCCGGACTTCGTGCTGGAGACGCCGGATGGCGGGCAGATGCGGCTCAGCGACTTGCGCGGGAAGCCGGTGCTCGTGAACTTCTGGGCGTCGTGGTGCACCCCCTGCCGGCAGGAGATGCCGGAGATCGTAAAGGCCTACGACGCGCACGCGAAGGACGGGCTGGTCGTGGTGGCCGTCGATCTGCAAGAGAACGACGACGCGATCCGCACGTTCGCGCAGGAGTTCGGGATGAAGTTCCCGATCGTGATCGACCGCAACGGCGGTGTCGGCTCGGCGTGGCACATCGGCGGGCCGGTGCAGGGGATACCGTCGTCATACTTCGTCGACGCGACGGGCGTCGTGCGGGCGCGAAACTTCGGGCCGATGACAGCGGACACGGTCGAGCAGGATCTGACAACGATCCTCGAGGCGACGCCGAGCGGCTGACGCGCTACTTCGCCCGCCAGATCTTTGGATTTATCATCTCGGCCAGGCCGGCGAGCTCTATCCGCCACGGAATCAGCCTCAGCGCGCCGAACTCCGGCGTGTCGGGACCATCTTTCCACGGCGGGATGATCGCCGGGTCGTAGCCGAGCGGCGGCGGCGTGTTCTTGTACAGGTCCCAGATGCGCCGCTTCGTGTCGAGGTCGTTGTGCCACTCGGCCTTGCACTCGGCGTAGATCTGCTGGTGCTGCTGGTCCCAGTACGACAGCGAGACATACGGGTTGCGCTCGAGGTGCTTGGCCTTCAGCGAGTTGGGACTGGTGCCGATCCAGCCGGTCGAGCCTTCCCAGATCGGGTGCAGGATACGCGTGCGCGGGCGGCCCTTGCGGTCAACAGTTGCGACGGTGCACCAGACTATGCGGCGCACGCGCGCCATGAACTCGACTTCGATATCTGCGAATGACGCGACTTCCATGTCTCCCCTGTGTGAAGCGCTATCCGCTAATCGAACGGCTGGCCGAACCGCTCGCGCGACGCTACTTCACCTAACGGCTTTCGGTTCTTCTTGCCGCGCCCGACGTCCGTCGCCGGGTAGCCGAACGGGATGACGCAGAGCACCTGCAGACTATCGGGGACGTTCAGCGCTTTCGCAACGTCGTCCAACCCGAAGTATCCTGCCCAGTTCGACCCGACGCCTTCCTCCCACGCCGCGAGCATCATGTCCTGCACGGCACGGCTGCCGTCGGACACGCCGAACTTGCTGTCCTTCTCGATCGCGACGACGACCGCGAACGCGGCCTGCGCGATGTACGGCCCAGTGGGCGCGAGCGAGCCGATCTTCTTCAGCGTCTCACGTTGCTGCACGACGACGAAGTGCCAGGGCTGCCGGTTCATCGAGCTGCCGCTCAGCTGCGCCGCCTCGGCGACCTTGCGGATGACGGCGTCGGGGACGGGTTTGTCCTGGAACGCGCGGACGGCCAGGACAGTTCGGATGGCGTCGAAAACGTTCATGGCGGGTGACTCCTGGGTGGGAGGCAATGAGCGAGCAAATGCAGTCTCTGTCCGGGAAGCTGAAGGCGCAACACGCCGGACGAGCGACGGCGAACGCCCTCCTTCGGCCCGGCCACCGCGAAGCCGTCGAGGGCGAGGAGGATTAGCGGGAGATGGGAGCCGCGCGGGGTCAAGTTGCCCTCGTCAGCCACGTATTCGACACTGGATCGGCATGGCGACCAACTCCACGCGGCGCTCCCCGCGCAGGCCGAAGGCCCCGACCGTAGAAGAGAAGTGGGCGACGTACTCGCGGGCGCTGATCATCACGGCTCACCCTGACGACGCGGAGTTCCTGGCCGGCGGGACGATCGCGAAGATGTGCGATATGGGCTGGGACGTGCGGCTGTGCATCGCGACGAGCGGCGACAAGGGCACGCGCAACCCTGAGATGCGGCCGCAGGAGCTGGCGGCGATCCGAGAGGCGGAGCAGCGGGCGGCGGCGGCTGTGCTCGGGCTCACCGAGTGTATCTTCTGGGGATATCCGGACGGCTTCCTGCTGGAGACGCCGGAGCTGCGCGGGCAGGTCGTCGAGCTGATCCGCCGGCTACAGCCGGACGTGATCGTGAGCTGGGACGGGTACCGGCCGGGCTTCAACCATCACGACCACCGCAACATCGGTCGGGCGGTGCGCGATGCGCTGTATCCCGCCGCCCACGACCCGCTGTACTTCCCGGAGCATCGATACAAGGGCTACGCGGCGCATCGCACTGCGGAGCTGCTGATGGCCGGGACGAACGAGCCGGACTACTACGTCGACATCGGGCCGTACCTCGAGAAGAAAGTGGACGCGATCCTCTGCCACACAAGCCAGATCGATGCGCGCTCGCGCGAGGACATGCTGAAGGGGTGGCGCCAGGCCGCGAAGCGCGACACCGACCGCAAGAAGCGCACCGGCTACGACTTCGCGGAGGGATTCAAGCGCATCGAGTTCCGGCGGCCGAAGCCGGAGCCGGAGAAGAAGGCGGAAGAGCCGGCGAAGGCGGAGCCGATCGCAACCGCCGCAGCGGCTCGGGCGTAGATCGATGAGGCGGCTGGTGCGGCATGGCGCCGCGCCGACGCGAGTGGAGATCACGTGGAAGGCCTAGCGCACAACTTCTTCATCATCGGCTACGTGTTCGCGATCGCGGCGGCCGCGGGATACGTCGCGCTGCTGCTGTGGCCGCGCGTGACGTATCGCGCGGCGGAGACGACCGCCGGCACGAGCATGACCATCGCCTCGAAGAGCGAGCCGCCGGCGTTCTTGGCGCCGTTCGCGACGGGGGCGAGCTGGCTGGTGCTGGCGTCGCTGACGCTTTCGCTGGCCTTCAGGTGGCGCGCGGACGGGCATCCCCCGTACGCAAACATGTACGAGTACACAATCGCGCTCGGCTGGGGCAGCACGCTGTTCTATGTGATCTTCGAGAGCGTGTACCGGCAGCGGGCGCTCGGTGCGGTGCTGTTCCCAGGCATCGCCGCGCTGTTCACGATCTCGCTCGTGTTCTTCCCGGAGCACATCGAGCCGCTGATCCCGGCGCTGCAGGCGAACCGCATTCTCGCGATCCACGTGGGGATGATGATGCTGGCGTACAGCGCGCTGTCAGTGTCGTTCGGCGCGGCGGTGCTGTACTTCGTGCAGGACGGGAAGCGCCGGTTCGCGCGGCTGCCCTCAGGTGCGGCGCTTGAGGAGATCGCGCACCGCTCGGTGCTCGTCGGCTTCCCGATGCTGGCGCTGGGCATCGCCCTCGGTGCGTGGTGGGCGAACTCGGCGTGGGGCCGGTACTGGGGGTGGGACCCGAAGGAAACGTCGGCGCTGGTGACCTGGCTGATCTACGCCGGATACCTGCACGCCCGCGGCCTGCGGCAGTGGAAAGGCAAGCGCGCGGCCGGGATCCTGATCGTCGGCTACGCCGGCGTGATGTTCACGTACTTCGCGGTGAACCTCTGGGTGAGCGGGCTGCACAGCTACGCCGGGGTGTAGCCTAACCGCCTTCGATTCGCGCGATATGTTCCATCTCCGAGCCGTCCGACGATGCCGACAGCCACGCGTCGATGATCTCGTGTGCGAGGATTGGCGTGGTCGTGCGAAGGCTCAGGCACAGCACGTTGGCGTCGTTCCAGGCGCGGGCGCCGCGGGCGGTCTCGGCGTCGCCGCACAGTGCCGCGCGGACGCCCGGCACCTTGTTCGCTGCGATCGAGACGCCCGTGCCGGTCCAGCAGAACAGCACGCCCTGATCGGCGCTGCCCGACGCCACGCGCGACGCGACATCGCGCGCGACATCCGCCCAGCCCGCCTCGTGCCCGGCGAGCGGCCCGCACAGCTCGACGTCGTGGCCGCGCTCGCGTAGCGCCTCGGCGATGGCGTCGGGCGCTTCGCCGCTAGCGTCGCTGCCGATGGCGAATCGCATGGATCGATGTTACATCTCAAGCCGAGCGCATTGTCCAGATCATCGATCCAACGGCGGTGCGATCCCTAGCGTCGACTTCCCGAGATACTCCTTGATCTCGTACTCGCCGAAGGGCTGCATGAACGGGCCGGCGCGGACGTCGCGGTAGAGGCGCGACAGCGGGTGGTCGCTCATGAAGCCGGCGCCGCCCGACATGCTCATCGCGCGGTCGACGACGCGGATGGCTGCGTGCTCGACTGTCCATTTCATCGCCTGCGCCGCGCGCGCCAGCACGGGGTCGGCGACACCCGGGTTGGCGGGAGGCGACTCGTCGAATAACCGCGCCAAACGCTCGATCGCGGCGCGTGCGGCGAAGAGGTCGATCTCGTTCTCGCCGATCAGCATCTGCAGCGGCACGCGGTCCCCCATGCGCTTGCCGCTCGCGCCCTTCCGGCGGCCCAGCATCTCGAGCGCGATCTTCTGGGCGGCTTCGGCGATCCCCAGGAAGCAGGCCGGCAGTGAGTTGCCGAAGCCGCTCGCCTCGAGCACGCCGCTGCTGCCGATCATGCCCCACTCGCCCTGTGGCACGACGCTCGCCGCTGGCAGCTTCACGTCGGTGTAGACGATCTCACCGCTGCCGGATGCGCGCATGCCAAGCGCGTCCCAGTTCTCGACGATCTCCATCCCCGGCGTCCCGCGCGGGATCACGCAGAGCGTGTTCATCGAGGTGCCGTCGTCGCGGCGGAGGCGCGCCGTCGAGAACATGATGTTCGCCGCGGGGGACATCGTCGCGAAGATCTTCCGGCCGTTCAGCAGGTAGCCACCGTCGACCGGCGTCACTTCGGTCATCGGCGCCGTGACATCGGTACCGCGCTCCGTCCCGGGGACGCAGGCCACAAGTTGCTTCCCGACGATCGCCTTCATGAACGCCTCGACCGGGCCGCTCATCGCGGGATCGGCCGTCGCCCGGTTGCGCCAGAGCGAAGCCATCACGCGTGCGGCGACGACGTGCATATTCGCGGTGATCGCGGTCGAAGCGTCTCCGCGCGCGAGGCGGCTCATCGCAACGGCGAAGTCGTGCGACGAGTCCACGCCCATGCCGCCGAGCTCCTCGGGAACAGGTGCGGCCAGGAAGCCGCTGTCCTGGAGCGCCTTGATGTTCTCGTGCGGGAAGCTGCCCTCGAGGTCGTGCTGGGGGGCGCGGGTCGCGAAGTCTTCCGCGTGCTCCTCGGCCAGCCCGACGAAGCGCTTGCCGGGCTCGGTGATGCCCTTGAGTTCGCCGTCCATCTGCCCTCCCTTGCGTAGAGCCTGAGTTTACGTCCGGACATTGCCCCAGACCACGGACGCCGAGACGCTCGCCAACGGGTTCACCTGACGCTAATTCCGCGACTTGAGGCGATCGGCTAGATTGATCGCCGTATCGCCGGAAGCCGGTTCGGAGACGCTTGTGAACACTGCCGAATTCCTCCAGATCAGCTCGATGGTCGTGCCGGAACGCACGGCGCTCGTGTGCGGCGACAGGCGCGTGACCTACATGGCGATGGCGGACCGCGTGAACCGGCTCGCGAACTGGCTGATCGGACTGGGCGCCGGACCGGACAAGCCCGTCGGCGCGATGGCGACGAACAGCAACGAGTACGTCGAGACGTACTACGCCGCGGCGAAGGCGGGCGCCACGTTCGTTCCGTTGAACTATCGCGCGAAGCACGACGAGCTGACGTACATGGTGAACACGTCGGACATCGGCGTACTGCTGGTCGGCGAGCGCTACCTCGAACTCGTCGCGGCGCTGCGCCCGACGCTCGAACACGTCGAGCACTTCGCCTGCTACGACGCGCGGCCGGAGGGCATGGACAACTACGACGACATCCTCGCGCAAGCGAGCGCGGACGAGCCGTTCGTCGACGTCGACGAGAACAAGCCGACGGTGCTGATCTACACCTCGGGCACGACGTCGGTGCCGAAGGGCGTTGCGCTCACGTACCTCAACCTGTCGGTATACGTCACGAACACCATGAGTCCCGCCGACCCGAGCGTCGAGCCGGACGTGACGCTGCTATCGGTGCCGATGTTCCACGTCGCCGGCGTGACGCCCATCATGTCGTCGGTGTGGGGCGGTCGCACGCTGGTGATCCTCCCGCAGTTCGACCCGAAACTCTGGCTCGAGGCGGTGCAGAAGGAGCGCGTGACGCACAGCTTCGTCGTGCCGACGATGCTCAAGCGCATCATGGAGCACCCGGACTTCGACAAGTACGACCTGTCGTCGCTGAAGCTCATCACCTACGGCGCCGCGCCGATGCCGTACGAAGTCGTGAGCCGAGCCGTGGACGTCTTCTCGTGCGGCCTGATGAACGCCTACGGCCAGACGGAGAGCACGTCCACGCTCACGTTCCTGGGGCCGGAGGACCACATCGTCCCGAAGGAGCCGGGGCCCGAGCGCGAAAAGCGGCTGCACCGGCTGCGCTCGGTCGGGCGCGCGATGGACGATGTTGCGATCGCGATCATGGACGAGAAGAACCAGATCCTGGAGGCCGGCGCGGAGGGTGAGATCTGCGTGATGGGCGCCCGCGTCATGAGCGAGTACCACAAGCAGGCGGAGGCCACGAGCGCCGCGATCATCGACGGCTGGCTGCACACCGGCGACGTCGGCTATCTCGACGACGAGGGCTACCTGTTCATCACCGGGCGCAAGAAGGACCTCATCATCCGCGGCGGCGAAAACATCTCGTCGGGGGAGATCGAGGACACGCTGGAGCTTCATCCAAACGTGGACGAGGCGGCCGTGATCGGCGTGCCAGATGCCGACTGGGGCGAAGTCGTGAAGGCGATCGTCGTGCCGAAGAAGGGCGAGACAGTCGGGCCGGAAGAGCTGGTGGCCTTCACGAAGGAGCGGCTGGCGAGCTACAAGGCGCCGTCGTACTTCGCGTTCGTCGAAGAGCTGCCGCGCAATCCGATGGGGAAGGTGCTGAAGACGGAGCTTCGCAAGCGCTACGGCGCGGCTGCGAACGAGTAGGCTGTCGACCAGGCGCCGGTCACTCCCGGTGCCTGTACGCCGGCTCAGGCGGGAGACTCAATGAAGCCCCGCATTCAATTCGCCACGACACCGGACGGCGTGCGGATCGCCTATTACACACTCGGCTCCGGCACGCCCATCGTCTTCGATGATCTGTTCAGCCACGTCGGAGCAGAATAGGAGACGCAGACCGTGCGCGTGTTGGTCGAGCGCACCGCCAGACAGGCTCAGGCGATCCGCTTCGACCACCGCGGGACCGGACTCTCCGATCACGGGGTTCCAGTGACGCTCGACGGTTGGCTGTCTGACATTACGGCGGTGGCGGACAGAATTGGACTGAAGAGGTTCGTATTGGTCTCTCTACGAGGCGGCAGCGCGCCTGTCGCCATGCACTACGCCGCGCGCTACGCGGACCGCTTCTCGCATCTGGTCCTCGCCGATGCGAGGCTCCGTACGCCGCCTGCACGCGTTGAGCATACTGCGGATTGCTTGCAATGTCGGACATCGACTGGCGTGCACTAACCGAGACGTGGATCCGATTTGCGCAGGGCTGGGACAATCCGGAGTTCTCCGCCGAGTCAGCGTGGCGCACGCAGGCTGACGTGACGTTCGAGGACCGCGGCGAGGTCAGGCTGAAGGGCGTGGCGGATCCGCAGCGGGCGTACGCTGTCGGACCGCGTTAGCCGCCGGTTCGCGCGGTTGATCCTTTCGTCGGTGATCCACAAAGATCGTCCGTGCGAATCAGCCGTGAGACCGAAGCGCTGAGGCAGGAGCGACCATGGCGGCAGAATACGTATTCATCGACGAGTGGGACGTGGACGCGCCGATCGAAGCGGTGTTCGAGGCGCTCGCAGACGCCCGAACGTATCCGCACTGGTGGACGCCGGTGTACCGGGAGGCGACCTGCGACGGGCCTCCGGCTGTGGGGCGCGTGACGACGGAGCGCTTCAAGGGCCAGCTCCCGTACCTGCTGACCATGACGTCCGAGATCGTGCGAATGGATCCGCCGCGCGAGTTCGAGATCAGAGCCGACGGCGACCTGCGCGGGCGTGGCGTCTGGACGCTGGCGCAGCGGTCGGACGGGACAGTGCACGTGAAGTTCGACTGGCGGGTAAACGCCGACCGCGCCCTGCTGCGGGTGCTGACGCCGGTCCTGCGGCCGATATTCCGTGCGAACCACAACTACGCGATCAAGCGCGCGATGGCGGGTCTGGAGCCGTATGCCCGGTCCCACGCCCATCCGAGCAGCGCCGCGCAGCAGACGACGTCGCAGGCCTAAGGCAGAGCGTTCCCGCGGGAGGCGCGGTTGCCCTGGGCGGCTACGGCGCGATGGCCTCGACGTCTGGCGCCGGGGAATCTCTGTGCCGCTCCTCGAGCGATCGCATGTACGCCTCCGTCGCGCCCGGCGATCGCAGGCGGACGATCCGGACGTGCGCCAGCTCGGGCGCTGCGAGCTCCTGCGGATACCTGCGGCGCTTCTTCCAGTGTGTCTGCAGCGCCCACACGAACAGCGACTCCCGGGAGAGGAACGCGGTCCGCAGACTCTCGCGGTTCCCGGCCCACAGTTCTTCTCTCGTCGCAACACGCTTCGTCGTGCGCAAAAACAGGTTTCGGAAGATCCGCACGATCGAGTAGTCAAGCCAGACGATGAGGTCGGCGCGCGGCCAGATCAGGTCGCGGCCCTTCGCGTAATTACCATCGACGACCCATCGTCCTCCCGCCGTCGCCTCGACGATCCGCTCGCGAAACGTGTCGGTGTCTGCCTCAATCCAGCCGGCTTCCCAGTGGAGTGAGTCCAGTTCGACGTGCGGCGCGCCGATGATCGCGGCGATGCGCCCGGCGGTTGTGGTCTTGCCCGAACCGGTGGTTCCGACCACGACGACGCGATCCGGTATCGCCGTCCGCGGTCGCTGGCCGCTGATCGGTTTGGTGGTCACTGGTCCCCGGTCGCTCGTGGCGTCGGCCGAATGCATAGCGTGGCATAGTAGCGAATGGTCGGACGGCCCTGTTGTCACCCCGCGAGAACATCACTCGCTAGCGACACCGAGGACGGGCACACCGATTGTGGTACGGAGGATCTCACCCGGGCAGGAATGTTGAATGTCATCATTACGAGGGAGTCGGTCGGGCGGCGTAGGAACGGCGAGAGGATGACCAGATGACGGCCGACGAGTTCGATGCCGCAATCGACGACCTCGCGATGGCCCTGCGCACTTGCCCCGACAACGCCTGGGAGGAGAGCGTATGGGAGGTCAAGAGAACCGACCGATGGATATGGCCCAAGCCCGGCGTTGAACCCATCCCCGAGCGAATGACGGAGTCCGTCCAGCGCTGTTCGGCGTTCTGGGCCGTCGCCTACCACTGCATCTGGTTCCTCGACCAGTACTCGGCGGCGGGCTTCCAAATGCCGACTGCGTTCGTGGAGGCGCGCGGTGGTCCGGAGGAGCTGCCATTTCCGGCGGCCGACGGCGCCGCGCCGCTGCCCGGACCCGCGATTAGCCGCGACGTGCTGCTGCGGTTTCTCGACTTCGGGCGGCGGCAGCTACACGAGCGCATCGCCACCGTGAACATGACCGAGCGGGTGGCGCAACGACACCCGCACGCGGGTAAGACGCTCGGCGAGCTCTACGAGGTGAACCTCGCGCACCTACGCGAGCATGGCGGCCAGCTGCTGGTATTCGCCACCTCGCGCGCCCGGGTATGATTGCCCTCGGGTCACCTTCGTTGTGATCGTGTCCGCCGAGTAACTACTCGCCGAACTCCTCCGACACCTCTACGATCGCGCCGAGCGGGGCGTCCTCGCAGGGCTCCAGCGCGATGTCCTCGAACGCCGCGTCCTGCACGGCGTCGACCAAGCACGACTTGATCAACTCCAGCACGGCCATGAAGGTCACGACGACCTCCATGCGCGTGCGGCAGTCCTCGATCAGGGTGCGGAAGCTGGCCCGGCCGTCCCTCGCGATCGTCTCGCGGATGAAGTCGATCTTCTCGCGCACGGTCACACGGTGAGGGTGGATGACCTGCGCCGGCTCTTCGACGGCCTTGCGCGTAAGCACGGACTCGACGATGCGCTGGAGGAGATCGACGGTGACGCCATCCAGCCCGTGCGGTGGCGGGAACTCCGGCGGCGGCGCCACGCGCGGGAAGGAGCGCAGGCCGGCGGTCTCGATCTCGCGCAGGCGGCCCGCCGCCTCTTTGAACATCCGGTACTCGATGAGCTGGCGCGTGAGGTCGCCGGCGTCGTCGTCCTCTTCGGCCGCCTCGGCGGACGGCGGGCGCGGCAGCAGCGCCCGCGACTTCAGGAAGAGCAGGCGGGCGCCGATGGCGATGAAGTCGGCGAGCGCATCGAGGTTGATCTGCTCGCCTTCATGCAGCATGGCCATGTACTGGTCGGTGACCGACAGCAGTGCGATCTCGGTGATGTCCAGCTCCTCTCGCTCGATCAGGTGGAGCAGCAGGTCGAGCGGCCCTTCGAAGAGCGGCAGGCGGAGCTGGTACGGGGAGGCGGTCTCGGGCATCGTCATCGGCGAATCTTATCATCGCACGGCAGCGCTCCGTCTCTGGGGATCGCGCCGAGCGGTATTCGCGCTCGGCCCGGGCAAGCGAGCTACCCACAAACGGCAATAAGTCCGGTCAACCAATCTGATACACTTTGCGTTACCTACCCCGCCGCCTACGAATTTGCCCGTTGATCAGCCCATCCAGCATCGAGCTAACCCGTCCATCCCTCACTCGCCTGGTCTTCAACGCGGACTCGCAATCGCGCGCGCCCGGAGTCGTGCGTTGAGCACATGGCGGGCGGCGTTCCGCCGGTCCGCGCTCGCGGTTGCGATCGGCCTGGCGGCTGGGGCGCTGCTCTGCGCATGCGCCGGCGGGACGACCGGGACGAAGTCGAACGACGCGGCTGCGGCGGGGGCACCCTCCGATCCGACGGCAACGTCGGACCCCTCGCCCACAGCCGTCGCTGAGCCGACCCTTGCCGTCGAGGCAGCGCACACGCTGCCGGTCACGCCCGTCAACATCCAGTACACGGTCAACGATCCGAAGTTCGACGCTTTGCCCTGGGCGCGCGCGATCTACGGGACGTACGAGGGCGGCGGTTACCAGATCGAGGTGCCGGACGCGTGGAACGGCGACGTCGTCTACTTCGCGCACGGGTTCCGCGGCAACCCGCCGCAGCTCACCATCGACGCGCCGCCGCTGCGAGAGTGGTTCATCCGCAACGGCTACGCGTGGGCCGCATCGAGCTACTCGAAGAACGGCTACGAGCCCGGCGCTGGCGCGCGCGACACCTACGCGCTGCGCGACGTCTTCGCGCAGAAAGTCGGCGCTCCGAAGCACAACTACCTGTACGGGCAGTCGATGGGCGGGCACGTCGTGACACTGTCGCTCGAGCAGTACCCGACGGCGTACGACGGGGCGCTCAGCGAGTGTGGCGTGGTGTCCGGGCACGAAGTGCTGGACTATTTCCTGAGCTGGGGCGCCCTCGCCGGCTACTTCACGAAGACGCCGCTGTTCGACGCCGCCACCGACGCCTCATTGCTAAGCCAGCGCTTCTCCACTCAGGTCCTGCCCGGGTTGGGCACCGATACGCAGCCCACGCCTGCGGGCAAGGCCTTCGCGGACGTGATCGAGCGGATGACCGGCGGGCCGCGGCCCTTCTTCCGCGAGGGCTACGCGAAGAACTTCGGATTCAACTTTGTAGTGCTGCTCAACGCCGTCGCGTCGGCGGGGCCTTCGAACGCCGCTGCCGACAACTCGCGCACCGCCTACTCGATCGATGAAGGCTTTGGCGTGGACAGCGCAACGCTGAACCGCGACATCGAGCGGGCAGCGAGCGCGCCGCTGTACCGCGACCCCGTCACCTATCCGGAGTTCGCGCCAATGACCGGTAAGATCCAGAGGCCCTTGCTGACGCTGCACGACACCGGCGACCTCTTCGTGCCGATCTCGCTCGAGCAGTCGTACCGGCGGACGGTGGACGCCGCCGGCAGCGGGGACCTCCTTGTGCAGCGGGCGATCCGCCGTGCCGGGCACTGCGCGTTCAGTCCGGAGGAGCGCGTGCAGGGGTTCCAGGACCTGGTCGCGTGGGTGGAGCAGGGCCAGAAGCCGGGCGGCGACGACCTGCTTGGAGATCTGAGCGACATCGGCCGGACGTACACGACGCCGCTCGAGCGCAACGACCCGGGCGCGCTCACGCCATCGCCGTGATCTGTTGTCGGACAGCCCGGGGCACGGGCCTGCGCTCTCGCGACTCCGGACGCGCCATTGCAATGCTCGCCGCGATCGCAGGGATGATGACGCTGCTCACGGCGTGTGGCGGAGGCGGTGCCGCCGCGACGCCGACAGGTGGCGCGACGGATCAGCCGACCGTCGCCGCGACGCTCCCGGCGAGCACCCCGACCGCAGAGCAGCTTGCAGTCTTCACGCTTGTGCAGCGGCAAACGCAGCTCGCCGCCGATCGCGACTGGATGGGCCTCTATGCGACGTACTCGCCCGGCCAGCAGGCGGTGTGCACGTACGATGCGTTCCTCGCGAAGGTCGCGGTCGCACGAGACCAGCAGCCGACATTCGACGCGTCGAAGGTTCGTTTCGAGCGGGTGCGCGTGCGCATCGACGGCGACACGGCCAGCGTGTCGTACGTCGAGTTGTACGACGGGCAGCCGGTCGGGACGATCGGAACGTCCAACCCGGACGTGTACGTGCGCATCGACGGACAGTGGTACGACGACGTCGATACGCACAAGCCGTGCTGACTCCGGCCGAGGGGATGGCGCCGAAGGACGCCGCTGCCGGACCTACGCGGCGCGGCGCCGCGCGTCCAGGCCGATCCCAGGAATCGGACCGCGGAGTCGACGTGCACCTCGAGGATCGAGGCCACGACCTCGGCGCGCGCCCGTGTGAACGCACGCCCATCTTTGCTCGCCATCTCGGTGAGTTCGGCCAGGCGGCGCATCGAAAACTCGATCCGATCGGCGTAGCGCCTTGCGTCTCGCGACGTCTTCTGGCGAGGGGCGCGCAAAAGGGCGATCAGCTTCTCCGCCCGCACCAAGGCCTGCGGCCGCAATTCAACGACCGTGCCGGGACGCCGGCGTGCCGCAGCGCGCGTGTTCCGTCGGGTGGCGGCGGGCGCGCGCCGCGTCGATGATGGCCGCGTCGCGCGGCTCCGCGGCGTGGATCGCTTCTTCGATGCCGTTGCGGCGATGCGCCGTGGCGCGAGCGTCGAGGCCCGCGGATTCGCGGCACGGCGTCCGGACGCACTGGCGGACTCTCGGGTCGGGCGCCGCGCGCCGGTCTTCGTTGTCGTTCTGGTCGTGCGTTTGCCGCTCATGCTGCGCTCCTCGTTCGTCCGGCGGCATGCCGCCGCACTGCCGGATATTCTCTCGCCAGGCCGCGCGAACGTCAGCCGGGGATAACCCGAACAGCCAGGCCGAAGAACGCGTAATCGAGGTCTAGGCGTGACGAGCGCGCGGGGGGTGCCGCCGTCAGTGGCGAGGCGTCGGCGCTGAGTGGACGCGGCGCGGACCGCTCACCCCTACCTGCAGCAGTCTTCTGCTCGGGGCAGCGCGGCTGACGATTCCGGTAAGCTCCACGCGAGCCCCCGTAGCTCAGTGGACAGAGCGCCGGACTTCTAATCCGATGGTCGCAGGTTCGAATCCTGCCGGGGGTGCCACACCTCCCGTTGCTCCATCGTTCCTGGCACCGTGTTCGTCCGTTGTACGTGATAGGCTCTGGATCGTATTCCGTTCACGGGAGCGCGCATGGCAGAAGAACGGAACCCCTGGCTCGCCGGCATGCGAATGGGCGGCGAGGCGCCGATGTCGGGCGATGAGTACGACGCTCGATACGAGGCTGATGCCGCCGCCGGCAAAGAGGTGCACGGCGAGGCCAACTTCGTCGAGTCGTACGGCGTGCGATCGGCACTCGATGCCGGTTGCGGCACCGGGCGCACCGGGCGCGAGCTGGCGCGGCGCGGGCTCGATGTCGTGGGCGTGGACCTCGATGCGGACATGCTGGAGACGGCGCGGCGAAAGGCGCCGGACGTCGTCTGGCATCACGCCGACCTCGCCGCGATCGACCTCGGCCGGACGTTTGAGTGCGTCGTCGCTGCGGGCAACGTCATGATCTTCCTCACGCCGGGCTCGGAGCGGGACGTGATCTCGAACATCGCGCGCCACCTGTCGAACGGCGGTCTGCTGATAGCGGGGTTCCAGCTCACCACGCCGCGTATGACGGTTGACCGCTATGACGACTTGTGCCGCAATGCGGCGCTCGAGCTGAGCGAGCGCTTCGCCACCTGGGACAAGGATCCGTGGCTGACCGGCGGAGACTACGCCGTGTCGGTGCACCGCCGCTCGACCTAGACTGCGCCCATTTGATCGAGGTGGTCAGTAGCCCGTCGGGCATGAAACCCGGATTCGTGCGGCTCGTGCGCATGATTGGGCCTCGCGCAGATTCAGGTTCACCACCAGCCTAGTCGGATCTAAAGCTGCGGCTTCTGATCCGATGGTCGCACCACCCTCGTCTGTGGCACCATCAGTGTGATCGCGTACGGCGTGCCTTCCGCTGGAAGGCAGCCCCTAGCTCGACCCGCTCTGATTTGTCGCTAAGCTGCCAGCGACGACGGACGGTACACCCAGTGCGACCTCTTCGATATTCCATCAACGTCACACTCGACGGGTGCGTCGATCATCGCGCAGGTTTGGCGGACGAAGAGTTGCACCGTCACGCGGCCGAAAACATCGCGCAGGCCGATGCGCTCCTGTTTGGCCGCGTGACCTACCAAATGATGGAGGAAGCGTGGCGGGCGCCGGCGCAGACGGGAGTGCGGCCGGACTGGATGGACGATTGGATGATGCCGTTCGCCAGGACGATCGACGCAGCAAGGAAATACGTCGTCTCGAGTACCCTCGACCGCGTCGATTGGAACGCCGAGCTCGTGCGCGGCGACCTCGAGGCGGCAGTTCAACAGCTCAAGCGAGAGCCGGGTGAGGGACTGTTCACCGGAGGCGTGACGCTCCCGTTCGCGTTAGCGGAAATGGGATTGATCGACGAGTACGAGTTCGTCGTGCAGCCCAGGCTAACGGGCCATGGGCCCACGTTGTTTCACGGGCTATCGACATACATCGATTTAAAGCTCGTGGACCGGTTGGAGTTCGTGTCGGGGGCGGTCGCGATGCGGTACGAGCCGAGAAGGTAGCGAATCCATCGTCCGAGAGGTTGCCCCACGCGAGAGACTCTTCTCGATCGGGACGATCACACCGGGCACTCCAGGTGGATGTCTTCGGGCTCCATCGCGAACAGCTCCGGGTCAGGCACCGCGAGCATCGTGGCGCCGCACCCCTGGTAGAAGTGGATCGTGTTCTCCGTTGGTGTCGCCGAGATGTACATGCCTCGCGCGCCAAGATCTCGCGCCGCGGCGCGGGCCTGCTCCAGCAGTCTCCGGCCCAGCCCCTGACCGCGGTAGTCCCGGCCGACGTGCATGAACTCGAGCTGCAGGAGATCGCCGCGTTCGCCGCGCGGCAGCGTGTCGAGCACCGACAGCCCAGCGAGCTGCTCGCCGTCGAACGCTGCGAAGAATCGCGCGCCGCGATCGAACATCTCGAACAGCAACCGCGTCGTCTTCGCGATGTCATGGGGAGGCCAGCCGGGCACGTCGACGTTGAGTGCTTCGAGCTGCAGCCGGCCGTCCACGAGACGATAGGAGTTTGCGATGTGCTCGCGCCGATCGATCGTCCAGACACCGTTGATCTCGTCGCGCTCGAGCTCGCGAAACTCCAGGCGCTCCGTCGATGTCATTGTCACCGACAGAATCTAACATGCGCCGCGAGGGCCTTCGCGATCTCGTCCCCTGTCGCTTGATTGTCCACGATGGCGCGCTGTTACATAGCCCCGCGCTGATCGATCGCGACAGCATGCGCCGGCACGTTCGGCGGCGCATCGGCAAAGACGATCGTCAGCCCGGCATCATCCTGCCGCAACTCGACCCGCTGTCCGGTGGCGAGGTCGCGAGCCGTCGATGCGTCGGCAACGTGAAGGTCTGTTATCGTCACCGGTCCGCCGGAGAGCGGGTCCATGAACACCGCGAAGATCGCGTCCCGGTCGTCCGCTCGCTGCGTGAACCGCACGCTCCCACCCGCCGTCGTCGTCCCTTCCGCGCGCTGCCACGGCCGCGTGCCGTAGATCGCCTCGCCGTACGTCTCGAGCCACTGGCCGACGCCGCGCAGCAATGCAGCCTGCGCCTTTGGAATCGTGCCGTCGGCCATCGGGCCAACGTTCAGTAGCAGGTTCCCGTTCTTGCTGACGAGATCCACGAGCATGCGGATTAGCTCCGGCAGCTGGATATAGTCCTGTTCTTCGCGGTTGAAGCCGAAGCCGTGCCCCATGCCTCGGCACGTCTCCCACTTCTCCGCCCGAATGTCCTTCATGACTGCGAACTCGGGCGTCCGGAAATCGAAGTGAGGCGGGGTGATGTTGCCAGCCGCGCCTCGCTTGAGCAGGCGCGTGGCGTACGCGTTGAGCAGCGCGCGCCCCGGCGGCGTGCGGACGATTCGATGAACCCACGCCGGCAGCTGGCCCCAGCGATCGTTGACGACGCCGTCGGGCACCTGGTTGTAGAAGTACGAGAACAGCTCGAACAGGTTGGTGCGCGGCGGGTAGGCGATGTCGCCCCACAGGATCGACGGACCGTAGCGATCGATCAGCTCCCGCCAGTGCGCGAGCTGATACGCGGCGTATCGCTCGTCGATCGGCCCGCCTTCGCTGAGCAGCCCGACGAGGTCCGTCATCGGCGAGGTCGTGAACGACTGGTCGAGCGCGCTCGAGTAGTACACGCCCATGCGCATGCCGCGCGCCTTGACCGCTTCCGTCAGCTCGCCGACGACGTCGCGGTCCATCTGGTAGCCGGGCCGCGCGTAGTTGGGCGTCGCGCTCGGCCACATCAGAAAACCGTCCATGTGCTTGGTGACCACCACGACGTACCGCGCCCCCGCAGCCTGAAAGAGATCGGACCAGGCCTCCGGCTGCCAGGCCGCGCTCTCTCGTTTGAAGTGCGAAGCGAAGTCGAAGTACGAGATGTCTCGGCCGTACGTCCGCTGATGGTGCTCGTACGCCGGACTCCTCTTGATCCGGATGGAGTTCACGTACCACTCGCTGTAGGGGATGTTCCGGAAGAACGAACGATAGCCTTCGTTGACGAGCAGCTGCTGGACGTCGCCGTGGCCGAGCGGCGCGTAGGCAGGGACGCTGAACGGCCCCCAGTGGATGAAGATCCCGAACTTCGCGTCGTGGTACCACTCGGGCGCCCGATGCCGCCGGACGGACTCGCGATTCGGTTCGTATCGCGTCAAAGGAGCAACGGCCTCGCCTACGATCATGTCGACGTTCTGTTCGACCGTGTGCGCCCACTCCACCACGCGTGGGCGATCGACGTCCGCATAACAGTAGGCGTGACGGGAGCGGGCGTCTATGGTCGCTGGTGACCCGGCCCGGCGTTCCGCTACGACCGGCTTTGCGACGAGCGGCGCACAGTACACGACCACGATTTCGAGACGTTCCTGCTCGTCGGTCGGAGCCTCGAAGCCGGTTAGCCCCGTCAGACGATGCCCGCAGCCGCGCGCCGGTCCAGCCACACGCCGGTCTTCACCAACATGCGTGCCGTCACGGAACGCAATCCACTCAGCGGACGCGGCGCGTGCTCGCGCTGCAATTCCGCCGCTTCGGCGCGGAAACGGTTCTGGGGTGTCTCCGGGGAGTGCATCGAGCGTAGCCGTTGTTCGAGGAGCAGATCTTCGATTGGCATCTTGTGACCGTCTTACCCCGACGGGTGTTGGTGTCTGCCGAGTTGCGGGCGCGTCGCTAGCGCGCTGCCGGCTGAAACAGTTCGATCGGGTTCCCGGACGGATCGTCGAGCAGGATCTGCTGCCCGCCGGGACCGCTGATGATCTCGTTACGGAAGCCCACGCCCTCAGCACGCAGACGCTCAACTTCCGCCGCGATGTCATCCACGATGAAGTGGATCCGGTTCCAACCGCCCGGTGCCGGCTGCTTCCCATCCGGCATCGGCCGCCCGGCGGAGCTCTGCGGCCCGCTCAGGAGCAGTCGCAGGTTGCCTTTGTAGACGTCGGCGAAGGCGGGGGCGTTCATGCCGACCGTGAAGCCGAAATGCTTCGTGTAGAACCCGACCGCGGCCGGGACGTCGTTGACCATATAGCGGACGCTGACGGTGTCTTTGG
>CAZAPT010000039.1:0-26075 GCA_964487335.1 uncultured Dehalococcoidia bacterium
AGCACCCGGCTCATAACCGGTGGCGCGCAGGTTCGAATCCTGCCGGGCCCACCACTCCGCGCTGCTTGGGCACGTGCTGCGGCGTGGCCTGCACGTGGGTTGCCCGTCCGGGCAGAGCTCCGAACCTGCTCTAACCCTGATCTCCATTCCGCTCACAACCCACCTCCAGAAGCCCTAAAGCCCTGCCGATATTCCTGTACTGCCGGACCGCCTGACGGCCCAGCACGATGCATGGCTTCGCAGAACGCGGAGGAGACGCTGGCGATGCTAATACTCACACGCAAGGTCGACCAGGGGATCGTCATTTCGGGGAACATTCTCGTGCGGGTGCTCGGCGTCGAGCGCGACCGCGTGAAGATCGGCATCAGCGCGCCGGGCGAGGTGACGGTGCTGCGCCAGGAATTGTGGCGCGAGGACGCGGGCGACCAGCCGTTCGAGCGCAAGGGCAACGGCCGGCCTGCGGCGCCCGGACCGGCTATCTAACGAGCGATTCCTCCTGAACGAAGACGACCGCCGGCAACGGCGGTCGTTTCGTGTGTGCCGGAGTGGTGTGCGACCACTACGGCCGGGCAGGAACCCTGGCTACTCGTAGGTCGTCATGGCGCTACCGTAGTATCCGCGCCAGCACGAAGCCGCCGATCGCGGCCGCGCCCACGGCCTGGAGCGGATGCTCCTTCACGTACTTCTCGATGTCATCGAGGATCTCGCCGGTGTCGTGCTGTTCCAGGTAGTCCGACGTGGACTCCAGCTTGTCAGCGACTCTCGTGCCGAACTCGCCGGTCTTGCCGCCCTGATGTGCCGCCTTCTCGCGAAGCTGGGTGGCCGCGCGGCCCATCGTCCCGGCGGCTCTCTCGCGGCCCATCTCGGCTTGCTCGTTCGCCTTGTGCTGGAACTCGGACGCCATCTCTTGCCCCTGGTGGGCGTAATCAGAGACGTTCTGCTGTGTCGCGTCCATCATGTCGCCTGAATCGCGCATGTCGCCGGGGTCGCTGCCGGTACGGGAACGGGCGGCGCCGCCCGTGCCGTACCGCGTGTCTCGTTCTGTCACTGGCGCACCTCCATCAGCGTGCGTACACGTGGCCTGCGTGCAGTGTGGCAGCCGTGCTGTTAAACGCGTGTTTGAGCGAACGGATATGGGGTATCGCATCCGCTACATTGGCGAGTTCATCCGCATCAGCGAGGCGCGGCGAGGCGTTGCTACGACCGGGAGATGAGCTTTAACGGAGGCGCGTGGTGCGGACCATCGCCGTGGCCGCCGCCCTCGATCACGCGGAAGCGCGGACGATCAGGCTCGGCGTCGCACACGTCGATGCGGTCGCCGCCGCGCGACATCGACACGCGTGCGGCTTCCCACACGCGGGCGGCGTTTGCGAGCTGTCGCGCGTTCGAGGCGTTGATGAGGGAGCCGTTTCGGACAGTCGCAATGAACTCGCGCGCCTCGACGGTTCGGGCGCCGTCCACCGCTTCCGTCAGTGGATGCTCACTGATGGTCTCGCCCCACTCGCCGTCGCGACGGGGACCGCGGTGACGCGCGGCCGCGTCGATGCGGATCGGGGCAGCGTAGTCAAACGAATCGAGCACGATCGTGCGACCCTCGCACGCGATGAGCATCTCCCGGCGTGGCGACGGTTCGACCATGCTCACGTCCACCTGCGCGACGGCTCCGCCGTCGAACGAGAGCATCAGCATCGCGGCGTCGCAGCGGCCGGACTCGTCGTCGATTCTTGGAGCAAAGGCGTGGACCGATCGAGGCAAATCGTCCATCAGCGATAGCACGCGTGCGCATTCGGCGATCGCGAGTTCGTCGATGGTCTGCCCATTCGAGGGCTGCGTACGCAGCGCGCGGATGTACATCGGGCGCCAGATCGCGGCGGCGCCGGAGGTCATCCTTCGCACGAACGCCAGATGCGCGTCGATCCCCGCGGCCTCGAAGACGATGGCCCTGCTCCGGCGCCGCGCGAGTTCGTCGATCGACGTGAGTTGGATCGAGGCCAGCGCGACGTCGCCCGCGACGAAGACGTGGCGCCCGGCCATCAGCGAGCGCTTTACGGCGGCGGCAAGCTCCGGCATCGGCGAGACGAAGACGGCGGCATCGATGCCGGGCCGCGCGAGGCTGGCAAGGAGGTCATCTTCGCCACTCCCGCGGAGCCGTTCGATCTGTACGCCTTCGACGCCGCGAAACGCCGTCGCCCAGTGGTCGCAGGCAACCTCGGCTCCGGCGACGACAACGGTCGTGTGCGCGGACTCGCGCTCCATCACGCGGCGTCCTGCAGCTCCTGCGTCATGACGTTTCTCAGCCGGCGAATCGCGCGATGGCGGAGCTGCGATGCGCGCGACTCCGAGATTCCCAGTGCGGCGCCGATGCTCTTCAGCGACTGCGACTTCATGTAGTACAGCCGCACGATCATGCGCTCGCGCTCGGGCAACAGCTCGACCGCTTCGGCGAGCTTCACGCGCACCATCGCCTCTTCCGCGACGCTGTCCGGGTCGATGTTCGGGTCTTCGTCGGCCATCTCCCAGAGCTTTTCTGTGTTCCCGCTGGCGGCCGTCTCGGCAAGGCTGTCGAGGGAGATCACCTTCAGGTTGCTGGTGCGGAGCGAGCTCATGAAGTCCTCGTCCGCCATCGCCATCTGTTCCGCCAGCTCCGAGCGGGTCGGCGCGCGCTCGAGCTTCGCGTGGAGCGCCGCCGTCGCCTTCTCGAGGTCGCTGCCGAACTTTTGCAGGGAGCGGGGTAGCGGGTGGGTGGCGCGGATCGAGTCGAGGATGGAGCCGCGGATGCGGGGCAGGGCATAGGTGGAGAACTTGGCGCCCTTGTTTGGGTCGAAGGAGTGCCAGGCCTCGATGAGGCCCTGGACGCCGCACGAGACCATGTCTTCGTACTGGAGAATGCCACCGTTCGTGCTGCCGACCGCAATGCGGTTCACGGCGTGCCGCACGAGCGGCATGTAGTCCTTCACGATGCGGGTGAGGTTGGCGTCCGAGAAGAGGTCTTCGTCCGCCTCGACCGGAGGGGAGGCTTGGGCTTGCGGGGTCGCCTCAGACGCCGGCGTGTCCTGCGGTTCGCCGGGGTCCTGGGTCGTCGGGCGCTTCCTGGGCATCCAGTCCTCCAACGGCGATGGCGAGGCCATCCGGCGCTCTCTCCGCTACGCCGCCAGTATTCTCGGCAGGAATCGCCGCTCCCATGCGGCCAATTCCGTGTCGATGAGCCGATCCTCCCCCATTCGGGCGAAGCTGGCTGCTTAGGGAAAACCTGCTTCTCCCACGGCGGTTCCGCCCAGCGGCTCAATGGCGGTTGCCGAAACCGCAGGCGGCGGCACATGCCCACCTGTTGACGTCGCCGTACAATCGAAGCCACAGCGCCAGAAAGTGCGTCACCATGGCGGCAACGCACAGTCAGCAGCTCCGGAAGCTCGCCGAAGGACGCGAGGCAGAGATCTTCGCGTGGGACGACGGCTTTGTGCTGCGCCTGCTCCGGACGGCGGGCGCGGAGGGGCGGCTCGAGCGCGAAGCGGCGGCCATGGAAACGGCGCGCGCTGCTGGCGTGGCGGTGCCCGCCGTTCGCGAGATCATCGAGGTGAACGGGCGGCCCGGAATGGTCATGGAGCGCATCGATGGGCCCGACATGCTCACGCTGCTGGGCAGGAAGCCATGGACGATCGTGCGCGTCGGGCGGGTGAGCGCGGAGCTCCAGGCGGCGCTGAACGAGGTGCGCGCGCCCGAGTCGCTGCCTGATCTGCGAGGGTACTGCGAGCGCCGGATCCGCGCCGTGCCGGTGCCGCCGGAGTCCGAGCACCTGCGCGGGTTCGCGCTCGAGGTGCTGGCGACGCTGCCGGACGGAGACGTCATCTGCCACGGCGACTTTCACCCTGGCAACGTCATCGACGGGAAGCGCGGGCCGATGATCATCGACTGGCCGAACGTCACGCGCGGCGACGGCGATGCCGACTTCGCGCGGACGATGCTGATGCTGCGCATGGGCGAGCCGCCGCCGGGGGCGCCCGCGCTGATCGTGTTCATGGCGAAGTTCGCCCGACGCCTGCTCATATGGGGCTACCGGCGCAACTATGTCGAGCGGCGGAAGGTAGACCCGGAGCACGTGGCGCGGTGGCAGATCGTGAGGGCGGCGGACCGCTTCGCGGACGGGATCGAGTCGGAGCGGTCGAAGCTCATTGCACTGCTGCAAGGCGCGTACGAGCGGCGAGCTTCTGGCCGATAGTTAGCCGCGCGGATACGCGGGGAGACCTTGCGGACGAGTCGCGCCAACTGCCAACTTCGATGGTGCAATCGGCAAGCTTTTCGCAGCACTAAGCCGATAACTGGCGAGGATTCGACGATCAAGGCCAGGCGGTGTGTTGACAGCCGGAGGATCGGCCCAGTGTGCTTGACAGTCGTGGTACTATCGCGGTGCCCGTTCGCCACCCCTAGTCCCGCCACGGACGACACAATGCCTGCCAGCGACGACCATCCGCGTCAGTCCCGAGACCTCATCGATCAGAGCAAGCTACTGGTGCGCCGCGCAAGGCGTGTGCATGCGCAATCCGTCGAGCGCACGGAGCGCGCGCATCACACCTGGCACAAGGTGACCGTAGGGCGCGTGTGCGAGGTCTGTCTGCTTACCCAGGCGAACGACGAGTTCGAAGAAGAATCCAACTGCCCGGGGACGAAGGCGTCGTAGCCCGCGCACGGTAGATCCACAACGAGAAAGGGCGGCCACATGGGGCCGCCCCTACATTTTGTGTTCGTGCTCCGAGGCCTAGGCGGGGTGAGCGGACGGGCTAGCGACGGTGGCGCTGGCGCCGTTCGAGGAGCCGTTCTTCGACGTGGCGTGCTGCTCGTACGTCATGCGGTAGAGGTTCGCGTAGCGCCCGCCGAGGGCCAGCAATTCGTCGTGTGAGCCCTGCTCCATGATCCGCCCGTGCTCCAGCACGATGATCCGGTCGGAGTTGCGGATGGTCGAGAGCCGGTGGGCGATGACGAACGACGTGCGGCCTGAGAGCAGCCGGTTCAGCGCACGCTGCACGATGACTTCGGTCTGGGTGTCCACGTTCGCCGTCGCCTCGTCGAGGATGAGGATCCGCGGGCGGGCGATGATCGCCCGAGCGAAGCTGATGAGCTGGCGCTGGCCGACAGAGAGGTTTCCACCGCGCTCGTGCAGGTATGTGTCGTAGCCGATCTCCAGCCTCATGATGAAGTCGTGCGCGCCGACCGTCCGCGCGGCTTCCTCGACGTCCTCGGGAGAGGCGTCGGGCCGGCCGTAGGCGATGTTCTCGGCTACGGTGCCGGAGAACAGGAACGGATCCTGGAGCACGAGCCCGGTGTTCCGCGCCAGGCTCTCGTGCGTGATCTTGCGCACGTCCACGCCGTCGATCTCGATCGCGCCTTCGGTGACGTCGTAGAACCGCGAGAGCAGTGCCGTCAGGGTCGTCTTGCCGGCGCCGGTCTGGCCGACGAGCGCGATGGTCTCGCCGGGCTGCACGTGCAGGTCGATGTCCTCGAGCACGGGCACGTCGTCCACGTAGCGGAACGTCACGTGGTTGAAGTCCACGCGCCCCTGCACATCACCGATGTCCACGGCGTCCGGCGCATCTTCGAACTCTGGCTGCGTGTCGAGCACCTCGAGCACGCGCTCGCCGCCGGCCATCGCGCGCTGGAGCTGCGTGTACTGGAGAACGATGTCCCGGACGGGGTCGAAGAAGAGCTGGAGCTGGAGCGCGAAGCCGACCAGGTTCGGCACGGTCATCTCGCCCTGAAGTACGCGGTATCCGCCGTATCCGACGACGAGCGACATCGCGACGGCGACGAGGATCTCGACCATGGGCATGACGGCGGCGGTGAGGCGGCCGGCGTGGACATTGGCCTGCAGGTTCTGCTGGTTGATGGAGTCGAAGCGCTTCGCGTTCTCGTCCTCGCGGGAGAGGCTCTGGATGACGCGCACGCCGGAGACGTTCTCCTGGAGGTTCGCGTTGACGACGGCGATCGCCTGCCGCACCCCGATGAACGCGCGGCGCGAGTAGTTCTGCCAGATCGCCATGCAGATCACGAGCAGCGGGACGACCGCGAACGTGACGAGGGCCAGTCGGACGTCGAAGTACAGCAGGAAGGCGATGGAGAGCCCGATACCGGCGATGTCGCCGACGATGGTGAGGAAGCCGCTGGTCATGAGATCCTGGAGCGCCGTGACGTCGCTGGTGATGCGCGACATCACGCGGCCGACCTCGTTGTTGTCGTAGAACCGCAGCGAGAGCTTCTGCAGGTGCGCGAACATCTCGCGACGAAGGGTCAGCAGCAGCCGGTGGCCGATCCAGCCGGTGGTGGAGAGCTGGACGAAGAAGAAGATGGCGCCGAGCACGGCCAGGCTGATGAAGATCATCCCGCGCTGGTTCAGTGCGCTCAGGTCCCCCTGCTTTGCGGCGTCCAGAAGGCTCGCGACGAGGAACGGCATCGAGCGCGTCGCGAAGGCGTAGCCGAGCGTCCCGACGAGCGCCAGCAGGAGGCGGCCGCGGTACGGCGCGACGTACTTCGACAGCCGCACGACGACGCGGTGGTTATAGACGTCGCCGAGCTCATCGTCGTCCCAGCCGTCGGTGCTGCGGCGCAGCGTGTTCGGACGCAGCTGCGAGGTGTAGTGCCCCTGCCCGCTCCATCCGCCGGCGCCGCCGCCGCTCCAGTACGCCATCAGGCCGCCCCTCCGCCTGCCGTGGCGGGCACCGGGTCGCCCATGCGCTTGGCCACTTCGGCCAGGCGCTCGCGCTCCCGCTCGTAGGCTTCTTCCTGGTCGCGGAGCTCGACGTCGTAGATCTCGCGATAGAGGCCTTCGGCGCGGATGAGCTCCTCGTGGCGGCCGCGCTGCACGATCTCGCCGCCCTTCAGGACGAGGATCTGGTCGGCGGACTTCACCGTCCGGAGGCGCTGGGCGATGACGAACGTCGTGCGGCCCTTCATCAGCTCGGCGAGCGCCTGCTGGATGAGGTACTCCGTCTCAGTGTCCACGCTCGAGGTCGAGTCGTCGAACACCAGGATCTTCGGGTCGAGCAGCAGGGTCCGCGCGATCGAGATGCGCTGCTTCTGACCGCCCGACAGCGTGATGCCGCGCTCGCCGACCCAGGTGTCGTAGCCCTCCGGCAGCGACTCGATGAAGTCGTGGATGCGGGCGAGCCTGGCGACGTGCACGATCTGCTCGCGGGACGCGTCGGCGGCGCCGTAGGCGATGTTTTCGGCGATCGTCGCCGAGAACAGGAAGACATCCTGCTGGACGATGCCGAACGCTCGTCGGAGCGACGTCAGCGTGACGTCGCGGATGTCGATGTCGTCGATGGCGATGCGGCCGCCGGTGACGTCGTAGAAGCGTGGCATGAGGTTGACGACGGTCGTCTTCCCGGAGCCGGTCTGCCCGAGCAACGCGACGACTTCGCCGGGCTTGGCATCGATGTTCACGTTGCGGAGCACCGGGCTGATGGCGTCGTAGCCGAAGGAGACGTTTTCGAACGTCACATGGCCCTGCGAGTTCGTCAGCTCGACGGCGCCGGGCTTCTCCTTCACCGCTGATTCGGCGTCGAGGATGTCGTAGATGCGCTGGCCGGAGGTCTGCGCGCGCGCCCAGAGCATGTTGATCCAGCCGAGGCTCCGGACGGGGATCTGGAGCATCGTCAGCAGGAGGACGAACGCCGCGAGCTCGCCGTACTGCAGGTTGCCGTGGATGATCTGGTTCGCGCCGTACCAGGCGGTCGCGACGATGGCGAGCTGCCACACGCCGGTGAGGAGCGGCGAGTATCGCGCCTGGATCTGGTTGGTGGCGTAGGAGTTCTGGAAGAGGTTCTGCGCCTCGCGGTTGAACTTGTCGCGCTCGAACATCTCGCGGCCGAACGCCTTCACCACGCGCATGCCGCTGAGGTTCTCCTGCAGCACGACGCCCAGCCGGCCCTGCAGGTTCTGCACTTCGAGCCAGATCGGCCGCAGCTTCGACGTCATGCGGATGGCGATGAAGGCGGTCGGCGGGATGAAGACCCAGCTGACAAGCGCGAGCTGCCAGCTCGTCCACAGCATGAGGCTCAGCGTCGCGACCAGGAGCACGACGACGTAGATGAGGCGGATGACGCCCATGTTGATGAACATCCGCACGCCCTCGACGTCCTGGGTGGCGCGCTGCATGATCTGGCCGGTCTGAGCTTTGTCGTGGTAGGCGAAGCTCAGGCGCTGCAGGTGGTCGTAGATGTCGTTGCGGATGTCATAGGCGACGTGCTGCGACAGCCACTCGGCGGTGTACGTCTGGATGAACTGGAAGATGCCGCGGAAGGCCGCCGCGACGGTGATGAGGATCGCGGCGAGCGCCAACGTGCGCGCGCTGCCGCTCACCGAGCCGTTACTGGTGGGCAGACCCTTGTCGATTGCCCAGGCGACGAGCCACGGCTGGAGGAGCTGGAACGTGGTGAGGCCGGCGACCGCGCCCCACACGAAGAGGATGCGCTTCTTGTACGGCAGCGCATAGCGAAGCAGCCGGAGCGGGATGGGCAGGTGTTTCATGCTGTGGGGTCAGGCTAGCACACTCTCACGTGCACGTAAAGGTTGTGAGGGAGTAGGGCGGAATCAGTCGCGCGTATCCTCCACAACGCGGCGGATCGCCACCGCCTGTCGGTCCAGATCTTCGCGTGCGCGCGGCGCCGGCGGTGCGCCGTAGACGCGCAGCAGACCATCGCCGGTGCGACGCGGCATCACGTGAACGTGGAGGTGAAAGACCTCCTGCCCGGCGGCCGCGCCGTTCGACTGCCAGACGTTAATGGCATCCGGAGCGAAGGCCTCTCGCACGGCGCTCGCGACGCGGACAACCGTCGACATCAGCGAGGCCCCCGTCGTGTCGTCGAGCCCGAAGATGTCTGGAATGTGCTGCTTCGGGACGACGAGCGTATGGCCCTCGACCGGCTGGCGGAGGTCCATGAACGCCATCGTGGTGTCGTCCTCGTACGCCACGCTCGCCGGCGTTTCGCGAGCGACGATCGCGCAGAAGATGCAGTCCGGCGGATCGGGCAAGGGCGAGCGTTACCGGCGCTTCGCGCGGCGACCGTTCGAGGCCTTCGAGGCGCTCGCAGGCGCAGGCGACTCTTCCGTCGCCGGCGTCTGCGCCAGGATGCGCGACATCTCCGTCGCGTCGAACGCGCGCATCGTCGTGCTGGTCACGTTGCCGGCGCCGACGATGTTCAGCATGGCGCCCATCATCGCTTCTTCCGACGGCGCATCGACCACCGCGATCATGTCGTACGGGCCCTGGGTCCAGAATACGTCGCGGATCTTGAAGCCGCGGCGCGCGTTCTGCTGGCGGATCTGGCCGGCGCGCTTCACGGTGTCGCGCAGGCTGCGGGCGCCTTCCGGCGTCATCCGATAGAGGATCACATAGCTGGCCATCGTCGCCTCCTGTCGGGCATTGCGGCGCACACCGCCGCATGCAGCCGATCATACGCCGATGCCCGCATCCGTCAATCACCACCGCCTGTGTGCGCCGGTCTCGTACAATCCCCGTATGCCCGAACCGGTGCGCATCGAACGCGACGGCGGCGTCGCTCTCATCCGCATGCTGCGGCCTGAGAAGCACAACGCCTTCAACCGCGAGCTGTCCGGCGCGGTGATGGGCGCGCTCGAGGCGCTCGAGGCGGACGAAGAGGTGAAGTGCGCCGTCCTCACGGGCAGCGGCTCGGCGTTCAGCGCCGGCGCGGACATGACGGAGGCCGTCGCGGCGATCGACGAGCGCGGCCGGAACGACGGCATGGCCCACGCGATCGAGCGAGCGCTCCGCTTCCCGAAACCGCTGCTCGCGTGCGTGAACGGCTTCGCGTATGGCGGGGGGGCGCTGCTGGCGACGGTGTGCGACATCCGCATCGCATCGGCGACGGCGGCGTTCCGCTTCCCGGGCGCCGTGTACGGGCTGGTGGTCGGCGGCTCGCAGCTCCCGCGCGTCGTCGGAGTGGCACAGGCGAAGGAGCTGCTGTTTACGGGGCGCGTGGTGCAGGCCGAGGAGGCGCTGCGCATCGGCCTGGTGAACCGCATCGCCGCGGACGCCGAGGCGGCGGCGATGGAGATGGCGCGGCAGATCGCCGCGAACTCGGCGCAGGCTGTTGTGGCGACGAAGGAAGTCGTCGACCGCGCGACGAACGTCGACGAAGGCATCCGCCGCGAGCTCGAGTGGAACCGCGAGCTGCGCGCATCGCCGGAGCACCACGAACGGTTTCGGGCCGCCGCCGCGCGGGTGGCGTCGCGGCCATCAGGAGCCCCGGGCGATCTCTCGAACGACGCTTAGGGGTCTCCGCCATCCCGGTGTGAGAAGGTGCGGCTGACCGCGATCAAGAGTCATGACGGTTGAATTGATCCTGCTTGGCACCGGCACGCCGGAAGTTTCCGCGGATCGCGCGTCTGCGGCGACCGTTTTCCGGCGCGGGGACACCGTCCTCATGTTCGACGCGGGCCGTGCAGCGGTACTCCGCCTCGCGCAGGCCGGCATACGGCCCATTCAGCTCGCGGCACTGTTCATCTCGCACCGGCACTCGGATCACGTCATGAGCGTGAACGATGTGGCGATGTCCGCCTGGTTCGACTCGAGACGCTTGGGACGCGCGCGCGCGTTGCCGATCCACTGTCCGCGCGGCGACGCCGCGACGGTCGTTCGACGGCTGCTCGACGCGTTCGAGGAGGAGGTTGCCGAAGCGCAGCCCGGATTGTCGCCCTCCCGCGTCGTGGCGGACATCCGAGAGTTTGAACACGGTGCCGAAGCGCACCTGATCTGGGAGGACCAGGATGTGCGTGTGTCCGCGACGAGTGTCCCGCACGGTCCGCCTTCGGTTGCGTATCGGATTGAATCGCCAGAGGGGGCGATCGTCCATAGCGGCGACACCCCCGTGTCCGACGTCGTCGAGACGTTGAGCCATGGCGCGGCGATCCTGGTGCACGAGGTCGTTCGCGCCGAGATATTCAAGGACGCCGGCCGTCCATATCCCAGCGCCCCTGAGTACGAACAAGTGCTCCGGATGCATGCCGGAGCAGTTCAACTCGGGGCGATGGCGCAACGCGCCGGTGTTCCCACGCTCATCCTGACGCATTTCCTGCCGGTCCCGCGCTCTCAGCACCATCTGGACGGATTCGTGTCGGATGTGCGGCAGGGTGGATACACCGGAGAAATCATCTGTGGCTCAGACCTGCTGCGATGGACAGTCGGATGACCCGACGGCCTCGGCGAAGCGGCAAGTGACCGTGCCGGCGGTGCGATGCGCAACGAGCTTTCACCGTTCGACCTTCACGAGAAAGGAGGTGATCCCCCGAAGTGACACGAGAAGAAGTGCGACTCACGAGCCTCGCGTCCTGCGCGGGTTGAGCCGGCAAGGCGGGCATCGCCACGCTGGCGCAGGTCCTGCGCCCGGTCGCCGCAACGTTTGCGCCCGAGGCCTTCCCTGATCTGCTGATCGGGCTCGAAGGCCCCGACGACGCCGCCGTCTACCGCCTCACCGGCGATCTCGCGATCGTCCAGACGGTGGACTTCTTTCCGCCTGTCGTCGACGACCCGTACCAGTACGGCGCCATCGCGGCCGCGAACGCGATGAGCGACGTCTACGCCATGGGCGGCGAGGTGCTGGTCGCGCTGAACATCGCGGCGTTCCCGCAGGACCTCGACGCGTCGATCCTGGCGCGGATCCTCGAGGGCGGCGCGCACAAGGTGGCGGAGGCGGGCGGGGTGATCGCCGGCGGGCACACGCTGTACGACGACGAGCCGAAGTACGGCCTCGCCGTCACCGGCACGGTGCATCCGGAGGGCGTGATCGCGAAGTCCGGCGCGGAGCCAGGCGATGCGCTGGTGCTGACGAAGCCGCTCGGTACCGGGATCATCCTCACCGCCGCGCGAGACGGCCTCGACGCCGCGGGTCACGTGGATGCAGCCGTCGAGAGCATGCTGGCGCTGAACCGCCACGCGTCGCATCTGGCGCGCGAAGCCGGCGCGCACGCGATGACGGACGTCACCGGCTTTGGGCTGCTGGGGCACGCGAACGAGATCGCGATTCGCAGCGGAGTACGCGTCGTCATCGAGGCTTCGCGGCTGCCGTTGCTCCCGGGTGCGCGCGAGTATGCGGAGCAGGGAATCGAGCCCGGCGGATCGCAGCGCAACCGGGATGGGCTTGCGGGGCGCATCGAGATGGGCGCGGATATCGATACTGCGCTGGAACGACTACTGCACGATCCGCAGACGTCCGGAGGACTGCTGATCGCACTGCCGCAGGATGCCGCCGAAGCGATGGTCGCGCGATTGCGGGCGGACGGGCTGCCAGGGGCAATCATCGGACGTATAGAACAGGGCGACGGCGTCGTCGTACAATCGTGACCGTTATGCCTGAGAACAAAGACAGCCTGCTACAGCACTACCGTCATACGCGTGAGGGCCTCCTCTCGGCGATCGAGGGGCTGAGCGACGCACAGATGAGCGATCCATCGATCGATCAGTGGTCCGTGAAAGACCACCTGGCGCATATCGCCGCGTGGGACGAGATCCGGGCGAGCGAGGTGGAACGCATCTCTGCAGGCTACGAGTCTGCATGGCAAATGTCCGATGCGCAGGACAGCGTCTACAACGACATGGCGTACGAGCTGCGGGTAGGCGTCTCGGCGGCGCAGGCGCGCTGGGAGCTGGACACGTCGCGGCAGCGGCTGCTCGATGCGATCGCCGCCGCCCCGCCGCGCGGGCTCGACGCATCGCTGTACGGCGAAGCGGCCCTGCTCAGCAAGCACGAATCCCAGCACGCAGAGTGGATCAAGCGTTGGCGGCGAGAGAAGGGTTACTAGCGGCGCGGCAAAGCGACGTAGTTCCGCAACGTCGAGTCCCTCTGGGGCTGCTACCCTTAATGCAGTGACGGACGCCTCCGCCCTTCCCGCTCAATCTTCCAGTCCCCAATCAGCCATCTTCGCGGCCGTCGAGATGGCGCCGCTCGCGAAGGTCGGCGGCCTCGCCGACGTCACCGGGTCGCTGCCGCGCGCGTTACGGCTGCGCGGGGCTGACGTGCGCGTGGCGATGCCGATGCACGGGGTCATCGACCGCAAGAAGCTCGACGCTCAGCATGTGCTCCAGTCGGTGCGGGTGCCGTGGCCGGACGCTCAGACGGTGGACGTGTGGCAGACCGACGTGCACGGCGTGCCGCTGTACCTGCTGCAGAACGAGCACTACTTCGAGCGGCCGAAGGTATACGGCTACGACGATGACCTCGACCGCTTCCTGTTCTTCTGCGATGCGCTGCTCGCGTGCGCGCCGCACCTCGGTTTCCGGCCGCACGTCGTTCACGCGCAGGACTGGCACGCGGCGATGATGCTCGCCCGGCTGGACGCCGATCCTCGGCACGTGTGGGGGCAATGCGGATCGGTGTACACGATCCACAACCTCGGGCTGCAGGGCGGGTTCGATGCTTCGTGGGCCTCGGCGCACGGCTTCGCGGAGGCCGATCTGGCGCCGCCGGCAGGTGTCGATGCCGAGAGCGCGTACAGCGCGATGGCGCAGGGAATCATCCATGCCGACCGCGTGAATACCGTCAGCGACACGTACGCGCGCGAGATCCTCACGCCGGAGTTCGGCGCCGGGCTCGACCCGGTGCTGCGGGCGCGCGGCGATGCGGTATCGGGCATCGTGAACGGGCTCGACTATGACGAGTTCAACCCGGCGACCGATCCGGCGATACAGCAGCAGTACACCGTCGACAGGATCGATCAGCGCGAACGCAACAAGCGTGCGCTCCAGCATACGGCGGAATTGCCGCAGCGCGCCGACGCGCTGCTGTGCGCCGCAGTCACGCGCCTCTTCGCTCAGAAGGGCATGGACCTCGTCGCGGAGGCGTTTGCGTCGCTGCTCGCCGCACACGAGGACCTGCAGCTCGTCATCCTCGGCACCGGCGACCAATCCGTGCACGACGCGCTGTCCGCACTCGAGGCGCAGCACGCCGGACAGATGAAGGTGTGGTTCGACTTCAACGCGTCCCTCGGACAGCAGATCTATGCCGGCTGTGACGTCTTCCTGATGCCGTCGCGATACGAGCCGTGCGGCCTCGGGCAGTTGATCTCGCTGCGATACGGCGCGGTGCCGCTTGTGCGGCGAACCGGCGGCCTCGCGGATACCGTCGAAGATGCGAGCGCCGACCTTCGCACCGGCACGGGCTTCGTCTTCGACGGTGCGACGGCACCGGCGCTGGCTTCGGCGGTCGATCGCGCACTCGTGGCGAATCGCAACCACGACGGTTGGCGGGCGATGCAGCAGCGCGGCATGCGTCAGGACTGGTCGTGGGACCGCGCCGCGCCGAAGTACCTAGCGTTGTACGACGAAGCGGTCGCGGTCCGGTCGGCCGAGCGCGAGCGGCAGGAGCAGCGCGCGTGACGTCAGAGCCCTCCGGGAAGGACGAGATCTACGCCGGCATCGACCTCGGCGGCACGAAGATCCTCGTCGTCATCGCTGACGCCGGCGGCGGCGTGCTCGGCGAGGACCGCATCCCGACACTTGCGCCCCAGGGGCCGAACGCCGTCATCGACCGGATCGTCCAGGCGGTGGTGGCCGCCGCTGCTGCCGCGAACGTCGAAGTGACACGCCTCCGAGCAGCAGGCATCTCCGCGCCCGGGCCGATTCAGAGGGCCGAGGGTGTGATCACGGATCCGCCAAATCTTCCTGGTTGGCATAACGTACCGCTTGCGCGGATCGTGCAGGAGCGCCTCGGCGTGCCCGCGCTGCTCGAGAACGACGCGAACTGCGCAGGCGTCGGCGAGCACCAGTTCGGGGCCGGGCGGGGATTTCGTCACATGATTTTCATCACTATTTCGACGGGAATCGGCGGCGGCATCATCATCGACAACCAGCTCTTCTGCGGGACGTCCGGGGCGGCGGGAGAAGTCGGACACATCGGCGTTGCGGTCAACGGTCGAATCTGCGGAGCCGGCCACCCGGGCTGTCTGGAGGCATACGCCTCGGGCACCGCGATCGCAGCGAGGGCGAGGGAAGCGCTGGCTGCGGGCCGCCTTCCGAAGCTGGCTGAGCTGGTCAAGGATCAGTCCCCGGTGACCGCCCAGACCGTGTATCTTGCCGCGGAGCAAGGCGAGAACGAGGCCGCGGAGATCATCCGCGAGGCGGGTGTGTATTTCGGCATCGGGCTCGCCGGCCTCATCAACGTGTTCAACCCGCAGGCCATCGTCGTCGGCGGCGGGCTAACTCACATGGGCGAAAGGATTCTCGGCCCCGCGGTCGAGACGGCACGGACGCGGTCGTTCGCGCAATCGTTCATGGACGTGCGGATAGTGCAAGGGGAGCTGGGAGACCGGGCCGCCGCGCTCGGCGCAATAGCAGTGGCGCGCGACAGCGTTGCCACGGGTCTGATCTGATCCGTCAGGCTGCTGCTACTGGGCCGAGATGATCCAGACGATATTCAGATCGAAGATCAGTGGCGTTTCGGGCTCAAAGCAGGGGATGTGGGGATGAACTTCGTCCGCAGGATGGCGCTTTCTACCTCCGACGAGCGCAAGAGGGTGCTCGAGCTGGGACTCGTGGTGTTCCTCTGGCAGGGCGCCGTCGGGATCTACTTCCTCTCGCTGGTCCAGCAGTACCTGCCCCACGAGCTCCACACGGGCCTGGCATTCCCGGGCTACGCAATGGCGTCGTACGGGGTCGCGAAGTTCCTCTGGCAGACGCCTGCGGGCTGGGCCGCCGACCGGGTGGGCCGCCGGCTGACGATGGTCGCCGGCATGGCGTTCAGCATCCCGGTCCTGACGCTGATGATGGAGGTGCCCGACGAGCGCGCATTCCTGGTGTTCTCTGCCCTGCTGGGCATCGGAGCGGCGACGATGTGGCCGGCGTTCATCGCATACGTCGGCGAGACGACGCCGCGCGCCCGTCGCGCGCGCACGATGTCCGTCCTGAACATCGCACAGATGGCGGGGATCGGGGCGGGAACGTTCGCTGGCGTGCTGATGGTGGACTTCGTCACATACGGCGCGGCGTTCTGGATGTGCATCGCGTTCAGCCTGCTGGCGCTGTTCATGGTCGTGCGGCGGATTGAGGACGTCACGATCGAAGTCGGCCCCGCGCCCGAGGTCGCTGCGAAAGCCAATGCCTGGTCACCAGGGATCGCGGTGCTGTCCGTCATCGTGCTGTTTCTGACGCTCGGCACCAGCCTGCACACGCCGATGATCGGCGCGTACACGCACGACTTCCTGCACGTGAAGATGTCCTACATGGCGATGCTGTTCCCGGTACCGGCGGCGATTGCAGGGTTCGTGTTGTGGAAGTACGGGCACCTGACCGACCACTATGGCCGGCAGGTGCCGCTCGTGGCGGGGCTGTTCGTCGCATCGATGTGCATCTTTGGGTTGACGCTGACCCGTAGCCCGTTCATCGTCGTGAACCTCGTGGTGCTGGCCGGGCTGGCATACGCGATTAGCATCCCGGCGTGGGGCGCCGCCGCGCTCGACGCGACTGACGCCGGCAGCCGCGGACTGTGGCTCGGCGCGCTGACGGCGGTGCAGGGGCTCGGCGTCGCCGGCGGTCAGGCGCTCGGCGGGGTGATCGGCGGCGTCTATGGCCCGCTCGCCCCGTTCAAGCTGGCGGCGCTGCTGCTGATGGTGGCGCTGGCGCTCACGGTGGCACACCAGCACATGCAGGACCGGCGGCAGCGCGACGTCGAACTGGAGCCGGCGCTGATCCCGGCGACCGTGCCGCAGTAATTCCCGCTCCATTCACGCGTCCAGCTTTTGCTGTTGCCGCAGCACGCGTTCTTCGTGTACGAACCGCTAGTGGGGAACCTGAATCCTGGCGAGGGGTCGCTCGGAGAACGCATCGTCCGAGACGCCCGAACATTGGCGACGAACTCTCTGTCGGGGCGGATCGGCTACGAGATTAGCCTCACTTGTCGTCACGGCGACAAGATCAGCGACGCACAAGACCTTGTCGCTTTTGTGGACAGTTACGTCCGCGAACAAGACGCGAGGATTCGCCCTGAAGAGACGATGACCTACGGCATGTGGCTTCTGCATTTTCGCGAGGCCGGCGACGGTACGCTCGACGTTTGGGAGAAGACCGCGCCTGGGGACGACATTCAGCAGGGCGCATCGATCGCCATGCGCATCTGGCGCGAGCAGCACAAAATGTGCGCCAAGATGCGCGCTCCGTTCCGTCCGCCACAACCGAGTCAATTAATGGCGGTCACTCCGGGCGTAAGGGAAGGTCGTGGCCTCGACGGCGTTCGGTATTCCGCACCCAGTCACATGTCCGGGTGGTGGTTGATCACGGATGGCTACGGCGGTGACATCAACAGCGTGACGCTGGAGCACGTCCGCCATCTCGTTGAGTGGAGGCCCGAGCTAGTTAAGTACCTCGCGCTTCCGCCCGGATGGTCGTTTCGGACCGGTTGGCGCAAGCGAGTCTGGTTTGATCAGTCGGTCGCTGATCCACCAGGTTAGACCGAAGTTGTAATGGGTTCCGAATAGTCCATTCGACTCACGAACTCTGCTGGTTGCGCGCCTACACTTCCCGTAATGAACTCAGCCAACTCGCGGCAGTCGCGGCACATCCCGCTCACGTACTGGATCATTTCCCGCGTGCTGCGGCTGTTCGTCTTCGTCTACTTCCCGCGGCTGAAGGTCGAAGGCGCAGCGAACGTGCCGAGGCGCAGCCCGGCGATCATCGTGTCGAACCACCTCGACTTTCTCGATCCGGTCGTGCTGCTCGGTGTGATCCCCAGGCGGGCCACGTTTTTGGCGATGAGCAAGCTGTTCGACTGGCCGGTCATCGGCTTCTTCACGCGGCTTCTCGGCGCCGTGCCGGTGACGGACCCGCCAACCGTCGGCCTGGCGCGAACGACTCTGCGCACGCTCGCGGCGGGCGAGGCGATCGTCGTCTTCCCGGAGGAAGAGCTGAGCGCGAACGCCAGCCTACAAGAGGGATCGTCGCGGGCGGCTACCCTGGCGTATCGCTCCGGCGTGCCGATCGTGCCGGTGGCGATCACGGGCACCGAGCGTGTTCGATGGCCATGGCTCTTCCTGCGGCCGCTCTTCGGTCCGAAGATCATCGTGCGTTTCGGCGAGCCGTTCCGCCTCGCGCCGATCGATCGCCCGAACAGCGCGCAGCTCCATGCGGGCGCGGACGAGATCATGCTGCACGTCGCGGCACTGCTGCCCGAGGGGTATCGCGGCGTGTACGCCGGCGTGGCGGCCGCGGCTCCTCTCCCGCCGGGCGTGCGGGCTGAGTGACGGACCGACTCGCGCCGCTTCCGGCTACAATCCGGCACCGACCATCGCTCGAACTGGAGACCATCATGGCTGCACCACTCGACGGCGTACGCGTGCTCGAGATCGCGAACTGGCTCGCCGTGCCGGCGGCATCCGCTCTCATGGCGGACATGGGCGCGGAGGTCATCAAGGTCGAGCCGCCAGGCGGCGACGTGTTCCGCGGGTTCGTCCTGCGGTCGATCGGCTACGACCACGAGTTCGCGACGAACTACGCGTTCGAGCTGGACAACCGCGGCAAGCGATCGGTGACGGTCGCGCTGGATCGCCCCGGCGGGCCGGAGCTGGTGCGGCGGATGGCGGCGGACGTGGACATCGTGATGACAAACCTGGTGCAGGAGCGTCGCGAGCGGTACGGCCTGACGTACGAAGACGTGCATGCCGTCAATCCGCGCGCGGTGTACGTCTCGTTCAGCGGATACGGCACGCGCGGGCCGGACGCAAACCGCCCCGGCTTCGACTTCGCGGCGTTCTGGGCGGCGACGGGCATCATGGGGCTGCTGGCCGAGCCGGACGCGCCGCCGCCGCTCTGCCGTGGCGGGCAGGGCGACCACGCGACGGCGCTCAACGTCCTTGCCGCGACGCTGGCGGCACTGCGCCTGCGCGACACGACTGGCGAAGGGCAACACGTCGAGACGACGCTGCAGGCTTCGGGCATGTGGACGATCGCCGGGGACTACTCCGCCGCCCTGGTCTCGCGGAAGGACGCGCCGCGCCTCAGCCGCAGCGCGCCGACGCAGCCGATCTGGAACAGCTATCGCTGCGCTGACGGCGAGTGGGTGCTGCTGGTGATGCCGCTGCCGTTCCCATCGCACTGGCCGCGCTTCTGCCGGATGGTCGGGCGCGAAGAGTGGATCGAGGCATACTGCGACCTGGCGTCGTTGCGCGCGAACACTCGCCGGCTCACGTCGGAGATCGACGCGATCTTCGCGGAGCACGACCGCCCGCACTGGGCGGCGAAGCTGGACGAGGCGTCGATGATCTGGGCACCGGTCGCCAAGCTCACCGAGGTCATCGAGAGCCCGCAGGTGCGCGAAATGGGGTGGATCGATGAGATCGACCATCCAGAGCACGGCCGCTTCGAGACGCTGGGGACGCCGTTCAAGATCTACGGCAGCGACACCGGCGTCCGCGGTGCCGCGCCCGCGCTCGGGGAGCACACGTTCGATGTGCTGTCATCGCTAGGCGTGAGCGGCGACGAGATCAGCGCGCTGGCGGCGGATGGGGTGTTGGGGTAGCGTCGACGAACGCCGTTAGGCTCTTGCTGGCTCCAGCATCGGCAGCTCGACCTGGTGCCGGCGGACCTCCGACATGACGCGGGCGGCTGTCGCGTCGTCCGGGTCGCAGAGCGGGAGGCGGAGCGGTCCGACGTCGTAGCCGAGCTGATTCAGCGCGTACTTCACCGGGATCGGGTTCGTCACGACGAAGAGCGCATCGACGAGCGGCAGCAGCTCGCGATGGATCGCGGCGGCGTCCGCCGTCCGCCCATCGGCGAGGGCCTGCACCATCGATGCCACGCGGCGGCCGGCGAGGTGCGTCACGACGCTGATCACGCCGTAGCCGCCGAGCGAGATCACGCCGAAGGTGTCCTCGTCGTTGCCGGACCACACGCGGAACGAAGGTGCCGCGCCTTCGATGATCTTCGCGATCTGCGAGAGGTTGCCGCTCGCTTCCTTCACGCCGGCGATGTTGCCCTCGCGTGAGAGGCGGATCTGCGTCTCGGCGGTCATGTTCACCGCCGTGCGCGACGGCACGTTGTAGATGATGCACGGGATGTCGGCCGACTCGGCGATCGCGGCGAAGTGGCGGTAGAGGCCTTCCTGCGTCGGCTTGTTGTAGTACGGCGTCGTCAGCAGCAGCGCGTCGACGCCGGTGCGCGCGGCTTCGCGGCTCAGCTGGATGCTGTCGGCTGTGCAGTTGTCGCCAGAGCCAGCGATGACGGAGGCGCGGTCGCCGAGTGCTTCCTTTATCGCCGACCACAGCCTGATCTTCTCTTCTGCGGTGAGCGTTGGGGCCTCGCCGGTCGTCCCTGCGACCACCAGGCCATCGGAACCGGAGTCGACGAGCGCCTGCGCCAGCCTGCGCGCGCGGCCGTAGTCCACAGCGCCGTCCGGCGAGAACGGCGTGACCATCGCTGTGAGTACGCGGCCGATGTTCATCTCATCACCTGCTTCGACTCATCTTCGCACACGAGACGACAGACGACAGACGCGCTCGCCTAGACGAGCCGGCGGGCGATCATCTCCTCGGCGATCTGGATTGCGTTGAGCGCGGCGCCCTTCCGCAGGTTGTCCGACGCGATCCACATCGCAACGCCATTGGGGTTGGACGCGTCCTGCCGGATCCTTCCGACGTACGTCGCGTCGTGCCCGGACGCCGTGATCGGCATCGGATACAAGCTGGCGGCTGGATCATCCTCAACGACGACGCCCGGTGCGTCGCGGAGTATGGCGCGCACGTCGTCCGCCGGCATCGGGCGCTCGAACTCCACGTGTGCGGCCACGCTGTGGGTGACGAACACCGGCACCCGCACGCATGTCGCGGAGAGCGCGAGGTCCGGCTCGTGCATGATCTTCCGCGTCTCGGCGGTCATCTTCCATTCTTCTTTGGTGTAGCCACTGTCGAGGAAGACGTCGACCTGGGGCAGGACGTTGAAGGCGATGCGGTGCGGATACTGTTCTACCGCGCTCTCAGCGCCAGAAGCCCATGCCCGCGACTGCGCTTCGAGCTCGGCGACGGCCGCGGTGCCGGTGCCGGAGACCGACTGATAGGTGTCGGCGATCACGCGGGTCACGCGGTTCTGCTTGTGCAGCGGCCACAGGCACATCACGAGCGGCGTGGTCGAGCAATTCGGGATGGCGAGGATGCCCTTGTGCGCCTCAACGTCGGCGGCGTTCACCTCCGGCACGACGAGCGGAACGTCCGGCTCCTGGCGCCACACGCTCGAGTCGTCGATGACGATCGCGCCCGCGTCGCGGGCGATGGGCGCGTACTCGCGTGACGCGGCGCCGGACGCCGAGATGAACACGAAGTCGGATCCGACGAAGGAGTCAGGCGTCGTCTCCTCGACCACGATCTCGCCCTCGCCGAATGGGATGCGCTTACCGGCCGACCGCTTCGTCGCGAGGAGCTTCAGCCCTTTGAGGGGGAAGCGCCGTTCGGCCACGATCTTGAGGAACTCTGCCCCCACGATCCCGGTGGCCCCGACGACGGCGACGTTGTACTGCCTCGAACCCATGCACAGCCCTTCGACTAGACGAAACGGTGCTGCATGATACGGGGTTCGAGTGGAGGCCTACAAACGGGCGTCGGTGACGCCATGGACGTCTGAAGCGACTGCGGGGCGACGATGACAGCGTCGATAACGGACATGTGTGCCGAGCACCCGGCGAAGTTGGTGGCAGCGAGGTTCATATGGCATTCCTTCTGAAGTCCAACGACGCGCCAATACCAGACGACACGTCCGGTCCCTGGTCGGTGAGCCGCGCGGAGTACGACGGTAAGCCGATGGTCCTGCGCCTCAACGACGGACTGCGGGAGATCGCCGGCCACAAGCGCTACCCGACGCAGGCCGGCATCGCCGTGAAGTGCAACGCGCCGGACGAGCACGGGCTCCCGTCGCCTCGCGACACTGCGGCGCTCGACGCCTTCGAGGACCAGTTCGCGGAGCTCTTCTGCGGCGAGAACTCGGCGCTGTTCGCCGCCGTCATCAGCACCGACGGCATGCGCGAATTCGTCTTCTATGTCTCCGACGAGTCGCGCTTTCGCGAGCAGTTCCGAGGTTGGGCCGAGACTCCCAAGAGCCATCGCGTACAGATGATGCTCCGGCGCGATCCCGGCTGGTCGGTCTTCCGCAGGCTGGCCGCTTGACGCCGACTTGACGCCCGCCGGCTCAGGCTTGACATCGTTCAGGCGCGGGACCGCCGTGCGTCGCGAAGGTGAATCGGCGCTATTCTCGTCCGTCGTGGCAAGCCAGAGGTTTACGGTTCGGCCGTAACGCGCCGATTCTAAGGTCAGGAGACCGCTTGAGCGGTCCCTGGGTCAGCAGCGCATGCCAAACGCCTGCGCGTAATGGGTGACGGGCGCTGCCCGTTGACATAGTCGTTGACGGACGGTGCAACGCGGGTCTACGCTCGCGTTCAGGTGGGGGAGCTTGAGAAGGACGTTCCAGTTCGGCTTGGTGGCCGGGTGCGCCATGGCCGTTGCGGCGATCGCCGTCGCAGCGGCGGATTCGACGTCGCCCACGGGCGGGACGCAGGCCGAGCTAAACGGCGCGACTGATACGGCAGCGACGTACGTCACGCTGCCCGGATCTCCCTCGAACAATGACGAACAGGCGGGACCCCGACCCCGGGGCGTCGCGACCGGCCACTTCCGCTCCGGGCCTCCGGGGCAGGTCCGCCACCAACCCACGCTACCGGCGGACCCCGGCAGCCCCGGTTCGCCGCTGATCAGCTCCGGTTCACCGATCGACGGCCTGCGGAACTCCAGTGCGACGCCTCCGGACACGCAAGTCGCGGTTGGGCCCACCGAAATCATCGAAATGGTGAACAACTCAGCCCGCGTGTGGTCGAAGTCGGGCACGCTTCTGTCCACTTCCGACCTGGGCACGCTGTTCAAGATCCCGTCGCTCAACCAGGGTTCGGACCCACGCGTCCTGTATGACACGCAATCAGGACGCTTCTTCGCCACCTATATCTCCTTCTCCACCTTCACGCTCTTCAGCAACACGGAGACCGTGCAGATTGCTTGGAGCAGCAACTCCGCGCCTGTGGCGAACAGCGACTGGACCGTGTGCCAGTACAGCGATGTCGGCCATCTCCACGACAATCCGGCGCTCGGCGTGAGCGACGACAAGGTCGCGATCGGCTCGGACGTCTTCACGTGGCCGCAGGCGAGTCCGACGGACCCGCCGCTCGGCGCGGACACCATCGTGGTCGACAAGGCCGCGATGCTCACGGCGGGTAACTGTCCCATCGGTGTCTACGCCCCAACCAACGCGGGCATCATCCGGCCGGCGCAATCGCTGACGTCGAGCTCTACGCTCTACATGGCCTCACTCCCCGAATCGGGAGGTACGACGGCCACGCTGTGGACCATCACTGGGACGCCCACTGCGCACAACCTGGTCCGGACGCGGGTCGATCTGCCGATGGCCGGTACTGCGCTACCGCCGCCCGCGACCCAGCCCGGAACCGCCAACCTCATCGAGACGAACGACACACGAGCGCTCGAGGCGGTGTGGAAGTCGGGCGTGCTCGACGTCTCGGCCAACACCGGGTGCGTGCCTGCCGGAGATACGGCGACGCGCTCGTGCGCGCATCTGCTGCAGATCTCGACGTCATCGCCGGCAGTGACGAAGGAGCTCGACGTCGGAGCTTCGGGCGCGCACATCTATTATCCGTCGCTCCGCCCCGACGCGTCTGACAACCTCGTCCTCGCTTACACAGTGTCCTCGCCAAGCACCTACCCGAGCGCGGCTACGACGTCGCTTGATCCGTCGTGGTCGACCGCCTCGTCGCTGGTGTTCAAGGCCGGCGCCGGACCGTATAGCGGGATCGACTCGTCGCCGTTCCGCTGGGGTGACTACTCAGGCGCGGCGGTGGATCCTTCGGACCCGTCGTCGATCTGGGTTGCCGCTGAATACAGCGTCTCGGCGTCGTCGGGGGCCTGGGGCACGTTCATCAGCAAGATCCAGGCCGGTCCGCCGGGCTCGACCACGCCCACCGCGACCGCGACGTCCACCGGGACGCCGGGGCCGAGCCAGACGCCGACGATCACGCCGACCCCGAGCAGCACTCCGACGCCATCGAGCACAGCGACGGTCACATCAACGCGGACATCGACGAACACGCCAACGATCACGTCCACCCCGACGGTGACGTCGACGCCGACGATCACGCCTACGCCGATCCCGCAGACACCGCAGCAGATCAGCGCGGGCGACGCCCATACCTGCGCGCTCACATCGTCCGGCGGGATCAAGTGCTGGGGATCGAACGCCTCGGGTCAGCTCGGTGACGGCACTACCACGAACCACAGCAACCCCGTCGATGTGGCCGGGCTCACGAGTGGCGTGGTCGCGGTATCCGCGGGCGGCGGGCACACCTGCGCCCTGACGGCTTCGGGCGGCGTCAAGTGCTGGGGCGACAACAGCTTCGGCCAACTGGGCGATGGCACGACGACGAGTCGCTCGACGCCGGTGCAGGTCGCCGGGCTCTCGAGCGGCGTCTCTGCGATCTCCGCGGGTGCGTATCACACGTGTGCACTCATGACGATCGGCGGCGGGCTGAAGTGCTGGGGCAAGAACGCTACGGGCGACCTGGGCGATGGCACGACGACTGACCGCTCGACCCCGGCCGACGTCGTCGGGCTCGGCGCGCCGATGTCCGCCGTGTCCGCCGGCGGCGCCGATAGCAACGGTGGCTCGACCTGCGCCGTGACGCAGGCGGGCGCCGTGAAGTGCTGGGGGCGCAACGACTTCGGTCAGCTCGGCGATGGCAGCACGACGCAGCGCGTGCAGCCGGTCGACGTCGCCGGACTGTCGAGCGGCGGGCTGACGGTCGGCGTAGGCCGCTACCACAGCTGCGTTCTGATGAGCAGCGGCGGCGTGAAGTGCTGGGGCTGGGGCATCGGCGGACAACTCGGCGTTGGGAGCAATGCCAGCTCTTCCACGCCGCTTGACGTGGTGAACCTCGGCAACGGAGCAACGGCGCTCACAGTCGGCGGGAGCCAGAGCTGCGCGCTGATGAACACGACCGGCGTGAAGTGCTGGGGCTACAACAGCTCCGGCCAGCTGGGCGACGGATCACTCGGCACGAACCGCAACGCGCCTGTCGATGTCATCGCCGCTTCGGGCGGTCCGGTCTTCACGGGCGCGCTCGCGGTCTCGACCGGCGGCAGCAAGTCCATCGATGCGCAGACGTGCGCGATCACTGCGTCAGTCATCAAGTGCTGGGGACTGAACAACGCCGGCCAGCTCGGCGACGGCACGACGACGACGCAGCCGACGCCTGTCAGCGTGGTCGGCTTTGATGTGACGCCGACGCCAAGCCCGTCCCCAACGAACACGCCGACAGCGACAAACACGCTCACACCGACGAACACGGCGACCGTAACGAACACGCCGGTGCCGACCTCTACCAGCACGCCGACCGCCACGAACACACCACTGCCGACGTCGACCAATACAGCGACACCGACGAACACTTCAGTCCCGACCGCGACAGACACCCCGACTCCGACAAACACGGCGGCACCGACAGCGACGAACTCGCCAACGGCGACGAACACGGCTGCACCGACGTCGACCAACACGCCGACCGCGACGATTACGCTCGCCCCGACGGCGACGAACACGCCGACCGCGACGATTACGCTCGCCCCGACGGCGACAAACTCGCCGACGGCAACAAACACCGCCGCACCGACGGCGACGAACACGCCGACCGTAACCAACACCGCAGTGCCGACGTCAACGAACACGCCGACGGCGACGAACACTGCAGTGCCCACGTCGACCAACACGCCGTCCGCGACGAACACATTCGCACCTACAGGGACGAATACTGCCTTGCCAACAGCGACAAAGTCGCCGACGGCAACAAACACCGCCGCACCGACGTCGACGAACACGCCGACGGCGACGAACACCGCCGTGCCGACGTCAACGAACACTCCAACGGTGACGAATACGCCGGTGCCGACGTCAACGAACACGCCGACGGCGACGAACACCGCAGTGCCAACGTCCACGAACACGCCGACGGCAACGAACACCCCGGTAGCGACGTCGACCAACA
>CAZAPT010000040.1:0-25217 GCA_964487335.1 uncultured Dehalococcoidia bacterium
CAGTTCGACCCGATCGAATTGAGCTGGACGATCACGTCGCCGATGCTCACCGCACCGTTCGGCGGCCCGGTCTGCCAGGGCTTGCTCGGATCGGCGCTCGCGGTGCGGTCGTACTGCCGTCCCACGGCGTCGTCCGGCCCGATGCTCCCGTCTGTGCCCATCGTGCCGCTCGACGTATCGAACCAGTCACCGTCCTTCGTGCTGTCGTAGGTCACCCCGCTTGCGTTGGGCGTGCCCGCGTCGCCAGCGTGCGTGCCGACGTAGAACAGCGTCCCTATCGCGTCTCCGAGCGTTATCGAGTGGTTGCGCGTCCCGTTCGGTGAAGGATCAGCGGCTACCGGCAGCGGGACGTCGTAGAAGTCCCACGCGCTCAGCGGGTCGCGCTCACCGCCGGTGTGCCAGTCGGCACCGAGCTCGCGCGCGTCCGGGCAGCCGTCGCCGTCGCTGTCGAGCGTCGGATCGATCGTCGCCGTCGCGGTGGGCGTGGAGGTCGCCGTGTCCGACGCGAGCGGCGATGGCGTGCTGGTCGGCGTGTCGGTCGCGGTTGGCACCGGAGTATCGGTCGCCGCCGGTGTGCTGGTATCGGTCGCGGTTGCCGTGGCGGAGCTGCTCGCCGTCGGCGTCGGCGTATGGGTCGACGTCGGCACCGGCGTGTTCGTGACGCTCGGCTGCGGTGTGTTCGTCGCACTCGGCGCTGGTGTGTTGGTCGAGGTCGGCTGCTGTGTGTTCGTCGCGCTCGGTTGCGGCGTGTTCGTCGGCGTCCGCGTGCTCGTCGGCGTGGCCGTGCTCGTGCTCGTTGCTGTCGCGGTGCGAGTGTTCGTCGGCGTCGCGGTGCGCGTGCTAGTCCCCGTCGCGGTCGCGGTCGCGGTACGCGTCGGCGTTGGCGTCAGTGTGGCTGTGGGAAGCGACGTATTCGTCGCCGTCGGGCTGGGTGTTGCGATGGGCGAGCACGTCGGGAACGCTGCCGATGCCACCCACGTCCCCCATAGCGAGCCAGTGCGCGCGTACTCTTCGAAGTGCCACAGCGTGCATCCGTCGGGGTCGAGCGTCGCGCCGGCATAGTCCCCGTATCGCGCGCCGCTTACGGTCGTCTGCCCGGCCTTGAACAACGCCTCTGCGCCCAGCGTTCCCGCCGGATCCCCGGGCGCGCGTCCCGCATATCGGATGCCGGCGTAGTCGCTGCTCGATGAATACGCGTACGCCAGCATCATGTTGCCGGCCGAGTCCACACTCAGGTTCGGATAGAAGCGGTACTGGCCGTCCGCCGCGTCCACTCCCTGCTGCAATAGCGTGGGTGCGCCGCTGACATTCCCGAGCTGATACCACTGCACGCCGGCGATGGTTCCGGCCCCCGGGTTGTATGCGATCGCGTGTGTCCCATAGACCGTGCCGCCGTACCAGTACGCGCCAAGGTTGCCGGCATCGTTCGTGGTGATGACCCCGCCCGCGCCGTGGCCTCCCCGTTGGGCAGCGTTCGGCGGCTGGTCATACGACGTGACCGTCACTCCTCCCTGCAGCACGAATGAGGAGCTGCTGAACGGGTTCGTCCACTTCCACAGGCTGACGTTCGAACACGGGCACAGGCTGTTGTCCGCGGAGATGAAGTACGCCGTGTTGCTCGTCCCCACCGCGCGCGCCGGCGTCAGCGTGTCCGCCAGCTTCCCTGCGGCGTTGTTCCCGACGTCGTAGAAAAGTGAATCCGCGTTTTGGCCCGCGTACATCTGCGACTTGTTGTACGCGTACACCCGCGCGCCGACGAACGTCTTCCCGTCCTGGTACTGGTTGACGGTGAGGTAGATCGCGTCCGATCCGATCGCCGCGTGCGGAAAGTCGAGCAGGTCCTTCGCGACGTCGCCAGGGAACGCGTAGACGTTCCACGAGCCGGTGGGGTCGCCAGTCTGGCTCACCGCGATGCAGATGCTCGAATTGTTCGAGGTGTCGTAGGTGAGCGACCCCACCATGAAGCGCCCGGCAGCGCCGTCGTACTCCGCGATGGGATCGGAGATGCCGCTGTAGCAGCCCGCGTTCGTGAGCAGGCTCGCGAGGCTCTTCGGGTACCCGGCGGCCAGCGCGCCGCTCTTGCTCCAGACGCTGAACGCAGTATTCACCGCCGCGACGACGTGCGATGGGCCCGCCGCCACCGCGCCGTCCGGCGGATAGCATCCGCAGAAGCTCTGCGCGCTGGCGATGCCGTCGAAGCCGGTGCCGGCCGTCGGCGCCGCTACGGCCGGCGATGCGGCTCCGGCGGGCGCCTCGTTAGCGAGCGGCGTGGCGGAGGACTTGGAGTGAGCGAGCACGTAGTCGCCTTCGGGGTGGTGGAAGGCTTTGGCCGCGCCTTGCGGGACGTGACCCGCAGGCACGGATCGGAGGTCGATGCTCTGCGGCGCCGCCGCCGCCCCGGCGAACGGCCCGCGAATGCCCGAGTCCTGCGCTCGGACGACATGCCGCTCGGGAAGCACGGTAACTAGGAGTAGCGCCAGAGCCAGCATCGCGGCCGCGCCGCCACCCAGCTTCCACCACTTCACCATCCGCAGACCTTTCGCACGCGCAATTCGCCCCTGACTACAACGCGGGCGGCACCCGCGGGATAACGACTTCTATGGCTGGCGGGGAGAAGACGCGGGAGATCGGGCGGGCGGCGCCTCGGCGCCTCCCTAGCGTCCGTGAACCGAATTGGGAGTGGATGAGAGATGCAACCCGGCGCCGACCGGCACCGCGGAAACTACTGCAGCCCCGGTATCCCTCCGATGCCCAGACTCCCTGCCAGCCCCGCGAGCTGCCCCATCTGCATGCCCTGCACCTTCTGCAGTGCCTCGTTCAGCGCCGCCGTCAGCAGGTCTTCCAGCATCTCGATGTCGTCCGGGTCGACGACTTCCTTGTCGATCTTCATCGAGTCGACCTTCATGCCGCCGGTGAGCACGACGTGCACCGCGCCGCCCCCTGAGGACCCCTCCGCCTTCTGTGCCGCAAGGTCCGCCTGCGCCTTGGCGAGCCGCTCCTGCATCTGCGCCAGCTTCGCCATCATGTCGCGGTTCATCGCCATGGCTTACGACTCCTGTTCTTCCGACACGATCTTCGCGCCGTGGTTCTCGACGGCATGCTGCACCAGCGGGCTCATCGTCTTCGGCGGCCGCGGCGCGACGGTGCACCGGATTGACACCGGCCCGCTGAGGATCTCCGTCGCCACCGCTTCGTAGATCTTCCTGTTCGATGAGTCCTCGACGGTCTGCTTGTGGAAGGCGTCCTGGTAGAACCCGAGGGTCAGCACGCCGTCCTGCCATGACAGCACGCGGCACGAGCCATTCAGCACCGCACCCAGCTTGTTGTTGCGCTTCCGCACACCCGCCGCGAGCTGGTCGACAAGCGTCTCGAGCCCCGCGGGAGCGTTGGGATCAGCCTTCGGCGCAGCGGCCCCGGCTCCGTTCTTCTCGCCGTTCGCGTTCCCGCCGCTGCGCTCACCGTTGGCCGAAGCCGGCGGGATCACCGGCGCCGTGCTGCCCAGCGACCGTGCGATGTCCTCCGCCGACGCCTTCGCCAGATCGGGCTTGCGGGCGGGCACCTGCCGTCCCTGCGGCGGCGCCGGTCGAGGCGTCGTACGCTGCATCGGTGGCGCTGGTCGATTGTCGAATTGCGGCGCGCGCGTGGGCGGCGCCGGTCGCGCCATCGGCGCTGCGGGCCTCGGTGCGTCAGCGCGGGGAGCAGGCGCCACCGCCGGCGCGATCGTCGATTCCGCCAGCGCCAGCTCCAGAGGCAGCGGGGATAGCGGGTCCTGCCGGAGGTCCGCTTCACTGAACAACCGAAGCACCTGCACCATCTTGTCGCGCGCGACGCCTTCGATGGACCGCCGCATCTCGGCGATCTGCTCCGGCGTCCACGTCCCCGCCGCCTCGGCTCCCGTCTCGACGATGAGGAACTCACGCAGCCGCGCGATCACTTCCTTCTGGAACTGCCGCAGGTCGATGCCGTCGTCTCGCACCGTCCCGATGGTCTGCAGGCCCTCTGGCAGCATCCCCCGCAGCGCCTGTACCGCCAGCGTGTCGGCGCGCTCGTCGGCCACCAGCCCGAGCCCCTCGCGCACCGCCTCGATCGACACCTCGGTGCCGTACGAGTCGCGGATCTGGTCGAGCAGGTTGATCGCGTCGCGAAGGCTCCCGGTCGAGGCCCGGGCGATGAGGTCCAGCGCCTCGCGCGGCACGTCGATCTTCTCTTCGGCCGCGATGTACGCCAACCGCGCGACGATCGCGGAGTGCGGGATGCGCTTGAAGTCCGCCCGCTGGCATCGCGACACGATGGTCGCCGGCACCTTGTGGGCGTCGGTCGTCGCGAGGATGAAGATGATGTGCGGCGGAGGCTCCTCGAGGGTTTTCAGCAGCGCGTTGAAGGCCTCGTTCGTGAGCATGTGCACCTCGTCGAAGAGGTACACCTTGTGCGCGGAGGCTCCCGCCATCGGCGCGTAGTTCGTGTTCTCCCGCAGCTTCCGCACCTCGTCGATGCCGCGGTTGCTCGCCGCGTCCAGCTCGATGAGGTCCAGCGCGCGCCCCTCGTTGTAGGCCACGCACGAGGCGCACTCGTTGCACGGCTCGCCGGGGCTATCGGTCGCGTCCGGGGCGTTCTTCTCGCAGTTGATCGCCTTCGCCAGCAGCCGCGCGGTCGTCGTCTTTCCCGTGCCGCGCGGGCCGGAGAACAGGTACGCGTGCGACACCTTGTGCATCGCCAGCGCGTTGATCAGCGTGCGCGTGATGATGGGCTGCCCCGACACGTCGGCGAAGCGCTGCGGGCGCCATTTTCGATAGAGCACTTCGGACGGCATGCGGGCTCCGCCGGTCATACGTTCTGGTGGGACGCTGCATTATAGGACAGCCCTCCCTGAGCACAGCAGAGCCGTCCGTACGTCGAGGAGAGACCATCCCGCTCGCTAAGAACGAGGTTCGTTGAGGATCCCCCCTTTCCCCTTGTTGGAGAGGGGCCAGGGGGTGAGGCTACAGAACGTCTCGAACTTAGAATGCGTCCGTAGTAATCGGATGCTGAGTTTGGTGGCGACGGCCTACGCCGCGATGCGCTGCTCCGCCCCAAACCATCCGACCAGCGCATCGACACAGCGCGCGTCGAGCTCGCGTCCTGCCACCCGCCGCAGCTCCGCCAGCGCCGCATCGTGGCTCAGTGTCTCGCGATACGGCCGCGCTGACGTCATCGCGTCGTAGGTGTCCGCGACGGCGATGATCCGCGCCAGCAGCGGGATCTGCTCGCCCTGCAGTCCGTCCGGATAGCCGCTGCCGTCGAGTCGTTCATGATGCGCCCGGATGACGGAAGCGACGTCCCGCAGCGCATCCACCCGCTCGGCGATCTCGTGCCCGCGCGCGGCATGCTGCCGCACGATGGCGAACTCCTCATCGGTCAGCCGCGCCGGCTTTCGAAGGATCCCGTCCGGCACTCCGATCTTCCCGACGTCGTGCATCTCCGCCGCCAGCACGAGCGACCGCAGCTCGCCCGGCTTCAGGTGCAGCGCCTTGCCGATCGCCATCGCGTACGACGCGACGCGGCTCACGTGGCCGAGCGTCGCAACATCCTTCGCTTCAATCGCGTCCACCAGCTCGAGGATGTGCGCCTCGCGGCCACGGTTCAGCTGTGCCAGCGCATCCCGCATCGACAGGGCGTCTGAGATTGCCCGCAGCGATCCCGCGCGCCGCGCCTCGATGCCCCAGCCTGCGAACAGCACCACGAACGCGGCGGCGTACAGCGCGTGGTAGCTCCACCACGACACGCGCCACGCCGTCCCCCACAGCAGGATCGGCGGCACCTCGGCGAGGAGCAGGAGTGAAAGCACGATCGCCGCCTGCGAAGGCAGCCGCGCGAAGAAGTACGCCTGCGCGTATCGGAGTGCTGCGATCAGGAACAGCGCCGTCGCTCCGGCCGCGAGGATGTACTGGATCGTCTGGTTGTCCGTCGGCACGTTGTCCAGCCAGTGCTCGGTCTCCATGCTCAGCGCGACGAAGACTCCCACGCAGATCGCCGCCCACGCGAAGATCATGCCGCCTGCCCGCTGGATGAAGCGCTGCACACTCTGCGGCATGTCGATCACGCCGATGGCGACGAACACCGCGCCCGCGACGGCGCTGATCCACGCCGACACCGCAACGGACTGATAGAACGAGTCGGCGATGTAGCCCGGCGTCATCAATCCATGAACCGAGAAGACGCCGGCGATCGTCATGAACGCGATCGCCAGGAACAGCAGCCGCGTCTCACGCAACGCGCGTCCCGCCACGACGAGCAGCGCACATGCACCGGCGGCGGCCAGCGCCGTCCCGCCGACGATCCAGAAGTGGAACCCGGCCGCCATGATCAGCGGGTCCAGGTCCGGGTTCGCGTTCGCGACCGCCAGGAACACCAGCGGCGCAGCGAGCACGGCGGCGATGCCGACGGCCAGGACGTGGTTGACTCCTCGCATAACGGTGAAGTATCGGCCGGTTTCTGGATGACTCGCGCCGAGCCCGGTCCGGATTAGGGGAACCCGAGGGGCCGTCCGCTCCCGCGGCACTAAGGGATTGCCGTCGAAACCTACGTTTGCGCCGCCCCGCTGCCGCCGTTCGGGCCCGAGAGCGCCTGCCGATTGGCCATCAGCAGTTGCGCGACGAGCGCGGCGAAGATCCCACCGCTCCCGCCGTCGCCCGTGCCGCCGGCCCCGACCAGGATGTCCGGCGTGATCTTCAGGCCCGCCTCGCGATCGCCTTCGTCACTTCGATGCCTGCAAGGTTGAACTGCCCGACGGCTTCGACCTGCTTGTCGTACGCCTCCGCCGTCGCGGCCCCCACGGCCTGGATCCGCTTCCCCTCAGCCTCGCCTTCGACCTCCACTGCGCGTGCCCGGCCCTCCGCTTCGATGATCGTCTTCTGCTTCGTCTGCTCCGCCACCTGCACGCCGATCTGCGCGGCGACGAGATCGATCTGGCGGTCCGCCTTGGCGCGCGTGTTCTCCGTCGCGATGCGCTCCTGCTCCGATTTCTGCTGCTCGATGAACATCGCCTGCTGCTGCGCCGCGATAACGCGCTTGGTCTGGATCTCCATCAGCTCCTGGGGGAGGATGATCTGCGAGATCAGCACCGATACGCACTCGACGTGGTACTTCGTCAGCTCTTCCTGCGTCCGCTGCTCCGCCTTCGTCTGCTCGAGCGCGCGATCCTGCATGAAGTTCATCGCTTCCGTGGACGACGCCTGGTTCCGGAACGATGAGTCGATCATCGGGTGGATCACGTGGTCGATGAGGTTCTCGATCGAGCCGATCTTCGCGACCATCAACGGCGCCTGGTCGGGGCGCACGCGGATCACGACCTTCACGCTGACGCGCATCTCGAAGCCGTCGCGGCTGATGACCGCCAGCGGATTGAAGAGCTGCGCGCGCTGCAGCGTGCCCGTAGCCACGGCGCCGGGCGTGCGGTTGCGGTCGCTGTTGTCGTCGCTGATGTCCTCTTCGGCCCAGTCGATGGTCAGGTTCGTCGTCGGGATGATGTACGCGATGTACGCCCAGCGGTTCAGGTAGTACACGCCTGGCCCTGCCACGTCCGCCTGGATCCCGCGATATCCCGCGGGCACGACGTACCTCTCCTGTGCCTCCGCGAGGCGCTCCTCGTGCGGCGCGGTCTCGGGCTCCTTCCCGACGTTCGACACCAGCACGGCGACCTCGCCGCGCTGCACCACCGCAACGTCGTCGAGCTTCACGTCGAACATCAGCGGGTTGATGTAGTACGTCCCCGGCTTTAGCAGGTCGTACTGCGGGCCGCGCTCACCGCCGCTCGCCAGGAACGCCGACGCATCCTGGAAGTCGTTGTGCGCCTCGACGTGGATGGCCACCAGCTCAGACTGCGGCAGCGGGGCGCCGTCCTTCGCGGTCACGAGGCCCACCTGGTTCGCGTGCACGATCGTCGCGGGCTGCACCTCCACACTGAACAGGTCGCTGTTGATGCGGTACCGGCCAGGCAGGATCACCTCGATCTGCGGGCCGCGCTGCCCGCCGTGCGCGACGAACGCCTCGCCGTCCTGGAAGGCGTTGTGCCCGTCCACCTTGCGCGCGAGCAGTCGGCCCGCCGCCATCGGCTCGCCGTCGCGCGCGCTCACGACGCCGACCTGGCCCTGCGCGATGATCAGCGCCGGCTCCGTCCGCACCCGGAACAGGTACGTGTTCACGCGATACTTCCCGGGCGGCAGCGTGTCGACCTGCGGCCCCTTCTGGCCGCCGTTGCGGAGGTACGCCTCGCCGTCCTGGAACGTGTCGTGCATATCGACATGCCGCCCAAAGATGTGGCCGGCTGGGAGCGGCTCACCGTCGATCGACTCCACGAGCCCGACCTGGTCCTCGGCGACGACGATCATGTCGTCCTTCCGCACGCGATACAGGAACGGCGGCAGCACGTGCAGCCCGGGCTGCAGCACCCGCGCCTGGATGCCGATCTCGCCGCGCATCGCGACGACGCGCGCCTCCGGCAGCGGCCGCCCTATATACCGCCGCTCGATGATGCCAACCTGCTGCCCGCCGATGTTCACCAGCACGCCCGCGAACAGCAGAAGAAGCACAATTACGATGACGACGACGAGGGCGGCGATGAGAGCGATGAGCATGGCATCGGCCTTTCCGGGGAAACGAAGGACTTCGGCGATCGCGACAATAGCACCTGCTCGCGCGCCCCGTCCAGACATTCGCATGCGCCCGACGCGAGCCGCTCGTAACTGGCTGCAACGCTGGACCTGAGGATGCCGCTGGTAGCCCCAACCAGACTGCCGCGATATCCTCGGCTTATGGCGATCACCGCCGTCCTCTTCGACCTCGGCGACACCCTCTGGCACTTCCCGAAGATGCCTCCCGCGCAGGAGATCCGCACCGAGACAATGCGCCGCGTCGGCGGAGCGCTGAGGCAGTGGGGCATCCCGCTCGAAGGCGACCTCCGCTTTCTCGGCCGCGACATTCGCTTCGGCGTCGAAGCCGCCGACCGTGCCGCGTACGAGTCGGACTGCGTCAGCCCGGACTTCAACGCCGTCGTGCGCGACATCGCCAACGCCAAGGGCCTGAGCCTGACGTACGAACAGGGCGCCGAGCTATGGGACGCCTGGAACCTCGGCGGGAAGATGCTCGGCCGCACGATGTTCGCCGACGCCTTCACCGTGCTCGATTGGCTGCGCGACCACGGCTACCGTATCGGCTGCGTGACCAACCGGGTGTTCGGCGGGCCGCGCTTCGTCGAGGAGATGCGCGAGATCGGCCTCGACCGCTACTTCGAGGTCACGGCCGTCTCGTGCGACCTCGGATACATGAAGCCGCACCCGCGCATCTTCGAGTGGACCTTCGAGCAGATGAAGATCGACCCGCGTGAGACGGCCATGGTTGGCGACTCGCTGCGCGCCGACGTCGAGGGCGCGCAGGCCGTCGGCCTCACCACGATCCTGCGGAAGGTCCGCAAGCCCGACAAGCCGCACGAGCCCGAGCAGGTCGGCGAGGTTCCCGCTGACACCCCGGCTACCCGCGCCGACACCGGCCGCGCGCTCGGCGATTACACGGGCGGCGAAGGCGCCACGCCGGACTACACGATCTACGCCCTCACGGAGCTCACCGAGCTGCCGATCTTCGCCAAGAGCTGACGTGAACTACCCGTGGCTAGTCATCGGGGCGCTCGGCACCGCCGCGATCGCCGGCACGTTCGCGCGAGCGACGAAGCAGTACGCGATAGCAGCCGTCGCCGGCGGCACCGTCATCCTCTACCTGCACGGCTGGCTCTACTTCCACTACACGAGCGACGACGCCTACATCTCCTACCGCTATGCCCGTAACCTCTCTGATGGCCTCGGCCTCGTCTGGAATCCGGGCGTCCACGTCGAGGGCTACTCGAACTTCTCGTGGGTCGTTGTTCTCGCCGGGCTGCACAAGCTTGGCGCGAACATCGTCCTGACCGGCCGGTGGCTCGGCTTCACGCTTGCGGCGATCTCCGGCGTCCTCGTCTACGTCCTCTCCACGCGCATCCTCGAAGGCACACCCGGCCGCGTCGCAGGGCTCGTGGCGGCGTTGCTCCTGTCTTCGGCCGGCGCGTGGGCAGCGTGGGCGCCCGCGGGCATGGAGACCGGCCTCTTCGCGACGCTCATCCTCGTCGCCGTCCTGCTGCACGTCGAAGAGCAACGCGGCACGCGGATTCCGACATCCGGAGTCGTGTGGGGCTTCGCCGTGCTCACGCGCCCTGACGGCGGTGTCCTCCTCGCCGTCTCCGGCGCGGCGAAACTGATCGAGGCGGTCGTGCGCCTGCGTGGGAGCGATCCGGATCGCACGCGCCATGCCGCCAACGAGGTGCTGCGCCTCATGGTGTGGTCCGCAGGCTTCGCGATCGTCTTCGCCCCGTACTTCGCGTGGCGATACCAGGAGTACGGCTGGTTGTTCCCCAACACCTACTACGCGAAAGTGGGCTCCGGCCTCGAGCAGTACGATCGAGGCCTACACCACTTCCTCTCGTTTGCGCAGGAGCACGCTGCGTGGCTGCTGCTGCTCACGCCGCTCGCCGTCGCCATCACCAACATCCGCCGCGGCGCTGCGCTGTACGTCCTCGCGCTGACCGTCGCGTGGTTCGCGTACATCGTGTACATCGGCGGCGATTCGCTGGCGCGCTACCGGATGTTCGCTCCGGTCATGCCGCTCCTGTACGTCGGCATTGCGACGTCGGGCGCGGCCCTCGTGTCAACGTTCTCGACGTTCGAACATCGCGCGCATCCGCGGATCGCCGAGGCCGCTTTGGGCGTCGTCGTGCTCGGCCTCATGGCGTTCACGCTGCAGGCGTCCGGCACCGACTTCGGACTGCCGCCCGAGCGCGACGCCGTCACCGATCGGCTCGAGATGGGCCGCTGGCTGCGCGACAACGTGCCGCCCGACTCGGCGATCGCCGTCATTCCCGCGGGCGCGATGCCGTACGAATCGCGCCTCGTCACCATCGACATGCTCGGCCTCAACGACGAGCACATTGCCCATCGGGACTTGACGCTCGGCAAGCTCGGCGCCGGACACGAGAAGTACGACTCCCAATACGTGCTCGACCGCCAGCCTGATATGATCATCCTCGCGGACGATTTGACGCCGGTGCCGTGGGCGCGCGCCGACTACGCGCCTCTCTACGGCGGTCTGATTCCGGCGCGTATCGACATGCTCTCGCAGGACCGCCTGTGGCGGGAGTACACCCCGCGGAGCGTGCAGATCCGGGAAGGCAAGTGGTTCAATCTTCTCGTCCGCCTCGACGCAAGCGCGGTGCTCGCGAAGACGCAGGCGCCGGAGACGGCAGCGCCACGGTAGAAGGCGCGTCGAAGCAATGGGGCGGCCGTTTCGCCGAAGGCACTAACGCCGCGGTCGAGGCCTATACGACATCCGTCGGCGTCGATGAGCGCATGCTCGCCGAAGACATCCGCGCGTCGATCGCCCACGCCCGCATGCTCGGCCGGCAGCGCATCATCCCCCCGGAAGACGCCGACCGCATCGTCCGTGCGCTGCTCGAAACGCTCGACGAGTACGACCGCGGCGAGTGGCAGCTCCGCGCCGACCTGGAGGACGTCCACACCAACGTCGAAGCGCGGCTGCGCGAGAAGATTGGCGACGTGGCAGGGAAGCTGCACACGGCCCGCTCCCGCAACGACCAGGTCGCGACCGACCTGCGCCTGTACGTCCTGCGGTCCTCCACCGCCGCGATGATGCAGGTGATCGCGCTCCAGCGCGTCCTCCTCGGTATCGCGGAAGCCAACATCGATGCGATCATGCCCGGCTACACGCATCTCCAGCGCGGCCAGCCGGTGCTGTTCTCGCACCACCTGCTCGCGTACGTAGAGATGCTCCAGCGCGACGTGCAGCGCCTGCTGTACACGATCGCGTCAGCCGACTCACTGCCGCTGGGCAGCGGCGCCCTCGCGGGCGTGCCGTATCCGGTCGATCGCGAGTTCGTCGCCGAAGAGCTGGACATGTCGCGCATCAGCGCCAACAGCATCGATGCCGTCTCCGACCGAGACTTCGTCGTGGACTACGTCTACGCCGGCGCGATGATCATGGTGCACATCTCCCGGCTCGCCGAAGAGCTGATCCTGTGGTCGAGCGCGGAGTTCGGCTTCATCACACTCCCCGATGCGTTCGCCACCGGCTCCAGCATCATGCCGCAGAAGAAGAACCCCGACGTCGCGGAGCTGGCGCGAGGCCGCACGGGACGCGCCGTCGGCGAGTTGATGGCTGTGCTGACGATGCTGAAGGGCCTCCCGCTCTCCTACAACCGCGATCTGCAGGAAGACAAGTCCGCGCTGTTCGACACCGAGAACGCGGTCATCTCCACGCTCGACATCATGGCATCGATGCTCCCGCACGTCCGGATCGACCGCGACCGGATGCTCGCCGCAGCCGTCGCGAACCACTCCCTGGCCACGGACTACGCGGACTACCTCGTGCGCAAAGGCGCGGCGTTCCGCGACGCGCACGAAGCGGTGGGAAAGCTCGTCCGCCGCGCAGAGGAGCGCAATGTCGATCTCTCCGCGCTCTCGCTCGAAGACCTGCGCTCGGCGTCGCCTCTATTCGCCGAAGACGCGCTCTCGATCGATGCGCAGTCCTCCGTCGCTTCCCGCGACGTGCCGGGCGGCACTGCGCCGAACCGTGTGCGCGATGCCATTACTGCAGATCGCCAGCGGATCGATGACTTCCTCGCGAGCGTCGCGGAAGATGAGGACGAAGATGAACCGGACTAACGGGGGCTCGAACATCAAGCTCGCGCCATCGATCCTGACGGCAGACTTCGGCATGCTCGCGGAGCAGATTCGGGCGGCCGAGCGAGGCGGCGCCGACTACATCCACCTCGACGTCATGGATGGCCACTTCGTCCCGCCGATCACTTTCGGACCGCTCGTCGTCGAAGCCGTCCGCCGCGCGACTTCGCTTCCGCTCGACATCCACCTGATGATCGAGCAGCCGGAGCAGCAGCTCGAAGCCTTCGCGAAGGCCGGTGGCGACATCATCAACTTCCACGTCGAAGCCACGGCGCACGCCGACCGCCTCCTCCGCAGCATCCAGGCGATGGGCAAGCGCGCCGGCATCGTCCTCAATCCCGGCACGCCGCTCGATGCCATCGAGGAGGCGGTCGAGATCTGCGACCAGGTCATGCTGATGGCCGTGAACCCCGGATGGGGCGGCCAGCCGTTCATCCGCTCGACGATTGGCAAGATCGTGCGGCTGCGCGAGATGCTGGATCGGCGCGGCCTGTCCGCGGATGTCGAGGTCGACGGCGGAGTGAAGACCAACAACATCGCGTCTTGCGTGTCCGCCGGCGCCAACGTCCTCGTCTGCGGCTCGTCGGTCTATAACGCCGACGCCTCGCCCGAGGACAACCTGCGTGCTCTCCGCGACGCCCTCGCCCAGGTCACTGTCCGCTGAGCGCAGCGTCGAGGTCTGCCTCCGACGTGAACTGCCGCGCCGTCTCGACGAATTGCCGCAGCGTCGGTGACTTAGCACGCAACTGTTCGAACTTCGGCCCGATCGGATCGATCGACCCCGCGCTGTCCGCGTACGACCCGTAGAACGCGAAGTACGCCTGGTTGATCTTGCGGATGTAATAGCCGTTCGCCGCCAGGAACTCGCGCTTCTGCTCCATCGCCTGCTCCGCTTCGTCGACCTTCCCCTGCGCGAGCAGGTCCTCCACCTGGCGTCGCAGGCCGCGCATCTCGGCCGTGAAGTCGATCGCGGGCGCCGGCGATCCGCTTTGCAGGGACGTGAGCGCCGCCGAGTTGTTCTGGAGCGGGTACTCCTTGTACAGCATGTCGCCCAGCTCCCGGCCCACCATGTTCGCGAGCGTCTCGTTGAGCGTGGTCAGCTTCGCGCTGTCGAAGTACCGCCGCCCCAGCGGCGCGAAATACAGGTAGTGGTGCGTCCACTCGTGCGCGATGTCCTGCAGGACGAAGTGATAATCGGACGATTCCGGGATGATCGCCGGATACATCGCGATTCCGCCGATCTCTACCACCAGCGCCGACGTGTTCCCGTCACTCTCCGCTGCCGACTCGATCTGCTGCACCCGCTCGATCGGCAGGTCGCCCTCGATGAGCGACTCGCTCTCCTTCTTGATCTCCGTCCGCGGCGACTTCACCAGCACTGATGGCGGGTTCTGGAACTCGATGTTCACCGGCGGCCACACCACGTCGCCGCCGAAGCTCCGCGTCAGCCCTGCCTCTTTGATCACGTGCGTCAGCCGCCCTTCGAGGATGACCTGCACCGTGTTCTGCAGGCCGGCCCGCTCGTCGCGCAGGCCCGGCAGGTCGGCACGCGCCGCCGCCACCGCCGCCGGATCGCCCGTTGGGTCGCCGGCGGTCTGCTCGTCGTCCGCGATCAGCTTGTTGAGCTCGAAGTACCGCGAGACCTTCGCGTCTTCCTGTGCGCGGCTCAACTTCCCGCGAAACGGCTCCATCGCCAGATATCCGAACTTCAGCCATGCGTGCCGGACGACGAAGCCCGGCGAGTTGTAGTCGTTCGGCCCGTCCGGCAGCGGCATCGCCATTGCGGCCCCGCTGGAGGCGGCGAAGGCGAACACAAGGACCGCGGCGACAATGAGGTGCGGGAGGAAGCGGCTTCGGGGCATCTCGATCCGGAAGAGTTCTCCCATCCAGTCTAGCGATACGCCTGCCTTCGTTTATGTGACGAAGTCGATATGCGTTGCGATACACTGCGCTCGAACCCCTCATCCTCGTGGCGTGCAGGGAGGACACGTGCTCAAGACGCGGTACTGCGGCGACCTTCGCGCAGCCGACGCCGGCGCCGAAGTCATACTCGCCGGCTGGGTGCACCGCCGACGGGACCAGGGCGGCCTGATCTTCATCGACCTCCGCGACAGCCGCGGCATCGTCCAGGTCGTCTTCCACTCGCAGGAAGGCGCCGAAGCGCACGCCGTCGCCTCTGAGGCGCGCCCTGAGTACGTCCTGCGCGTCGAAGGCCGCGTCGCCAGGCGCCGGCCCGGCACGGAGAACGAGAAGCTGCCCACGGGCGAGGTCGAGGTCCGGGCGGAACGCGCGGAGATCCTGAACGCAGCCAAGACGCCGCCGTTCTACATCAACGAAGAATCCGACGTAGACGACGCCCTCCGCCTTCGGTACCGATACCTCGACCTGCGGCGCGAGCGCATGCACAACAACATCGTCCTGCGCCACGGGATCGTCGCCGCCATCCGCCGCTTCCTGGCCGAACGCAACTTCATCGAGATCGAGACGCCCACGCTCGCCAACCCCACGCCGGAGGGCTCGCGCGACTATCTCGTGCCGTCGCGCGTCAACCGCGGCAACTTCTACGCACTCCCGCAGTCGCCGCAGCAGTTCAAGCAGCTGCTGATGGTGGCCGGCTTCGAGCGCTACTTCCAGATCGCACGCTGCTACCGCGACGAGGACCTGCGCGTAGACCGCCAGCCGGAGTTCACGCAGCTCGACCTCGAGATGTCATTCGCCGAGCGCGAGGACATCATGCAGCTTATGGAGCAGCTCTACATCGAGATCGGCCAGGCGAATCGGCCGGACCTCAAAATCCCGGCCCCGTTCCAGCGCATGACGTACGACGAGGCGATGCGCCGATACGGAAGCGACAAGCCGGACGTGCGGTACGGCCTGGAGCTGATGGACCTCACCAACGTCGTGCGCGGTACCGAGTTCGGCGTCTTCCGCTCCGCCACCGACAGCGGCGGCGCAGTCGAAGGCATCGTCGTGCCCGGCGGCGCCTCTTTCAGCCGCAAGGACATCGACGCGCTCACGGAGTTCGTGAAACCGTACGGCGCGAAGGGCCTCGTATCGCTCGCCTACCTCGCCGATCCAGCGAACGCTTCCGAAGAGGAGATCCGATCGCCGGTGCTGAAGCACATCGGCCTCGACCTCGCCCGCTCGATCGGAAAGATCGCCGGCGCGCACAAGCACGACCTTGTGCTGATCGTGGCCGGCCAGGGCGGCATGCCCGCGAAGGCCGCGGGCTCAGCGGGCCGCGTGAAGCCCGCGCTCGATGCCCTGCGGCGCGAGCTGGCGTCGCGCCTAGACCTCGCGGACGCCAACACGCTGAAGTTCGTGTGGATCGTCGAGTTCCCGCTCTTCGAGTGGAGCGACGAGGACGAGCGCTTCTACAGCGTCACGCATCCCTTCACCGCTCCGCTCGACACCGACGCCGGCTTCGAGGAGGACCCGACCGCCGCGCACTCGAAGTCGTACGACCTCACGTGCAACGGTCAGGAGATCGGCGGCGGCAGCGTGCGCATCCACAACCGAGAGACGCAGCAGCGCGTCTTCCGAGCCCTGAGCCTCACCGACGAAGAGACGCGCGAGCGTTACTCGCACATGCTCGAGGCGTTCGAGTACGGCGCGCCGCCGCACGCCGGCATCGCGATGGGACTCGAGCGCACGGTGGCGCTCTACGCACAGGACCCCGACATCCGCGAGGTCATCGCGTTCCCGAAGACCAAGAGCGGCCAGGATCCGATGACCGGCGCGCCGATGCCCGTCCGCCCGGAAGATCTCTCCGAGCTCGGCCTCCAGCTCTCACCGAAGAAGGACTAGCCCGCCGGAACGGCCGCTCACTGCACTCGCGTCTGTTCGTACCACTCCGCGATATTCGAGAACCGCGACGCTGGGCTGAACAGCAGCGACTCCGCGTACGCCTGCACCTTCAGGCTCTGCACGTACGTGTACGAAGGCGCATATAGCGGGATCGCCGGCGCTGCCCCGACGAACGCATCTGCGAATTGGCCGTACAGGTCCTTCCGCCGCGCCATGTCCGAGGTCTGCCGCGCCCGTTCTAGCGCGTCGTCGATCTTCGTGTCGGAGATGCGCGACACGTTTCGGCCCGGAGGGTCCGCTTGGGTGCTGTGCCAGAACGGATACGGATCCGGGTCAGGCCCCGGGTCGATGATCGCGAGCGCCGCGTCGAATTTGCGTTGCAGCAGGTGGTCCTCGACGAACGAGCTTGCCGCCAGAGGCTGCACCGCCGCATCTACGTCCACCGTACGCCACTGCGCCGCGATCGCCTCCGCGAGCGCCACGCGCGCCGGTTCGTTCGGCACGGAAAGCGAGAATGCCAGCCGCACGCCGCCCTTCGAGCGGTATCCGTCGCTGCCGCGAACCCAGCCGGCCGCCTCCAGCGCGTCTGCCGCAGCGGACGCGTCGTACTCCGGCGCCCCGACGTTCGAGTACGCCCACTCGCTCTTAGGGATGCCGTCGCCGGCGTCGGCGCCTCGTCCGCCGGCGATGTCCTGCACGAGTTGCGGCACATCGAGCGCGCGCCACAGCGCCGTGCGGACCTTCGCATCGGCGAGTATCGTCGACCGCGTGTCGAAGTAGACGATGTTGAACGCCGTACCGGTCAGCTCGTGCAGGCTGAACTTCTCGCTCGCGCGCAGGAAGTCCAGTTCCGCCGGCGGCGTGTCCGGGTCGAGCAGCGCTCCGTCGATCGTGTCCTGGCGCAGCGCCGCGGCGATGCCATCCGCGTCAGGGAAGATCTGGAAGTCCAGCGTCACGATCTTCGGCGGCCCCAGGTAGTACGTCGGATTGCGAGTCAGCGTCACCGTCTGGTTGTCCCGCGACGCGTATACGTAGGGTCCCGTCCCGACCGGACGCGCGTTGAACGCGGCGTTGAAGAGCTGGCCTGCATCGAGGCCGGTCAAGAGGTGGCGCGGCAGGATCCCGAGCGTGAGGTAGGCGAGGAACGGCGCGTAGGCTTGCTCGAGGCGGAACTCCACCGTCTCCGGATCGCGCGCGGTGACCACGACTCCCTGCATCACCTGCTTGAGCAGCGGGTCGCCCTTGAACCCGGGATCGAGGACCGCCTTGTACGTGAACGCCACGTCGTCCGCGCTGAACGGCTCGCCGTCGTGCCATGCGACGCCACGGCGAAGGTGGAAGACGTAGCTCTGCCCGCCGCCGGTGATCTCCCAGCGTTCCGCCAGGTCCGGCTGCGGCGTCCCGTCCGGCCCAAGCCGCACGAGGCCGCTGAACACGAGCGACACTAGGTCCTGGTCCGTCCGGTTCGTCCCCGCGAACAGCGGGTTGATGCGCTCCGGCGCGACCGTCACGCCCTCGACGTATCGCCCGCCGCTCGCCGGCACCGCTTCGCCCTTCCGGTCCGAGAGCACGAAGTACCAGAACACGGCCACGATCGAGACGCCGGCAATCAGGGCAGCGAAAAAGGGCCATCGAGTCTGCGTCACCGGCATCTCAATGGCCCTTCAGTGGCTGTGCGTGCGTCTGCTTAGCCCAGGTTCGCCCGTACTCCCCACGCCGACACCGCGAGGAAGATAATCGCAAGCACGATGGTCAGCTGGAACAGCGTCTTCTCGACCCCTCGGCGCGTGCGGAAGCTGCTGCTCGTGCCGCCTCCGAGCGCCGTGCCGATACCGGAACCCTTCGCCTGCAGCAGAATCACGACGGTCAGCGCGATCGCGACCAGGATCTGCGCGATGTCGATGTAGTCGGAGAACTTCACGCCCGCATCCCTCCAAACAATGTCGCCACATTAAACCACACTGGCGACCGCCTCCCCAACCTCGTAACCAGGTGCCCTCAGTGCTCTCTTACATCTCCCGGAGAAGCCGGATGCGCTCCTGAATCGGCGGGTGAGTATCGAAGAGGCCGTTCAAGAACGATGCGTGGTCCGACAGCGGGTTGCTGAAGTACAGGTGCGCTGTCGCCTTGTTTGCTTCCGCCAGCGGCGTCGGGTCGCCCGCGATCTTCTGCAGCGCATCGGCGATGGCGCCGGGGTTCCGGCACAGCAGCGCTCCCGAAGCGTCGGCCAGGTACTCGCGCTGCCGCGAGATCGCGAGCTGGATGAGCTGCGCCGCGATCGGCGCCAGGATCGCGAAGAGGATCGCGAGGCCGAGCAGCAGAGCGTACCCGCCGCCGCCGCGGTCGCGGTTGCTCTCTCGGTTCCCGGCGCCGATCCACGTCCATCGCAGGAAGAAGTCCGCGAGCAGCGCCACGAGCCCGACCAGCACGACGGTGAGCGTCATCACCCGGATGTCGTAGTTCCCGACGTGCGACATCTCGTGCGCGATCACGCCTTCCAGCTCCGCCTTGTCGAGCTTGTCGAGAAGGCCTCGCGTCGCGGTTACCGCCGCGCTCTTCGGGTCTCGGCCGGTCGCAAACGCGTTCGGGGCGCTGTCTTCGATGACGTACACCTTCGGCATCGGCAGCCCCGAACCGATACTCAGGTTCTCGACGGCGCGATAGAGCTCCGGCTCTTCTTCCTTCGTGACTTCGTGCGCCTGGCTCACGCCGAGGGCGACGCTCGCGCTCACGTAGTAGCTGAAGATCGCGTACGCGGCGAGACCGGCGAAGAACACCGGCGCGAAGTACAGCGGGACGCCCAGCAGGTACGCGACGAGCGTCACGAAGGCGCCCAGCACCACTACGAACAGCAACATCATGATCCACGTCTGGCGCCGGTTCTTCGCGATCCGGTCGTAGACGAGGACGTGCTCGGTTGGCTGCAGGCTGTCGGATGCCGGGTCGATGCCGGCCATCGACTACGGGGTTGCGGCCGGCGGCGCCGACGTGAAGCTCACCTTCACGTCCTCTCGGGCCGCCTCTTCCGCCTCGAAGAATTCGGCTGCTTGGAAGCCGAATATGTTGGCGAAGATCACCGAGGGGAACGTCTGCGTCTTCGTGTTATACGAGAGGACGTTCGTGTTGTAGAACTGCCGCGCGTAGGCAATCTTGTCCTCCGTGTCGGTCAGCTCTTCCTGCAGTTGCCGGAAGTTCTGGTCGGCCTTCAGGTTCGGATAGTTTTCCGCCACCGCGAACAGCGACCGCAACGTCTGAGTCAGCATGTTGTTCGCGTCCGCCGCCTGCCCCGGCGTCCCCGCCTGCTGCAACTGCGCCCGCGCCGACGTCACCGCTTCGAGCGTCCCGCGCTCGTGCGCGGCGTAGCCCTTCACTGTCTCGACGAGGTTCGGGATCAGCGATGCCCGCCGCTTCAACTGGACGTCGATGCCCGACCATGCTTCCTTCACCCGCAGCCGCGAGCTGACGAGCCCGTTGTACAGCCCGAGCATGATGAGCCCGAGGATGACAACGATCCCCACGACTACGAGCAGGATGATCAGCGTCGCCATGAGCGCCTCCGATCGGTCTTCGCTTCGATTGTATCACCCGTCTTGTCAACCACCCCGTTGGTATCCTCCGACCACGCGAGCGTTCTACTCATCGCGTAGGGACAGACCTCGAAGAGTCGCGATGGCGACCATCGGGAACCCCTTCTGCACGAGGCGCTCACCGAGAGACGTTCATGCTGAAGCTCGAGATCTCCTATCGCGGCATGGTCGCCATCGGCGCGGCGCTCATCTCGCTCTGGCTGATCACGCAGCTCTGGCCCGTCATCCTGCTGGTCCTCACCGCGTTCATCTTCATGGCCGCGCTTCTCCCATACGTCGAGCGGCTCGTGCGACGCGGGCTCTCCCGCACCCTCGCCGTGGTCGTCATCCTGGTCGTCGTGTTCGGCGCGATTGCCGGGCTCGCCGCGCTCGTCGTCCCGGCGATGGTCGATGAGTTCCAGAACATCAAGAACGACCTGCCCGAAGACGCCCGGCGATTACAGGACTTCCTCGCCAACCTGAACATCGACGTCGAGCTCGAGCAGCGCGCGCGTGACATCGACTGGGGATCGCTCGTCACCGGCCGTGCCGCGCTTAACTATGGCCAGCAGATCTTCCAGACGACCCTCTCGATTCTCACGATCATCTTCCTGACGGTCTACTTGCTCATCGAAGCGCCGCGCCTGTCGAAGTTCCTCTACCAGTTCGTGCCGCCCGGCAGGGAGCCGGAGGTCGAGAACATCCTCCAGGAGCTGGGTCGCGTCGTCGGCGGCTATATCCGCGGGCAGTTCATCACGTCGGCGGCCATCGCCATCTACACGCTGGTCGTGCTGCTGATCTTCCGCGCCCCGAACGCGGTCGCCTTCGCGGTGCTCGCCGCCTTCGCCGATGTCATCCCGATCGTTGGGGCCGCGCTCTCGACCCTCCCCGCGCCGGTCGCGACCTTCCACGACTCGCCCACGCGCGCGCTCATCATCTTCGGCCTGCTCGTGCTGTACCAGCAGTTCGAGGACCGCTATCTCGTCCCCCGCGTCTACGGCTCGACGCTCAACCTGCCACCGCTCATCGTGCTGATCGCCGTTCTCGCGGGAGCGGAGCTGCTCGGCGTCACCGGCGTGCTGCTCGCGTTGCCGGCCGCCGCCGTCGGGCGCGTTGCGCTCGACTACTATATGGACAGGCGGAAGGCGTCGTTCGCGCCGCCTGGCCCGTCCGAAGAACCATTCGCGCCCGACACGTAGTCCGGGGCATCCATGGCTGTTGAACGCGCCGTCGGCAAATGCGAGGAGAACCACCCGGGCTCGTACGGCTATCCGACGCGGCCCGACAACGCGTATCCGTTCTGCTCGCAGTGCGGGAAGGCGATGGTGTGGGAGTGTCCCAATTGTCAGGCGCAGTTGCCGGAGGACAGCTCCGAACTGCTCCTCGCGCGCTTCTGTCGAGAGTGCGGCACGCCGTACTGCAGCAGCGATAGCACCCCGTCCGCGCGCGCCAGATCGTCCTGAGATTTCACAACTTCCTCACATCTTCACCGATGTGCGTACTGTCGCTCGCACCGCCTACGTTTACGATGAGCGAAGATGCGCTCGTCCTCGTTCGCATTCGCGTTCTTCGTGGTCGCGCTGATCGCCGCCGCCTGCACGGGCGGCTCCGGCGGCAGCAAGACTGCGACGCCCGGCACCTCTACGTCAAACACGCCGCTGTCCGGCGGCAGCACCCAGGCGACGCCCTCCAGCGCGCCAGCGATCAGCAGCGATATCGGCCTGTCCGCCGTCGACATCGTGAAGAAGCTCGCGCCCTCCGTCGTTCGTGTCCAGACCGAAAGCGCCTCCATCGACACCTTCGGGAACCCCACCCCGTCATCGGGTGTGGGCACCGGCGTCATCATCGACACCGCGGGGCACATCGTCACCAACAACCACGTAGTCACTACCGGTACCGGCGACACGCCCGCGCAGAACATCACCGTCACGCTCAGTGACCAGCGCACCGCTGTTGCCCGGATCGTCGGGCGCGACCAGCCTACGGACCTCGCCGTGATCCAGATCGATCAGTCGGACCTTTCGCCGGCGAACTTCGGTAGCTCCGGGGAACTGCAGGTCGGGCAGGAAGTCCTGGCGATCGGCTACGCGCTCGACTTGCAGGGCGCCCCGTCCGTCACGAAGGGCGTCGTCAGCGCCCTCCGCCGCACGATCCAGGAGCAGCCCTACACGATCCCCGACGCCATCCAGACTGACGCCGGCATCAATCCCGGGAACTCCGGTGGCCCGCTCGTCGATGCTAACGCCGATGTCGTCGGCATCAACGCCGCGATCATCCAGGGCGCGCAGTCGATCGGCTTCTCGATCTCCTCCGCTGTCGTGCAGCCCACCGTGCAGGCGTTGATCGCTAACGGAAAGATCGACCGCGCGTACCTCGGCGTCGGCACTGTCGATGTCACGGACGCCATCGCGAAGAACTTCGGCCTGCCGGTCAACAACGGTGTGGCGGTCACCGCCGTCGGCAGCGGCAGCCCCGCTGCGCAGGCTGGCCTTCGCACGAACGACGTGATCGTCAACGTCGATGGCCAGGACGTGGCGAACAGCGGCGACCTTCTCGCCATCCTCGCGAAGCACAAGGCCGGCGACACCGTGAGCGTCACCTATTACCGCGGCGCCAGCAAGCAGACGACCGACGTCACCCTCGCATCGCGGCCCAACGTCTGATCGCCCCAGGTCGGAGGCACTCGCTTCCTCCTCGCTGATCCCGGATCCGATCGAGAATTTGCGACGCTGATCGCCGCTGTGTAGATTTGCTCGGGTGGCGGGCGGTCTGGAGGATACGCCAGAGTGTCCCGGCTGCCGCATCTATCGCCGACACCGCTCGTCGTCCTCGCGGCTGCGCTGATCATCGGTTACGTCGTCTTCACCACCGCGCACTACGTCCTCCACGACTACCAGATCCGCCACGAAGAGACGGCCGCTCGCGCCGACATGGCCCGCCTCGACACCGACCACGCGCAACTCCTCGCCCTGCGCGACTACCTCAAGTCCGACGAGTATGTCGAAGAAGTCGCGCGCCGTGTCCTCGGCCTCGTCCGCCCGGGCGAAACGCTGGTCATCGTCTCCGGTCCGGACGGCGCCTCCGTCACAGCCACGCCGCCCGTCGTCGACATGACGCCCGGCGACCCGTGGTGGAAGGAGTTCCTCGCGCCGGAGCCCGCCGTCACTCCATCGCCGTAGCCGTCCCCAACACCGCGTTACCATTCCCGCATGATCGCCTCACCTCTCGCTCGCGCCTCGACCGACCTCGCCGCGCTCGAAGCGCGGGTCCGCGAGTTCGTCCGCCAACACGTTCCGTCGCTGGCGCAGTCGCGCACGGACGTGCTCGCCGTGTCCGGTGGCGCCGACTCCACCGCCATGACAGCGCTCCTGTGCGAAACCCGCATCGTCGAACCGTCGCGGTGCGTCGTCGCGCACTTCGACCATTGCCTCCGCGGCGCCGATGCTTCGGCGCGTGATCGCGAGACCGTGGCCGATCTGTGTGCGCGCTACGGCCTTCCGTTAGTCGAAGGTTCGTGGCCCGATCCGAGACGCAGCGAAGCGGAAGCCCGCCGGGCACGGTACGTGTTCCTCACGGATGCCTGCCGCGATGCGGGCAGCGACACCGTCGTCACCGGCCACACCGCGGATGACCAGGTCGAGACGGTCCTCATGCACGCGATCCGTGGCGCCGGCCTGCGTGGCCTGTCAGGCATGGCGGCCGAATCTCGCGTACCGTTTGCTGCGCCGCAGGGCAGCCAGCCGCTGTTGCTGCTCCGACCGCTGCTCAATGTCAGCCGCACCGAGACCCGCGCCTACTGCGCCGCCCGTCGCCTCCGATTCGTAGACGACCCCACGAATGAAGATCGAAAGTTCCTCCGCAATCGCATCCGCGGCGACGTTATCCCCGCCCTCGAGGAGGCGGCACCGGACATCCGGCGACTCCTCATCGGCCTCGCCGAAACTGCACGGTGCGCCGCCGCGATCCTCGACCGGCTGGCAGCCCCTGCGATCCTCGAACGCGCCGGTACGCACGTCGCCCTCTCTCGCCCGCTCCTCTGCACGCTGCCACGACCGATCGCGTCTGCTACCTGTCGCCTCGCTGTCGAGGCGCTGCTCGGCGACACCCGTGACCTCGGTCGTCGGCACTATGAGGAGATGATCGCCGCCGCCTCGGCGCAGACCGGGTCGCGCTTCCTTCTGGCGCGCGGCATCGAGCTCATCGTGGACGCAGCGACCGTCACGCTCTTCGTAGGTCCGCTGCCCACGTGCGACATTCCGCCGCAATTCGAGTGCCCGCTCCCGTTCGTCGGCCCTGCGGGGGCATGGCGCCTCGATATCCGCTGCGCCGGTGCGTCAGTAGACGCGGACCGAGCTGGGGCCGCCTTCTCGGCCACCATCCACCTGCCTGAAGGCGCCGTACTGCGCGGCTGGCGCCCGGGCGACCGCATCACGCTGCCCTCGGGTAACCACAAGAAGCTGCAGGACGTCTACGTTGACCGAAAAGTGCCTCGCCGAGACCGCCACGCCGCCCCCGTCATCGCCGTCGGCCGAGACGTCATTTGGACTCCGCTGGCACCAGTCCCCGCATCGCCCGTCGGCCCTTCCTCCGGCGCCCCGTGGCTCATCAGCTGGAGTCAACGCGAACCCGCCGACGAATCTGACCTTCCTTGACGAGTCCCTTCAGCAGAGGGTATATTCCACGGACGACTGACTGAGAGCCGGGCCGTGCGCGGTCCGCAGTCCGGTGGCCCGCCAGTGGCGGGTCGTTTCTACGCCGGACGGGCGTCCAGAAGAGCCCGTTCCCTGCCGTCGGCGGGGTGTCGCAGCTAACCTGACGCACAGCCTTTCCAAGTCAACATCGGGGCGTCCATGCGCCGGCAGATCCCTGCGATTGACACGCAGATTCCGCCGTCGCTAGACTCTCACGCTGTGCCCCGTCCAGACCGGGCGGGGAGCGCACCTTAACAATTGGATAGTGGTAAGAAGCTAGCGGGTGACGGTTCTCCGTTTGGAACTGACTCACTTCGGTGAGTTGAATTTTCGGAGAGTTTGATCCTGGCTCAGGATAAACGCTGGCGGCGTGCCTTATGCATGCAAGTCGAACGAGG
>CAZAPT010000041.1:0-2353 GCA_964487335.1 uncultured Dehalococcoidia bacterium
TCGATCCCAACCTGCAGCAGATCGTCGAGCGCCTGGCCGCGCCCGAGGACCGCGCCTTCGTCGAGCGGCACCTACGCGACATGGGGGGCGTGATGGGCGGACCGATCGCCGCCCGCGCCGAATCCACCGACAAGAACCCGCCGCGCCTCGAGAAGTACGACCGCTGGGGCGAGGAGATCAACACCGTCGTCCACCACCCGGGCGCGCTCGAGACCAAGCGCGACCTGTGGGAGCACGGATTCATCGGCCTGCGCTGGACCGACGAAGTGAAGCGCACGCGCGCCGGACATCTGCCGCCCTCGCTCGGCACCGGCTTCTCGTACTTCCTCAGCCAGGCCGAGACCGGCATGCTCTGCGCCATCGGCATGACCAGCAGCGCCGCCGGCATCATCGACCGCCACGCGCCCGCCGAAGTTCGCGAGCGCTTCCTCCCGCACCTCACGACGATGAACTACGCCGAAGCCTGGGACGGCGCAATGTTCATGACCGAGATCAAGGGCGGCAGCGACCTCGCGAGCAGCGAATGCGCGGCGAAGAAGACGTCCGCCGTCTGGCGACTGAGCGGCTCGAAGTGGTTCTGCTCGAACATCGACGCCGAAGCCATCCTCACGCTCGCGCGCCCTGAGGGCGCCGACGCCGGCCTCCGCGGCCTCGCGCTTTTCCTGGTGCCGAAGCGCACGATGGACGGCCGCCGCAACGGCATCCACATCCGCCGCCTGAAGGACAAGCTCGGCACGAAGGCCGTTCCCACCGGCGAAGTGGACTTCGAGGACGCCGAGGCGTACCTCATGGGAAGCGAGCGCGACGACGCCGGCGCGCGCGACGGCCGCGGCCTCAACCGCATGATGGAGATGGTGCAGGGCTCGCGCTTCGGCGTCGCGCTGATGGGCCTCGGCATCATGCGCCGCAGCTTCCTCGAAGCGGCGATCTACGCGCACCAGCGCCAGGCCTTCGGCCAGCCGATCACGGAGTATCCGCTCGTCCGCGAGACGCTCGTCGACATGGCAACCGAAGTAGAAGCCGGCTGCGCCATCGCCTTCGAAGCTGCCGAAGCCGGCGCGAAGCAGGACGTCGAGTCGAAGCGGCTCTACCGCATCCTCGTGCCGCTCGCGAAGTTCCGCTGCGCCCGCCGTGGCGTGGATCTCGCATCGCAGGCGGTCGAGATGTTCGGCGGCAACGGCTACATCGAGAATTGGCCGGTCGCGCGACAGCTCCGCGACGCGCAGTGCCACACCATCTGGGAAGGCACCGAGAACATCATCTGCCTCGACGTCCTCCGGTCGATGACAAAGGAGCACGCCGAGGAGTCGCTGTTCGCGCGCGTCGAGCAGGCGATCGGCCCCGCGGAGCATCCCGCACTTGCGGCGACGGTCAGCGAAGTCGGCCGGGCCGCGGACGAAGTGAAGGAAGCGGTCGCCTACCTCGAGCGCGCGCCGCAGGACGTGCGCCTGCTGCAGGCGCGACGCCTCACCGACTACATGGCGGACCTCGCGCAGGCCGCCCTGCTCGTCGAGGAGGCGGAGTGGGAGCTGGCGCACAAGTCGTCCGCGCGGAAGGCGATCGTCGCTCGGCACTTCGCGCAGACCCGCCTGGCCGAGAAGCGCGTCCGCGGCATCACGTCCGATGACACGACGGTGCTCGACTTCTTCGAGCCCATCGTCCGCTACCAGCCCGTCCCTACCGACGCCGTCTGAGGCCGATCTCATGACCGCCGAGGAGCGAACGGACCTCAAGACGACCATCGAGCGCAACGTCTCGTCGATCACGGAGCAGCCGTCCGTCGGCCAGGGCACCGCCACCACGCGCGTCAGCGTGCGCCCCGGCACCACCACGTGCGACATCGAGGACGGCGACTTCAAGCTCGTCGCGGACAACGGGCGAGACGACGGCGGCGGAGGCCTGGGCCCTGACCCGGGCGTCTTCGTGCGCGGAGGCCTCGGCGCATGCCTCGCGATGGGCTACGCGATGTGGGCGGCGCGCCTCGACGTCCCGCTCGACGAGGTCGAGGTGACGGTCGAAGCCGACTACGACGCCCGCGGCATGTTCGGCATCGACAAGAGCGTCGTGCCCGGATGGAGCGCGGTCCGCTACACGGCCAGCGTGACCAGCAGCGCGCCGGCCGATCGCGTCCGCGAAGTGCTCGAGACGGCGGACCGCTACAGCCCGACCCTCGACGATCTGCGCCGCGCCGGCGACGTCACGGGCGAGCACCGCATCACCACGACGTGATGGTGCGCGCGACCACCGCCGAAACGTTCCGCTGCGTCCACTGCAAGGCCGACGTCACCGTCAGCCCCTACGGCACGCAGCACCGCAACCACTGCCCGCGATGTCTCTGGAGCATGCACGTCGA
>CAZAPT010000041.1:2453-18812 GCA_964487335.1 uncultured Dehalococcoidia bacterium
TGCGCCGCCGACGGCGCTAGACTACACCACCGTGAGCACGTACATCATCGAGCTGCAGACCGAGGCCGACGACGCCGGCATCGACCGCCACGCGCTCGAACGCCTCGCCGAGCGCGCGCTCGAAGTCGAATGCGTGCCGAAGCCCGCCGAGCTGAGCATCGTCCTCGCCGACGATGCGACCGTCCACCAGCTCAACCTCACCTACCGCAACACTGACGCGCCGACTGACGTCCTCTCGTTCTCACAGGCCGACGGCGAGCAGTTCGGCCGCCCCGAACGCAGCGCGGTGCATCTCGGCGACATCGTCATCTCGCTCGACACGGCGAAACGCCAGGCGGAGGAGTACAGGCAGACGCTACAGCAGGAGGTCGAGCACCTGCTCGTGCACGGCGTGCTGCACCTGCTCGGCTACGACCACGAATCGCCCGAAGACGCTGGCGCCGTGCGCCTGCAGGAAGACGAGATCCTCGGCACACCCGACCACGCCCGCCATCACTGACGGGTCAGAACAAACCGCAAACAGCAAACGGCATAGCCCTCGGTTGATCGGTTCGCTCTTTGCTGTGTGCTGTTTGCTCTTTGTTCTCGCGAAGCGCGCAGCGCTACGCGAACACGTTCACCGCGCGCTGCGCCGCATCGATGAGCGGTATCGGGTACACGCCGAACGTCAGCACCCCCAGCCCTGCCAGCACCAGCATGCTCTGCATTGCCGGCGACGCGCTGATCGCGGGCGCCCCCTCGGCGTCGGTCAGGTACATCTGCCGTGCCACGCCCAGATAGTAGAACGCGGAGACCGCGGTGTTCAGCACCGCGACGATCACCAGCCACACCAGGTCCGCCTGCACCGCCGCGTTGAAGATGTACACCTTCGCGATAAACCCCGCCGTCGGCGGCAGCCCCGTGAGAGACAGCAGGCAGAACAGCAGCACCCCCGCCGGGATCGGCGCGCGTCGCCCCATGCCCGCGTAGTCCTCAATCTCGTCGCTGCCGGTGCGGTTCGAGATCGCGATCACTGCGAAGAACGCGCCCAGGTTGGTGAACGCGTACGTCGCCAGGAAGAACACGACCCCGCTCGCGCCGAGTTGCGTGTCCCCGTTCGATGTCGCCGAGATCGCGGCCAGCCCCACCATGAAGTTGCCGGCCTGCGCGATCGAGCTGTAGCCGAGCATGCGGCGGATGTTCGTCTGCCGCAGCGCCATCACGTTGCCGGCGCACATCGTGACCGCCGCGAGGATCGCGAACAGCTCCTTCCAGTCGTTGCCGACGAAGGTGTCCGGCCCGAACCCCTCGAAGAAGATGCGGATCACCACCGCGAACGCCGCCGCCTTGCTTCCCACCGAGAGAAACGCCGCTACCGGCGCCGGCGAGCCCTGGTACACGTCCGGGGTCCACATCTGGAACGGCACGACCGCCATCTTGAAGCCGAAGCCCGCGGCCAGGAACACCATGCTGAGGATCAGTGCCGACCGGATGCCCGGATCGCCGCTCGCGATCGTCGAAGCGATGCTCGGCGCGCCGTCCGTCGTCGTCAGCCGCGTCGTGCCGGACAGTCCGAAGAGGAACGCCATGCCGTACAGGATCACCGCCGAAGCGACGGCTCCCAGCAGCAGGTACTTCAGCGCCGCCTCGCTGCCTTTGTCGTCGCGCAGGAACCCCGCGAGGATGAACTGCGAGATGCTGGTCAGCTCCAGAGACACGAAGATCGCCACCAGGTCGCGCGCGCCCGCAAGCAGCATCATCCCCGACGTAGCGAGCAGTATCAGCGCGAAGAACTCGCCCTGCCGCGCTCCGAACCTCGGTGCGTAGTCCAGCGACGCGATGATCACCGCGCCGGACACGCCGATGAACAGGAACGTGAAGAAGATGCTGAAGTTGTCCAGCGCCATCGAGTCGCTGAAGAACGACGCCTGCCGGTCGCGCAGGATCAGCACCACCAGCCAGATCGCCGCCGCCGACAGTCCGGCCAGCGCAATCGCGGCAAGCCACTGCTTGTAGCGCCTCGGCACCACGAGATCCGCGAGGAACACGAGGCCGGCGGCGGTCATCACCGCCAGCTCTGGACCGAAGCGGTCGAGGTCCTGCAGCATCAGCCGAGCACCTTCACGAAGTTGATGATCCCCGTATCGAGCACGCTCGTGACCAACGACGGGCGGATCCCCACCGCGATGATCACCACGACCAGCGCGCCCATCGGCACGCGCTCCCACCAGTTGTTCGCGTCGCCCAGGTGCGCCCAGCGCTCCGTCTTCGGTCCGAAGAACACGCGCTGGATCATCCACGTGATGTAGCCCGCCGACAGCAGGATGCCGAACACGCCGATGATCGTCGGCGCCGTGTACGTGTCGAAGCTGCCGAGGAACACCAGTAACTCGGCCACGAATCCCGCCATCGCCGGCAGCCCCAGCGCCGCCAGCCCGCCGATCACCATCACGGTCGCGGCGAGCGGCATCGTATGCGCGAGCCCCGACAACTGGTCGATGTCGCGCGTGTGCGCGCGGTCGTAGATCACGCCCACCATCACGAAGAGCAGGCCCGTGATGACGCCGTGTGTGAACATCTGCAGCGCCGCGCCGTTCATGCTGACGTGCCCGAGCGCGGCGATACCCAGCAGCACGTATCCCATGTGGCTCACGCTCGAATACGCGACCAGCCGCTTCAGGTCTTTCTGCCGCAGCGTCAGCAGCGCGCCGTAGATCACGCTCACCGCCGCGAACGACGCCATCCATACGCCGTAGTCCTTCGCCGTCCCCGGCATGAGCATGACGAGGATGCGCAGGATGCCGTAGCCGCCCATCTTCAGCAGCACGCCGGCCAGGATCACAGACACCGCCGTAGGCGCGTCGGTGTGCGCGTCCGGCAGCCATGTGTGCAGCGGGAACATCGGCAGCTTCACCGCGAAGCCGATGAAGATGAACCCGAAGATCACCCACAGCGGCAGGATCGAACCGCCGATCGTGCTCTGCTGCAGCTGCACCATGTCGAAGGTATGCACCGGCTCCGCGCTGAACCCCATCACCAGGAAGCCGACGAGCATGAACGCCGACCCGGCGACGGTGTACAGCAGGAACTTCATCGCCGAGTACTCTTTGCGCCCGCTGCCCCAGATCGAGATCAGCAGGTACATCGGGAGCAGCTCCAGCTCCCAGAAGATGAAGAACATGAGCAGGTCGAGCGAGGTGAACACGCCCAGCACCGCCGTTTCGAGCACCAGCATCAGCGCGAAGTACTCGCGCGTGCGCTTCGTCACGCCGAAGGACACCAGCGTCGCGACGACGAAGAGGAACGCCGTCAGCACGACCATCGTCATGCCGAGCCCGTCCACGCCCATCCGGAACTGCACCTCGAACCCCGCGGTTCCGGCGTCGATCCACGTCCCGCGCGACATGAACTGGAACTGCTCGCCCGAGATGTCGGCGGGCGTCCGGTCGAAGCGGATGACCAGCACGAGCGCCGCGATGAGCACCATCATCGTCGTCGCCAGCGCCAGCCACTTCGGCGAGACGTCGTCATCCCGACGCGAGCCCAGCATCACGACGGCCGCCGCGACCGCCGGGAACAGCACCAGGAAGACCAGCACTCCACTCATCGCAGCAACACCAGCATGAGGAACCCTGCCACGATGAGCCCCGCGAACCCGACCGAGCCGTATGCCTGGAACGAGCCCGATTGCAGCCATCGAAGCGCGTCACCGGCGCGCTTCGCCGCCTGCCCCGACTCGTTCACCGCGAAGTCCACGACGTGCGTGTCGAACCACTGCGCGATCGCGCACACAAAGCCGTACAGCCCGCGCCGCACGATCACGTCCTCGTACAGCTCGTCCGTGTAGTACTTCCGCTCGACGACCGTCGCCGCTGGCCCCCACAGGTTTCGCAGCGAGTCCGCGGAGATCGCCTTCGCCTGATAGATCGCGTACGCCAGCCCGATGCCCGCGACCGCCAGCAGCGTCGATGTCGCCGCGATCGCGAAGTTGAAGCTCTCACGGTGCAGCGCCGCCGCCGAGGACTCCGGCAGCGCGCCCTCGAGCAGGTGCGAGATGCCTTCTGTCGCCGAGTTCGGGAAGTTCGCGAACCCGAGGAGCGTCGCCGGCACCGCCAGCACGATGAGCGGAAGCGCCATCACCAGCGGCGACTCGTGCGGCGAGGAGGGATGCGTGTCGTGCGCCTCATCCGCTCCACCGTGCTCCGGCGGCTCGCCGCCCTTGTATTCGCCCTCGAACGTCAGGAACACCGCGCGGAACGTGTAGAACGCGGTCATGAAGACGACCGCCATCGCCACCGCGAACAGCAGCTTGTTGTCCGCCCACGCCGCGCCGAGGATCGCGTCCTTCGACCAGAACCCGGCGAACGGCACGATCCCCGCCAGGCTCAGCGATCCGATGAGGAACGTCGCGTACGTGATCGGCATGTAGTGCCGCAGGCCGCCCATCTTCCGCATGTCGAAGGTGCCCGTCGCGTGGTTCACCGAACCAGATCCGAGGAACAGCAGCGCCTTGAAGAATGCATGCGCCACAAGGTGGAAGATCGCCGCGATGTATCCACCGACGCCCAGCCCGAGCATCATGTAGCCGAGCTGGCTGATCGTCGAGTACGCCAGCACGCGCTTGATGTCCGTCATCACGATGCCGATCGACGCCGCGAAGATCGCTGTGAACCCGCCGATGTACGCGACGGTCTTGAGCGCTTCCTCCGACTCCTGAAACACCGGATACATCCGCGCGACGAGGTACACGCCGGCCGCGACCATCGTCGCCGCGTGGATCAGTGCGGAAACCGGCGTCGGGCCCTCCATCGCGTCCGGCAGCCACACGTGCAGCGGGAACTGCGCCGACTTCCCGACCGCCCCGGCGAAGATCCCGAGCGCGAACAGCGTGATGACGCCGTCGCTGATCTGATGGTTCTGCGCCAGGTCCTGCAGCACCGGGATGTCGAACGTATTGGTCTTCGTCCAGATCAGCAGAATGCCGAGCAGGAAGCCGATGTCGCCGAGCCGCGTCGTCAGAAACGCCTTCTTCGCCGCCGCAGCAGCCGCCGGCTTCTGGAACCAGAATCCGATCAGCAGGTACGACCCGAGTCCCACCAGCTCCCAGAACACGTAGACGAAGATGATGCTGTTCATCATGACGAGGCCGAGCATCGCCGCGGTGAACAGCGACATGTACGCGAAGTAGCGCGAGTACCCGCCGTCGCCGTGCATGTACGCCTGCGAGTAGATCTGCACCAGCAGCGACACCGATGTCACGACGACCAGCATGATCCCGCTCAGCCCGTCGATCCGGAGCCCGACCGTCACGTCGAGGTTCGGCCCGCCGTGCTGCAGCAGCACCGGATTCTCGGTGCTGATCCGCAGCCACGTATGCGTATGGAATGCCAGGGCATGCCCGTCGCTGTCGATCACGCTGTCGAGCGCCCACAGCGCGAACAGGAACGCCGTGCCGATCGCCGCGATCGTCACGAATCCCGACAGCCGCGGGTACGGCTTCGTTACGAACGCGATGATCAGCATCGAAGCGACCGGCAGCAGGAAGATCGCCCAAACGACGCCTTCGGGGATCGTCGGAAGCAGCATCTAGCGCCTGGTCTCCTGGTCGTCGGTCGTCAGTCGTCGGGTCTGCATCGCCTCAAGTCCCGTTCTCGCGCTCAGTCCGCTCGCTCGCCGCCTTGCCGTCGTCTCTCGTTTGGTCTTTGTTCTGTGTTCTTTGCTGTTTGCTCTTTGCCGTTTGTTCTCGCGGCGCGCCAGCGGCGCTCAGATTTTCCGCAAAATCTCCTCCGCCACGTGCGTCTTGCTGTCCGGCACCCAGATCTCCCGCGGCGCCGACATCGCCACGCCCCCGTTCAGTGGCGGTACGATCCGGTTCGACACCCCCTCGGCGTCGAAGAGCTCCTTCCACACCTCCGCGGCGTATCCGTTCTTCACGTCCATGAACTTAGACCACATCGTTCGTCCGGCTTCGCACGTTGGTTCGTCGCCCTCTGTTGTCTGTTGTCTGTTGTCTGCGCTTTGCTGTTTGCTGTTTGCTGTGTGCTCTCACCACGCTCACCACCGCAGCACATCAATCTCGTCGATGTTCACCGTCTCCCGGTGCCGGTAGATCGCCACCGCCAGCGCGAGCGCGACCGCGGCTTCCGCAGCCGCGACCGTGATCACGAACACCGCGAACACCTGCCCGTCGAGTGGCTGCGCGGACACCGTGTAGCGCGCAAACGCCAGCAGCGTCACGTTTACGGCGTTCAGCATCAGCTCGACGCCCATCAGCACGCCGATCGCGTTCCGCTTCGACAACGACAGGTACAGCCCGGTGGCGAACAGCATCGCGCCCAGCACCAGCACGTGGCGTAGGGGCAGCGCGTACAGCAGCAGGTCAGGCCACATCGAGCTCGTCCTCGTCTTCGCGCGTAAGCACGATCGCGCCGACCATCGCCGCAACCAGCAGCACCGATGCCACTTCGAACGGCACCACGTACGGCTTGAAGAACGCCCGCCCCAGCGACGCCGCCGTCACCGAGAACTCGGTCCGCCCGGCAACGTGCCACGTCGTGTCGTAGATGACGAACGTCACCAGCACGAGCACCATCAGCGCCAGGAAGGCCGCCGGAGCCTGGAATGCCGTCTCCGAGTTGCGCCGGTCCGACGCGGGCGTAAGCATCACCGCGAACACCAGCAGCACCGATATCGCGCCGGCATATATAAGAATCTGCGCCACCGCTACGAAGTCCGCGGACAGCACGATGTAGATGCCCGCGATGCCCACGAACGTGATGACCAGGAACAGCACCGCGTGCACAAGATCGCGCACCGCCGCCACCATCAGCGCGCTCACGATCGTTGTTGCGCCGATAATGTAGAACGCGACGACGACGCCCGTATCGTCGATCACGCGAAGCGCTCACTGCGCCCTGGCGACGTCATACCGCGCCGCCCGCCGAAGTCCCGACGCCCGCAGCCCGCGGCGACGCCGCCACGGCCGGCAACGACGGCACGTCGATCCCCGGCACGATCCGCGCCCGGTCCGGGAATCGCGTGAACTTCGGCCCGAGGAAACGTACCCACGCCATGAGCAGGCCGGCCGCAAACGCGCCGTTGATCACGATGTACAGCGGCAGCACGATTCCCGCGCTCCAGCCCGTCTCGTCCCACACGAGTACCTCCGCGGCGACGAGCACGATGTTCAGGAACGCCATCGGCGTCATCCACTTCCACGCGAACGCGAGCAATTGGTCGATGCGAAATCGCGGCAGCGTACCGCGCGTCCAGACGAAGAGGAAATACACGGCGTAGATCTTGCCGATGAAGATCATCCATCCCGGCACGATCTCGTCGACCTTATACAGCCACCACCCGCCGAGGAAGACCGTCGCGATGATCGCGGATATCGCGACGCAGTTGATCAACTCGGCCGCATAGAACAGCCCGAACTTCATCCCCGAATACTCGACGTGGTACCCGCCGGCGATCTCGGACTCCGCCTCCGCGAGGTCCGCCGGTGTCCGGTTCAGCTCCGCCGACGAAGAGATGAAGTAGATCATGAACGGCAGCGGCTGCACCAGTAGCAGGGGCATCCAGTACTTCTCCTGGAACAGCACCATCTCGCTCGGGTTCATCGTGCCGGAGAAGAGCACCAGCCCGAGCAGCGCCAGCACGCTCGGGATCTCGTACGTGACTAGCATGGCGATGACGCGCATTGCGCCGAAGAGCGCGTACTTGTTGTTCGAGCCGTAGCCGCCCGTGAACACCGCCAGCGCGCCCAGCGACGACATCGCGAGGATGAACACGATCCCCACGTCGAGGTTCGCGAGCGTCATGTTTCGGCCCCACGGGAGCACTGCCAGGATGACGATGCCCGGCACCGTGAACGCGATCGGCGCCACCGAAAAGACGAGACCGTCCGCCGCCAGCGGCTGCAGCACTTCCTTCTGCATCAGCTTGATCGCGTCCGCAACCGGCTGCAGCAGCCCGAAAGGCCCGAGCCGGTTCGGCCCCAGCCGCGACTGCATCCGCCCCACCACCCGTCGCTCGATCCAGATGTTGATGATCGCCGCCCCGCCGATGAACGAGATGATGCCGATCGTCCCCAGCAACGCCGAGACGACGTACAGCACCCAGTCCGGCGCTCCCGCGTCGCTGATCCGGTCGAGGATCGCGCCGCTCAAGTTCGAAAGGTCGCGGATGTCGTACCAGTGGTCGGTGACGATCGTGAGCACCCCCGTCACCGGTCCACTTCACCGACGTTGATGTCGATGCTCCCGAGCGTCACGATCGCGTCCGCGATCGTCGCGCCCACCGTCATCTCGCTCAGCACGCTCAGGTTGATCAGCGAAGGCGACCGCACGTGCCACCTGTACGGCGCCGCCCCGCCGTCGCTGACGATGTAGAACCCCAGCTCGCCCTTCGGCGACTCGATGCGCGAGTACGCCTCGCCCTCGGGCGGCCGGATCGCGAGCGGCACCTCCGTCTTGTGCGGCCCGCCCGGCAGCCGGTGCATCGCCTGCCGGATGATCCGCAGGCTCTGCTTCATTTCCTCGATGCGGATCACCATCCGGTCGTACGAGTCGCCGTTGTACCCCACGGGAATGTCGAAGGAGTACTCGTCGTAGCCGCAATACGGGTCGGCCTTCCGTAGGTCCCACGCGATGCCCGCGCTCCGCAGCATCGGCCCGCTCAGGCATGCGTTGATCGCCATCTCCGGTGTCACCACGCCGACGTCCCGCGCCCGCATCAGGATGATCTCGTTCCCCACGAGCAGCTGCTCGTATTCGTCGAAGCGATGCGGCAGGTCGTCGTTCACCAGCCTGTCGAGCGCAGGCAGGAACTCGTCCGGGATGTCGAACGCCACGCCGCCGATTCGCATGTAGTTCGTCGTGATGCGGGCGCCGCACGTCATCTCGAAAAGGTCCAGCACCTTCTCCCGGTCGCGGAAGCAGTACATGACCGGCGTTTGCCACGCGCCGCAGTCGTTGATGAAGGCGCCAGTCGCCATGCAGTGGCTCGCGACGCGCTGCAGCTCCGCGAAGATCACCCGCAGCACCCGCGCCCGCTCCGGCACCTCGACGTCCGCGATCTTCTCGACCGCCATGCAGTAGCCGAGATTGCTGGTCATCGCCGCCAGGTAGTCCATCCGGTCCGTGAACGGGATGTTCTGGGTGTACGTGCGCTCTTCCGCGAGCTTCTCCATGCTGCGGTGCAGGTACCCGACGATCATCTTCACGTCGGTGATCCGCTCGCCGTCGATCTGCGCCACCATCCGGAACACGCCATGCGTGCTCGGGTGCTGCGGCCCGATATTGACTTCGACCGGCTCTGACTTGAGTGGCACGCTCAGCCCTTCGTGATGCCTCTACTCGCCGGTGCCTGGATGTCGGGGACGGAACTCACCGCCGGACTGACCCTCCGTCTGTTTCGGGAACTGGCTCAGTCCCGGCTTCTGGCCGCCCGGCAGCGCCATGAAGTCCTTCCGCAGCGGATGCCCCGGGAACGAGTCCCAGAGGAACAGACGGCTCAGCCCTTCGTGGCCCGCGAACTCCACGCCCATCAGGTCGTAGATCTCGCGCTCCTGCAGCGTCGCGCCCACCCACAGCGATGCGATCGAAGGCACGATCGGCCGCTCGTGGTCCGCCGGCACCTTCACCTCGAAGATGTGGTTCTGCGCCAGCGATGAGAAGTGATACACGACCTCGATCGACGTGATCTGGTCCACGCTGCACATCTGCACCAGGAACTTCCCGTCGAGCACCTCGTCGTCACGGATGACCTGCATCGCCTCGAACGCCCGCTCCGGCTCGAGCACGATGTACCCGTGCGTCACCTCGCGCACCGCCTCTGGCACCGCCGCCCGCATGCGCTCCGCCACCGCCTCGCCCGATAGATGCACCGTCACGGCGTGCGGCATCAGATCCACTCCATCGCGCGCTTGCGCCACGCGTAGGCGTAGCCGACGAACAGGATCGCGACGAAGATCACCGCCTCGACGAAGGCGTACACGCCCAGTTGCCGGTACGCGACCGCCCACGGGTAAAGGAACATCGCCTCGACGTCGAAGATCACGAACAGCAGCGCGAACAGGTAGTAGCGCACGTTGTAACGGACGAGCGCGTCGCCGACCGGCACCATGCCGCACTCGTAGACGGACTGCTTCACGGGGTCAGGGTTCTTCGGCCGGATACGAAAGATCCCCAGCGCCACCGACGCGACGATCGGGATCAACGGGAAGGCGACAGCAAATACGAGGAGGATTCCCGCCCGTCCGAACTGCTCGATCATCGAGCGCTCCTGCTCGCTGAAGGCGGATTACACGGCCTGAGCAGGCCCGAGCGGCTTACCCGCGAGCGCCCGCGTGACACCCGCGGGCCCGTGCTTCGTCCGCAATTGTGAATTTCGGCGCGATCATATCACAGCCCTTCCTGCCGAAACAGATATGAGCGCATCTGGCCCAGCCTCCGGGTGGCTCCGCCTACGCCGTCCTGCGCCCTCAAGTCGGGGTTATCCCTGCCGATTCTCCAATAGCAGAGGCAAGCAATTCAGCATCGTTGGAGGTACCCCGTGGCCCGTTTCATTCCCGCAGCTCTGACCGTCGTCGGCGTCGTTGCTACCGCGCTCGTGGCCGTTGGCCCGTGGATGTGGGGCTAGAACCCGAAGGTCTCGAAGAGCGAAGTGCCTCCGCCACGGCGGGGGCATTTTGATGTCTCCGCAATCCCCGCTGCCTCCGCTCGCTGCCTATCTGGCCGATACCGGTAGTGGAATAGCTGTACGAGTGGAGGCCCGGCTATCGCTAATCGAACGCTAGCGGCAAGCGCCGGAATCGCCGTCGGGCTGGTGATCCTCCAGCTCGGCGTGATCGCCGTCTCCCCGTGGGAGATGCTCGTCCGCGTCACCCTGCCCGCGACCATCGCCGCCGTGCCGGCCGCCCTCTGGCCGCACCGCCGGTTGGTCGGTGTCTGGGTGATGGCCGTCGGCCTGGCAGCGAACCTCGCGGTTGTGCTCGCGAACGGCGGCCTCATGCCGATCGAGCGCGCGACTGTCGCCTCGGCCATAGGCGATGCTCGCGCCGAGCGCTACGACTCGGGAGCGTGGATCCGCGGCTCGAAGGATGTCCTCTCCGACTACGGCGAAGGCCACGCACTCGCGCTCGGCGACAGCATCGTCGTGCCCGTCGGCAGCCGGGGGCTCGTCGCGAGTCCCGGCGATGTCGTGATCCTCGCCGGCCTGGCGCTCATCGCCGTCGAGGCCGCGTGGCAGCGCCTCTATACAGGGCGACGGTCACCGTCGTATGCTCTGTCCACAGAAGCAAGTGGGGGCGGCGCGACCACCCCGTGACGCGCCGCCCCGCCGTACAGAGAAGCGTGCGGCAGCGAGGGCAAGTCCGCCGCCTGCTTCCCGAGCTTCTTATGGTAGGCCTCTGCTCTCACGACGCTCTGACCGGCTTCGCTGGTCAGAAGCGCGAATAAGAAAGAGGCCCAATTCTGGGCCTCCTCCATATCAATCCGTTGTTCGTTCCGCGGCTTATCCGACTGCCGCGTCCACCTTCGCCCGCGCCGCGGCCTTGTCCTTGTACCAGAGCGCATTGATCTCGGTGAACGGCTTCGACGCGTCCGGTACATCATCCTCCGCGAAGATCGCCGTCACCGGGCACGCCGGCTCGCACGCCCCGCAGTCGATGCACTCGTCCGGGTCGATGTACAGCATCTTGTCTTCGTCGCCGTCATCGTGGATGCAGTCCACCGGGCAGACGTCCACGCACGAACGGTCCTTCGTGCCGATGCATGGTTCCGTGATGGTGTAGGTCATGGTGGGGAAGCTCCTCGGCCCTCTTCGGCTCTAAACGCAAGCGCATTGTAGGATCGCCGCAAGCCTCGGTGAAGGGGTTTAGACACTAAAGGCTTCCTTTATTCCGAATTTTGACCACCTCGGCCACCGGTACTCGCCCGTGTGACGTAAGCCCCACTCTGGGCTACAACTAAAACCCACGCACGCGCGTATGGCATACCGAAGGAGCGACGTCATGCTCACCACCGGCGAACCCGCCCCCGACTTCGACCTCAGCGACGAGAACGGCGCCCGGGTGCGCCTCGCTGACTTCCGCGGCACGTCTTCAGTCGTCCTCATGTTCTACCCGGCCGACAACACGCCCGGCTGCACGAAGCAGCTCTGCACGGCTCGCGACGATTACGACAAGTACCAGGCCGCCGGCGTCGCCGTGTTCGGCGTAAACCCCGGCAGCGCGGAGACGCACCGGAAGTTCTCAGAGCGCCACGGCTTCAAGACGCCACTCCTGCTCGACGACGGCGGGAAGATCTCCCGCGCCTACGATGCGCTGTACCCGATCCCGCTGCTGAACATCGTCAACCGCACTGTAGTCGGTATCGACCGCGACGGTGTCGTCCGCTTCTACCAGCGCGGCATGCCCTCCACCAGCACCATCCTCGACGCGATGGGCGCCCAGCGCGTCCAGGCATAGCGCGGCCTACCAGCCGAGCACGATCGAGCGCCTTACACCGGCGTATGCGTAGCCGGGTTTCAGCCCGCGCGTCTCTCGGCACCAAACGAGTGACGGCGCTACGAGCGCCTGTCACTCTTCACTGTCCACTTTGCACTGTTCATTTTCACCCCGGCGTCCACCCCGCACGCTTCACCAGGAACCACTCCAGCGAGTCCGCCAGCGCGAGCCACGCCGCCTCGATGATGTCGGTGCTGGCGCCGACGGTCGTCCACTCGTGCTCGCCGTCCGACGACTCGATGAGCACCCGAACCGCCGCGCTCGTCCCCGCCGCGCTGTCGATGATCCGCACCTTGAAGTCGACGAGCTTCACCGCAAGGATCGTCGGGAAGTACTCCGCCAGCGCCTTCCGCACCGAGGCGTCAAGCGCGTTTACCGGGCCGTTGCCCTCCGCCGCCGTCTGCAGCATCCGCCCGCCGACGCGCACCTTGGTCATCGCTTCCGCCTGCATCTCGCGGCCATGCTCCGCGCTCGCCGAGGCGCGCCGCTCGATGATCCAGAAGTCATCCAGCTCGAACGGCGCGACGTAATCCGGCCGCGCCCGCCGCACCAGCATCTCGAACGAAGCGCCCGCGCCCTCGAACTGGTAGCCCTTCGACTCGGCGTCGTTCACCAGCGCCTGCAGCGCGCGCGCCTCGTCGCGTGACAGCTCGAACTCGAACCCCGTCTCCTTCAGCTTGTGCTGGATGCTGCGGCTTCCGCCGAGCTCAGATACCAGCAGCCGCCGCTCGTTGCCGACGCGCTCCGGCGGCAGGTGCTGGTAGCTCTCGTCCACCTTCAGCACCGCGGCGCTGTGCAGCCCGCCCTTGTGCGTGAACGCGCTCGCGCCCACGTACGGCTGGTACGGGTCCGGCACGATGTTCGCGATCTCGCTAACGAAGTGGCTGACCTCCGTCAGCGTGCCAAGTTGCTCATCGCTGATGACGTCCATCCCCAGCTTCACCTTCAGGTTGGCGATGATGCTGATGAGGTTCGCGTTGCCGCAGCGCTCGCCGTAACCGTTGACGCAACCCTGCACCTGGACGACGCCCTCCGCCACCGCCGCAAGCGTGTTCGCCACCGCCAGATCCGCGTCGTTGTGCGTGTGGATCCCGAGCGGCGCGTCGATCTCCGCCTGCACCGCGCGGATCGCTTCGACCAGCCGCTCGGTGGTCATGCCGCCGTTGGTGTCGCACAGCACCAGCGCATCGACGCCAGCGCTCCGCGCCGCACGCAGGCAGTCGAGCGCATACCGCCGGTCCCGGTAGAAACCGTCGAAGAAGTGCTCCGCGTCGAAGAAGACCGTCCGATGGTTCTCCTTCATCAGCCGCACCGAGTCAGCGATCATCGAGAGGTTCTCTTCTGGCGTCGTCTCGAGCACCTCGCGCACGTGCAGGTCGCTCGCCTTCCCGACGAGCGTCACGACCGGCGTCCGCGCGTCGAGCAGCGCGCGCAAGTTCGCGTCGGTCGCCGCGTCCCCGCCCGCCTTTCGCGTCGACCCGAACGCCGCGAGCCGCGCGTTCTGCAGATTCAGCGACTGCGCCCGCACGAAGAACTCCGCGTCCTTCGGATTGCTGCCGGGCCACCCGCCCTCGATGAAGTGCACGCCCAGCTCGTCGAGCTTGCGCGTGATCTTCAGTTTGTCCTCGACGGAGAGGGAGAGGCCTTCCATCTGCGCGCCGTCGCGCAGGGTCGTGTCGTAGAGCTGGAGTGTCATGGTGTGCTTGTCTCCTGGATGCGACCGGTCTGCTGTCTTACGAGGAAGTTGCAGGACAGCCGATCGCCCCCCGCGGCGATGAACCGCGGGTTGGCACCTCAGGAGTGACGATCGCCCAGAAAGGGCGTCCGAACGTCATAGCGCGCACATCCTATCACACCACTCGACGGGCGTTCGCCGAAGTATCGGCCGCAGATCCGCCGTTTGCCGCCCGGAGAACCGCTCTGATAGACTCAACCGATTCAAGAGAGAGTAGGGGAAGCAAGCCATCGGTATGGCTTTAACGGCTGAGAGCAAGGCCAGGATCATCGGCGAAAACAGGATTCACGCCACGGACACCGGGTCCGCGGAGGTTCAGATCGCCATCCTCACGGAGCGCATCAACCGCCTCACAGACCACCTCAAGCTGCACAAGCACGACTACCACACGCAGCGAGGCCTGCTGAAGCTCGTCGGTCAGCGCCGGCGGCAGCTCGCCTACCTCAATAACGAGGATGTCTCGCGATACCGCGCCATCCTCGCAAAGCTCGGCCTCCGCAAGTAAGGGTTGCGACCCGCGGAGGCCGTTCCGTATCCAGTCCGCCGGGCGGACGGAAGCGACATGACAGAGTGAGTCAGCCTCGAGCATTGCGGCGTACTAATGACGCAGCATCGCCACGTCCAGTCTCGAGCCACCGACCACCCACCAATCGAGAAACAGCCGTCGAACGGTAGCGGCGGCATACGCAAAACGAGCCAGGGGCTCGAATCCATGGAGGCTTGAGACAAGCAATGGCAGAGATCCACTCATTCCAACGAGAGTTCGGCGGGAAAACGATCACCGTCGAGACGGGACGCGTCGCCAACCTCGCCGGCGGCGCCGTAACCGTCACCTACGGCGAGACGGTCGTGCTGTGCACCGCGACGATGGCGCGAAACCCTCGGCCGGGGACCGACTTCTTTCCCCTCACCATCGACTTCGAAGAAAAGATGTACGCAGCCGGGAAGATCCCCGGCTCTTTCTTTCGCCGCGAAGGCCGCCCCTCGACCGAGGCGATCCTCAGCGCGCGGCTGACCGACCGCCCGCTGCGCCCGCTCTTTCCGAAGGGCATGCGCAACGACGTGCAGGTCGTCATCACCGTGCTGTCCACGGACCGCGAGAACGAGCCCGACGTGCTCGGCACCGTCGGAGCGTCCGCGGCCCTCTCCATCTCGGAGATCCCGTTCGCGGGCCCCGTCAGCTCCGTCCGCGTCGGTTACATCGACGGTCAGTACGTCGTGAATCCGACCTACGAGCAGCTCGAGGACAGCGAGATCGACATCGTCGTCGCCGGCACGCGCGAGGCCATCATGATGGTCGAAGCGGGCGCGCAGGAAGCGCCAGAGGACGTCATCGTCGGCGCGATGGAGTACGCGCAGCAGCAGAACCAGATCCTCATCGAGCTGCAGCAGGAGCTGATCGACGCGATCAAGCCCGAGAAGTGGCAGTTCGAGGCGGCGACGGTGCCGGACGACCTCAAGAAGAAGGTCGCCGCAGACCTCAGCGGCAACGTCGAGGAGTTCCTTTCGCTCGCGAAGGACGAACGCCAGGGTGGCCTCGACGATTACAAGTCGCAGCTCGTCGAGAAGTACGGCGAAGAGTATGGTGAGCAGGCCGTCGAAGGGGCGCTCGATGCGTTCGTGAAGTCGACCGTGCGTTCGTCGATCCTCGACCGCGATGTCCGACCCGACGGGCGGAACTCGACGACGGTACGCCCGATCAGCTGCGAGACTGGCTTCCTGCCACGCACGCACGGCAGCGCGATCTTCACGCGCGGCCAGACACAGGTATTGAGCGTCACTACCCTCGGAAGCGTGGGGGATGCGCAGCGCCTCGACACCCTCGCGCCAATCGAGACGAAGCGCTACATGCACCACTACAACATGCCGCCGTACTCGGTCGGCGAGACCGGCCGCATGGGCGGCGCTGGCCGGCGCGAGATCGGCCACGGCGCCCTCGCCGAACGCGCGATCGTGCCCGTGCTCCCTTCGCCCGAGGACTTCCCGTACACCATCCGCGTCGTCTCCGAGGCGCTCTCCAGCAACGGCAGCACGTCGATGGGCAGTACGTGCGCCAGCTCGATGTCTCTCATGGACGCCGGCGTGCCGATCAGCTCGCACGTCTCTGGAGTGGCGATGGGCCTGATTATGGGCGAAG
>CAZAPT010000042.1:0-15556 GCA_964487335.1 uncultured Dehalococcoidia bacterium
GGTAGAGCACCTCCTTGCCAAGGAGGGGGTCGCGAGTTCGAATCTCGTCTTCCGCTCCATCGATGCAAATCAGCGCACGGCTCAGATTCGATTTCGGGCGATCTCGTCCGAGAGGAGGATGTGGACCGTGCGCCGTGTTGGTTAAGGCGCCCGCCCTGAACCCGCGGCTGGCGATACGGCCACGCCATAACACCCCCACGCTGCTTCGTGTTGAGTTGCAGCTCTTGCTGCGCTGCGGGAGGACCAGTCACGGCTGGTCGAGGATGACGTTCACTCATACGCGATCCGAGATCGACGGCCGGAGCGCTATCGCCCGCGACCGAAGACCTCTGCCATGAGACGGTAGTTCTCGCGCACGCGATCCGGACGCACCCCGAATGAAGGCGGGTAGATCAACGCGTGGTCGAGCAAACCCTCGTAGCGAGCGAGTTGGTCGACGCAATCGTCCGGCGTCCCGGCGACCGCGATCTGATCCACCATGGTGTCGCTCACCGCCGCGGCCATCGCGGCGACATCAAACTTCCGCCACGCGGCCCGGATGGCGTCCTTCTCGCCCTGCCATCCATGGAGGTCGAGGATCGCATCGTAGGTCAGCGTCGTGGCATAGAACGCGATCTGCCGGCGCGCTTCCTCTCGCGCCACTTCGCGATCCGACGACATAGACGTGATAACATAGCCTGCGAGGTCGAAAGCATCACGGGATCTCCCGCCGCGATGAAGGCCCTCGGCCACCGCCGGTGACACCACCTCCTCAACGTACCGTCGAGAGTAAAGCGGATGTCCGACGAGCCCGTCAGCGACCTCGCCCGCGGTTCGAACCATCAGGCGATTGACGCCTGCGAGGTACACGGGGATCTGCTTCCGGACGCGCCCGGGCCGGCCAAAGAAGTCGATCGCGAGTTTGTAGAACCGCCCATCGTACTTGAACCGCTTCATGCCGTCCGTCTCCCACAGCGCGCGCAAGATGCGGATCACCTCCGCCGATTTTGGCGCCGGGCCCTCGAACGTCAGGCCGTACCACGACTCCTGCATGCGCTTGGTGCCGGTCCCCAATCCGAGGATGACACGACCGCCGGTGACTTCGTCGAGATCAGCGGCCGCAGCCGCCGTCAGGACGGGCGAGCGGGCAAACGCGTACGCGATGCCGCTCGCGATGCCGATGCGCGACGTCGCCTGGCCAGCCATCGCCATGCGCACGAAGGCGTCGCGATTGTTGAAGTCGGTGAGCCAGACGGCGTCGAATCCAGCATCCTCTGCCATGCGCGCCAGTTCAACAATCTCCGTGATCGGATCGGCGATGAGCACGAGCGACCGTTTCACAGACTCATGCCTTTCGTATCACGCGCAAGGTGTCGGTTCGTCAACCGGCTATCGCGGCTATCGTCCCGGACGCGGATCCGGCAACCGCTTGACGCTCGCCCTTCGTCACGTTGGCGAGTTCGCGCCAGGTTGTGGCGTCGGTGGGGATCCAGTCGTTGAAGGTGAGGCGGTCGATGAGGCTCGCTGAAGTGACGACGCCGGTGAAGCGCAGGAGTTTGCGGCCGCTGCCGCGCCAGACGACTGGGTAGGTCCAGTGCTCCTTGCGATCCCACGTCGAAGGAGCGTCCTGCCAGAGACGGATGAGGCGGTTGACGTATTCGGGATCGCCGGCGAGGAAGCGCTCGAGGACGGCAGCGAGGTAAGGGTCAGGGCGGGTGATGTCATTCGCCGCGCCGGCGGACTTGAAGTACGTGACAATCGTCGTCATGGCTTCGTCCCAGTTCGCGAGGCGGTCGGCGAACGCGCGGTCGCTCGCGACACTCATGAGGTTTCGCTCGCCGACCGGCGTGTCGTGGATTCGGAGGGGGATGCCGACGAGACGCTCGAAGACGCGGTTCGCGCCGATCACCTCGGCGAACTCGTTGGTGACGAAGGCCGGCCAGGGGTGGCGGTCGCACTCCGCGAGCGCGGAGTCGGCGGAGTGGGCGACCCGGATCACGAGGCCGCTGTCGAACGGCGGCGCGTCGGAAGCTTCGGCGGCGTCGACGTCGGCTGCGCCGTCTCCTTGAGCCGGGAGGGCGAACGCGTGGACGGGGGCGGCGGTCGGGCGCGGCGCATCTTCCCGGACGGCGATGATCTCGTGGTACGCCTCCACGGTCTCACGTGATGGCGCCACCTCGACTTCCCGGGCGAGAACTTCGTGTAGATCCCGAAACTGGCGGACGGCGCCGAGGCGGTCACCAGCGGCCGCACGCAGCCGCATGAGCGCGCGGTGCGCTGCTTCCTCGAGCGGATCCGTCGTCACCACTTCTTCCAGGCCGCGAATCGCGATCGCCCTGTCCTCCGAACCGATGTCCATCCCGCTGAACTCGATGAGCAGGTCGCGGTGCAGCCGCCAGTGCTCGCGGCGCGCACGTTCGGTCCACGGTTCGTACAGGTCGTCCGGCAGCAACTCGCGGTACTCGGCGAGCGCGCGCCGGTACTCCTCGACGCTGTGATGGCGGCGCGCCCGCGCAGCCGCTGACCGCAGCTCTTCGAGGTCCAGCGTGACGCCCGCGGGGATCGAAAGCGAGTTCCCCGACGCGGAGATCAGGGGCTCTGCGGCACCGAGCGAAGCGAGCATCGAGCGAATGTGGTGGAGGTTCTGGTTGAGGTTATTCGTCGCGGACTCAGGCCGGAGGCCGGGCCAGAGCGCTTCGCAGGCCTGCTCGCGATGCATCCGGCTCGCGGGCTGCACGGCGATGAGCTTGATAACGGACTGCGTCTTGCGGCGTCGCCAGTCCGCGCAGATGAGAACGTCCGCTCCGCGATGCACGTCGAACCCACCCAGGACACGGATCCCGAGATTCGTATTAGCTTCCTGCACTTCTGCTGCCGCCTTTCCTTCAAAGGCAACCAAGGGGGCGGAGGTGGGTGGGCGGGATCATAACACATTCATACGAAACAAATGTCCCGCAAAGACAGAAAAAAGGCCGGACTGCTAGTCCGGTTCGTAACCTGACTTTTCGTAGGGCTGGCGAACGTCAGGCGCTCCGCTGGGTCGACCGTTGCGGTTGATCGGCGGAGCGCCGCCTCGCCGGTACGTCTCGGGCACGATGCCCGGTCGCCGCGCTCCATCAGCACCGGTATCAGCCATGCACCCCGCCGCACGGCCCGGCTACGTCGTCGCATCGTCGCGCGCCTACGAGTATCCGAGGAAGAGGGGGAGAGCACATGACAGGGACGTTTGACCGCATCGGGCGGCGGCTGCCGCATATTATCGTCATCGCGGCGGTGGTCGCGCTGGGCGTGCTGGCTGGGAACGCCAAGCCGGCATCGGCGGCGAACACCGTCGTGCGGCCGCCGGGCAGCATGGCGGGGTGGGACCAGCAGAATTACGACGACACCGCCTCGGCGAATACGACGGGGACGACGACGTCGGGGAGCGAGACGCACTTCGTCACGGGGCCGGGCTCGCCGCCGCTGGGTACGGGGAGCGTGCACCAGCACATCGGCACGAACGGGAACGACGGTGTGAGGGTGCGGACGTTCGCGTACAACGGCGTGCCGCTGTCGTCGCTGACGAACCTGTCGTACTCGACGTACGTGTCGAATTACATCGACGGGCAGGCGCCGTACATGGTTCTGGCCATCTCGTATACCGGCGGGTCAGACGACGACTACCTGTTTTTCGAACCGGTGTACCAGACCGGCACGTACCAGGGCGACACAGTGCCGGACCAGTGTCCAGGCAACGAGAATCCGTGCGCGCTGCTGAACACGTGGCAGACGTGGGACGCGGACGCCGGGGGCTGGTGGTCTGAGAATGACAATTCGGGCGGCCCGCCCCTCCACACGCTCGCGCAATACGAAGCCGATCACCCGGGCGCGACTATAGCGACGGCGGTCGCCGGCGTGCGCATCAACGCGGGGTTCGGAGCGGGCGCGTGGGACAACTACGACGGCAACTTCGATAACGTCACGATCAACTCGGACACCTTCGACTTCGAGCCGGCGCTGCCGCCATGCACGACGGACTGCTACGTGCGGACGGACGGCAACGACGCGAACAGCGGCTCGGCCGACACGCCGGACGGCGCGAAGCGGACGATCCAGGCGGCGGTGAACCAGGTCTCGAGCGGCGGGACGGTGCACGTGGCGGCTGGGACGTACACGGAGAACGTGACGATCTCGACGCCGCTGACGCTGACGGGCGCCGGGCAGGGGAGCACGTTCGTCGAGCCGGCGACGAGCAATGCTGTGTGCGGACCCGGCTCGCTCTGCAGCGGGGCCGCGAGCAACATCTTCCTGGTCCAGGCGGACAACGTCACGGTCCATGACATTACGCTGGACGGCGACAACCCATCGCTGGTGAGCGGGGTGGTGCGCGGCGGGGCGGACCTCGACGCACGGAACGGGATCATCACGAACCACGCTGCGGGCGTGTACCAGAACCTCGTCGTGCACGACACGACGATCCGGAACATCTACCTGCGGGGCGTGTACGCCTCGAGCGGCGGATCGTTCAACTTCCACGACGACACGGTGCAGAACGTACAGGGCGAAGCGGCGTCGGTCGCGATGTTCAACTTCGGCGGGTCGGGGACGTTCGCGAACAACAGCGTCTCGGACGCGAACGACGCAATCTCGTCGAACTGGTCCACCGGGTCGACGTACACGGGAAACGTGGTGACGTCGTCCGGCTCGGGCGTCCACACGGACAACAACGGCGGCTTCGGCGGCGTTGCGGACGTGATCGACGGGAACGCCGTGAGCAACTGCCAGCCGAACGGCTTCGGGGTGTGGACATTCGCGACGTACGTGAACCCGACCGTGGAGCACAACCGGGTGACGAATTGCTCCGTCGGGCTATCGGCTGCCGGGCAGGAGGCGGCGTCTACGACGGCGTTCATCGACAACGAAGTGGACGGCATGGGCCTGCCGAACAGCACCGGCGCGTACGTCACGACGAGCCTGTTCGGCTTCGGGTCGTCGGACGTGTCGGCGACGTTCAACGGTAACATCATCAAGAACAACACCGATGGCTTCTTCCTCGAGGCGGAGAACGCCTCGAACAGCGTGACAGTGACGGCGCATCGCAACAGCATCTCGGGCAACTCCGGGACGGGCGTTTCGACGGCGACGACGGGCACGGTGAGCGCGATCTTCACGGCGGACTGGTGGGGCGATGCATCGGGGCCGGCGCACGCGCTGAACCCCGGCGGCACCGGCAACTCCGTGCCGAACGGCGTCTCGTACAGCCCGTGGTTGGGCATTGGCACCGACGCTTCGGCAAACGCTGGCTTCCAGATGACGTCGCCGATGACGTGGTACGCGGGGCCGGCGGTCTGCAACGTGACGTGCATCCAAGCGGCGGTGGACTTCTCCTCGAACGGCGACACCGTGAAGGGGAAGACCGGCGTGTTCCCTGAGCACGTGATTGTCAACAAGGAGATCACGCTGACCGCGGGCTCGAACCCGATCATCGATGGCGGAGGCAGCGGCGACGGGATCACGATCGCCGCGAACAACGTCAACGAGTCGTCGTTCGAAGTGCGGAACGTGACGAACGGCATCGTCATCAAGGGCGCGAACGACAGCGCGAACAGCAACTACGTGCATGGGTTCCACCAGCGGGGATTCAGCATTGACGGCGCGAGCAACGTGCTGGTGGACAGCAACAACATCGACGGGCAGGCCGGTGGGGCGAGCTCGAATGCCGGGAGCAGTCCGGACACCGACCAGCGGTACTACGGCGTGTTCGCGGTCGATTCGACGGGGACGGTTTCGAACAACACGATCAAGGGGATTACCCACGGGTCTTCGAACGGACTTCAGAGCGGCGTCGGCGTGCGGGTGACCGCGCGGGGCGGCGCCGGATCGTCCAACGTGACGATCAGCGGCAACAACATTACTGATGCACAGAAGAACGCAATGGTGATCACCAACACCTACGGCGGCGCGTCGGTGAGCGCGAACGTGACGGGAAACATCGTCGCGGGCAACGGGCCGGTGACCTACATCGCGCAGAACGGGATCCAGGTCTCGGGCGGCGCCGACGCGATCGTCGACAACAACGACGTCAGCGGGTACGACTACACGCCGAACAGCGCGGCGGCGGTGGGGCTGCTGATCTTCGGCGCCGGCAACGTGACGCTGTCGAACAACACCGTGCACAACAACATGGAGGGCGCTTACATCCAGCAGACGGACAGCGTGACGGTGAGCGGGAACAGCTTCTCCGCGACGCGGGACACGGCGATCTTCACGTACCTGAGCGGGAACGGCTCCTACACGAACAACCAGGTGTTCGGGCAGCCGGGATCCTTCGGCGCGTACGTGTACGACGCTTCGCCGGACAACACATGGACGGGCAACGCCTTCCGGAACAACGACTACGGCGTGGAGGTGGACTTCACCGCCGGATCGCCGACGAACAACGTCTTCCACAACAACTGCATCGCGGGCAACACGGTGTTCGGGATGCAGACGACGGGAACCGTCGGGACGCCCATCGACGCCGAGAACAACTGGTGGGGCGACGCGAGCGGGCCGAATCCTCCGGGGAGCGGCGACGCGATTGACTCGGCGTCCACGATCGACGCGATCCCGTTCCTGACCGCGCCGGTCGCGGGCTGCCCGACGCCGGCTACGCCGACGCCGACGGTCACGGCGATGGACACGGTGACGAGCACGCCGACGAATACGGCTACGCCGACCAACACCGCGACGGCTACGGAGACGCCGACGAACACGGCGACAGCGACGAGCACCGCAACCGATACAGCGACTCCGGTTCCGACTGATACGCCGGTACCAACGGGGACGGCGACCCACACGGCGACGGCCACATCGACCGTCACGAACACCCCGACGGTGACCAACACCGCGACGGCGACGAGGACGCCGACCGTGACGAACACGCCGACGGTGACATCGACGCCGACGAGCACGCCTATCCCGAATCCGGACACGGACATGGACGGGTGCCCGGACCTGCGGGAGATGGGTCCGGACTGGCACACCGGCGGGCAGCGGGACTTCCTGAACCCGTGGGACTTCTTCGACGTACCGGTGCCGGTGTTGCTGCCCGCAATGACGTCAGGGAGCCACGACAAGGTGATCACCATCGGAGACGTGATCGCGATCATCGACTACATCGGCACGAGCGCGGCGAACCCGAACGCCGCGAACGCGATGGGCGCGAAGTACGGGTCGGACCTGAACGGCAACGGCAAGCTCGACGGCCAGGAGTACGACCGCACGCCGGGGATGGTCGCCGGGCAGCCGTGGCGATCGGGCGCACCGAACGGGTTCGTGAGCATCGGGGACGCGATCGTGGCGCTGAACCAGGTGGGGACGAACTGCAGTTAGCTGTTAGCTGTCAGCAGATGAGCTGGGAGGGGGAGCAGGTGCTCCTCCTCCCGCCCTTTATCGCCTGAACGCCGCTTCGCGGGTTGCTCCCGCGAATCGGCACGAACAGAATGGTGCGGTTGAAGCAGAAGGAGACGATATGTACGCGAGACTCGTGAGGTTCTCACTCGGGGCGGGGAAGCGCAGCGTGGCTCAGGGGCTGGCGGACGAGCTGGTGCCGCTGATCTCGGCACAGCCCGGATGCAAGAGCGCGACGGTATTCGTCAACGAGCCGGATGGCGAGTGTGGGTTGTTCGTGCTGTGGGAGACGCAGGCAAACGCGGATGCGGCAGCGCAGGTCGTGCGCCCGAAGCTCGAGCAGCACGTGAGCGAACACCTCCAGGCGCCCCCTGACGCACGCCTGTTCGAGGTGATTGCGACGGCCTGAGCCTTGGGGCACGTAACCGCAGATTTCGCAGATGTTCACAAGATGGTTTCTTGAATGTCGCAATCCGTCTCGCTGCACATTCAGCATTTGATTCACAATTCGATCTCTTGCCGCGCTGCGCGATTGTGACGATTGACCACAGGTTTCGCTAACGTCACAGATCGCGTTGTGAGTTGGCGATCCTTCGGAGCGAACTTTCTTCGTGGGCGAGTCGTACCATCGATGAGGGAGATCGATGAGGCCGCGAAGGATCGTTGTGCCAGTTCTCGGAGCACTGCTAAGTTCGGCGTGTGTCATCGGTTGCGGGTCGCCGCAGACGCCCGAGCCGACCGCGACGGAACTCGTGGACGATTCGATCTGCCCTCCCATGGGCGAGGCGAACGATGCGATCGAGACGGCGTTCGCGTCGCGGACGCCGCCGAACTTCTCTCGGCCGCCAAAGACATTCGCGACCGCGCACGGAGTGACGGTAGAAATGATTGAAGGGGAGTCCGAGTGGTGCGGGACGATCTCGGACGTATTCCATACGGTCACGAGCGACGTGCCGCTGACGGTCCGCCCGGGCGAGACGATCACGATCCCCAACCCGCTTCCGCGCGAGCACATCTGGGAAGCGCGCGTTGGATTCGCTGAGCCGACGACGTCGCCGACCCCGAACGGCGGCGTGATCATCTGGGCGTCCGGACCTTCGAGCGGACCAGGGCATAACATCCGATACGACGCGAAGGGCGTGACGTTCGACGCGGCGAGCAGGCCGGGGCGCTACGTGGTCAATGTATGGCTGCGCTTCGCGGATCGGGAAGACATGTTCGCGTCGTCGAACCGCGAGGCGTACTGGGCGCTGCTGCTCGACGTCGCCGAATGAGGCGAGGGATGGCTGGTGCTATGCCGATCGGCGGACGTCGCGACGGACTCCCGGCACACGCTCGGCAATCTCGTTTAGAGCAGCGCGCGCGGCGCGCGCGCCTGCTGCTTCGGTAGAACGGCGCCCGTTGAAGTCGAAGAGACCTGCACGGGCGCGGGGTATCGACGTCTCGATGAGCACGTCGGCGTGCTCGACGCTTTCCGACTCGATCTGATCCTGCATGAGGTCCAGCGCCCAGGAGATCGTCTCGGCCATCCACGGCAGGCTGCGGCGCGCAGGGCGGCGCGAGGGATCCGGCGAGACGCGCATGCGCGAGGCGACGACGGCGTCAGCGCCCGCTTCGCGGCAAGGGCGGATGGGGACGGGCGTACGGACGCCACCGTCGACGAGCACGCGGTCGTCGTGGCGCACCGGCGGAAAGATGCCGGGCAACGCGATGCTCGCGAGGATGGCGGGAACGATCTCACCGCGAGTGAAGACGACTTCGTCTCCCGTGTGGACATCGACGGCGACGACTGCGAGCGGCGTCGGCAGGTCCTCGATGTGGCGGTCGGCGAACTGTCGACGCAGTTCGCGCTCGATGAAGGTATTGGTGAACATCGAGTGGACCGGCAAAGGGTTCGGGACCGTCGCGAGGCGCCCTGCCGCCTGAATCGAATTCGCAAGATCTTCCGGGCGTTGCCCGTCGGCAACGCCGGCCGCGACTGCGGCGCCGATGCTCGTGCCGCTGACTGCATCAACCGGGACTCCCGCCGCGCGCAGCTCGCGCAGCACCCCGACGTGCGCGAAGCCCCGCGCGCCGCCGCCGCCGAACGCGAGGCCAATGCGCTGGCCGCAGACGCCGCGCGCGACTCGGTGCGGGTCGAACGATGAGTCCGTCGGAAAGAAGTGGTGCGCTGCTTCGTCCGCAGACCCGGCGCTCCTGTTGCGCGCTGCGCCGAGAGTGACGACGGCATCGAGCGGGTGCGTGAGGCTCGCGGGGCGCCGCGCGCCAGTCAGCACGATCAGGCTCGCGAAGCTGCTCACGGCCTGCACGAACGTTGTCAGCTCCGATTGCGTCGCGCCGTCCACACGCACTGCGATTGAGCCTTCGCCGGCGAGACGGGCGCGCATCGTGCTGAGGCCATCGCCCGATGCGTGGTCGCGCAGCGGCAGGCCGGGCGGTCCGTATTCATCGAGCAGTAACGCAACGTGCGAGCCGGTCGCCCATCGCGCACAGGCCGCCAGGACCTGTTCGACACGGCCAGTGTCGGACTGCGCGTGATTCAGGTGGACGATGCGCGGAGCGGTCGCCTCCGCGATCAGGTCGTCGGCGGAGCGAAGGCGGTGGGCGAGCGCTCGCGCGATCTCGCGGAAGACGCCGGGGTCTTCTTCCGCCGCGGCGAGAAAGTCGACGTGGCTGATGGTAAGCGCACGCAGCTCGGTCTCGGCAGTAACGGTCGTTGATGAGACGGCGCCCGTGAGGAGCGCTGTTTCGCCGATCCACGAGCCGGGGCCGAGGCGCGCGATGATCCGCGAGTCACGGCCGCGTCCGAGGGCGATCCGCGCCGTGCCGGACAGGATGAAGTGAAGCTGGAGCGCCTCCTCGCCCTGACGGACGAGCGACTCGCCCGGGCCGTAGGTCTCAACACGCATGCGGCGGCGCAGCTGCGCGCGAAGTTTCGGCGGAGGGACGGCGCCGCGGCCGGAATGGTCGTAGGCGGGGGCGGTCATGTTGGGTTATCGGCGTCGGACGGCACGCAGCTTTGCGGCTGAATGGCATGGGCACGTCCGTTGCGCGGCGCTTCGCCGTGCAGTCCGGGGTGCCAGCACCCCGTTTCGCATGGAGCGCGAGTCCGACAACACAGGAGGACAGCATGCCGGGCGGGCATCACACACTGCATCGCGGACACCGGCGGCTGTCGTCCGCTATCGCATTCCTGCTGGCCATGGTCGCGCTCTTTGCGCTCGATCCCAGCGCTGCGGCGAGCTCGCCCGGCACGATATCAGTCTCGCCGTCGCCGCTGTCGGTCTCTGCCGGTGACACGATCTTCGTATCGGTCGATGTGACCGGCGTTTCGAACGTGCACGCGATGGAGTTCACGCTGGGCTACGACCCGTCCGTCGTGCAGGTAAACGACGCGGACGTGAGCGCGCCGTGGACGCAGATCCTGCCGGGGCCGTTTCCGGGATCGGCATCGGAGGGGACGGTCGTGCACAACTCCGCTGCGGCGGGCGTCATCGACTACGAGTACATGCTGAATACGGGGCTGACGCGCTCTGGCGCGGGCACGGTGGCGACGGTGCAGTTCACCGCACTCGCGAACGGCGACGCGAACCTGACGTGGCTTGCGGCGAGCGTCGTTGACGGGGCCGGCGTGCGCATGACGCCCTCGGCGGCGCCGCCGCAGCTCGTGGTCGGCGCGCCGGCAGCGGCCGCGACGGTGGCTGCGGTCGCCACGGATACTCCGCTCGCACCTACGTCATCGGCCGTGCCACAGTCGACGGCTACCGATCCCGCGCCGACGGCGACGGATCCCGCGGCGACGGATACGACGGTCGCGACGGTAACGCGAACGCCGGCTCCGACGAAGACGCCGGCGCCGCCGAAGGCCACTCCCACACCGCGAGCGTCGAAGACGGCGGCGGTAGGCGGTCTTTCGCATGTACCGGCGCCGGGGCAGGGGAATCCCGCGCAGGTGAAGGGCACGCACGACCTGCCCGTGGCGGGCGCGGGCGACGACGGCATCGCGTGGTGGCGGTGGATCTTCTTCCTGGCGGCGATCCTGTTCGGGATCTCGAGCTGGTTCTACACGTTCGCGCTTCACCAGGGGCAGAAGCAGGTGATCCTGGTGGACAAGTTCACCCGACGGCGGTATCGGCGCTAGGCGACGACATCATCGCGCGCGCGGGTTCGCGCGGGTACGAGCTCGGCAGAGCGCTGGAAGAGCTAGGCGGCGTCGCGATCGGCGTACGACGTGAGGTTCAGGGCGGCGGCGACGAGCTGAAGTTCCGCGACGACATCATCGATGTCGATATCGCCTGCCATTGAGACGAGCAGGGAACGGTCCTCGACGGCGATGCCGGTGGTGGTGAAGACGCTCAGCAGATCGTCCGTGTCGTCCTTCTCGTCAGTGCTCTCCTCCTCCGCGGTAGGGACGATGGTTAGCAGCGGCGCGGCGGGAGCGGGCACAGGCTCGAGGGCGGGTGCGACTTCCACTTCCTCAGTGGATGCTGTGGCGGGCGCCGGTAGGACGGCGGTTTCGTTCTTGTCGGGCTGGCTGCCTCGTTTGAGCACGTGCGCGAACTCCTGTGCGGCGCAACGGACGGCGCCTCGCGTTCAAGTATCGGCACGTAGGGCGAAACCCTGAGCCCAGCTAGAAGAGGCCCTGACGCGACGCCTTGGAGAGCAGGCGGTAGAGGTCGTAGAAGTTGCTCACGTTCTGCTCGGCGAGTTTCTCGAGGAGCGTGCCGCGGCGATCGACCTCCTGGTAGATCTGGCGGCGGTTCTTTTCGCTGATGCCGCGCGACTTCGCGATGCGCTGCTCGAGCAGGTAGCTGTTCATGTGGCCGGTGAACTCGAAGGCGTCATCGATCGGGTTCCAGCGGAACACCTCGACGAACGAGAACGAGTTGCTGACCGGGTTGTACGAGATGATCTCAGAGATGCTGATGATGCGGCGAGCGGACTTTCCGTTCGGGAGGCGGACGGCGCTCGCGATGATGACGACGTTCAGGTTGTCCACGTACGTCTTCGGGACGGAGATCGGCGCACCGGTGACGCGCTGGATCAGCTTCTCGACGGTGGCCGCGTGGAACGTCGCGCAGACCGCGTGGCCGGTCATCATCGCCTGGAAGGCGATGTTGCCCTCTTCGCCGCGGATCTCCCCGATGATGATCTCGTTCGGGCGCTGGCGGAGGGCTGCTTTGAGCAGGCTGAACATATCGACGCTGCCGCCGGACGCACTCATGGCACCGCGCACGACTTCGCGGGTCCAGTTGGGATGCGGCACCTGCACTTCGGGCGTGTCCTCGATGCTGACGATCTTGGCGTGTGCGGGGATGAAGGTCATCAGCGCATTCATCAGCGTCGTCTTGCCGGATGCCGTTTCGCCGGAGACGAAGAAGTTCATGCCTGCCTCGACGATGAGCGAGAGGTAGCCGGCCATCTGGTACGTGAGCATTCCGGACTTGCAGATGTCGATGATGCTGAGCGGGACGCCCATGAACTTCCGGATGGTGAAGTTCGACCCGTTCTTGGAGACGTCGCCGCCGTACACGATGTTTATTCGGGAGCCGTCGGGCAGAGTGGCGTCGACGATGGGATTGCGGAAGGTCACCGGCTTCTTGATTTTTTCGGCGAGCTTTACGACGAACTCATCGATCTCGTCGTGGGTCTCGAAGACGATGTTGCTCTTGAGACCGCCGAAGACCTTGTGCTCGATGTAGACCGGGCCGACGCCGCTGCAGCTCACGTCCTCGATCCAGGGGTCAGTGATGAGCGGTTCGAGGACGCCCATGCCGATCTTGTCGCGGATGACCATGTATTTGAGGCTCTCGAGCTCATCGGCGGTGACGCGCAGTGATCGACCCTTCTTGCTCCCGCCGAACGGAAGCCTGAGCATGCCGGCTTCTCCGTCGCGCGGGGCCGACGGGGCGAAGACGCGGTCGGTGACGTCGCAGCTGTCGTCGATCGCCTGGAGCAGCACGGTCGTGCGGTCTTCCGGAGTGTCGGCTTCGACCAGTAGCTCCACGAAGTCGAGGAGACGGAACTCCACCTCTTCGATGAGCTCGGCCAAATGACCGCTGCCGGGCTCGACCGCGGCGTAGCAGTTCCGGGCGTCCTCCGGGTCCGGGTAGATGTGCACGAACGTGTTGTTCGCGACGGGATAGATGAGATTCGGCGAGGGAAGGTCCGAGAGCTTTCGGGTCACTTCGGGGTAGTAGTCCGGCATGCCGAACTCTGCGATAGGCGCCCGGTGAAGGTAGGCCATGAGGTGCGGCGCAGCGTCCGCGGCGGCGCGGAGCGGCGGCGGGAGCAGGTTGTGGATCGGGCACTGAGCATCCGGACCGTGCGCGATGTCCGGGGTTGAGGTCGCGTCCCCCATGGTCAGGCCTTCGCGCTGGAGACGGGGATGATGCGCATGCCGAGGCCGGGCTCGACATCGAAGTTCACGATATTACCGGTGTTCTTCTCGGCGCCGCGCACCTTCGCGACTTCGAGCACCTTCATGAGCTGGTCACCCATCTCCTGCACCCGCAGTCGAAGGTGCGCATCGCACAGCGAGCGCATGCGGATGAACATCGACTCCTCGAAGGCGTACGAGTGAATCGTGAAGAAGATCGTCATGTTGCGGTCGCAGAACTGCTTCACCTGGGTGAGGAACGAGAGCGTCGCCTGCTCGGGCACCTGCGACACGAACGACGTGAGCGAGTCGACGAAGACGACATCGAAGCGGCCTTCCAGCGAGGCGATATGCTCGATGATCTCCTCGAAGATGGTCTTCGCCATCTCCGGATCCATCGCCGCGGGCGCGTGATAGACGTTGAGCGCGCCGAGCAGGTAGAAGTCCGTCACGTCGAGGTCGAGACTCGCCATCTGGCGGAAGAGGCTCTGCGCGGTGTTCTCGGTCGTGTAGAGGACGCAGCGGAACCCGCCGTTCAGCGCACCATTGATCAACTGCTGGGTGATGACGCTCTTGCCGGCGCTCGACTGACCTTCGATGAGGATCAGCGAGCCCTCGGGGATGCCGCCGGCCATCTTCTTGTCGATCTCGACGCTGCCGGTCGAGATGATGCGCCGCTCTTCGTGGCCGAACGCGGAGAAGACTCGGGTTGCTCCGGGTGCTCCAGCTTCCACGACCACCTCCGTGCGGGCAGATACGTCGGCCGCTGCACGCGGGTAGCGCGAGGCGGCCCGCTTCCGGCTCTACCTCGGGTGTCGGCGCGGGCTTCGGGGAGTTTAGGCGTGGCTGTACGGGACATAGAGAAGGTGGGAGCGCACTCGCCACGAATCGGGGTTTCCCCCGGTAAGAGCGAGAGCGCGCAGCGGCAACAATCGTGATACGGAGGTGCTTCGTGGCGATGCCCGCCGCCATCGCCGGCCGGCTGCCGTTAGGCGCGGCCGCCCGCCGTCTGGGTGCGGCAATGAGTAACGTGCTGGACGGCGCGAGCAGGCGCCGGATCGTGCTGGGGCTTGCCGGGCTCGCGGCGATTGCGGCGACGGTCAGCGCGGCGTGGTTCGTGTCGGACCGGTCGCAGGCTCAATCGGCGCGATCGCGCGCGGCGCAAGAGGCGGCTTCGCTGAGCCAGGAGAGCGCGCGGCAAGCGACGGCCGATGCGTTTGCGGGATACATCCAACTCCTGCGCGATGCAGACGATCCTGTCGTCACCGCGCCACAGACGCCGTTCGCCGAGCGGGTGCGTGTGCTTCAGCGACAGCTCGAACTGAACACGAACCGCTTCTCGGGACTGGCGGTCCTGCGCCTCGACGGCAGCGTCGAAGCGGTGGCAGGCGACGGGCTCGACGACGCCGCGCTGAGCGGAGCGTTTGCGGCGGTGCGCGCGGACCATGGCAACAGCAACTCGGACGTTGTGATCACCGACAGGGGCAGGTCGTACGTGGATTATGCGACGGCGCTGTTCGACTCGGAGCATCACCCGTGGGGCGCCCTGGTGGCGCGCGGAGACGCAGCCGGAATATGGAGGACCACGGTCAGCGCATCACCGGATGGCGGGCGGAACGTGATCATCAACCAGCAGGGCGAGATCGCGTCGGGCGTGGATGACAACCTCGTCGGCAAGCCGTGGAGCGCATCGGCGTTCGCGGCTGGCACGGTACGCAGCCGGGCGAGCGGCATCGACGCGGTGTGCGGCCTCTCGGCGATCGCGGCGGATACGCAGATCGACCATGGGTGGAACATCGCGACGTGCCTGCCGGTGTCGCGGGTGCT
>CAZAPT010000043.1:0-13321 GCA_964487335.1 uncultured Dehalococcoidia bacterium
CGCAGATCGACCATGGGTGGAACATCGCGACGTGCCTGCCGGTGTCGCGGGTGCTCTCGGGCGCGCGGGCGGGGTCGGCCCAGGCCGGGATGATCGCCGCCGCGGTCGCGGCGCTGCTGCTCGCGGGGCTTGCGGCGGGCCTTCAGCTCAGATGGGCGGGCGGCGGGGTGCCTGACGCGTCGAGTGGTGAACTGCAGGGGGACGAGACGGAGTCTCCCGCACTTGAAGCGACCTTCGAGGTTCCGGCGCCCACCCCGGAAGCGCCGATTGAGCCGGCTATCGACGCGCGGATGCTGATGGACGCGTACGAGTCACGCAACGTGCGGCTTGCGACGCAGCTTCGCGGGTCGGTGCAGGCGAAGCTGATGGTGGCGACGGCGCGCCTGAAGGAAGCGCAGAACCTGGAAGAGCGAGACGCGGACTCGGCGGAGGGGCTGCGGGAGCGCGCGATCGCGGAGCTGGATGCGCTGAACGAGCACGACCTGCGGGCCATCAGCCAGGAGCTGTCGCCGGACCTGGTGCGGCTGGGGCTGCCGGCGGCGCTGCATGCACTGAGGAAGGACGTATCGGCCGTGATCGACGTCGAGGTGGATGCGGACGCCACGTTCGATAGCGTGGACGCCACGGTGGACCGCACACCGATCGATCCGGCGCTCCGCACGGCGATGTACCGGGTGGCGCTCGATGCGGTACATGCGTTCGCGGCGGCCGGGATCGAGCAGTGCACAGTGCGCCTCGAGCCGGCGTCGGAAGGCCTCAAGATCGTGGCGCACGCCGACGGGCTGCGAGACGCGGCGCTGCTCGATCTCGACGCGGCGACGATAATCGCGGAGGCGAGCGGCGGCACCCTTACGGTCGAATCCGAGGAAAGATCGACTACGGTGCGAGCCGCGTTTCCCGTAGGCGCGCCGGTGTTCGAAGACGAGTCATCGCCTGATGTCGCCGAAGGCGAGGCTGCGTGATTCAGGTGCTACCCCCTCACAGAAGCGCATCCGGTAGTCCGAAAAACGTGTAGGCGTCTGCACGCAAGGCCGAACCGGCACATCCGGACATGCCGCCCGAGTCGAAGCCGGCGCCACACGTCGAGACGCGTGTCGTCGACGCGGAACGCCTGGGTCGGCATTGAAGGAGGTGGCCACGGGACGAAGTGAACCAACGGATCGAGATCAATCGTCAACGAACCAACAAGGGAGGGTTTCTCGAATGAGTCGAATCAAGCAGTTCGTGAACCGCATTCGCGGTGAGCGGGGCGTCACCGGTCTCGAGACCGCGATCATCCTGATCGCGTTCGTCGTGGTAGCGGCCGTGTTCGCCTTCGTCGTGCTGAGCACCGGTCTGTTCAGCTCGGAGCGGAGCAAGGAGACCGTCTACGCAGGTCTCGCGAAGACCCGGGGCAGCATGGAGCTGACGGGTGGCGTGACGGCCGCGTCGGACGGCACGAACCTTACTGACATCACGTTCGACGTGACGCTGGCCGCGGGCGGCGACGCGGTGAACTGGGACCCGACGGCGGCGACGAACCGCACGGTCCTGAAGTACATCGACGACACCACCGTGGTCCCCGACGTGACGTACACGACGACGGTCATCACCGGCAACGGCGACAACCTGCTGGAGCCGGGCGAGCTGTTCGAGGTCCACGTTGCGGGTCTCGTGGCAGCCGGCATCACGATCACGCAGAACCAGAAGTTCACCATCGAAGTGCAGCCGCCTTCGGGGTCGTACATGGTGATCCAGCGGACGACGCCTGCGTCGATCGCCCCTGCGGTCATCGACCTCAACTAACGCAGGAAACCGCGAACGAGTCGGGGCGGTCACCCTCGGTGGGTGACCGCCCTGCCGCGGAAAGGCAGGAGTGCCCGTGGACAGCAGCGCCGCCGCGAACGGCCGCCTGGCCGCCCTCGAGGACGAGGTCAAGATCATCAAGGGCGAGGTCAAGCAGGTGCTGACCGAGATCCGGTCAGCGATCCTGGCGAAGGACAGCCCGTTCGAGGATGACGCAGCGCAGCGCAGTCTACGGCCGGTCCACATCGTCCCGGCGGTCGCGGAGCAGCCGGCGCGGGTTGAGCAGGTCGAGCCATCACAAGAAGCAGTACCACAGTCGGGAGAGCAGGCGTCAGGAGCACCGGCGCGCGCTGAGGCTCAGCACCGGGCGACGCAGCCTGGAGCTCTCGCGACGCTCAGTCCGGCGACTGTAGTCGAGCCGGAGGACTTTCGACCTCCACGCACGCCAAGCTGGAGCCTTCTGACGATCGCAAACATCGCGAGCTGGGCGGAGGAAGCGCTGGAGCGCGTCGGAGCACAGCGGCTGAACGTCCTGCTCGATCTATGCGAGGTGTCTGGCTACCTGACGTCCGAAGAGCGCGGCGCGCTGAACGGCATCACGGCACTGGAGGCGTCCGAGCCGATGGTGCGCGCGTCGGCGGGCGACGTCGCGGTCCTGCTGAACCAGCTGGAGGCATTCGTCGGCGACCGAGAACGCGAAGGGCGTCGGCTGACACTTCGCCGCGCCTGAGCGCGCCCACCGCAGACGTTGAAGGAGCGACGTCATCGAAAAGGCCATCACAACCATCATGCTCACGATCGCCGGGATCGTCGCGATCATCGCGGTGATGAACTCGGTGCTGCCCGCCGTCAGCCGGACGACGGGTTCGATGATCTCGTCGTCGAGCGCGGTGCAGGACCGCATCGCGAGCCAGATCGAGATCGTGCACGCGACCGGGCAGGACGGGAATCCTGACCCGACCGTCTGGGTGAAGAACGTCGGCGCAGCGAAGATCGCGCCGCTGGATCACGTGGACGTGTTCTTCGGGCCGTCCGACGACTTCGAGCGCATCCCATACGGGACCGACGACACGTGCGTGGCGCCGTGCTGGTATGACACCGTCGAGAACTCCACGGACTGGTCGCCGACGTCCACGCTGAAGATCAGCCTGAAAGCGAGCACAAACCTGGTGACGGGCACGACCTACTACGTGAAGGTCGTCACGCCCAGTGGCACGCTCGACTCGAAGTACTTCACGGTCTAGGTGGGCGGATGGAAAACGGCATCCCCGCCCTCGTCATCACGGCGATCATCATGACCGCGAGCATCCTCGTCGCGCGCAGCGGCCTCACGTCGATGGACGCGATCGGGCAGGCGTTGAAGGAGTCGGAAGTGCGGGCGAGCCAGCGAGCGGGCACGCACGTCTCCGTGACGTCGAGCGCGATCGACGGGAGCGGCGCGAACATCACGCTGACCGTGAAGGACGACGGGGCGACGGCGATCGGCGACTTCGCGCACATGGACGTGATCGTCGAGTACTTCGGCGAGAGCGGCGCGCGATACGACAAGTGGCTCGCGTACACCGCCGGGGCGATCCAGTCGGACACGTGGACGAAGGGCGCCATCACAGATGACGTGTTCGAGCCCGGGATCCTCAATCCGACGGAGAGCATGGATTTCCAGCTTCGGGTCAATCCCGTCGTCGGGCAGGGCACGACGAACCGCGTCGTGATCGTCACGCAAGAGGGAGTGACGGCCGAAGCGCGCTTCGCGGGGCCGCCCTGATGGCGGCGGCAGCGGCGATCCTGGGACGCTTGCGCGGCACGAAGAATCAGTCGCGGAGCGACGCGGTAGAGGATGCGGCGAACTGGCAGCGGCCGTCGTCGCTATTCCGGCCAGCGCCCACGGACTACGACCTCATCACCCAGCTCACATACATGTCGGCACTCGCGACGGCGAACGTCGGGCGCGAGCAGCTGTTCGAAAAGACGGCGGCGCTGGGGTACAGCACATCGGGCTACTTCCACCGCGTGCACCTGGTGGCGCAGCGCCTGAACTACGATTACGCGCGCGCGTGCCAGCTCGTCGCGGACGCTACGGACAACGAGATCGTGCAGAGCCTGCTGCTGCGTTTCTCGGCGTCACTCGCTTCAGGTGAGTCGGAGGCGGCGTTCCTGGCGCGCGAGACCGAGGTGCAGATCGAGCAGTACTCGCGGAAGTACGAGCGCGACCTCGAGACGCTGCGGAAGTGGACGGACTCGTATGTCGCGCTGATGGTGTCGGTGACGCTGGTCGTCGTGGTCGCGCTGGTGTCGATGATGATCTACAGCTCGGGGACGATCTTCATCATCGGGCTGGCGGTGGTCATGGTGGGCATCGCAGGGCTTGGCGGGTGGATCATCTACCGTACAGCGCCGGTCGAACCGAAGACGCATCGACGCCACGAGCGGTCGCCGACGCAGGACCAGATGTTCCTGCTCGCGCGCATCGTCCTGCCGGCGTCGGCGTTGCTCGGTGCGGCGGTTGCGTTCGTGTTCACGCCTGGCGCCGGGATGATCGCGGCGGCCATCGCGCTCCTGCCGCTCGGCATCATGGCGTTCATCGACGACAAGCATGTCGATCAGCACGACCGCGACGTCTCGACGTTCCTGCGGGCGCTCGGGTCGGTCGTCGGGGCCATCGGCACGACGGTGACAGACGGGCTCGAGCGGATGAACCAGCGATCGCTCGCGTCGCTGGAGCAGGGCGTGCGCCGGCTGCAGGTGCGCCTTCGCGCGGGGATCAAGCCGGACCTGTGCTGGGACCGCTTCGTTTCGGAGACGGGCAGCGAGCTGGTGGACCGGTCGGTGGGCACGTTCTGGGACACGCTGAAGCTCGGCGGCGAGGCGGACTCTATCGGCTATCTGTCGTCGCTATTCGCGATGAAGATCTCGCTGATGCGCGAGAACCGGCGACTGATATCGCAGACGTTCATGTACCTCATGGTGCCGATGCACGTCGTGCTGCTGGGCGTGCTGCTCTTCGTCACGGAAGTGATCGTGGTCTTCGCGCAGCAGCTCACGGCGGTGCAGACGGCGGCGTACAAGACGACCGACACGGACATCATCGCGCAGATGGGGTCGGGGCCGCTGGCGTTCGCGTCGCCGGACGTCGCGTTCATCCGCGGGTTCTCGCTCGTGGTGGTGATCGTGCTCACGGTCGTGGACACGTGGGCGCCGCACGCGGCCAGCGGTGGGCACCACCACAAGATCTGGCTGTACGCGGCGGTGATGCTGTTCCTGTCGGGCCTCGCGCTGATGGGGATCCCGCCGATCGTGCAGGGGCTGTTCCATGGCGTAGCGGGGTCGAACCCGGTGAGCGCCGCGCCGAGCATTCCGACGCCGTAGGAGGGCAAGACGATGCAGAGCCAACCAATCGACGTTCCGCTCGATGATCTCGTCGACTTGCGGCCGGAAGTCGATCCCGACAGCGAACTGCTGGCGAACGTGGCGCGAGGGGTGCACGACGCACCGGACCCTGCGCAGCCGGAGGCCGTCGCGCGCACGACGGCCGCCGCGTTCAACGTGTTCATCGATACGCCGCTTGCGCCGACGGTGCTGCGCTCGGCCCAGCTACGCGTGCCGGAAGTGGACCTCGATGATCTGGTGGAGGACCTGGCGACGACGGCGGCGGCGTTGCGGGCGCGCCGGGCGGCGTAGATCGCGTGTCGCGGGCAGCCATCGGCGTCCTGGGGATCTGGCTCGTCGCGTGTGCGGGCTTCGGTGTATTCGCGGGCTGGAAAGCGTTCGGCGGAGCGTCGGGTCATGCGGCCCCCGCGGGCACGAATGCGGTGGCTGCGTCGATAGGCGACGGCACGGAGGTGAGTTCGTCGTTCCGGCGGGACGGGGCAACACCGCTGTCAGCGCAGGCTACGAGGACACCGGCGCCTACGGTACGCGTCGGGCCTTACGCTCCGCCTGACTACGCCGGATCGGTGGAGGGCTTCGCCGCCGCGCCGCTGTCGGCGCCCGTCGCAGGGCCGCCAGCGACCGCTTCGAAAGGCGTCGTGGTCCTCGACCCGGGACATGGGCGCGGCGACACGGGTGCGGTGCATTACCTTCCAGACGGGTCGGGACGGTGGGACATCACGGAGGCGGACTCGAACCTTCGAAACGCGGAGCTGATCCGCGACCGGCTGGTTGCGCTCGGATACCAGGTCTATCTCACGAGGGAGGGCGCCGGACGCGGCCCGGACGGACCGCTGCCGCTGCAATTCATCTCGTCGGACCTGATCCGGCGGGTGCAGCTGGCGCGTGCCGTCGATGCGGACGTGTACCTCTCGCTCCACGGCAACGGCGCGGTCGTGCACGAGATCAGCGGTCCGGAGGCGTGGTACTGCGGCAAGCACGGTGAAGGCGCGGCGAACGAGCAGCTCGCGCTGGCGGTACAGGCCGCGACGATGGACGCGCTGCGCGAGTATGGGTACGACCCGCCCGACCGTGGCATCAAGGAAGACGCCGAAGAGCACCACCAAGGCGACTTCTGCCAGTTCGTGGTCACGCGGAAGACGCCTGTGCCGGCGGCGCTGCTCGAGTTCCTGTTCCTGACGAACGACGACGACGCCCGGGTGCTGGTGGACGATCGGGCGCATGTGCTGCTTGCGGACCACGTCGCTGCGGCCATCGACAGATTCGTGACGGCCCGCCACGAGGCAGCGGGCCAAGGCGATTGACATCTCTTCCCGACTGACCGTCCGATTAATGGATAGGATGCGGCGTTATCGTCCGTCCGTTCTGATATGCCGCCCTGGGCGGCCGTGTTCTTATGATCGTGACGATCCATGCCCACCGCCGGCATGCGCTCAGGTCGACCGGGATCTTCCTCGCGGCGGCGGCCGCCTGGGCGATCGTGGCGGGCGCCGTCCTCTCGGCGATCCTCATCGTGCGGGAGGAGCTGCAATCGCCGTCGTCGGTTGCCACCCAGGCCAGGCCGGACATCAAGGCAGACGGGCTGGTCGTCCTCAATCCGCTGTCCGACCGGGGGGCATTCAAGGACGCGCTGGGATTCGAACCCGTCGTCCCTGAGACGCTTCCGGACACCACGAGCTCGAGCCCGCTGTTCTTCTCGATCTCGGATTCGAGTGGACAGGTGCGGTTCGCGCCCAGAAGCGACACGACGGATGACGGACTTCGGGGCGCGGCAATCGCGCTCACGGAACAGCGGCATACGGAGGATGAGGCGGTCGACCGAACGGTGAAGACCGCAGTGACGGGCACGACGCGCATCGTCTCGACGTCGCTCGTTTGTGGCGGGATCACGGTGCAGGCGCAGTTGTACTTCTACTCAAGCACGAGCGACGCGCCGGGAGCGGAGACGGTGACGCCGCGCGTCGATGCATTCCTGGCCGCGTTGGGCAGTCAATGCTCCGGCTAACGCGGACGACGTTGCGTTAACTCGCCGCCACGGGCGCCCGCTGGGGGCATCAAGAAGCCGCGCATCCGGTCGATCGGCATGCCGTCCCACGCGAGTCGCTCTTCGCGACGCGGATCTTTGTCGACGTGGCTCGGGACGTTGAAGAGCATCGTCGAGCGTTGTCCTGGTTCATATGCGGGCCACGCGGGCAGACCGGAGTTGTTCGGATCGCCGGTCCGGGCGAACGCGATCCACGTGTCGCTCATCAGATCGGCGAGCGTCTGCCGCTCCGGGCTGTCGCCGGTCATGGGTGCGACGTCCGGGTGGCCGAACACGAACGGGATCTCCATGGCGTGCGCGGACTTCAGGAGATTGCCCAAGAAGTTGCCCTCCCAGGTGAACAGGTACATGAAGGCGGGCGCTCCGCCGGAGGCCGATTTCCGTTCGGCGAGCAAGATCGACGCGAGACGCGTCCGCTCGCTGGCGATCCCGATGAGGAGCTCCCACGGCGTGTCGTCTGGCCGCGTCCGGCGATAGACGGCGAGGATCTCCCCCCGCAAGCCGCTGCTTCTCATCGGTGCGGTCACCGAGCAGCGGTTGCAGGCGAGCGGGTAGCTCCGCGTCTTCCAAACGGCGGCGGCGCGAGTCGCGCGCGAGGAACAGCGCGGCCTCATCCTTGTTGGTGCCGATCATCACGGGAACGTTCAGCGCGGTCGGCGGAGCATCGGGATGGAAAGGGTGGCGTGGGAGGAACGTGCCGTCCACAACCGGCGCGACGCCCATGACGATCCCCATGCCAGCTCCGCCGGGCATCGTGGCGAGGCCAGCGGTGAGCTGTTCGTGCGGCAGGTCCTGCAACCGGTGCAGCTCCGTTCGGCCGATGCCGAGATGGGCGAGCAGGCGCTCGGCGAACTCAGTGGCCGTTTTCGGTTCGATACCACGGAGGCCCGGGCCGCTCTGGATGATGGCGCGCTGGAACAGGCCTTCGGCGGACGGCATCGCGAGCAGCGTGCTCACCTTAGAACCGCCACCCGACTCGCCGAAGATGGTGACGTTAGCCGGATCGCCGCCGAACCGGTCGATGTTGTCACGCACCCACTGGAGCGCGAGCACGACGTCGAGCATGCCTGCGACGCCCGAGCCAGCGAACTCCGGGCCGCCGATGTCAGCGAGGTTGAGGTAACCGAAGACGTTGAGACGATGGTTGATGGTGATGACGACGACGTCGCCACGGCGTGCGAGGTCGGCGCCGTTGTACCAGGTCTCTGAGCCGGCGCCGGCGGCGTACCCGCGCCCGTGCAACCAGACCATCACCGGCCGACGACCGTCCGCGACGTCGGGCGTCCAGACATTCAGTACGAGGCAGTCCTCGCCGAGCGGGAGGCGCGGCAGAGCGCCGATCGTGTTGACGTCGCCGAGCGCCTGATCAGCGACGGCGCCCTGCTGCGGGGAGATCGGTCCGAAGTTTGTGGCGTCGCGGACGCCTGCCCACGGCTCGGCCGGCGACGGCGGCAGGAAACGCGCGCGGCCACCGGTGGGGGCGCCGTATGGCACGCCTCGGAACACGAGCACGCCTCCGTCCTGCGTGCCCTTGAGCTTTCCTGAAGTGGTATCGACCACGGGCTCTGCGCTGGACGTGCTCACAGCGTTCCTCCTCGACGTGTCAATGCTGATGCGTTGAGATTTTGACTATACCGCGATCGCTGTGGGCGGTCGCGCTGAACTCAGCGACTGGAAGTCGCGATTCGTTTGTGAGCGGGTCGTTCGCGGAACCGCTTGACGCAGGAAGATCGCGCTGGAAAGCTGCATGCGAAGAATGCATCGACTGACAGGAGCGAGAATGTGAAGGCGACCGACTACGTGAAACTACAGACCCAGCAGGCATTCGGTCTCCTCAAGATGGCTGCTGACGGCATGGACGACGCGCAGTACAACCTCGCCGGACCTGGAACGTGCAACCCGGCCGCGAAGTCGCACGTGCACGCGCTAACCGGATTCGACTTCTTCGTCCTGAACCGAGCGAAAGGGGGCGAGATGCTCTGGCCGCATTTCGGTCCGAAACACGGACTGCCGGCGAACCCGACGGAGATATGGGGCTTCGTCGGAACCGTGCCTTCGGCCGCGGTCAAGGAGTTCGCGGAGCAGATGCAGGCCGCAACGCTCTCGTACATCTCAACTTTGAGCGATGCGGATCTCGACCGTGAAGTCGACACGCAGTTCTTCGGGAAGCAATCCGTGGCGTACGTGCTCCAGCTCGCCGCCATGCATGCCAGCGGGCACGCGGGCGACGTCGCGGCGGTCAAGGGGATGCAGGGTTTGAAAGGCCTCCCGTTCTAGGCGGATGCGCGCATGACTTCGAGTAACGGTTACACTCCGGCGGCCGCGATGGTCGTGGTGGCGCACCCCGATGACGCCGAATTCATGGCGGCGGGAACGGTCGCGCGTTGGGCGCGGAACGGCGCTACTGTTACGTACGTCGTTGTGACTACGGGGGACAAGGGAAGCGACGATCCCGAGATGTCTTCTTCGCGACTTGCGGAGATCCGCGAGGCGGAGCAGCGCGCAGCGGGATTGATCCTTGGCGTGAAGAGCTTCGTCTTCATGGGCTATCCCGACGGATACCTCGAGCACACGCTCGACCTGAGGCGCGACATCGCGCGATTGATCCGGGTGCACCGGCCTGAAGTGGTGATCTGCTTCGACCCGACCAACAGGTTCTTCTCGGATACGTACGTGAACCACCCGGACCATCGTGCCAGCGGCGATGCGACGATCGACGCCATCTTCCCGACCGCACGCGACCGTCTCACGTTCCCGGAGCTGCTGGCGGAAGGGCTCGCGCCGCATAAGGTCGCCCAGCTCTGGCTCGGCGCCACCGCGCAACCGAATGTCTGGGTCGACATCGGCGAAACGCTCGAACTCAAGTGCGATGCGCTTCGTGCGCATCCCAGCCAGCTTGGTGCGGACGCAGTCGATTTCGCGATGCAGCTTGCGCGTGGGAGCGCCGCCGGACAGGACTTCGAATTCGGGGAGGCGTTCCGTCGAATCGTGTTCGAGGCGGAAGAGGTGACAGAGGCAACCGCGTAGGTGGGCGGACGAGTTCGCTCGCCGCTCGATCCTTTGGTGCGGACGCAGTCGATTTCGCGATGCAGCTTGCGCGTGGGAGCGCCGCCGGACAGGACTTCGAATTCGGGGAGGCGTTCCGTCGAATCGTGTTCGAGGCGGAAGAGGTGACAGAGGCAACCGCGTAGGTGGGCGGACGAGTTCGCTCGCCGCTCGATCCTAGCGTTGCTGCGCGCTCACCTGTAAATCGACGAACCCCAGATTCCTCTGCCTTAGTTGGTGTGTGAGGTCCTCGCGGAGCGCGCGGCCTGCCAGCTCTGTCGCAGATCTCGGACGAACGGCTCATCGAACTCTTCGCGGCCGTAGCGAGAACGCGTGAAGGCGCTGCTGATCGCGGACGGCGCATCGGAGCCGTAGTGCGCATCCAGCCGCGGCGCGAATTGCAGCGGGGTCGCCGATGGGCGACGCTCGACGCCGGCGGCGGCGGCATCCGCGAGCATTTCGTAGTAGAGACGGCGGACGGCGATCGACGTGGCGCCCTGGCGATACGGAAGACGAAGGCGGCGCAGCAGCCCAGCCAGGACTCCGCCTGGATCCGGCGCGGATTCGATGCCCTCGTGAGTCTCGGCGGGAACGCGCTTCTTCCGTCTGAGGCGTCGCAGGGCGAGCCATATGAGCGCGGGTCCGGACGCGACGACCAGCGCGATTGCGGCGCCGGCCAGTATCCGTCCAGCGATGACCTGCCACATCGGCGAGTCGTGCGGGTGCTCTACGACGGTCGGCGGCGCCTGCTGAGGCTGCGGGGGCATCTTGTGCTGAGACAACGACGGGAAGATGTGAAAGATCGACGCGATCACGGCGAAGATCGGCGCGAGCAGGAACCTCGCGATGACTTCCCCGACGGCCGACAGCGGTCCGCGGAGTGGCGCCAATGCGTCAAGCAGGCGCGGGCCGGTCGGCTCCAGCGCGCCGAGCGAGCGGGGATCGATCGCGGCGGCGATGGCGGCCAGCGCGAGCGTGAGGGCGATCATCGCGGCTAGCCAGCGGCCGGACTGCTGCACCGCTTCGCGCACCGGGCGGTCCGGATCCGTGACCTGATGCGCAGCGAGCAGGAGGAGCGCCAGTGGGAGGTAGGCCAGAGCCAGCGCGGCGAACAGATCCGGTCCGCGGACGGCCGGCGATATTACCGCCGCGAGGGCGACCGCTGCGAGACCCGAGAGGACGGTGGTCAGCGCGCTGCCGGCGTCATCAGCACGTGCCCCGATGGCTACGCCCCAGACCCAAAGCAGCGTTAGCGCGATGATACCCGCGATGACGGCGCGTGCGTGGTCGCTCACGGGCTCGCCGGGCGTGGGGAGCGAGCGCAGCCAGGTCAGGTCCCACGGAGCGGCGGCGTATTCGCTCTGAGCGATCACGAGTAGGACGACGACGCTGAGCGTCGTCGCGGCGATCACCGCGCGCCGGGCGCCCTCGTCCCTCGCCTCCGTGAAATAGCCGAGCGCGGCGGCGCCGAGCACGACGGCCGCAACCGCGATCACCGATGGCCCTTCGCGCTGCGCGCCGAAGATTTGAACGAAGACCGCCGCGGCGGCGAATCCCGCGATCACTTCGAGGAGCAACGTCAGCGCGAAGCGCGCGTCGCGAATGCTCATGACGCCGGCGCCGCCCACGCTTCGTTGTCGATATACGACAGGTCGTGCACAGCGATGTCGCCGGGGAGGCCTGGGAACCTTTCGCCCGCCGTGCTCAGCACAACGACCGCGTGGCCGCGTTCTTCGAGGCGCTTCAGAGTCGCTGCGAGGTCATCGGTCATTAGCCCGGTTACGGCTACGACCGTCGTGCCTACGGCGAGGCGGTGCTCCTCACATGCGATCAACGACGACAACGGCTCCAGCACGAAGGGAGTCACCATGGCCAGCGCTTCGAGGATGCGGATGAAGTGCTCTGGGCGACGGCCCGGTGCGACGCGGATCGACCGATCCGCATCGAGGACGCTCGCGTTCGACAGCAGGCCTACCGTGAAGCGCCGGTCATACGCGTCCCGCGCCACGGACGCCGCGACGACGATCGAGCGTTCGAAGACGTCGCGCAGATAGCCTGACCAGGCCGGTACGAGCGTCTGCGCGTTGAGGCAGATCAGCAGGTGCCTCGACGACGCGGGCTCGTACACGCGCGACTGGAGAACGCCGCTGCGCGCGGTCGCCTTCCAGTCGATGCGGCGCAGGCTGTCCGCCGGGGCGTACTCCCGGAGACCGGCGACGCGCGAAACGTCCTCGAACATCGGCATACCGCCCGAATCTTCGCCGTACGGATGCCGGGCGGGCAGCCGCAGGTCTGGCAGGCTAACTGTCTCGGGGTAGACGATGACGCGTGCGCGCTGTGCGTCGATCCGTTCCTCGCCGAAGAAGCCGAAAGGGTCGCCGGAGCGCAGGCGCACGGGGCCGATCTGGTAGATGCCGCGCGCGGGCGCGCGCAACTCGACTCTGCGGATAACGCGCTGATTGGCGCCGACTGACGTGCGCCAGTCGAGGCGGATGGTCTCGGGCTGGTGGCCCGGTGGCAGCTCCGGTTGTTCTGATGCGAGCGCTTCCGGGAACTGCTCAGTAGCCTCGAGCCAAGGCAGCGGCAGAAGCTTGCGATTCGTGAGCCGTAGCACCATGGAAACGCGTGCGCCGGGGAACGCGTGATCTTCGGGAATGAGACGTTCGTACGCCAGCCGCTGCAGCGACCAGCGTGACCATTGCCTGGCGGCGGCGAACGCGAGGAGCGCGGCGATGCCGAGCATAGCGGCGACGCCGTTCCGAGTGGCGATTCCGACGATGATCGCGAGCGCACCCAGCCACGGCCAGATCGCGCGCAGCATCTATCCCTCGACTGGAACGGGGACTTCGTCAAGCAGTTCGCGCATCAAGCTGTCAGCGTTGCGGCCGCGCAGGCGCGACTCCGCACCAAGCGTGATGCGGTGCGCCAGCACGGATACCGCGAGCGTCTTGACGTCGTCCGGAATCACGTAGTCGCGCGCGCGGACGGCGGCGAGGGCGCGCGCCGCGCGGAAGAGCGCCAGGGTCGCGCGCGGGCTGGCGCCCAGCTCCACGGCGGCGT
>CAZAPT010000044.1:0-9804 GCA_964487335.1 uncultured Dehalococcoidia bacterium
TGCGCCCTCGGATCGCGGCGCAACACCTTCGGGTCGCGGCGCCCCGCCTTCAGGCCGCAGAGCCGCAGCCTCTGCCGGGGCCGCTCCGGCGTTGTTTGCTGCGTCCTCGCTTGCGTCAGTCGTCAAACACGTCCTCCTGCGCCACTGAGGCGCGTCGCTACCCTATTCGAACGGCAAGTCGTCCGGATCAACCCCGCCGGCTACGGCCGCTGCAGGCGCGTCGTCGTATGTCTCCATTCGCGCTGCGCCCCCGCCGCTACCGCCTGGACCGGCGCCGAGGAACAGCACGGTCTGCGCGACGACTTCCGTCCGGTATCGCTTCTGACCGTCTTGGCCTTCCCATGACCGCGTTTGCAGCCGCCCTTCTACGTACGCCTGGCGGCCCTTCTGCAGGAATTGGCTGCAGAGCTCTGCCAACCTGTCCCAAGTCACGATGTCAAACCAGTCGGTCTCCTCGCGCCGTTCGCCTTCCGCCGTATTGTGGACGCGATTGCACGCGAGCGAGAACGACGTCACCGCCTTGCCGTTAGCGGTGTAGCGCATCTCCGGATCCTTGCCCACATTGCCGATCAGCATGACCTTGTTCAGGCTCGCCATGAGAGCTCCCTCCGGTCACAGCGCGGGACGTCCCGGGTCACTCAGTCTCGTCCTTGCGGATCAACAGATGGCGCATGATGTCATCCGAGATCGCGAAGTTCCCTTCGAGGTCGTGAGCTCGGTTGGGGTCCAGCCGGAACTGCGCGAGCACGTAGTTCCCCTCTATGTGCCGCCCGATCGGGTAGGCGAGCTTGCGGCGCCCCCACGGCTGAACTTCGACTACCTCTCCTCCACGGCTGGTGACGGCCGACGTCACACGGTCGATCGCCGATGGGACATCCTCTTCGGCGATGTCCGGACTCATCACGACGATCATTTCATACTCGTGCAACGTGACGTGCCTCCCTGCCGCCGGTGGCAAATAAATCGCCCGCACACTCCGCGCATACGCTCGGAGGCCGGGCTGAGCCTCTCATCCCGCGGCCGAATCGTTTTACAGCGCCGAAATTATAGGGAGAGCCCTATCGTCAAGTCAAAGCCCCCGTCGTTTCTGCGACGACTCCGGACGGTCGACGGAACGCCTTCCCCAGCCGACGTTGACAGATATATGCAGCCCGTGCTAACTTAGTGTCGAGGTGACACTAACTAGCGCGGTGAAGCAGTGACGACTCTGACAGTGCCGGTGGCGAAGTCCTCGAACGGCATCGCCTGCGAGAGCGATAGCATCGCAACGGTCCCACTCTCCGAGGAGCGCTCGTTCGCCTATTGGCAACAGGACATCCCGGAGGCGTACTGGTCGCTTAGCGCCGACGAACTGACTGCCCGCATCAACGACGCGCGGCGCAAGCTCGGCTCGCGGCTGATCGTCCTCGGTCACCACTATCAGCGCGAGGACATCATTGCGTTCGCGGACTACCGCGGCGACAGCTTCAAGCTCGCGCAGTGGGCCGCCGGGCACGCGGAGTCGGACTACATCGTCTTCTGTGGCGTCCACTTCATGGCCGAAGCCGCCGACATTCTCAGCGCGCCGCATCAGACGGTCATGCTGCCGAACATGGCCGCCGGCTGCTCGATGTCCGACATGGCCGACCCCGATGATGTCTACGCTGCCTGGGCCGAGCTCGAAGAATTGGGCATCGCGCAGGACACGATGCCCGTCACGTATATGAACTCCGCCGCCGCGCTGAAGGCCTTCGTCGGCGAGCGCGGCGGCGCCGTGTGCACCTCCAGCAACGCGGCGAAGGTAATGGAGTGGGCGTTCGCGCAGAAGAAGCGCGTGCTCTTCTTCCCGGACCAGCACCTCGGCCGCAACACCGGCTACAAGATGGGCATCCCGCTCGGTGAGATGGCGCTCTGGGGCTGGGCGCGTCCGTATGGTTCGATGGGCGGCCAGACGCTCGAAACGCTCGAGCGCAGCCGCGTGATCCTCTGGGCGGGCCACTGCTCAGTGCACCAGCGCTTCACTCCGCAGCAGATCGCCGACGCCCGCGCGAAGAATCCGGACGTGACCGTGATCGTGCACCCCGAGTGCCGGTTTGAGACGGTGCAGGCGTCCGACCTGAACGGTTCGACAGAGTTCATCGCGAAGACGACCTCCGACGCGCCGTCGGGCTCGACGTTCGCCGTCGGCACCGAGATCAACCTCGTGAGCCGTCTCGCGAAGGAGAACCCGGACAAGACGGTCTTCTGCCTCGACCCGGTTGTCTGCCCGTGCTCCACGATGTACCGCGTCCATCCCGCGTACCTCGCGTGGACGATCGAATCTCTCGTCGAAGGTCGCATCGTGAACCGTATCGCCGTCCCCGACGACATCGCGCGCAACGCGAAGCTCGCCCTCGACCGCATGCTCGAGATCCGCTGATGATTCTTCCGACGCTTCGACGCCATCTGATACGATGCATCGCCGCCGTCGGGGTGTAGCTCAGCCAGGCTAGAGTGCTCGGTTCGGGACCGAGAGGTCGGCAGTTCAAATCTGCCCACCCCGACCACCTCCATCTCTCCCCCGACGCGCGTTTCGCCCGCCCCGCCGCCCCACGTTAATCTGTGCCCGATGGACGTCTCCGCCCTGAAGCAGCGCGCCTGCGCCGCCATCGATGCCGACGACGCGACGCTCGTCGACCTCAGCCTGCGCATCCACGCCAACCCGGAGGTCGCCTTCCAGGAGAACAGGGCCGCGGCGTGGCTGACCGAGTACCTCGAGGACCGGGCGTTCCGCGTCGAGCGCGGCATCGTCGATCTGCCGACGGCCTTCCGCGCAGTCGCCGGCGGCGGCGCTCCAATAGTCGCCATCCTCGCCGAGTACGACGCGCTACCCGGCATTGGCCACGGCTGCGGGCACAACATCATCGCTACCAGTTCAGTCGGCGCAGCCGCGGGTGTACGCGCGGTCATCGACGATACCGGCGGCACCGTGCAACTCATCGGCACGCCGGCCGAGGAGGTTTACGGCGGAAAGGTGCAGATGATCCGCGGCGGCGCCTTCGTTGGCATCGACGCGGCGATGATGGTGCATCCCGGCACCCGTGACGCCGTCGTCGCGAAGGCGCTTGCCTGCGCTGAACTCGCCGTCGAGTACCACGGCCGCGAAGCCCACGCCGCTGCCCAGCCCGAGAAGGGGATCAACGCCCTCGAGGCGATGATCATCGCCTATAACAGCATCAACTCGCTGCGCCAGCACATCCGCCGCACTGCCCGCGTGCACGGCGTGATTACCGACGGCGGTGAGGCCCCGAACATCGTCCCCGGGCACTCCGCCGCGAGCTTCCTCGTGCGCGCAGAGGACGACGAGTATCTCGAAGAGCTGAAGGAGCGCGTCGTCAACTGTTTCGAGGCCGGTGCGAAAGCTACGGGTGCCACGCTCGAATTGCGGTGGAACCCGAACCAGTACGCATCGATGAACACGAACCCGCCGCTCGCTGAGGCGTTCCGCGCGAACTTCGCCGCCGCTGGTCGCGACGTTCCGCCCGACGAGACGCCGCGACCCCTCGGCAGTACCGACATGGGCAACGTCAGCAAGATCATGCCCGCGATCCATCCTGGCATCGCCATCGCCCCGACGAAGGTCAATGGTCATTCGCCGCAGTTCGCCGAGTACGCCGCATCGGACAGCGGCAACGCGGCGATCACCGTCGCGGCGAAAGCGCTCGCCATGACGGCCATCGACGTCCTCACGAACGCCGACCTGCGCACGCGCATGCGCGAAGAGTTCGAGCGCTCGATGTCACGAGATCCCGTATCGGCGTGACCACGACCGACCCGTACGGGGACGACGACGCGGCCGCGCTCTACGACCTCGTATGGGGCGGCCCCTCGGACGACGTCGCGATGTACGAGCAGTTCGCACGCCGAGGCGAATTGCCGTCGCTCGAGCTTGGCGTCGGAACGGGACGTGTCGCGCTGCCGCTCGCTCGCGCCGGTCTCGAAGTTGTCGGCATCGACGCCGCCGCGCCCATGCTCAAGCGCATCGAAGCCTCGCTCGATCCGGAGACTTCGAAGCGACTGCGTCTCGTCGAGGCGGACATGCGCAACTTTAACCTCTCGCCGCAGACGTTCGACCTCATCTACTGCGCCGGCAACAGTTTTCAACACCTGCTTACAACCGACGATCAACTCGCAGCGCTCCGATGCGTCGCCAAGCACCTCGCGCACGGTGGCATCTTCGTGATGCAGGTCCGCGCCCTGCACGCGATCGACTGGGCCGTCGATCGGACGCCGCTCTACCTCCGCTGGGTGCACGATATACCGGACCGCGCCGACCGCCTCATGCGGTTCGACTCCACGACGACTTCGCCCTCAGCGCAGACCGCCACCACGACGCACTTCTTCGACCGCGTCGCGGCTGACGGCTCCGTTCACCGCCGCGTCGTCGAATATACGCTGCGCTACACCGGTCTGCCGGAACTCGGCGCGCTCTTCAACGCCGCCGGCCTCCAGGTCGCGCACGTCTACGGCGACACCGAACTCTCCCCCTACGATGACTCCGGCGATACGATGATCGTCGTCGCAGCAGCGAAGGAGCTCTGATTAGTGCTGGTCGCCCTCGACGCGATGGGAGGAGATCAAGCACCGGCCGCCATCGTGGCCGGTGCTCTTCTTGCCCGCCGGGAGCTCGGCATCGAGGTTGCGCTCGTCGGCGACCGGCGGATCGTCGAAGCTGAGCTCGCTCGTGACGGCGCAACGCCTTCCGGGATCGAGATCGTCCACGCCAGCGAGGCGATCGCCATGGAAGAGCACCCCGCGCAGGCCGTCCGCGCCAAGCGCGACGCCTCGATCAACGTGGCGATGGACATGGTCAAGCGGGGGGTAGCCGGCGCCTGCGTCTCCGCCGGAAACACCGGCGCAGTGATGGCGTCGGCGCTGATGACGCTCGGCCGCATCCATGGCATCGAGCGGCCCGCGCTGGGTACGCTAGCGCCATTCACGGACGCCGGCGTGCTCGTCCTGGACGTCGGTGCCAACGCCGACGTGAAGCCGCATTACATGGTGCAGTTCGCGCAGATGGGCTCCGTGTACGCCGAGCGCGTGCTCGGCATCAAGAACCCGCGTGTCGCGTTGTTGAACATCGGCGCCGAGGACACCAAGGGCAGTGAGCTGGTGCAGGACGTCTATGAGCGGCTGCAGAAGGCCGGCGTGAACTTCGTCGGCAACATCGAAGGCGGCGACGTGCACAAAGGAAATGTCGACGTCGTCGTGACCGACGGCTTTACCGGTAACGTCGCGGTGAAGGTGACCGAGGGCGTCGCGGATTTCATCTTCCGCGAGCTGCGGTCGACGATTTACGCGAAGCTGCGGTACAAACTCGCGGCGGCGATCCTCCGCCCCGCCCTCTTGCAGATGCGCGAGAAGATGGATCCGGGCACCTACGGCGGGGTGCCGCTGCTCGGCGTGAACGGGGTCGTCACCATCGCTCATGGGAACAGCGACGCGCGCGCGATCCGGAACGCGCTGCGCTTTGCCAGCGACGGCGCGACTTCAGGCATGGTGGACATGATCCGCTCTGTGTCAGGACGGAAGTAGCCCTAAACGGTCGCCGGCATCGGGAAGCGCGCCGCGAACTCCGTGAACCACTCCTCGTCCGTCTGGACGCGCCCGAACGCCTCGATGTACTCCTCGTCGGTCATCCGCTTGCGCCCGTCGAGGAACGGCGCCGCGTCGAACCCGACGAGGTAGCGGTGCTTCGGGTCGTCGGTCCTGATTGCGTGCTCGATCGCTTCGGCAACGAGCTGGGGATGACCGGCCAGCGGTTTCGCACCCTGGTACACCGCGTTCATGCGACGTTCGGTCGCGGCGTACGACGAGTCCTCGCTACTAGAGAGAGTCGACGTCGCCTTGTCGATGATCGGCGTGGCAATGAACCCCGGTTCGATCACCGCGACGCGAATGCCGAATTGCAGCACCTCGAGCGCCAGCGCCTCGCTCATCGCCCGCAGCGCGTGCTTGGTGCTGGCATACAGCCCGCTCCCGGCACCGACCACATGCCCGGCGACCGAGCTCACGTTGACGATCGTCCCACTGTCGCGTTCGCGCATGCCTGGAAGCACGGCCCGAATCGTCCGCAACGCGCCGAGCACGTTCGTGTCGAACATCGCGCGCGCTTGCTCGTCTGTGCTGTTCTCGAGCATCACGAGGTCACCTAGGCCGGCGTTGTTCACCAGCACGTCGATGCGCCCTGACTCAGCAAGCACCGCATCGACAGCCCGCCGAACTGACGCCGGATCCGTCACGTCGAGCTGCGCCGCCGTCAGCTCCAGTCCTTCCGCTCGGGCGGCATCGAGCAGCGGCGTTGCCGCCCGCTCGGGCGAGCGCATCGTCGCGTGCACCCGATATCCGCGGCGCGCAAGATGCAACGCCGTCGCCTGGCCAATGCCCGTGCTCGTCCCGGTGATGAGTACGACGCCGCTCGACATACGTCCCCCTTTTCGAGAGAACTCAGAGGCGATCAGCGTACGCCCGCCGTGTCCGCGCGGCAACTTATCCGGTGTGCTCTGCCTAGGGTGACGATGGAGGGCCGCCGGGCCCGCCGCCGTTGCTGTCGAGGAGCATGTCGAGGTTGGACTCGAACTGCTGCTCGGTCTGGTTGGCCTGGTCCTGCGTCATCGAGCCGTTGGTGACGGCATCGTTCAAGCGTTGCTGGTTCGCGTCGATCAGCTTCTGGCGGAGCGTGGGACGGTCGATGCCATGGTTGGCGGCGACGCTGGTGATCGTCGCGCCGGCCGCCTGCAGTTCCGAGCGCAACTGCATCTGGTCGATCCCGAGCACCATCGCGACGGTGCCGAGCGCGCGGCCGCCGCCGAAACCTCCGCGGCCCGTTGGGACCGTGCCCTCGGCGACCGCGGTCTGGACGTCGGGGTTGGGCGTCCGGTTCCCGAACCCGCTGAACGGCGTTCCCTCCGCGATCGACGTCTGCACGCGCGACGGCGGCGTTCCGTTGCGGAAGCCGCCCATCCGTCCGCCCGGATCCGCGTTGGTCGCGGCCGCGGTCGACGTCGTCGGCGTGCTCGCGCCTGCCCCTCCGCACGCGGCCGCGACTGCGCCGATCGACGCTACGGCCATTACGGCGACGACGAGGGTCCGTGCGCGCGGAGGTTTGGGCGACATCTTCCTTACTCCTGTCGAAGCGCCTCGATCGGGTCGAGACGCGATGCCTGGTACGCCGGATAGATCCCGAAGAACAACCCGGTCAACACCGAAACCCCAGATGCCACCAGCACGCTGAGCGGCGTCACCTGCGTCGTGATCGTCGAGCCCGTACCGAAGTCCTGCCCGTTAGCGATGCGGGCCGCCGCGATGCCGATGATCACGCCCAGCGCGCCGCCGAGCACCGTCACGATCACCGCCTCGATCACGAACTGCGTGAGGATGTTCCCCTGGTCCGCGCCCACGGCCTTGCGGATGCCGATTTCCCGCGTCCGCTCGATCACGGACACGAGCATGATGTTCATGATCCCGATGCCTCCGACCACCAACGAGATCCCGGCGATCGCGCCGAGCAAGATTGTCAGCGTGCGGCTCACCTGCCGCGCGGTGCTGAGCAGATCATCCTGCGTCGAGACGGTGAAGTCTTCGGTGAAGTTGTGGCGCTGCAGCAACAGGTCGCGGATGTCGGTCTTCGCCTGGTTCAGCTTGCCGCTGCTGTTCACCTTGACGGTGATCTGCTGCACGTTCGATCGCGCGGTCGCGTTGCGCAGGAAGGGCACCCGTGCCTGGAACGTCGTCAGCGGGACGATGAGCTGGCGGTCGTCGTCGGACTGGCCGCCCTTCGCCTGCAGCACGCCGATCACGGTCAGGTTGAGATTGAACGGCCCGAAGCCGAGCCGTACGTTCTTGCCGATTGCGTTCGCCGGCGTGTCGAAGAGATCCGTCGCGACCTTTGCGCCGAGCACGGCGTTCGTCGACTTCCGCGTGAGGTCGTCGTCGGTGAGAAAGCTGCCGGCCCCGAGCGTGTACCCGCGTACGAACGCGAAGTCCGGCTCCGTTGCGGTGATGATCGACGAGCTGTTCCGGCCGTTGGCGATCGCCTGCGTCTGGAGCGTCGTCTGGCTCGAGTCGGCGGTCGTGCTCGCGCCACCGAACTGCGAGACAACCGCATCGATGTACGGATAGCGCGACTTGTCGTTGAGCGCAGCTGCATCGTCGGTGGTTAGTGTTAGCGCTGCGGCGTTGTTCACGCCGCCGGACTGCGTCGTCGCGGGCTTGATAAAGATGAGGTTCGTGCCGAGCCCGCTGACGCGCTGCGTGACGCCCTGCTGCGCACCCTGCCCCGCAGCCATCAGCGCGATCACGGCGCCGACGCCGATGATGATGCCCAGCATGGTCAGCGCAGTTCGCAGCTTGTTCGAGCGGAACTCAATGAACGCCATCCGTAGCGTGTCGACGATGATCACGCCGGCGCTTCCTGTTGCTTGGGCAGTTCCGCTGCGGCCGCAACGCCCGGGAACGGCACGACGGCCGGCCGCTGCGTCACCGTGTCCGACACGACCCGTCCGTCGCGCAGAGCGACGGTCCGGTTCGTATACGCCGCGACCTCCGGCTCGTGCGTCACAAAAATCACCGTGATGCCGCGCTCGCGGTTCAGTCGCACGAAGATCTCCATCACGTCCGAGGTCGTCTTCGTATCGAGCTGCCCGGTCGGCTCGTCCGCAAGGATCACCGAGGGATTCGACACGATCGCCCGGGCGATCGCGACGCGCTGCTGCTGCCCGCCGGAAAGTTGCGCGGGCGTGTGGTGCATCCGGTCCCCGAGACCAACGTCGGCGAGTGCACGAGCCGCCACCTGGCGCCGGTTTGCGCCGCCGCGGTAGATGAGTGGCAACTCCACCTGCGCAAGCGCAGGCAGCCGAGGCAGCAGGTTGAACGACTGGAAGACGAACCCGATCTTGTACCGCCGGACCCGGGCGAGCTGGGCGTCCGTCATGTTCTGCACGTCGCGCCCTTCGAGCGTGTACGTACCACGCGTCGGCCGGTCAAGGCAGCCGACAACGTTCATCAGTGTCGACTTGCCCGATCCAGACGTGCCGATGATCGCCAGGAACTCCCCGCGATCGATGTCCAGGTCGACGTCCTGCAACGCCGGCACCAGCACGTCGCCCGTGCGGTAGATCTTGGTGACGCCGCGCAGGCTGATCATCATCAGTCTCCCGCGGCTCCGCCCCGGCCTCCGCCGCCGCTTACACCGCCACCACCGCCCCGGCCTCCGCCGCCGCCTCCACCGCCACCACCGCCGAAGCGGAACCCACCGCCGGCACCACCGCCGCCGGTGGCCCCGCTTCTCGTCGCCCCAGTCGCCGACACCGCCGAGGACGTTCGCACGGGGATAATCACCGTGTCGCCTTCGTTCAATCCGCTGATGATCTCGGTGTTCGTCCCGTCGCTCAGCCCGGTCTGAACATCGACGTTGCTGGTCGAGCCGTTGGCAGCCTTCACCTGCACGGTATTGTTGGGTCCGTTCGTCTGTATCGCCGATGACGGCGCGCGCAGCACATCCTGCCGCTGATCCACGACGATGGTGATACGCGCGTTCATGCCCGGCGCCGGCTTCGCGTCGGTCGGCGTGCCGGAAGCCGCCGCGCCCCCAAAGCTCCCGAAGTTCCCATTCCCGCCGAATCGTCCGGCTCCTGGCGTCCCGTTCGCTGCGCCCGCCCCCGGCGTGCCGCTGCCCCGCCGTCTCCCCTGGCCGCCAGGCGTTGCGTCGTTGGCGCTCGCGCCGCCGGGTGTCGCCGTCGAATCAGCAGTCGGCGAGCCCGGCGTCGGGGTCGACCCGGCAGCTGG
>CAZAPT010000045.1:0-6216 GCA_964487335.1 uncultured Dehalococcoidia bacterium
CCCGCAGGTGGACAGTTGGGGGCCCGGGCCCCTAATCGAACGGAACTGGTCGCGCCGCCGCCAGGCCGCCGAGCGCCGCGACGAAACCGAAGCGCGCCGCGGCGCGCCGCTCGACGAAGCGCAAGGCGCGAACGCGCTCGACGCGAACGGCCCGGCGGCGCAAGACCACCGAGTCGTAGACGCGAAGTGCGGCGGTGCTAGCCTGAGCGCGCGGACCCTTTAGCTTTGCTGAGCAGCCGAAGCTCGCCGCCGAAATAGGGGTCGGGGCCGACGTCCGTCGCAGTGTTCTTCACCGCCTGGTCCATTGGCTCGCCGTCGATGAGGTACCGCTGCATGAGCTTCTCGGTCGCTTCGTCGGTGTGCACCGATGACACCGGCTGGCTCCAGCTCACGAAGTCGCTCGCGCCCTTGTCGAGGAACGCCTGCGCCGTCGTCTGCGACCGCAGACCGTCACAGCCCATCATGATGATCGGGGTGCCGTTGAAGCGCCCCTGCATGCTGCGTTGCACGAAGCTCGGCACGATGCCGAAGACGTACTCGCCCGGATAACCCTGCCGCAGGTAGCGCGACTTCGCGATGCGCCCGAGGTCCTGCTCCTGCTGGTACTTGTCGCTGTACGTTTCGCCCGTGAACAGGCTCAGGAAGTCGGACTGCGTGACTTCGCCGGTGGTGTCGTTGTGGACCGTCACCGGCGCGGAGTGGACGCGCAGGATCACCAGGTCGAAGTTGTGCGTCGGCAGCTCGCGGTAGAGGTCGACGGTGACCTCGTCGCCCTTGTAGTAGGTCACCGAGTAGCCCGCCTGCTGCAGGGTGTCCGTCGCGTTCTTCACGAAGTCGGGATCCGGCGCCGTGAGGTCGAGCTGGTCGAGGATCGCCGCCGTTCTTGTGGCCGACTTCGAGTTGGAGCCGCTGCCTGAGGACAGCAGCCAGAACGCACCAGCCCCGGCGGCGATAACGGCGAGAGCAGGCACGGCGAGGATCAGCCCGCGCCGAAGCCGTGGCATGGCGCCCAATCGTCGCATCGCCTCTCGCCAGACTCGCATAGGTGCGGACAGCATACTCAACCGAGGATGGCGGCCGTCCGAGCAGGCCGACGGAGCGCAGTGACGGGACCGCCGCCTGCACGCTGCGGTAGCGCAGCCGGCACGCGCGTCAACCTCTGTCGAACCGCCGTAGCAGCCGCTCGATGACGTCGATGTGGATCCTCAGGTGCCGGTGGTTGCGCCACAGCGCCTTCTCGACGTCCGGGCCGGCTGCCGACTTCATCGCGGTGCGGATACGACGGTGGAATCCGTCCCACTCGAAGAAGACTTCTTCGACGTCAGCAGTGCGGCTTTTCCCGACGCCAGCGAACTTCTTCGCGGTCATGCCCGTCATCCCGAGTGGACTCCACTCGACTTTGTCGCGCATGTAGCCGCCGAGGTGGAGCTGCTCCGCGAAGAGGAGGTGCCGCACGTTCTCGATGATCGACCAATCGTCGTTCGGCGGCCGACGGTTGAGCACGCTGGCGTCCTTTGCGCGCAACAGCCGCCGGAGCCGCGCACGCTGGGCGTCGACGTCGGATATGGTTGCTGCGTAATACGCGCTCATGCCGGCAGCGCTGCGCCGAGTGGAGCATTCATTACGCTCGGCACGTATGATTCCGTCCGCTCCGACGGTGGCAGGCGGCCGGCGGCGTTCATTCCTGCCAGCGCACTTCGTACAGCCGCACGGCGTCCTCGAAACCCTTGAGGATCGCCTCGCCTCTGTCGGCGTAGACGTAGCTTTTGCCGTGGAGCAGGTGCCGGAGGGGCTCGGGGATGAAGATCTCGCTCGCACCCGCGTGCGCCGCGATCCGCGAGGCTATGATGACAGTCGTGCCGAAGAGGTCGCCGTCTTCCTCGATGGGCTCGCCGGCGTTCAGCCCGACCCGAACCTGCAGTGGCTCGCCTTCGTGCGCCGCGAACGCGCGTTGCAAGGCGATCGCGCAGTCCATCGCCTGGGTGACGGACGCGAAGGACGCCATGAAGCCGTCGCCCATCGCCTTGACTTCGTCGCCACCGTGCTGCCGTAGCACCTCGCGCGTGATCCGCTCGTGGTCGCGCAGCACCGCTCGCCCGCGCTCATCACCGAGGCGCCGCATCATCTCGGTGTGACCGACGAGATCCGTGAACAGCACGGTGCGGAAGGCGCCCGACGCGCGAACCGGCTCTTCGGCAGGAGGACGATCGCCGAGAAACTCTGCCATCACCTTCAACAGGTGGTCGAGATCATCTCCCTCCCTGCCGTCCAGAAAAACGAGGCGAGCGTTTGGTATCAGTGCCGCGATCTCGCGCACTGCGTCAAGGTTGGAAACACGGAGCCCGACGTGCTGAAGAATTAGCGTGGGCGCTTGAAGTGTGGACAGCAGGCCGGTGACGTCCTCCTCGGCGAATGCAGCCCACATGTGGCGGGCGGCGTCGTGCGTAGTGCAGTCGCGCATGAACGCGGCATATCGATCGACGTCGCCGCCCGCTCCCGCGAAGGCGAACGCGATCTGTTCTGTCACGGCTTCCCAGTCACCGACGAGCTCGCTCATGGCGCGAATCTGGCGCGATTCTCTCGCGGCACGCCCACTGACGACCGCGTCGTCCAGCACGAGGTGGGTGACGCGCTCGGGATGCCGCGCCGCGTACGCGATGACGACCGGCCCGGAATCCCATATCCCGTGGAGCGCAAACGTCGGTAGCCCCAGGCGATCGACGACGGCATCGAGATCCCGCAGCCGCGCCTCGAGCGAAAAGTCCGTCACATCCCGATCCGATAAGCCCGTGCCGCGGGGGTCGAACGTCACCACCATGCGTCCCTGGCACAGCCGCGTGTAGAACGCGCTGTCCCGCCATTCACGCTGGCAATGGCTGAAGGGCGGGTTGGGGAGCCGCACGAGGGGCGACCCGCTACCGGCCGTGCCGTACGCGATGTTGACGCCGTCCGCGGTCCTCACATAGCGGATGTCGAGTTCCATCAGCGGTCAGTGTAAATCGTGCTGATCGCGGGTTAGGAGGCTTCGCGGTCGTACCAGCGGAGCACACGCAGGGCGCGGAGAGTGATCCACCGGCTCGGCTGCCCATCGCCGTCGTCGATCTCCACCGGCATGACGCCGGGATACGTCACATCGAGCGGCCAGCGGCCGTCGGCGTCACGCTTCGACGCCACCAGCTCGACGGCGTCCGCCACGCGCTCATCCGGCGTGACGTCGGCGCTGCGCAGATAGTCGAGGCCGCGAAGCACGTCGTAGTGCCACCACGGCGGGAACGCGAACTGTGTCCAGCGCGCGCCACTTTTGCGATCTCGCTCGATGATTTCGCCCGTGGACTGGCGGCGGAAGAGGCGCCTTTCGAGGAGATACTCCTGACCGCGCAGCCGGGCCTCGGTGACGTTCGGCGCGGCCGCCGCAGCGCGCTCATGTTCGAGCAGCGCCTCGAGCACGCAGATCGTGGTGTTGAAGGACGACCTCGTCGAGCCGTACTCCGCTTCGCAGTTCCAGCCGCCGTCCGGCAGCTGCTCGCCGAGCAGGCGCTTGATGAGGCCGCTCTCGTCCTGTCGGAAGTACGCGCCCGCCGCCGCCACCTGGCCGTTGATGCAGGGCTCGACTTCGCCGGCAAAGAAGGCGTTATCGGCACATTCGATTGGGCCGCAACCGCGCCACGTCACTCGGTCGCGTACAAGCCCCACCGCGTGCCGCGCCTCGGTAGTCGTCGGATCGAGACCGAACTCCCGAAGCAGCGTCAGCGCGTGCATCGTGGAGTTCCACCCGCGGTTCCACGCGGCGCCGGCCCACCTTCCGTCGTCGGCCTGGAGCGCCAGCAGCTCCGCGCCGAATCCCCGTGTCGCGACGCGCGCGCGTTCGGCCGTGAGGTCGTCGGCCGGCCCATCGGTCAGGTCGCGCATCACCTGCCACCGAATCGACGGATCTGAGTCGAGGAGCCAGTCGATGACGGTCACTGATCCTCCGGGCCGGACGTGAACGCTTCACCCGATAACGTAGCCATGGCTTCCATATTTGCATTTGTCCACGCCTGGCAAAGCGGCGTTACCTGGCGATGACAACGTGCTAGTCGCGGAGCAAGCGCTCGATGGTCCTGGTGTGGACAGCGACGTGTTCCAGGTTGCCCTGGAGGTTAGGCGCCAGATTTGGGTCATTTATCGCGAGCGACCGCACGACTCCGTGGACTTTCGCCCAGGCCTCGAACACCTCATCGAGCGTGCCGGCCGGATCCGCCCCTACCGGGCTCAGGCGGCGCTCACCGGTCTTGTTAGGCGGCGGAACGGCCACGTTGCTCCAGCGGAACCCTCGGTCGAGATACGGCTTGAAGTGATGTTGCTCGGCGAAGACCAGATGGCGCACGTTCTCCATGGGCGACCACCCACCCGACGCAGGCCGCTCGCGAAGACGTGACGGCGCGAACGGCGCCAGCATTCGGCGGAGAGCCGCTTGCGCGTCTTCGATGCGTCGCAGGGCGTCGAGTGCGTCTGCCCTTGTCATCGCACCGCTAGTATAGGGACGCGGGTCGCGCTGATTGCCGCCATCGCACGAGCGTATCTCTGGCTCGCGCTATACCGAGTCAACGTGGAGCGAACACCATGCCGACGCCATCTGGGAAGTCGCCGAAGACCACGGGGAAGCGCGCCGTCCGGCGCCCTCGCACCAAGGCGATGGCGACTCGCAAGCCGGCACAGAAGTTACGCCAACGCAACGCGGCAAAGCCGATCCTCCTCTCCGGCGGAAACCCGCAGATCGCGAAGGCCGATGGCGACGCGCCACTGCAGAAGTACATCGCTGGTATGCCCGGGTGGAAGCGCGACGTCGGACGCAGGCTCGACGCGCTGATCGTGCGCTCCGTCCCGGGCGTGCGCAAGGCCGTGAAGTGGAACTCGCCGTTCTACGGGATCGAGGGACGGGGATGGTTCCTGAGCTTCCACTGCTTCACGAAGTACGTGAAGGTGACGTTCTTCCGTGGCGCGTCGCTGCGTCCAGTCCCTCCCGGCGAGTCGAAGGACAAGGACGTCCGTTCCGTCGACATTCACGAGGACGAACTCGACGAAGCGCAGCTCAACGCATGGGCGAAGCAAGCCAGCAAACTGCGAGGTTGGACCCGCGCTTAGACTCATGGCTCGTTCCCCCGGCGCTTACCTTGTTCACTGTGCGCCGCCAGCCGTCAAACTCTCTCCAGAAATTACATCAAAATATCTTGACCTAACAATCTAGTTTGATGTACTCTCGGCACATGGCTTCGAGCGACGCGACCGTAACGCCGTTCCGGTTCGTCCAGCTCCTCGGCGACGAGCAGCGCTGGCGGCTGTTGACAGAGCTGGCGAGAAGCGACCGCAAGGTGAGCGAGCTCACGGAGCTGGTCGGGAGGCCGCAGAACCTGGTCTCGTACCATCTCGGGAGTCTTCGCAACGCCGGGATCGTGTCCGCGCGACGCAGCTCGGCGGACGGGCGGGACACCTACTACCGCATGGACTTGCAGCGCTGTGCCGACCTTCTCAGCGATGTGGGACCCGCGCTCCAGCCGGGGCTGCGCGTCGAGGTGCTCGATCCGCGCGCGGCCGCTGGCCATCAGGCTCGGCGCCGGCCCATTGTGCTGTTCCTCTGCACGGGAAACAGCGCCCGCTCGCAGATGGCAGAGGCGATGCTCGAGCATCACTCGGGCGGCGCTATCCGCGCTCGGAGCGCGGGCAGCCATCCGAAGCCGCTGCATCCGAATGCGGTACGCGTAATGGCGGAGCGCGGGATCGATATCTCGACGCAGAAGAGCAAGCAACTGGACCGCTTCAAGGAGACGCGATTCGACCGCGTCATCACGCTCTGCGACAGGGTGCGTGAGATCTGCCCCGAGTTTCCTGCTGCGATGGCGACTCACTGGAGCATGCCCGACCCGGCTTCGGAAGGTGCGCCGGACGAAACGAGCTACGCCGCATTCGAGCGCACGGCCGATGAGCTCGAAGCGCGGATCCCGTTCTTGATCGGAGAAATGACTTCGCACACAGAGAGGAGAAACGTCGAATGAATCTCAATGAGACCGTGAGTGTCCGCTACATGGTCGATGACGTCCCGAGCGCCGTCGACTTCTACACCAAGCATTTCGGCTTCACGGTCGGCATGAACGCTCCGGCCTTCGCCGACGTCTATAGGGGAAGCCTGCGCCTGCTCCTGAGCGGGCCGCAGAGCTCCGCGGGGCGGCCGATGCCGGA